>NZ_CP029190.1:4853440-5521411 GCF_008642295.1 Streptomyces venezuelae | reverse complement strand
CGAGGGAGCAGCCTACGGGGTCCGTCCGCCCCAGGGGCGCCCGGGGCGGCCGGACACCGGCCGGCCGGGCTCAATCGGCCGGTGCGGGGGGTGTCGCGGGGGCCGGCGGGGTCAGGTGTCCGGCGGCGGCCCGGACGTCGATCTCGCGCCAGAAGCCGGCCCTGATGGCGTAGCGGTCGTGTTCGTCGATCTGGTCGTCCTTGTGGGCGAGCAGGCCGAACCGGGCGGCGTACCGCAGCAGTTCCCCGTCGATGCGGTGCGGGATCCGCGGGTACATGGTGGACAGTTTCTGCAGGTGGACGGTCTCCGGGAGGCGTTCCATCCAGCGGCGGGCGAAGACCTGGCCCACCTCGAAGGGGTCGCCGCCGACGGTGGTGATGTCCTCTTCGCGGTCGGCCCAGCGCTGTTCTGCGCTGGTGAGCTGGGCGAGGGTGGGCAGGGAGGCGGTTTCGGCGGGTTCGCCGAGCGGGCCGGCCCGGTCGATCCAGCCCTTGTCGGAGGACCAGCGCAGGGCGCTGCCCGCGGGCGGCTGCCCGGCCGCGAGGCCGGCTCCGGCTCCGGCCGGGCCGGCGGGCGCGCGCAGCACGGCCAGGTCCTTGGGGGTGGGTACGGTCCGGCCGGCGTGGGCGGTGGCCGGCGCCGGGACGGCGGCGCCGTTGCGCTCCGCGGTGCCGGGACCGCCCGGGGCGCCGGTGCCCCCGGGGGCGCCGGACGGGCCGCCGAGCTGCCGGTCCACCGGGACCGAGCCGTTGCGGGCGGCCTCGGCGAGGGCGGCCTCGGGCAGCGGCGCGGAGAGGATGGCGGCGATCTCGGGGCGGGGGGCGGGCGGCGGCGAGCAGAGGCCGCTGAGGTCCTTGGCGCGGACCGCCCGGGTGATCCAGGCCCGGTCCAGGACCCGGCGTTCGTCGGCTTCGGCGACGAGGTCCTCGGACTGGTTGTAGTCGCCGTCGGCGGCCTGGACGGCCCAGAGGTGGACGGCGACGCCGTGTTCCTTGGCGGACATCAGGCCGGGCAGCAGGTCGCCGTCCCCGGTGACCAGGACCACGTCGGAGCAGGCGCGGTTTCTGGCCAGTTCGGTGAGCTCGGCGTGCATGGCCGCGTCCACGCCCTTCTGGGCCCAGCGGCCGTCCGAACGGGTGAGGGCGCCCAGCCGGACGGTGACCCTGGACATGACGCGCAGCCGCCGGTGCTCGGGCTGGGGCACCCGGTCGGGTGCGCCGTCGAACCAGTAGATGCGGAGCAGCGGCTGTGCGGTGTCTGCCTCGGCCCTTTCCCGCAGACCCTGGATGAGGGCGGCGTGGTCGACGGTGATGCGGGAGCGGGAGGGCTCCCCTGCGAGAAGACTCGCGGCGGCGCCCAGCAGGTAGCCGGCATCCACCAGGACGACGCAGCGGTCCACGCGTTCCACCCACTTTCGGGGAGGCTCCAGAGTTCCCCCCGAGTCTGCCCGAACGCAAGGGGCTTGACGGCCGGAACTCGATCATCGGCGTGGCGGGTCGGTGGGTTTACTGCGCTACACGCAGTAATGATCCAAAATGCGTTGCTTCTGGCGGTGTGTGAGTGTGAAGGCGGCCCTGGCCCCTATACCCCTCATGGAGGCTTCACCATGGCCAAGAACAAGAACCAGAAGCAGCCCGCGAAGCAACAGCCCCGCTCCTCTCAGCAGGATCGCAGTTCGCAGGAGAGCGTCTCCGAGCCCTCGTCCTCGGCACCGAGTCCGATGGATCTGGCGCACAAGAGCAAGTCGAAGAAGTTCGGCCACAACTGACGTCTCCGGTCGCGGTGAGACGAAGGGCGCCCCCGGCAGCTGCCGGGGGCGCCCTGGTGCGTACGGCCTGCGACCCGTACGGCCGGCCGGTCTCAGCCGGCCAGGCAGGACGGGCCGAGCAGCACCTTCAGGTCGCCGAAGAGGGCGGGGTCGGGCTGGACCCGGTGCCGGTCGAGCCGGAGCACGGTGGTGGTGCGCGGGCCCTGGAGCTTGATCCGGACCTCGGTGTTGCCCTTGTGGTGGCGCAGGATCTCGCCGAGCCGGGTGACCATCGGCGGGGTGACCTTGACGGTGGGGATGGTGAGGACCACCGGGGCGTTGGTGCCGGCCGAGGAGAGGTCGGGGACCATCATCTCCATGGCGACCAGCCGGGGGACGTCCTCCCGCTTGTCCAGGCGGCCCTTGACGAAGACCACCGTGTCCTCGACCAGCTGGGTGGAGACCAGCTGGTAGGTGGCCGGGAAGAACATGCACTCGATGGAGCCGGCCAGGTCCTCGACGGTGGCGATGGCCCAGGCGTTGCCCTGCTTGGTCATCTTGCGCTGGAGGCCGGAGATGATTCCGCCGATGGTGACCACCGCGCCGTCGCTGTGCTCGCCGCCGGTGAGCTGGGAGATGCCGGCGTCGGTCTTGTCGGAGAGGACGTGCTCCAGGCCGAACAGGGGGTGGTCGGAGACGTAGAGGCCGAGCATCTCGCGCTCCTGGGCGAGCAGGTAGGACTTCTCCCACTCCACGTCGGAGAACTCCACGTCGAGGCCGAAGCCCGGCTCGCTGGTCTCCTCGTCGCCCATTCCGCCGAACAGGTCGAACTGTCCCTCGGCCTCCTTGCGCTTGACCGCCACCACGTTGTCGATCATCGATTCGTGGTGGGCGACCAGGCCCTTGCGGGTGTGTCCCATCTCGTCGTAGGCGCCGGCCTTGATCAGCGACTCGATGGTGCGCTTGTTGCAGACCACGGCCTCGACCTTGTCCAGGAAGTCGGGGAAGGAGGAGTACTTCCCCTTGGACTTCCTGGTCTTGATGATCGAGTCCACGACGTTCTGGCCGACGTTGCGCACCGCGGTGAGCCCGAAGAGGATCACGTCGTCGCCCTGGGCCGCGAAGTTCGACTCGGACTCGTTGACGTTGGGCGGGAGCACCTTGATGCCCATCCGGCGGCATTCGTTCAGATAGATCGCGGACTTGTCCTTGTCGTCCTTGACCGAGGTGAGCAGGCCCGCCATGTACTCGGCGGGGTAGTTCGCCTTGAGGTAGGCGGTCCAGTAGGAGACCAGGCCGTACGCGGCGGAGTGGGCCTTGTTGAAGGCGTAGCCGGCGAAGGGGACCAGGACGTCCCAGAGGGCCTGGATGGCCTGGTCGGTGTACCCGTTCTTGCGGGCACCCTCCTGGAAGATCGTGAAGTTCTTCGCCAGTTCCTCGGGCTTCTTCTTGCCCATCACGCGGCGCAGGATGTCGGCCTCGCCGAGCGAGTACCCGGCGATGATCTGGGCGGCCTTCTGCACCTGCTCCTGGTAGACGATCAGGCCGTAGGTGACCGCGAGCACCTCTTCGAGGGGCTTCTCCAGCTCCGGGTGGATCGGGGTGATCTCCTGCTGCTTGTTCTTGCGCAGCGCATAGTTCGTGTGCGAGTTCATGCCCATCGGGCCCGGCCGGTAGAGGGCGGACACGGCGGAGATGTCTTCGAAGTTGTCCGGCTTCATCAGGCGCAGCAGGGAGCGCATGGGGCCGCCGTCGAACTGGAAGACGCCGAGGGTGTCACCGCGCCCGAGCAGTTCGAAGGTCTTGGGGTCGTCGAGCGGGAGGGCCAGGAGATCGATGTCGATCCCCTTGTTGGCCTTCACCATCTTGACGGCGTCGTCCATGATCGTGAGGTTGCGGAGGCCCAGGAAGTCCATCTTCAGCAGGCCGAGCGACTCACAGCTCGGGTAGTCCCACTGGGTGATGGTGACGCCGTCGGTGTGCCGCACCCAGACGGGGACGTGGTCGGTGATCGGCTCGCTGGACATGATCACGCCGGCGGCGTGCACGCCCATCTGGCGGACCAGGCCCTCGACGCCGCGGGCGGTGTCGATGACCTTCTTCACGTCCGGCTCGTTCTCGTACATCGAGCGGATCTCGCCGGCCTCGCTGTAGCGCGGGTGCGAGGGGTCGAGGATGCCGGACAGCGGGATGCCCTTGCCGAGGACGTCGGCGGGCATGGCCTTGGTGAGCCGGTCGCCCATGGCGTACGGGTAGCCCAGCACGCGCGCGGAGTCCTTGATCGCGTTCTTGGCCTTGATGGTGCCGTACGTACCGATCATGGCGACCTTGTCCTCGCCGTACTTCTCGGTCACGTACCGGATCACCTCGACGCGCCTGCGCTCGTCGAAGTCGATGTCGACATCGGGCATGGAGACGCGCTCGGGGTTGAGGAACCGCTCGAAGATCAGGCCGTGCGGGATCGGGTCGAGGTCGGTGATGCCCATGGCGTAGGCGACGATCGAGCCGGCCGCGGAGCCTCGGCCGGGGCCGACCGCGATGCCCTGGTTCTTGGCCCACATGATGAAGTCGGCGACCACGAGGAAGTATCCGGGGAAGCCCATCGAGATGATGACGTCCATCTCGTACTCGGCCTGCTTCATGCGGTCCTCGGGGATGCCGCCGGGGAAGCGGCGGTGCATCCCCCTCATGGTCTCCTCACGGAACCAGGTGACCTCGGTGTAGCCCTCCGGGATGTCGAACTTCGGCATCAGGTTCCGGAACTTGAACATGCCCTCCGTGTCGATCTGGTCCGCGACCAGCTTGGTGTTGGCACAGCCCTCCTGCCAGGCGTCCGAGGAGTCGATGGCGTACATCTCGTCCGTGGACTTCAGGTAGTAGCCGGAGCCGTCGAAGCGGAAGCGGTCGGGATCGGAGAGGTTCTTGCCGGTCTGGATGCACAGCAGGGCGTCGTGCGCGCCCGCCTCACTGGCATAGGTGTAGTGCGAGTCGTTCGTGACCAGCGGCGGGATGCCGAGCTTCTTGCCGATCTCCAGCAGGCCGTCGCGGACCCGGCGCTCGATCTCGATGCCGTGGTCCATCAGCTCCAGGAAGTACCGGTCCTTGCCGAAGATGTCCTGGTACTCGGAGGCCGACTTCAGGGCCTCGTCGAACTGGCCGAGGCGCAGTCGGGTCTGGAGCTCGCCGGAGGGGCAGCCGGTGGAGGCGATCAGGCCCTCCGACCACTGGCTGATGGTCTCCTTGTCCATCCGCGGCCACTTGGTCAGCCAGCCCTCGGCGTACGCGTCGGAGGACAGCCGGAAGAGGTTGTGCAGGCCGGTGGCGTTCGCCGCCCAGATCGTCTTGTGGGTGTAGCCGCCGGAGCCGGAGACGTCGTCCCGCTTCTGGTGCGGCTGGCCCCACTGGATGCGACGCTTGTTGCGCCGGGACTCGGGGGCGACATAGGCCTCGATCCCGATGATCGGGGTGATTCCGGCCTTCTGAGCAGAGTGGAAGAAGTCATAGGCCCCGTGCAGATTGCCGTGGTCGGACATCGCGATATGGGTCATGCCCATCTCATTGCACGCGTTGAACATGTCCTTCAGCCGCGCGGCACCGTCCAGCAGCGAGTACTGGGTGTGGACGTGCAGGTGCGTGAACGGCGTCTTGGTCACGACGGCAGACCTCCGGGGGGAGTGAAGGGGGCAGCTTTGAATCCTACGTCCAGCGGGTGACCGACCGCGGGCACGGAACGATAGCGTCGGGCGTTGCAACAGCCAGAAGACCCGCGCACCAGGAGGCACCAGCCATGGCGGTCCCCGAGACGACCGACGAGCAGCGCGCCGAGCAGATCCTCGACGTGTTCGACACCGCGTTCGGTGAACTGCTCGCCGCCGACCCCGCTGCCTTCCAGGTCAAGTTCCGGAAGATGGCGGCCTCCGCCTTCGCCTTCTACCGGGGCACGGCCTGCCTCTTCTACGCCGACCTGGAGCGCGACCGGCACGGCGGGCCCTATCTGGACGAGCGGACCGGCCGGGTGTGGATCCACGGCGATCTGCACGCCGAGAATTTCGGCACGTACATGGACGCCAACGGCCGGCTGGTGTTCAACGTCAACGACTTCGACGAGGCGTACGTCGGCCCCTTCACCTGGGACCTCAAGCGGTTCGCCGCCTCGATCGCCCTGATCGGCTACACCAAGGCGCTCAGCGACCCGCAGATCAGCGAACTGGTGCGGATCTACGCCGCCGCCTACCGGGAGCGGATCCACGCCCTCGCGGCCGGCGCCAAGCACGAGGAGGTCCCCTCCTTCACCCTGGACACCGCCGACGGCGCCCTGCTGGAGGCCCTGCGCGCGGCCCGCTCGCGGACCCGGTTCTCCCTTCTCGACTCGATGACGGAGATCAGGGAGTACGAGCGCCGGTTCGCGGGCGGCGGCGGCGCCATCGAGCTGGACGCGGCGACCCGGTACAAGGTGCTGGCCGCCTTCGACGGCTATCTGGAGACCCTGCCGGAGGAGTCCCTGGTCCGCCCGGACTCCTACCGGGTCAAGGACGTGGTCGGGCGCCGGGGCATCGGCATCGGCTCGGCCGGCCTGCCCTCGTACAACATCCTGCTGGAGGGGCACAGCGACGCCCTGGAGAACGACGTGGTGATCTACCTCAAGCAGGCGCAGGTCCCGGCGGTCTCCCGGCACATCACGGACCGGGCGGTCCGGGAGTACTTCCGGCACGAGGGCCACCGGACGGTGATCTCCCAGCGGGCCCTGCAGGCGCACGCCGACCCCTGGCTGGGCTGGACGGAGCTGGACGGGTCCGGGCAGCTGGTCGCCGAGGTCTCTCCGTACGCAGTGGATCTGGACTGGTCCGACATCGACGACCCGGAGGAGATCGCGGCCGTGGTCGCGGACCTGGGCCGGGCCACCGCGACCATGCACGCCTCGGCCGACGAGCACGGCAGCGGCCACTCGCTGGTGCCGTTCTCCACCGAGCGGGCCATCGACGCGGCCATCGCGGCGGACGAGGAGGGCTTCGGAGAGCTGCTGGTGGACTTCGCCCATGCGTACGGGGCCCGGGCCCGGGCCGACCACCAGATCTTCGTGGACCTCTTCCGGAACGGCCGGCTCATCCGCTGACCTTCCGGCCGGCCGTCGGGCTGCCGATCCGGCGGGCGAATGCCGGTTTCACAGGGTCGCATGGCACACTCACGGGCGATGGACATATCGGGAGCACGGCTCAGGGGCCTGCGGGCGGCGCTGTTCAGCGCCCTCGTCGTGCTGCTCTCGGCCGGCTCGCACGTCCTGATGTCCCGGGTTCCGCTGCCGCCGACGCTGGTCGTCGGAGCCTTCGCGGCGGTCTTTGTGATCGCCTATGCCCTGGCCGGCCGGGAGCGGGGATTCGGCCCGATCGCCGGACTGCTGGTGCCGCTGGAACTGGCCGCCGACACGGCATTCACCGCCGGCCAGCACGTCTGTTACGGCCCCGCAGGCGGCCCGGTCTCCGGGCCGCTGCGCGCCCTGGGGCTGGAGGAGCTGTGCGGCGGCCCGCCGCTGGGCGGGCCGCTGGCCGAGGTGACCGGGCCCGCCGCCGATCCGGCCTCGCTGCTCGCCGCCCCCGGCCCCTGGGTGCCCTGGCTGCTGCTGGGCGCCCATGTCTCGGTCGGCCTGCTGGCCGCGCTGTGGCTGTGGCAGGGCGAGCGGGCGCTGGGCCGGCTGCTGCGGGCGGTGGCCGTGCTGGCCTTCCGGCCGCTGCTGCTGGCGGTGGCCTCGGGGGCGTCGGCCCTCGGCCCGGCCGCCCGGCGGGCGGTCCGGCCGGCCCGGGCGGGCGCCCGGGCCCGTACCCGTTTCCCCGCCCATTCCGTGGGACGGCGGGGACCTCCCGTTCCGGTCGCGGCGCCCTCCGGTGCCTGACCGACGTACGGCAGGACCTTCAATCCCCACCCCTCGTTCCCACCCACGGAGTACCACCATGAGTGCACGCAACAACAAGGCCAACAAGGCGGCGGCCCGCGAGCGGCTGCGCCAGGAGCGCGAAGCCCAGCTGAAGAAGGACAAGGCACGCCGGCAGGCCATCGTGGCCGGCTCGGTCGTCGGCGTCCTCGCCCTGGCGGGCGGCATCGGGTACATGATCATGGAGATGACCAAGCCGGACGCCTGGGAGAAGGCCGCCGACGCCCCGCTGGTCACCCCGAAGAACGCCTCCGGCGACAAGGGCACCACCGTGGTCGTCGGCAAGGCCGACGCCAAGAAGACCCTGGAGCTGTACGAGGACTCGCGCTGCCCGGCCTGCGCGGTGTTCGAGCAGTCGGTGGGCGAGCAGATCAAGAAGGACGTGGACGCGGGCAAGTTCAAGCTCCGCTACGTCGGCGCGACCTTCATCGACAAGGGCGTCACCGGCGAGGGCTCGAAGAACGCGCTGAGCGCGCTGGGCGCGGCGCTGAACGTCAGCCCCGAGGCGTTCCTGGAGTACAAGGCGGCGCTGTACTCGAAGGAGAACCACCCGGAGGAGACGGACGACAAGTTCGCCAAGGACTCCTACCTGATCAAGGTGGCGGAGGGGGTGCCGGCCCTGAAGGGCAACGCCGACTTCAAGGCGGCGGTGGAGAACGGCACCTACGACCGGTGGGCGCTGGAGATGTCGAAGGCCTTCGACGCGTCCGGGGTGAAGGGGACGCCGACCCTGATGATGGACGGCAAGAAGATCGAGACCCCGTCGACGCCGGAGGCGTTCACGGCGGCCATCGACACGGCCCTCAAGGGCTGATCACAGAAGCTGATCAAACGGCCTGAACGGTACATTCAGGCCAATGGGCGGGCGGACTCCGAGAGTTCGCCCGCCCGTTGCCGTCCCAGGGGTGTCACGGTAGCCATACCGGTCGGTAATATGATCATCCGTGACCAGTCAACTCCCCTTTTCTTCCGCGGCTTCGCCGCGCCGTCGTACGGTCGTCCTGGCCGCGGCGGCCACTGCCGCCCTCGCCCCGCTGACCCTCAGCGGCGGGCCGGCCCATGCGGCCGAGAACGCCCCGGCGTTCCTGCACGGTGTCGCCTCCGGCGACCCGCTTCCCGACGGGGTCCTGCTCTGGACCCGCGTCACCCCCACCGCCGCGGCCGTTCCCGGCTCCGGCGTGGGACCCGACACCCAGGTGGGCTGGGAGGTGGCCGAGGACAAGGCCTTCTCCCGGATCGTCGCGAGCGGCAGTGTGACCGCCTCCGCCGCGACCGACCACACCGTCAAGGCCGACGTACGGGGACTCCGGCCCGAGACGGTGTACTTCTACCGGTTCACCGCGGGCGGCACCGTCTCGCCCGTCGGCCGGACCCGCACCACCCCGGCGCACGATGCCACCGCCCCGGGGGTGCGGTTCGGCGTGGTGTCCTGCGCCAACTGGGAGTCGGGGTACTTCTCCGCCTACCGCCACCTGGCCGCCCGTACCGACCTGGACGCGATCCTGCACCTGGGCGACTACATCTACGAGTACCAGACCGGGGGTTACCCCGAGGCCAAGTACGTGGTGCGGCAGCACGAGCCGAAGCACGAGATCACCACCCTCGCCGACTACCGGCTCCGGCACGGCACGTACAAGACGGACGCCGACCTCCAGGCCCTGCACGCGGCCCACGCGGTCATCGCCATCTGGGACGACCACGAGTTCGCCGACGACACCTGGTCCGGGGGCGCCGACAACCACACCCCCGGCACCGAGGGCGACTGGGCGGCCCGCGCCGCCGCCGCCAAGCAGGCCTACTTCGAGTGGATGCCGGTCCGGGCCTCCATCGCGGGCACGGTCTACCGCCGGCTGCGCTTCGGCAACCTGGCCGACCTGCACCTGCTGGACCTGCGCTCGTTCCGCTCGCAGCAGGCCAAGACCGGCAGCGGTTCGGTGGACGACCCGGAGCGCACCATCACCGGGCGGGCGCAGCTGGACTGGCTGAAGGCCGGCCTGGCGAGCTCGGACGCGACCTGGAAGCTGGTCGGCACCTCGGTGATGATCTCGCCGGTGGCCTTCGCCTCGCTGCCCGCGCACCTGATGGCTCCGCTGGCGAAGCTGCTCGGCCTGCCGCAGGGCGGCATAGCCGCCAATGTGGACCAGTGGGACGGGTACACGGACGACCGCAAGGAACTGCTGGGCCACCTGAAGGACCGGAACATCCGGAACACCGTCTTCCTGACCGGTGACATCCACATGGCCTGGGCGAACGAGGTCCCGGTCAACATGGCCACGTACCCGGGTTCGGGCACGGCGGCCACCGAGTTCGTGGTGACCTCGGTGTCCTCCGACAACCTGGACGACATCCTGCACGTGCCGACGAACACCGCCTCGCTGGCGGCCGAGGCGGCGATCCGGTCCGCCAACTGGCACGTGAAGTGGCTGGACATGGACGACCACGGCTACGGCGTCCTGGACGTCACCGCGGAGCGCACCCAGATGGACTACTACGTGGTGTCCAACAAGGCGAAGCGGGACGCGAGCTCCTCCTGGTCCCGGTCCTACCGGACCATGAACGGTACCCAGAAGGTGGAGAAGGTCAACCAGCCGGTGCGATGATCACGCGGTGACATGATCACTGACTGACGCACCGTCAATCTTGCGGTTCACAACGGCGTTCGGAGACATCCGAGCGCCGTTGTGCGTATCCGGCAACAAATCTTTTACAGCAGATGTCTTGACGTTTCGATGACATGCACACGTAAGCTTCGCGCCAGTTGAGGAGATCATTCTCCGCCACCCCCACATCATCCGCGAGGAGCACACGTGCGCGCCGTTGCCCGCATATCCCCCCTTCTCCGTCGCCGCCTGATCGGCTCGGCCGCCCTGGCCGGAGCCCTGGCGCTGTCCCCGCTCTCGGCCCCGACCACCGTCGCCGCCGCCAAGACGCCCGCCGAGGTCTGCGCCGAAGAGACCGGCTCCGCCCCGGCGAACGCCCGCGTGGCCCGCCCCAAGGAGCAGCACGCGGCCGAGCCCAACGAGGTCACCGAGGCCCAGGCCCAGGCCATGGAGGCCGACCTGAAGGCGAAGCTGGACAAGAAGCTCAAGAACCAGCCGCAGCACGGGCTGAGCGCCGCCACGGCCGTCACCACCATCCCGGTCTACTTCCACGTCATCCACTCCGGCACCACCGGAAAGCTGACCGCGACCGACATCTCGAAGCAGATGGCCGTCCTGAACTCCGCCTTCGGCGGCCAGGGCACCGGCAACGCGAACTCCAACTTCCAGTTCACCCTCGCCGGCACCGACTACACGGACAACGCGAGCTGGTACAACCTGGCGTCCGGTTCCACCGCCGAGAAGAACATGAAGAACAGCCTGCGCAAGGGCGGCGCGAACTCGCTGAACGTCTACACCGCCAACCTCTCCGGCGGCCTGCTCGGCTGGGCGACCTTCCCGAGCTCCTACGCCTCGCAGCCCAAGATGGACGGCGTGGTCCTGCTGAACTCCTCGCTCCCGGGCGGCTCCGCCGCCAACTACAACGAGGGCGACACCGGCACCCACGAGGTCGGCCACTGGATGGGCCTGTACCACACCTTCCAGGGCGGCTGCAATGGAAGCGGCGACTCCGTGGCCGACACCCCGGCCGAGAAGACCGCCGCGTACGAGTGCCCGACGGGCCGCGACTCCTGCACCACCAAGTCCGGCGTGGACCCGATCCACAACTTCATGGACTACACGTACGACGCATGCATGTACCAGTTCACCTCCGGTCAGGTGACCCGGATGCAGAGCCACTGGACCGCATACCGCGCAGCCTGAGCGCGGACCGTCCCGACTCCCCTAACCTGGCGCCATGAGCGCGCCGGGGGACGTGATCGACGGACGGTTCGAGCTGGTTGAACGGCTCGGCAGTGGTGGGATGGGCACGGTCTGGCGCGCGCTGGACCGTGCCCTTCACCGCGATGTGGCCATCAAGGAGGTCCGGCCTCCGACCGGCGGGGAGGACCCGGAGACGCTGCGGGTGCTGCGCGAGCGGGTGCTCCGGGAGGCCCGGGCCCAGGCCCGGATCAGCCATCCGCACGTGGTCACCATCCACCACATCGTGGACGGGGACCCGCATCCCTGGCTGGTGATGGAGCTGCTGCCCGGCAACTCCCTCCAGCAACGGCTGGAACAGGGCCCGCTGCGGCCGGCCGAGGCCGTCCGGATCGGCCGCGAGGTGCTGTCCGGACTGCGCGCGGCGCACGATGCGGGGATCCGCCACCGGGACGTCAAACCCGCCAATGTGCTGCTGCGGGCGGACGGTTCGGCGGTACTGACGGACTTCGGCATCGCCGCCCTGCAGGGCGCTGCCTCGCTGACCCTGACCGGGGAGGTCATCGGCACCCCCGAATACCTGGCGCCCGAGCGGATCCGGGGCGCCGATCTGCCCGCCTCCGACCTCTGGTCGCTGGGCATGATGCTGTACGTGTGCGTGGAGGGCGTGAGCCCGATGCGCCGGGCCACCACACTGGCCACCCTCGCCGCCGTACTCGACGATCCGGTGCCCGCGCCCCGCCGGGCCGGCGTCCTGGGCTCCGTACTCGCCGCCGTCCTGGTCCGGGACCCGACGCAGCGGCCGGACGCGGCACGGCTGGATGCGCTGCTGGCGGCGGTGGCGGCGGGCGGTGCGGTGCCGCCGGAACCCACCCGGGTCGACCGGCCGCCGGTGGCGGCTCCGGCCCCGCCGCCCGAACCGCGGTCGCCCGGCAGCCGGTTCGGGCCGGCGCCGGTGCTGCCGGAGCGCCCCGCCCCGCGCCCGCCGCTGGCCGCGCCGACACCACCGCCGTACGAGGCCACGCCCCGGGATGCGCTGCCGACCCTCGGCAGCGGCGGGCCCGTTGATCCGGCCCCGCAGACCGGGCGCCGGCAGCGGCTCACCCCGCCGGCCGCGGCGGCGGCCGTCATCGCGCTGGCGCTGCTCGGCGTCGGCGGGTACGTACTCTTCAAGCCAGAGGCACCGGGTAGGGACGACGGCCGGAACCCGACGGTCCCGCCGGTGATCGCCACCACGGCATCGCCGCCGAAGCCCACACCGACGCCAACGCCGACGCCGCCGCTGACGCCCACACTGACGCCGACGCTGACGCTGCCCACCGCACTGCCCACGCCAGGGCCCACGCCCCCGCCCGCGACCCCCGCCACCAGGCCGGAACCCGAGCCGACCGGACGCTGGATCGCCCAGCTCCACTCCGAGCCCGAGAGCACCGGCACCGCCGCCCGGGACCGCCGGCTGGCCGCCGTCCGCACCACCGTCCCGGAAGCCCTGGTGCTGCGCAGCCGCGACCACGCCGCCCTCAACCCCGGTTACTGGGTGATCTACGCCCCGGGCCCGTTCGCCGACGGCAGGGCCGCCCTCGCCTTCTGCGCAGAGCGCGGCCGTACCACCGCCACCCTGTGCATCGGCCGCTGGCTCAGCGACGACCGGGCCGACCACGGCTACCAGTGCGCCCCGCCGGCCTCCGCACCGGCCGGCCGCTGCCGGCGCCCGGCGACCTAGAGATCAGATCGACTCGAGGAAGCCGAGCACGGTGGCCCAGGCCCGCTCGGCGGCCTCCGCGTCGTAGTCCGGCAGGTCCGGGTCGGTGAACAGGTGCCCGGCGCCCGGGTAGCTGTGGACCTCCACGTCCGCGCCCGCCCGCTGCATCCGCAGGTACCACGCGGTCAGCCAGTCGTGCGGCTCGAAGACGTCCGGGTCCGCGATGTGCAGCTGCACCGGCAGGTCGTCCACCGCCGCGTCGTCGGCGATGTCGGCGGTGCCGTGCATCAGGAGCAGGCCCCGGGCCTTCTCGTCGGCGAGCGCCAGCTGCTGGGCGACCGAGCCGCCGAACGAGAACCCGGCATAGACCAGCCCCCGGTCGGAGTACGGAGCGGCGGCGAGCACCGCCCGCTTGAGCAGCTCGTCCCGGCCCACCTCCTCCTGGAAGGCGATCCCCTCCTCGACGGTCTCGAAGGTCCGGCCCTCGAACAGATCCGGCACCTGCACCTGGTGGCCGGCGGCCCGGAGCCGGTCGGCGGCGGCGTGCACGGCGGGCCGCAGTCCGTACGTCGAGTGGAAAAGGATGATGTTCATGTGCCCATCGTGCCAGCCGGCGCCGACGGCGGTCGGTTACGGTCGAAGGCATGGAGACCGTGCTCCGCTCGATGCTGCTGCGCCGTTGTCTGCCTCCCCTGCTGCTCCTGCTCTGCGCGGCGGGAGTAAAGGCCTTCCTCCGGGACCCGGGCAGACTCGGGCAGCTGCTGACCCTGGTGGTGATCGGCGCGGCGGCCTGGCTGGCGGTCCGGATCGCCAGTGCGGTGGTGGAGGCCTCGTACGCACGGTATGCGGCCGGGAACACGGACGAGGCGCGGGTACGGCGGGTCCGCACCCAGGTGGAGCTGATCAAGCGGGTGGTGACCGCCGTCGTGGTGGTCGTGACGGTCGCCGCGATGCTGCTGACCTTCCCGGCGATGCGGACGGTCGGCGCGTCGATGCTGGCCTCGGCCGGTGTGCTGGGCATCGTCGCGGGCATCGCCGCCCAGTCCACCCTCGGAAACCTGTTCGCGGGGCTCCAGATCGCCTTCGGCGACACCGTCCGGATCGGCGACACCGTGGTGGTGGACAAGGAGTGGGGGAAGGTCGAGGAGATCACCCTGACCTTCCTGGTGGTGCGCACCTGGGACGAGCGGCGGATCACCATGCCGGTCTCGTACTTCACCTCCAAGCCGTACGAGAACTGGTCGCGCGGTGGTGCGGAGATGACCGGGACGGTCTTCCTGCACCTGGACCACCGGGCGCCGGTGGCGCTGCTGCGGGAGAAACTGGACGGGATCCTGAAGGAACTGCCGGAGTGGGACGGGCGGTCCAGCGGGCTGGTGGTCACCGACACCACCCCGCACACCATCCAGGTCCGCGCGGTGGTGACGGCGAAGAACGCCGACGACGTGTGGACCCTGCGGTGTGCGGTGCGGGAGCGGCTGATCGCCTGGCTGGCGGCGGAACACCCGTACGCCCTCCCCCGGATCGCAACCTCACCGGCCGCCGACCCCGCCGACGCCGAAGCCCCCGGAAGCGGCGGCCCCGAAGGCGACTCTGAATAGCGCCCCGCCACCCGGCGCCCGCTCCACCGTCAGCTCCGCCCCGTGCGCCCGGGCGAGCCCCATTCCTCACGCGCCGCTCGCACGACTCGGCCCCAGGGGGCCTCATCGGCTTCGTGGCGCTGCGCCGGACTCCGTCCGGCAGCCTCACCCGCCCGGCCACACCACCCGGAACAACGCCCCGCCGCCCGGCGCCCGCTCCACTGTCAATTCCGCCCCGTGCGCGCGGGCGATCTGGCGGGCCATCGCCAGGCCGAGGCCCGAGCCGGGGAGGGTGCGGGCGGTGTCGGCGCGGTAGAAGCGGTCGAAGACATACGGCAGGTCTTCGGGGGCGATGCCCGGGCCGTGGTCGCGGACGGTCAGGTGGGCGGGGGTGAGGTCCACCTCCACCGGGAGGCCGGACGGGCTGAACTTGGCCGCGTTGTCGAGCAGGTTGGACACCAGGCGGGCCAGCCGGGCGGGGACGCCGGGGAGGACGGTCTCCTCGGTGTGGAGGACGAACGGCACGGCCGGCCAGTGGGTGCGGGCCGCCTCCACGGTCCGCTCCACCAGCGGTGCCAGCCGTACCTGTTCGACCAGCGGCTGGGGCTCCTCGTCCCGGGCCAGCTCGATCAGGTCGTTCACCAGTGCGGTCACCTCGCGCAGCTGCCGGCCGAGCGCGCCGGCGGCCCGGTCGCGCTGGGCCGGGGTCAGCCGGTCGGCGCGGGCCAGCAGTTCGGCGTTGGTGCGGAGCGCGGTGAGCGGGGTGCGCAGCTCGTGCGAGGCGTCGGCGACCAGCCGGCGCTGGGCGGTGACGGACTGTTCGAGTTCGCCGAGCATGGTGTTGAAGCTCCCGGCCAGCCGGGTGATCTCGTCCTCCCGGCCCGGCGGCGGCAGTTCGATGCGGTGGCGGGGGTCGCGGGTGGCGGCGATGCGTTCCGCGGTGGCGGTCAGCCGGCTGACGGGGGCGAGGCCGGTCCGGGAGACCCAGTAGCCGAGCCCGGCGGCGAGCAGCACCCCGGCCGCACCGGTGAGGGCGAGGCTGTGGGCCGCCTGCCGGATGCCCTGCTCGACGGTGTCGGCGCGCAGCGCGACCCGCAGGGCGCGGCCCTTGGCGTAGTCGGTGGTGAGCATCCGGGCGGGATGTCCGTCGAGGGTGAAGTTGGTGTAGTACGGGGCGTGTTCGCCGGCTGCGACGAGCCGTGCGGGCTCGGCGGGCGGCAGCAGGTAGGGCGTACGGGGGTCCCGGGCAGGGTCGGCCGGCAGGATCTCCGCGCAGGCGGGTGCGGCCAGGAACCGGCACTGCCCGGACAGTGTGCCGGGGGGTGCGTCCCGGTACTGCTGGGCGACGAGCCGGGCGGACTGGGTGAGGTTGAGGTCGAGCTGGTGGTACAGCTGGGCCCGGACGATGAAGAAGGCGGCGGTGCAGACGCCGACGGCGACCAGGGCGACGGCCGCGGTGGCGGCGAGCGCGAGCCGGGTCCGCAGCGGCCGGCGCCGCCGCCACCGCGCCCCCAGCCTCCGCCGCCCGGAGGCCCGGCCGCCACCGGGCTCCGCCGCGGCGGAACCGGCCCCGCCGGGCTCCGCCGTGTGCGGGCGCGGGCCTGCACCGGAGCCGGCGCGCGGTGGCGCCGACAGCGGGTCCGGGGTCCCGGCCGAGTCCCGGCCGGTCTGCGCCGTGGGCCGGGTCCGCCCGGAGGCCCGGCCGGTGTCGGGGCCGTCGGCCGGGTCCGGGTCCCGGTCCGGGCCCGGGCCCGCAGGGCCCGTCATGCCGCGGCCAGGCGGTAGCCGACCCCGTGCACGGTGTGCACCAGCCGCGGCTCGCCGCCCGCCTCCAGCTTCCGCCGCAGGTAACCGACGTACACGGCGAGGGAGTTCGACTCCGGCCCGAAGTCCTGTCCCCACACCAGGTCGAGGATCAGCTCCCGCGGCAGCACCTGACCGGGATGCCTCAGCAGCAGTTCCAGCAGGGCCGCCTCGGTACGGCTGAACTCCAGCGGCCGGTCCCCCCGGCGTCCGGTCCGGGTCTCCGGGTCCAGGACCAGGTCCCCGAAGCCGAGCGGTCCGCCGCCGACCGGATCGGGGGCGGCCCGCCGCAGCAGGGCGCGGATCCGGGCCACCAGCTCGTCCAGGGCGAACGGCTTCACCAGATAGTCGTCCGCGCCCGCGTCCAGGCCGTCCACCCGGTCGCTGACCGAGTCCAGGGCGGTGAGCACCAGGACCGGCGTACGGTCGCCCAGCGCGCGCAGCCGCCGGCACACCGCGAGCCCGTCGAGCACCGGCATCCGGACGTCCAGGACGAGTGCGTCCGGCTGCCAGGACACCACCTCCGTCAGGGCCGCCAGCCCGTCGGCGGCGCCGCGCACCTCGTACCCCTCGACGGCCAGCCCGTCCTCGATCGCGGCCCGCACCTCGGGCTCGTCGTCCACCACCAGAATCCGTTGCATGGACAAAGCCTGCCAAACAGGCCCGGAGAACCTCTTAGAACGTTCTTAGGACACTCCCGCACGGTGTGACCATGAACACACACCTTTCCGTGGTGATCGGTGCGGGCGGCACCGGCGGTCACATCTATCCCGGGCTGGCGCTCGCCGATGCGCTGCGCCGGGCGGTCCCCGGGGCCGTGATCTCGTTCATCGGGACCGAGCGCGGTCTGGAGACCGAGCTGATCCCGGCCGCCGGCTACCGCCTGCACACCGTCGACATGATCCCCTTCGATCCCTCGCTCGGCGCGAAGCGCTATCTGCTGCCCGCCGCGCTGCTGCGCTCGGCCGGCCAGGCCAAGGCGGTGCTGCGCCGGCAGGGCGCGCACGTGGTGGTCGGGATGGGCGGCTACCCGAGCGCGCCCGCCGTCCTGGGGGCCCGGATGGCCGGACTGCCCGCGCTGATCCACGAGTCCAACGCGGTACCGGGCCGCGCCAACAAGTTCGCGGCCCGGCTCACCCCGAACCTCGCGGTCGCCTTCGACCGGAGCCGGCCGCACCTGACCGGCGGGGAGCAGGCGCTGACCACCGGCATGCCGATCTCCGCGGCCCTGGCCGCGCTGGGCCGGGACCGGCTCGCGTACCGCGCGGAGGCGCGGCAGGCGCTGCAGGTGCCGGACGGGCGGCGGCTGGTGGTCTTCAACGGCGGCAGTCTGGGCGCGGCCCGGCTCACCGCCGCCGCGCTCGGCCTCGCCCGGCAATGGCAGGACCGGGACGACGTACAGCTGCTGATCAAGACCGGGCCGGCCGCGCTGCCGGAGGCGACCACCACGCTGGCGGCGGACGGCGGGCACCGGGTGGCGCGGGCGGTGCCGTACCTGGACCGGATGGACCGGGTGTACGCGGCGGCCGACCTGATCGTGTGCCGGGCGGGTTCGGCGACGGTCGCGGAGCTGGCGGCCACCGGGGTGCCGGCCGTGCTGGTCCCCTACCCGCACGCCCCCGGCGACCACCAGACGCACAACGCCCGGGTGCTGTCCGACGCCGGTGCCGGGCTGCTGCTGCCGGATGCCGAGACCACGGCCGGCCGGCTGGCCGGTCTGATCGAGCCGCTGCTGGCCGATCCGGCGCTGCTGGCCGCGATGTCCGGCGCCGCCGAGCCGGGCCCGCACGGCCGGGCGGCCGACCTGCTCGCCGCCGAGGTCCTGCGCCTCGCCGGCCACCCCATCCCCTCTTCCGTACTGGAGCACGCATGAACAACATCGACATCGACTGGAACAACCGGACCGTCCTGGTCACCGGGGCCGAGGGGTTCATCGGCTCGGCCCTGGTGGACCTGCTGGTGGCCCGCGGCGCCCGGGTCCGGGCCTTCGTGCACTACAAGCCGTACGCCGAGAAGGGCCATCTGGCGCGCTACCTCGCCGACCCGGCCGGCCCGGTGGAGATGTGGGCGGGCGACGTCCGGGACGCGGGCCGGGTCAGCGATGCGGTGGCCGGCTGCGACACCGTCTTCCATCTGGCGGCGCTGATCGGCATCCCGTACAGCTACGACTCCCCGGGCGCCTACGTGCAGACGAACGTCACCGGCACCCAGAACATCGCGGAGGCCTGCCGCCGCCACGGGGTGCGCCGGCTGGTGCACACCTCCACCAGCGAGGTGTACGGGACGGCGCTCACCGCCCCGATCGACGAGGGCCACCCGCTGCAACCGCAGTCCCCCTACTCCGCGTCGAAGATCGGCGCGGACATGATGGCCCTCTCCTTCCACCACGCCTTCGAGCTGCCGGTGGCGGTGGTCCGGCCCTTCAACACGTACGGACCGCGGCAGTCGGCCCGGGCCGTGATCCCGACGATCCTGGCGCAGCTGCACGCGGGTGCCGAGGAGATCCGGCTGGGCTCGCTGACCCCGACCCGGGACTTCACGTATGTCACGGACACGGCGGAGGGCTTCCTGGCGGTGGCCGGCTGCGACCGGGCGCTGGGGCAGGTGGTCAACCTGGGCAGCGGCCGGGAGATATCGATCGGAGACCTGGCCCGGGCCCTGATCAAGGCCTCCGGCCGGGACGCGGTGGTGACGGAGGACACATCGCGGCTGCGCCCCTCGGGCAGTGAGGTGGAGCGCCTGCTGTCGGACAACTCCCGGGCCCGGGAGTGGGCCGGCTGGCAGCCGCGGGTGTCCCTGGACGAGGGGCTGCGCCGCACCTCGGAGTGGATCGCCGCGCATCCCCACCTGTTCGCCCCGGGCCGCTACCAGGTCTGAGCCGCACCGCATCAGGAGGTCCGGAGGCTGCGGACGTCCAGGTGGCGCAGGACCCGGTCGACCACCTCCGGGTCCGCGCCCGGTTCACTGCGGGCGGCGAGGACCTCGTGGCGGGCGGCGGACATCATCTCGCGCTGGATGCGCTGGACGTCCCGGATCCGGGCGACCCGCTGCGCGTACGCCTCGCGGCGCTCCTCGTCGACCAGGTCGGGGCTGATCCGGGCGCCGACGTCGTACGCGCGCCGGTACAGGGTCTCCACCAGGTCCTCGGGGAGCTCCTCCACCTCCTGGATCTCCTTCAGCCGCCGTTTCGCCGCCTTGGCCGCGCGGAGCGCGAGCCGGCGCTCGAACGCGCGCTCGGCGTCGGTGTCCGGCTCCACTCCGAGCCGGCGCACCAGCCAGGGCAGGGTGAGGCCCTGCACCACCAGCGTGGTCATGATCACCGCGAAGGCGATGAAGATGATCTCGTCCCGGGCGGGGAACGGCTGCCCGTCGTCGGTCCGCAGCGGGATGGCCAGGGCGAGGGCCACCGAGGCCACCCCGCGCATCCCGGCCCACCACATCACCACGCTCTCCCGCCAGCTCAGCGGGATCTCCTCGTCCCAGTCGCGCCGGGTGTGCAGCTTCCTCGCGAGCCAGGCCGCCGGCAGCAGCCACACCAGCCGGACGCCGACCACCACCGCGATCACCGCGACGGCCCAGCCGGCGAGCTGCCCCCAGCGGCCGTGCGCGGTGCTGAACACGGTGTGCAGTTCCAGGCCGATGAGCCCGAAGGCCACCCCGGTGACCAGGGTGTCGACGATCTCCCAGAAGGTGTGCCCGGCCAGCCGGCCCAGGACGTCGTCGGCGTCGGAGGCGTACTCGGCGAGGAACAGGGCGGTGGTGAGGACGGCCAGCACCCCCGAGCCCTGGAGCTCTTCGGCCAGGACATAGGAGACGAACGGCACCAGCAGGGTCAGCCCGATCTGCAGGGTGGCGTCGCCGAGCAGGCCCATCAGCCGGTTCGCGACCCAGCCCAGGGCCAGCCCGACGGCCAGCGCGACCACCGCGGACAGCACGAACTCCCCCAGCGCCTGCGGCCAGGAGAAGCTGCCGCTGACGGCGGCGGCCACGGCCACGTGGTAGAGCACGATGGCCGTCACATCGTTGAACAGGCCCTCGCCTTCCAGGATCGACACCATGCGCCGGGGCAGCCCCAGCGATCCGGCGACCGCGGTGGCCGCCACCGGATCGGGCGGGGCGACCAGCGCGCCCAGCGCCACCGCCGCGGCGATCGGCAGCCCGGGCACCACGGCATGGGCGACGCCGGCGACCGCGGCGGTGGTGACGAAGACCAGGGCCACGGCCAGCAGCAGGATGGGCCGCACATTGGCCGCGAACTGGCGCCAGGAGGTGCGCTGCACGGAGGCGTAGAGCAGCGGCGGCAGCACCAGCGGCAGGATGAACTCGGGCGGGATGTCGACGTTCGGGATGGCCGGCACCAGGGCCAGCGCCACCCCGGCCAGGGTCATCAGCACCGGCGCGGGCAGGCCCAGCCGGTCCCCGAGTGGCACGGTGACCACGGCGCCGAACAGCAGCACGAAGAGGAGGAGGAGCTGATCCACTCCCCCACCCTGCCAGGTATGTCCCGCTTTACCGCTTTACGGCAGGGTGCGCCGCATCGCCCGGTGCGGCATGCCCGCGTCCTCGAACTCCGGGCCGTACGCCACGTAGCCGAGCCGCTCGTAGAAGCCCAGCGCCTGGGTCTGGGCGCCGAGGTCCACCGCGGTGAGGCCCCGCCGGACCGCCTCCGCCTCGATCGCGCGGACCAGCGCGGCGCCGACCCCGAGGCCGCGGGCGGCCTTCAGTACGGCCAGCCGGCCCAGGGAGCCGACCTCGGGCGAGCCGGTCTTGCCGAGGGCGGCCTCGCCGTACAGCAGGCGGCCGGTGCCGAGGGGGCCGTCCGGCCCGACGGCCAGCACATGCACGGCCTCCGCGTCGTAGGCGTCGTACTCGACCGACTCCGGGACGCCCTGCTCCTCGACGAACACCTCGGTGCGGACCGCGAAGCAGGCGGCCAGGTCCGCCTCGCCGGTGGCGACCCGGACCTCGTACGCGGCGGTCACTCGCTCTCCGCGCGGATCACGTCCAGGGCGTGCTGGAGGTCCGCCGGGTAGTGGCTCTCGAACTCCACCCACTGCCCGTCGGCGGGGTGCTCGAAACCGAGCCGGACCGCGTGCAGCCACTGCCGGGTCAGGCCCAGCCGCTTGGCGATGGTCGGGTCGGCGCCGTAGGTCAGGTCACCCACGCAGGGGTGCCGGTGCGCGGACATGTGCACCCGGATCTGGTGCGTACGGCCGGTCTCCAGCTTGATGTCGAGCAGCGAGGCGGCGCGGAACGCCTCGATCAGGTCGTAGTGGGTGACGGAGGGCTTGCCCTCCTGGGTCACGGCCCACTTGTAGTCGGCGCTGGGGTGCCGGCCGATCGGCGCGTCGATGGTGCCGCTCATCGGGTCGGGGTGGCCCTGGACGAGGGCGTGGTAGCGCTTGTCCACGATCCGCTCGCGGAACTGGTGCTTGAGCGAGGTGTAGGCGCGCTCGGACTTGGCGACGGCCATCAGGCCGGAGGTGCCGACGTCCAGGCGGTGCACGATGCCCTGGCGCTCGGCGGCGCCGGAGGTGGAGATCCGGTAGCCGGCGGCGGCCAGACCGCCGATGACGGTGGTGCCGGTCCAGCCGGGGCTCGGGTGGGCGGCCACCCCGACCGGCTTCATGATCACGACGATGTCCTCGTCGTCGTGGATGATCTCCATGCCCTCGACGGGCTCGGCGACGATCTCGACCGGCCGCGGCGGGGCGGGCATCTCGACCTCGAGCCAGGCGCCCCCGTGCACCCGCTCGGACTTCCCGACGACGCTGCCGTCGACCGACACCTTCCCCGCAGCCGCGAGGTCGGCCGCCTTCGTCCGGGAGAAACCGAACATACGGGCGATGGCGGCGTCGACGCGCTCGCCTTCGAGGCCATCGGGAACGGGCAGGGTGCGGATCTCGGGAATCGTACTCACCCGTCGAGTATGCCTTGTCAGTCCTTGTGGACGGTGCCGTCCGGGTCCAGCCCCCGGAAGGACAGCAGCACGATCAGGATGCCGCCGCAGACGATCGCCGAGTCCGCGAGGTTGAAGACGGCGAAGTGGGCGGGCGCGATGAAGTCCACCACCGCACCGCGGAAGACGCCGGGCGAGCGGAAGATCCGGTCGGTGAGATTGCCGAGCGCACCGCCCAGCAGCAGACCCAGGGCGATGGCCCAGGGGAGGCTGTAGAGCTTCCGGGCCAGCCGCACGATCACCACGATCACGGTGGCGGCGATACAGGTGAAGATGATCGTGAAGGCCTCGCCGAAGCCGAAGGCCGCGCCGGGGTTCCGGACCGCCTCGAACTTGAGCAGGTCCCCGATGATCTCGATGGGAACCTGGTGCTCCAGCTTCGCCACCACCAGCATCTTGCTGCCCAGGTCGAGCACGTACGCCAGCAGGGCGACGACCAGCAGCGCGGTGATCCGCCGCCGCCCCTTGGCCTGCGCGGGCTCCGGCTGGGTGTCGTCCCCGACCTCCGGCGTACCGATGATGCGCTCCGCCTCTGCCACGTGAGTCCCTCGTCCTGGCTCGACAACTGAACACGAGGGTACGTCACACCCCTGGCCCGGGGCTGGCGCCCTGGGCCTGCGGCCCGGCTCACCAGCACCGGCGCCCCACCCGCCCTAGTGCCGGCGTTCCTGCTTCTGCTTGCACTCCACGCACAGCGTGGCCCGGGGGAAGGCCTGCATCCTGGCCTTGCCGATGGGCCGGCCGCAGTTCTCGCAGAGACCGTAGGTCCCCGCGTCCAGCCGCTCCAGGGCCCGCTGGGTCTGCTCCAGCATCTCCCGGGCGTTCGCGGCGAGGGCGATCTCGTGCTCCCGGGTGATGTTCTTGCTGCCGGTGTCGGCCTCGTCGTCGCCGGCACCGCCGCCGCCGTCCCGCATCAGGCCCGTGATGGCCAGCTCGGATGCGTCCAGCTCGGACCGCAGCCGCAGCACCTCGCCCTCCAGTTCGGTACGGGCCTCCGTGACCTCGGCGGGGCTCCAGGGGTCCTCGCCCGGCCGGACGGCGAGCTCCGCCGCGCCGCGGGCCTTGGGCAGCCCGCTGGTGGCCGCGGTGGCGGTCTTCCTGGCCCTGCTCGTGCCCGTGCTCTTCTTGGCAACCACGTTCCGGACTCCCGTCTCGGTCGTCTCCCCGGCCACCTCGGCAGGGGCCGCCTTCCCGGCCTTGGCCGGGGCCGAGCGCTTCGCCGCCGTCCCCGCCGGGGCTCGCTTCCCGGCCGCCGCCTTCTTGCCGTCCACCCGCTTCACGGCGGCCGTCTTCCCCGCCGCGGCCCGCTTCGGCTGCTCCGCTGCGGCGCGCTTCACCGGGGCCGGGCCCGGCTGGGCGTCTGGGGCCGCCCGCTGTGCGGCCTTGGCCGCCGTCGACTGCTTCTTCGCCACCATGGCTGCGGCCCCTTCACATATGGTGATCTAGCACGCAAATCGTGCTGGGACGATAAATCGACTCCGGCCCCGCGGCAACGGGGCACGCGTCCACCGAGACCAACCTGCATCCGTTGTGCCCAGCTCCGCGCCCGGTAATCCGCCACCCGCCGCCCTCCCGGCCCCGACGGCGGCCGTCGGACCATTCGGGTCACCGGCGGGAGCACCGGCCGCGGCACCGTAATTCCGGTCTGCCGAGCGGCCACCTGGCCCGTACACTGGGCCCAGCGAAAGGCATGGATGGGGACGAGTAGCCTCGTACGCAGCCAGGAGCGACCCGGGGACGGTGAGAGCCCGGGGGCGAGCGCGATGCGAAGGATCACCCCGGAGCCGCCGGAAGAACACCCAGGGACGCCCGGTCCACGGGTCAGTAGAACCGGCTCGCAACCCCAATGAGGGGGCCACCGGCGCGCGCAGGCGCACCCGGGGGCCAAGGAGGGTGGTACCGCGGGAGCTGCGCGCTCTCGTCCCTCCGGACGGAGAGACAGACCCCGCCGGAGGAAGACGAAAAGCCTCATGACGAACCCGCCGCAGTACCGCCCGGTACCCGCCCAGGTCGACCTGCCCGCCCTGGAGCACGCCGTCCTGGAGTTCTGGCAGGAGAGCAAGACCTTCGCCAAGACCCTGGAGCAGTCCGAGGGCCGCCCGGAGTGGGTCTTCTACGAAGGCCCGCCGACCGCCAACGGCATGCCCGGAGCGCACCACATCGAGGCCCGCGTCTTCAAGGACGTCTTCCCCCGCTTCCGGACCATGCGCGGCTACCACGTGGCCCGGAAGGCCGGCTGGGACTGCCACGGCCTGCCCGTCGAGCTGGCCGTCGAGAAGGAGCTCGGCTTCAGCGGCAAGCAGGACATCGAGGCGTACGGCATCGCCGAGTTCAACGCCAAGTGCCGGGAGTCCGTGCTCCGCCACACCGACGCCTTCTCCGAGCTCACCACGCGCATGGGCTACTGGGTGGACCTGGACGACGCCTACGTCACCATGGACCCCGAGTACGTGGAGTCCGTCTGGTGGTCCCTGAAGGAGATCTTCAACAAGGGCCTGCTGGTCCAGGACCACCGCGTGGCCCCCTGGTGCCCGCGCTGCGGCACCGGCCTCTCCGACCACGAGCTGGCCCAGGGCTACGAGACCGTCGTCGACCCCTCGGTCTTCGTCCGCTTCCCGCTGACCTCCGGCCCGCTCGCCGGCGAGGCCGCCCTCCTGGTCTGGACGACCACCCCCTGGACCCTGGTCTCCAACACCGCCGTGGCCGCGCACCCCGAGGTCACGTACGTGGTCGCGACCAATGGCGAGGAGAAGCTGGTCGTCGCCCGGCCGCTGCTGGAGAAGGCCCTCGGCGAGGGCTGGGAGGCCACCGGCGAGTCCTTCACCGGCAAGGAGATGGAGCGCTGGACCTACGAGCGCCCGTTCTCCCTCGTCGAGTTCCCGGCGCCCGCCCACTACGTGGTGAACGCCGACTACGTCACCACCGAGGACGGCACGGGTCTGGTCCACCAGTCCCCCGCCTTCGGCGCCGACGACCTCGCGGTCTGCCGCGCCTACGGCCTGCCCGTGGTGAACCCGGTCCGCCCCGACGGCACCTTCGAGGAAGAGGTCCCGCTGGTCGGCGGCGTCTTCTTCAAGAAGGCCGACGAGAAGCTGACCGCCGACCTCGACGCCCGCGGCCTGCTGTTCAAGCACATCGCGTACGAGCACAGCTACCCGCACTGCTGGCGCTGCCACACCGCCCTGCTCTACTACGCGCAGCCGTCCTGGTACATCCGCACCACCGCCGTCAAGGACGCGATGCTGCGGGAGAACGAGAAGACCAACTGGTACCCGGACTCGGTCAAGCAGGGCCGCTTCGGCGACTGGCTGAACAACAACATCGACTGGGCCCTGTCCCGGAACCGCTACTGGGGCACCCCGCTGCCGATCTGGCGCTGCGAGGAGGGCCACCTCACCTGCGTGGGCTCCCGCGCCGAGCTCAGCGAGCTGTCCGGCCGGGACCACAGCGCCCTGGACCCGCACCGCCCGTACATCGACGAGGTCACCTTCCCCTGCACGGCCGAGGGCTGTTCCCACACCTCGGTCCGGGTGCCTGAGGTCATCGACGCCTGGTACGACTCGGGGTCCATGCCGTTCGCGCAGTGGGGCTACCCGTACAAGAACAAGGAGATCTTCGAGAAGCGCTACCCGGCGCAGTTCATCTCGGAGGCCATCGACCAGACCCGCGGCTGGTTCTACACGCTGATGGCGGTCGGCACGCTCGTCTTCGACAAGTCCAGCTACGAGAACGTGGTCTGCCTGGGCCACATCCTCGCCGAGGACGGCCGCAAGATGTCCAAGCACCTGGGCAACATCCTGCAGCCGATCCCGCTCATGGACCAGCACGGCGCCGACGCGGTCCGGTGGTTCATGGCGGCCGGCGGCTCCCCGTGGGCGGCCCGCCGGGTCGGCCACGGCACCATCCAGGAGGTGGTCCGCAAGACCCTCCTCACCTACTGGAACACGGTCGCCTTCCAGGCGCTGTACGCCCGTACGTCGAACTGGGCGCCCTCGGCCTCCGACCCGGCCCCGGCGGACCGCACCGTCCTCGACCGCTGGCTCCTCTCGGAGCTCCACGCCCTCGTCGGCGAGGTCACGGACGCGATGGAGGCGTACGACACCCAGCGCGCCGGCAAGCTCCTGTCCGCGTTCGTGGACGACCTCTCCAACTGGTACGTGCGCCGCTCGCGCCGCCGGTTCTGGCAGGGGGACGGGGCGGCGCTCCGCACCCTCCACGAGGTCGTGGAGACGGTCACCCGCCTGATGGCCCCCCTCACCCCGTTCATCACGGAGCGGGTCTGGCAGGACATGATCGTCCCGGTCACCCCGGAGGCGCCGGAGTCGGTCCACCTGTCCTCGTGGCCCGAGGCGGACGCGACGGCCGTGGACCCCGTCCTGTCGCAGCAGATGCTGCTGGTCCGCCGCCTGGTGGAGCTGGGCCGGGCGACGCGTGCGGAGTCCGGGGTCAAGACCAGGCAGCCCCTCTCCCGGGCCCTGGTCGCGGCGACGGGCTTCTCGGCCCTGTCCCCCGAGCTCCAGGCCCAGATCACGGAGGAGCTGAACGTCTCCTCGCTGGCCTCGCTCTCCGAGGTGGGCGGCTCGCTGGTGGACACCACCGCGAAGGCGAACTTCCGGGCGCTGGGCAAGCGCTTCGGCAAGGGCGTGCAGGACGTGGCGAAGGCGGTGGCCGCGGCCGACGCGGCGGCCCTGTCCCTGGCCCTGCGGTCCGGCTCCGCCGAGGTCTCGGTCAACGGCGAGACGGTGACCCTCACCCCCGAGGAGGTCATCATCACGGAGACCCCGCGGGAGGGCTGGTCGGTGGCGTCCGACTCCGGCGCCACCGTCGCCCTGGACCTGGAGATCACCCCGGAGCTGCGCCTCGCCGGCCTGGCGCGTGACGCGATCCGCCTGATCCAGGAGGCCCGGAAGAACTCCGGTCTGGACGTCGCGGACCGCATCGCCCTGCGCTGGTCCTCGACGGACCCGGAGGTCGTCACGGCCCTGACGGACCACGCGGCGCTGATCGCGGACGAGGTCCTGGCGACGGACTACGCGTCGGGTGAGGCGGACGGGTCGTTCGGCGACCCGTTCGCGGACGAGTCGCTGTCCCTGACGTTCCGCCTCCGCAAGGCCTGACCCCACGCACCGAGCGGCCCGCCACCCCACCGGGGCGGCGGGCCGCCCCGCTTCTCCCGCCGGGCCGGACCCGGCCCCGCCGGCGAGTCCGGCGCGGGGCGCGGAAAAGGGGGGCCGGCCCTCCTCCAGAGGGGCGCCGGGCCACAGCCGTTCCATGTCCCCACCCCGCCCCTCCCGTCCCGCGGGCTCCGCCCCGGAGCCCGCGGGACGGGGCAGCCGGACCTGGGGGCGGCTGCGCGCAGCGGCGGGGCATGGCAAAGGGCCGGGCCCGGTGCCCCCTGAGGGGTACCGGGCCCGGCCCTGAGTGACTGCCGACGCGGCACAGGCCGCCGCGGCCTAGTTGTCGTCCTCGTCGATCAGGAAGCCGCGCATCGGCGACGGCGCCTGCTGCATCGGCTGCGGACTGGCCGGCCGCACCGGAGCCATCGGCTGGGTCATCGCCGGCGACATCTGCTGCTGACCGCCGTACGACGGGCCGCCGCCCATCGGGGACGGGGGCGCCATCGGGGACGGGGCCCCCATGGAGTGGCCCATCGCGCCGGCCGGAGCCATCGACGGCGCCGGGGACGGCGGCAGCGAGGCGGTGGCCGGGGTGCGCGGCGGGGCCAGCGAGTCGTCGGCCTGGGTCTCCAGCTGGCGCAGCTGCGACTCCAGGTAGGACTTCAGACGCGTACGGTACTCACGCTCGAAGCCCCGCAGGTCCTCGACCTTGCGCTCCAGCGTGGCGCGGGCGGACTCCAGGGAGCCCATCGCGACGCGGTGCTTCTCCTGCGCGTCCCGCTCCAGGGCGTCGGCCTTGGCACGGGCGTCCCGCTCCAGGCCCTCGGCGCGGCTGCGCGCCTCGCCGACGATCTTGTTGGCCTCGGAGCGGGCCTCCGCGATCGCCTGGTCGGCGGTCTGCTGGGCGAGCGAGAGGACACGCGCGGCGCTGTCGCCACCGGGGCCCTGGCCGGGCTGCGGCAGCTGCGGCTGGTGGCCCATCGGCTGCATCTGCTGCCCCATGGGCTGCATCTGCTGGCCCATCTGCTGGCCCATGGGCTGCATCTGCTGACCCATCGGCTGCATCTGCTGCCCGAGCGGGTTCTGGCCGCCCATGGACGGGTTGCCCGCCATCGGGTGCTGCTGCATCGGACCGCCCATGGGGCCGCCCATCGGGCCGGGACCCTGCGGGCCCTGGCCGCCGGGGCCCGGCGGGAGCTGCGGCGCGCCGCCCGGCAGCTGGGGCGGACCCATCTGCGGGGGACCCTGCTGGACCGGCGGGCCGGATATGGCGGCGGGCACCGGGGCGCCCGGACCGCGCTGGTCCTGCGGCTCCGGCTTGCGCATGCCCTGCTGCTGCTGGTTCTGCGCGGCGGCCCGGGTCGCTGCGGCCAGCTTGGCGCGCAGGTCCTCGTTCTCGCGCAGCAGGCGCGTCAGTTCGGCTTCGACCTCGTCGAGGAAGGCATCGACCTCGTCCTCGTCATAGCCTTCTCGAAGGCGGACGGTTGTGAACTGTTTGTTCCGCACGTCCTCGGGAGTCAGCGGCATGTCTTCTTCACCTCTACGTAGTCGTCGGCAGTCGGCAAGACCGTGGGATCATCCCCGCACAGGCGGGGAGCATCATCGTTCACACGCTTCTCGCAACGTTGCTCACGATGCTGATCAGGATGTAGACGATGATCATCAGCACGAAGAAGGACAGGTCTAGTGCCACGCCCCCGAGACGCAACGGCGGGATGAATCGCCGCAGAAGCTTGAGCGGTGGATCGGTGACAGTGTAGGTGGCCTCCAGAACGACCACCATCGCCTTGCCCGGTTCCCATGAACGTGCGAACTGGAAGACGTAGTCCATGACCAGTCGGAAGATCAGCACGATGAGGAAGCACATCAGCGCGATGTAGACCACCTGCAGTGCGACACCCATCCCGTGCTTCCCTCTCCCCGTGCTCTCGCCTGATCCGGTCTAGCTCTGGTTGAAGAACCCGCCCTCTGCAATGCGGGCCTTGTCCTCCGCCGTGACATCGACGTTAGCAGGCGACAGCAGGAACACCTTCTGTGTCACGCGTTCAATGCTGCCGTGCAGTCCGAACACCAGCCCGGCCGCGAAGTCGACCAGACGCTTCGCGTCAGTGTCGTCCATCTCGGTCAGGTTCATGATCACCGGAGTGCCCTCGCGGAAGTGTTCCCCGATGGTACGGGCCTCGTTGTAGGTCCGGGGGTGCAGTGTCGTAATGCGGTACGGCTCCCGCTCGGACACGACCTTGGGCATGATCACGGGGGCGTTCTTCTCCTGATTCGGGCGGTCGGGTGTGATGGATGCCACGGGGGCGATTCGTGCGGGTCGTCCGTTTTCCACCGGCAACGGGATCGGCTCGCGGGGCGCCGGAGGCTGGGCGACTCGTACCGGTTCGTCCGTTACGGGCGGTTGGTGCACCGGCTGTTGCCGGCGATCCCGGTCCCGGGAGCGCTCCAGCTCCGGCTCCGGCTCGAACTCGTCATCGGGGTCGTATCCGGGGTTGTCGTACCGGTCGTCCTCCACGAGGCCGAGGTAGACCGCCATCTTGCGCATTGCGCCGGCCATTCTCCGAGTCCTCCGCTCTGTGGTGGATCGCCCACCGACAAATGTCGCAGTGTCACAAAAGTCACCAACTGCCCGCGATCCACGCGGCCTGCCCGCTCAGCTGCGGGAATGACCATATTTTCTGCTGTGGTCCGACTTTCTTCGCGACGTTACCCGAGCCGGGGTCTCGCGCCGAGTACCGCGGTGCCGACGCGTACATGTGTCGCTCCGGCCGCCACGGCCTGTTCCAGGTCTGCGCTCATCCCGGCCGACACCATGGTCGCAGCCGGATGGGCGGCGCGCAGGCCGCTTGACAATTCCATCAACCGCTCGAAAGCGGCCTGTTCGCGCCCCGCGTAGGGCCCCGCCAGCGGGGCCACCGTCATCAGCCCGTCGAGCCGCAGCCCGGGTGCACCGGCGACCAGGTCCGCCAACTCCCCGAGCAGGTCCGGGGCTGCGCCGCCCCGGGAGCCCTGCTCCCCCGACTCGGCGTCGAGGGCGATCTGCACCAGGCAGCCCAGCTCCCGGCCGGCCTTCACCGCCGCTGCGGAGAGCGCGGTGACCAGCCGGGGTCGGTCGACGGACTGCACGACCTGTGCGTATTCGGCCACCGAGCGGACTTTGTTCGTCTGCAACTGGCCGACGAAATGCCAGGTGAGGGGCAGATCCGCGCAGGCGGCGGCCTTGGGTGCCGCATCCTGGTCGCGATTTTCCGCCACATGACGGACACCCAGCTCCGCCAGCAGTCGTACGTCGCTCGCGGGGTGGGTCTTGGTGACCACGATGAGGGTCACCTCCTCCCGCTTCCGCCCGGCCGTCGCGCAGGCGGACAAGATACGTTCCTCCACCCGCGCGAGGTTGGCGGCGAGCTCGGCCTTACGGTCCATCATCGATCTGCTTCCAGGAAGACATATCCGGCGAGGCGGCCGGTCACCCGGTCGCGGCGGTACGAGAAGTGGTCCCGCGACTCCAGTGTGCAGACCGGGGAACGGTGGGCGTTCACCACCCCCAGCTCCACCAGCTGGGCGTGCACCCCGGCGACCACGTCCACGGCCGGGGTTCCCCAGCTCGTCTCGGCCCGGGCGGCCGGGACCACTTCGGCGACCTCGTCCCGCATCGCGGCCGGAACCTCGTAACAGCGCCCGCAGACGGCGGGTCCGGTACGGGCGAGGAGCCGGGCGGGGTCGGCGCCGAGCGCGGCCATCGCCTCGACCGCGGCCGGCACCACCCCGGCCACCAGCCCGGGCCGGCCCGCGTGCGCGGCGGCCACGACTCCGGCGACCGGGTCGGCCAGCAGGACCGGCACGCAGTCGGCGGTGAGCACCGCCAGGGCCAGGCCCCGACGGGCGGTCACCACCGCGTCCACGGCCGGAATCTCTTCCTCCGGACCCCAGGGCCCGTCCACCACGGCCACGTCCCGGCCGTGCACCTGGTTCATCCAGACCACCCGGTCCGGGGCCAGGCCCAGTTCCCGGGCGGCCCGCGCCCGGTTCTCCCGTACGGCGGCCGGGTCGTCGCCGACCGCGCCGCCGAGGTTGAGCTCCTCGTACGGAACGGCGCTCACCCCGCCCCACCGGTCGGTGAAGGCGAAGTGGGCGCCGCTCTCGGTGTGCTGCCCTATCGTCACTTCAAGAAGTCCGGAACGTCCAGTTCCTCCGCCGGGCTGTCCTGGTACGGGCGGGCCGACGGAACCGGCGGGGCGGTGGCGGCGGAGGACTGCCGGTCCTCGTTCACCGGAGCCGCCTCGACCGGGGCCGGGGGCTCCTCGCGCGGGGTGACCGTGCCGAGTCCGCCGAAGGACGGCCGGACCGGCTCGGCCGGGCGGACCGGGGCCGCGGGCTCCTCGCGCTTGCTGGAGGCGGCGCCGATGACATTGTCCCGGCGGGCCGGCGGCTGGCCGCCGTCGAAGCCGGCGGCGATGACGGTGACCCGCACCTCGTCGCCGAGGGCGTCGTCGATGACGGCACCGAAGATGATGTTCGCCTCGGGGTGCGCGGCCTCGCTGACCAGCTGGGCGGCCTCGTTGATCTCGAACAGGCCGAGGTCCGAGCCACCGGAGATGGAGAGCAGGACGCCCCGCGCCCCGTCGATGGAGGCCTCCAGCAGCGGCGAGGAGATCGCCATCTCGGCGGCGGCCACGGCGCGGTCGTCGCCGCGGGCCGAGCCGATGCCCATGAGCGCCGAGCCGGCCTCGGACATCACGGACTTGACGTCGGCGAAGTCCAGGTTGATCAGGCCCGGGGTGGTGATCAGGTCGGTGATGCCCTGCACACCGCTCAGCAGGACCTGGTCGGCCGACTTGAAGGCGTCGAGGACGCTCACCTGGCGGTCCGAGATGGACAGCAGGCGGTCGTTGGGGATGACGATGAGGGTGTCGACCTCTTCGCGGAGCTCGGCGATGCCGTCCTCCGCCTGGTTCGCACGGCGCCGGCCCTCGAAGGTGAACGGCCGGGTGACCACACCGATCGTCAGGGCGCCGAGCGAACGCGCGATGTTGGCGACGACGGGTGCGCCGCCGGTGCCGGTGCCGCCGCCCTCGCCGGCGGTGACGAAGACCATGTCGGCCCCCTTGAGGACCTCCTCGATCTCCTCACGGTGGTCCTCTGCCGCCTTGCGACCGACTGCCGGGTTGGCGCCGGCGCCGAGGCCCCGGGTGAGTTCCCGGCCGACGTCGAGCTTGACGTCGGCGTCGCTCATCAACAGCGCCTGTGCGTCCGTGTTGATGGCGATGAACTCGACGCCCTTGAGACCGACCTCGATCATTCGGTTGATGGCATTGACACCACCGCCGCCGACACCGATGACCTTGATGACTGCGAGGTAGTTCTGCGGTGCTGCCACGTCGAAGGCCTCTCGCCTCGAGTTACGTGTCGCCGCCTCGCGGGCCTGCGGTGCGACGACTGATGCCGAAATGGGGACGGTCCGAACGCGCCGACCCGAACCCTAACCCTGAAGTTTAGGGTTAAGAATGTGCCTGTTGCTTGGATCCTTGGACTTCCGAACAGGACACTAAGTCGACAAGTAGCGCGTGTTCAACGAACACGCCGAACCTCCCGTTTTTCTTTTCACCCTATGTGATCACCCGTATCGCTGGCCAACCAGGGTGCGCCGATGTTGGACTTGACGTCAACTCCCGGACACCGCAGGGGCCGTGGGGGCGCTCACGTCAAAGTGGTCAGCCTTGGGCGCGGCCTTCAGCAGAGCCGTCAGCGCGCGGGCTTTCGCCTCACCCTGTTCGGCGCTGCCCCACATGACCGTTCGGTCCCGGCTCAACTCCAGCACCACGGAATCGTACGAGCCGACGCTGACCCGCAGGGTCTCCCTGGCCACGGCCTCGGGCAGGGCCCGGGCGATGCCCACCGCCTCGTGCAGCAGCCGCTCCTCGTCGAAGCGGCGCAGGCTCGGCGACCGGCCGGCGTCCAGTTGCAGGACCGGAACGCCCTTGGGAGGGTTCGGCACCGTGTCGAACCGCACACCCGAAGCGTCCACTTCGACGAACTTGGCGTCCTTTTTGATGAGCAGGACGGGTTTGCGCTCCGTCACTTTCAGCCCGATTCCGTCCGGCCAGGAACGCACCACATCGACCGATTCGATCCGGGGCAGCCGGGCGCGCAGCCGGCTCTCGATCTCGTCGGTGTCCACGGTCGCCAACGGGGCGCCGACCGGAACCGCGGCGGCGTCCAGCACCTGACGGGGGGTGAGCACCTCGGTGCCGGTGGCGGTGACGGTCTCCACCCGGAGCCAGTCGGAGCCGTACAGCAGCCAGCTGCCGCCGCCACCGAGCAGCACCGCCGCGGCGAGTGCCGCCGCCACCGGGCCCCGGCTGAACTTCTTCCAGCCGGGACCCTTCGCCGGCTTCGGGGACTTCGCCGGCCGGGGGGGCTTCGGAGACTTCGGGGCCTTGGAGGACTTCGCCGGCCTCGAGAACCAGGGGAGTTTCGGGGGCTTGCGGGAGGTGGGCGGTCTGCCGCTCTTCCCGGACCCGGGGTTCCCGCGCTCGGCGGTCGTCGCTCCGGCCACGTGGTGCCTCCTGCGTCAGCGGTTCCTGTTGGCGGCGATCGCCTCGTACACCATGCCGACCAGCAGCTCGTCGGCGTCCCGGCGGCCGAACTCGGCGGCGGCGCGGGACATCTCGTACAGCCGGTGCGGGTCACCGAGCACCGGAACGACGTTGTTCTGCACCCACTGCGGGGTCAGCTCGGCGTCGTCGACCAGCAGACCGCCGCCGGCCTTGACCACCGGCTGGGCGTTGAGCCGCTGTTCGCCGTTGCCGATGGGCAGCGGGACGTACGCGGCGGGCAGCCCGACGGCGGAGAGTTCGGCCACGGTCATCGCCCCCGCGCGGCACAGCATCATGTCGGCGGCGGCGTACGCGAGATCCATCCGGTCCACGTACGGTACCGGGATGTACGGCGGCATACCGGGCATGTTGTCCACGCGCGGCAATTCGTTCTTCGGGCCGACGGCGTGCAGGATCTGGATCCCGGAGCGCTGCAGCACCGGGGCGACCTGCTGGACCACCTCGTTGAGCCGGCGGGCGCCCTGAGAGCCGCCGGAGACCAGGAGGGTGGGCAGGTTGGGGTCGAGGCCGAAGGCGGCGCGGGCCTCGGGGCGGACGGCGGACCGGTCCAGGGTGGCGATGGTCCGGCGCAGCGGGATGCCGACGTAGCGGGCGTTGCGGAGCTTGCTGTCGGGGGTGGAGACGGCGACGGCGTGGGCGTACCGGGAGCCGATCTTGTTGGCCAGGCCGGGCCGGGCATTGGCCTCGTGGACGATGATCGGCACACCGAGCCGCTTGGCCGCGAGGTAGCCGGGCAGGGCCACGTAGCCGCCGAAGCCGACCACGCAGTCGGCCTTGGTGCGGGTGAGGATCTCCTCCGCGGCCTTGATGGTGCCGCGCAGCCGGCCCGGGACGGTGATCAGCTCGGGAGTGGGCTTGCGGGGCAGCGGAACGGCGGGGATCAGTCCCAGCTCGTAGCCGCGCTCCGGCACCAGACGGGTCTCGAGACCGCGCTCCGTTCCGAGGGCGGTGATGCCCACGGTCGGGTCCTGCCTGCGCAGGGCGTCCGCGAGGGCAAGCGCGGGCTCGATGTGGCCGGCGGTCCCCCCACCGGCGAGTACGACATGCACCGAAATTCACCGCTCTCCGGACGGCCGCCTCTTGACGCGCCGTCTCATCGACTTCCAAATCGGCCCGGAACGCTTCCAGCCGGACTTCGGCTGCCGCATTGCGAGCGCCGCGCGCGCGGCCGGCTCCTCACGCGCGAAGGCGATGAGCAGTCCGACCGCGAACATGGTCGGCAGCAGGGCTGACCCTCCGTAGGAGAACAGCGGGAGCGGGACTCCGGCGATCGGCAGCAGACCGAGCACCGCACCGATGTTGATCACGGCCTGGGCCGTGATCCAGGTGGTCACGCCTCCCGCGGCATACCTCACGAAGCTGTCCTCCGTGCGTCCGGCCACGCGGATACCTGCATAGCCTAGAGCCGCGAACAGGCCCAGGACCGACAGCGTCCCTGCCAGTCCCAGTTCCTCCCCGGTGATGGCAAAGATGAAGTCGTTGTGCGCTTCGGGTAGTTCTCCCCATTTTTCCACACTGGCGCCGAGGCCGGAACCGAACCATCCGCCGGAGGCGAGGGCGAAAATTCCGTGGACCGCCTGCCAGCATTCACCTTTGGGGCCCAGATCGGTGGCGCCGATGCAGGACAGTCGCTCCATCCGGTGCGGGGCGGTCTTGATGAGCACGGCGCCGATGGCCACGGCGATCGCCAGGACCCCGGCGAACAGCCGGGTCGGGGCGCCCGCCAGCCAGAGCAGGCCGAACAGGATGGCGCACAGGATCATCGCGGTGCCCATGTCCCCGCCCAGCATGATGAGTCCGAGCAGCAGGAAAGCCACCGGCACCAGCGGGACCAGCAGGTGCTTCCACTGGGTCAGCAGGTCCTTGTCGCCCTTGCGGGCCAGCAGGTCGGCGCCCCAGAGGATCAGGGCCAGCTTGCCGAACTCGCTGGGCTGGAGCATGAAGGGGCCGCCGAGCGAGATCCAGTTCTGGTTGCCCTGGATGGAGACCCCTATCCCGGGGATCTGGACCAGGACCATCAGGAACAAGGTGGCGGCCAGCACCGGATAGGCCAGCGCCCGGTGCAGTTTCACCGGCATCCGGGAGGCGGCCAGCAGCAGCCCGGTGCCGATCGCGGCAGCGAGGAACTGCTTCTGGAAGAAGTACGAGGGGGACAGGCCGAGCTGGAGCGCCTTGATCATGGAGGCGCTGTAGACCATCACCAGGCCGAGTCCGGTGATGAGCAGCGCACTTCCGAAAATCAGGTAATACGCAGTGAGTGGCCGGTCCCATGTCCGGCGCAGCTGACGGTAGGTGCGCCGGAACCCGGCCAAGGGCCCACGCCCGCCAGGCCTCTTGGCGCCCACCACGGGCCGTTTGCGAAGCGGTGCCCTGGGGGCACTGGGCCGCCGCCCCGGCAGCATCTGCTTGGCCGGCATCTGTCGTCTTCCCCTCCACTCGTACGAGCAGCCGGTCGGACAGACCCTAGGCGCTCTGCCCCGCGGCCAGTTCGCGCACCGCGTCGGCGAACGCGTCCCCACGCCTGCTGTAGTTGGCGAACATGTCCATCGACGCACAGGCAGGTGCCAGCAGGACGGTGTCGCCCGGCTCGGCGAGCCGGGCCGCTTCCCGGACCGCTGCCAGCATCGCCTCAGTGTCGGTCCGGTCGAGGTCGACGACCGGCACATCGGGGGCGTGTCGCGCCAGCGCGTCCCGGATCAGCGCCCGGTCGGCGCCGATCAGCACCACCCCGCGCAGCCGCTTCGCCGAGGACTGCACCAGCTCGTCGAAGGTGGCGCCCTTGGCGAGGCCGCCGGCGATCCAGACGATCGGCTCGTAGGCGGCCAGCGAGGCCTCGGCGGCGTGCGTGTTGGTCGCCTTGGAGTCGTCGATGTACGTGACCCCGCCGACCTCGGCCACGTAGGCGATCCGGTGCGCGTCCGGGCGGAAGTCGCGCAGCCCGTCACGGACCGCGCGCGGCTCCACGCCGAAGGCGCGGGCCAGGGCCGCCGCGGCCAGGGCGTTGGCGATGTTGTGCGGGGCGGGCGGGTTGACGTCCGCGACCTCGGCGAGCTCCTGGGCGTTCTTCTGCCGGTTCTGCACGAAGGCGCGGTCGACGAGGATGCCGTCGACCACACCGAGCATGGAGGGGCCGGGGGCACCGAGGGTGAAGCCGATGGCGCGGCAGCCCTCGACCACGTCCGCTTCCTCGACCAGCTGCTCGGTGCGCGGATCGGCCACGTTGTAGACGCAGGCCACCGTGTTGCCCTCGTAGATGCGGCCCTTGTCGGCGGCGTACGCCTCCATGGTGCCGTGCCAGTCGAGGTGGTCGGGGGCCAGGTTGAGCACGGCCGCGGAGTGGGCGCGCAGGCTGGGGGCCCAGTGCAGCTGGTAGCTGGAGAGCTCCACGGCGAGCACGTCGTACTCCTGCTCGCCGAGCACCACGTCGATGATGGGGGTGCCGATGTTGCCGACGGCCGCGGTGCGCAGGCCGGCGGCGCGCAGCATCGAGGCCAGCATCTGGGTGGTGGTGGTCTTGCCGTTGGTGCCGGTGATGGCCAGCCACTCGGCCGGCCGGTGGCCGGCCGCGGCCGGTGCGGGCCGGTCCTGCGCGGTGGCGCGGGCGGCGCGGAGTGCGACGCCCGCGTCGCGGAGACGCCAGGCGATCTCGACGTCGCCCACGACGTCGATGCCGGCCGCGGCTGCCGCGGCGAACAGCGGGCTGTCCGGGCTCCAGCCCGGCGAGGTGACGACCAGCTCGGTGCCCTCGGGGAGGGTCTCCCCGGCGCGGGCGCCGTCGGGCAGCTGCCCGAGCCGGGCTCCGATGCCCAGCTCGGCCAGCTCGGCGGCCTTGGCCCGGTGGGCGTCACCGTCGCCGTTGTCGACGACCGTGACGCTCGCGCCGAGCCCGGCCAGGGCACGGGCGGCGCTGATGCCGCTCACCCCGAGCCCGGCGACGGTGATGCGGCGCGGCAGCCCGTACCGCTCGAGCACGTCGGCGCCGAGGACGGCGGCCAGGGCCGCGGTTCCGGCGGCGGACCCGACCGCGGGGTGCTGCTGCGCATTGCTCACTTGTCGGCTGCCCATCCGGCGTAGAAGAGACCCAGACCCACGATCACGCACATGCCCTGGATGATCCAGAACCGGACCACCACAAGGACTTCGGACCACCCCTTGAGTTCGAAGTGGTGCTGGAGCGGGGCCATCCGGAAGACCCGCTTCCCGGTGAGCCGGAAGGAACCGACCTGGATCACCACGGACATGGTGATGAGGACGAAGAGGCCGCCGAGCAGGGCGACCAGCAGCTCGGTGCGGGAGCAGATGGCGAGGCCCGCGAGGGCACCGCCGAGCGCCAGCGATCCGGTGTCACCCATGAAGATCTTGGCGGGCGAGGTGTTCCACCACAGGAAGCCGAAGCAGGCGCCCATCAGGGCGGAGGCGACCACGGCGAGGTCGAGCGGGTCGCGGACCTCGAAGCAGGCGGCCGGGTTGGTCAGGGTCTCCGCGTTGGCGCAGGCCTCCTGGTACTGCCAGACGCCGATGAAGGTGTACGCGCCGAAGACCATCACGGCGGCGCCGGTGGCCAGGCCGTCCAGACCGTCGGTGAGGTTCACGCCGTTGGACATCGCCAGGATCATGAACAGCGCCCAGACGACGAACAGCACCGGGCCGATCGACCAGCCGAAGTCGGTGACGAAGGACAGCTTGGTGGAGGCCGGGGCGAGCCCGCGCGAGTCCTTGAACTGGAGTGCGAGCACGGCGAAGGCGATGCCGACGATCAGCTGGCCGGACATCTTGGCCTTGGCCCTCAGACCGAGCGACCGCCGCTTGACGATCTTGATGTAGTCGTCCAGGTAGCCGACCAGGCCCATGCCCGCCATCAGGAACAGCACCAGCAGGCCCGAGAAGGTCGGCTCACTGCCGGTGATGACCTTCGTCAGGGCGTACGCGACGAGCGTGGCCAGGATGAAGGAGATACCGCCCATGGTGGGCGTGCCCTTCTTCCCCGCGTGGCCGCGCGGGCCGTCGTCCCGGATGAACTGGCCGTAGCCCTTGCGGGCCAGCAGCTTGATCAGCAGCGGGGTGCCGACGACGGTGAGGAACATACCGATGACACCCGCGAACAGGATCTGCCTCATCGGGCGGCAACCTCACCATCGCTGTCGAGCAGCGCCTGCGCGACCCGCTCCAGCCCTGCGGACCTGGATGCCTTCACCAGCACGACGTCTCCCGGGCGCAGTTCACTGCGCAACAGGTCGACCGCCGCCTGCGCGTCGGACACGAGCACCGACTCCTCACCCCACGAACCCTCGTTATATGCGCCCAGTTGCAGCCAGGACGCTTCCCTGCCCCCAACTGCGACGAGCTTGCTCACGTTGAGCCGGACGACAAGTCGTCCGACCGCGTCGTGCTCGGCGAGCGAGTCGTCACCGAGCTCGGCCATCGGGCCGAGCACCGCCCACGTGCGCCCCCCGCGCTCCTGGGCGGCTCCGCCCATCGCGGCAAGTGCGCGCAGTGCGGCCCGCATGGACTCGGGGTTCGCGTTGTAGGCGTCGTTGACGACCGTCACGCCGTCCGCCCGCTCGGTGACCTCCATCCGCCACCGGGAGAGCGTGCCCGCGCCGGAGAGCGCGGTGGCGATCTCGGCGGTGGACATGCCCAGCACATGGGCGACGGCGGCTGCGGCGAGCGCGTTCGACACGTGGTGCTCACCGTACAGCCGCAAGGTCACATCGCTGCACCCGGAGGGTGTGTGCAGTGTGAAGGAAGGCTGTCCCAGGGGGGTCATCCGGACATCAGTGGCCCGGATGTCGGCGTCTTCGGCCTCGCCGAAGAGGACGGTACGGGCCTTGGTGCGCGCGGACATGGCGCGCACCAGCAGGTCGTCGGCGTTGAGCACGGCCACGCCGCCGTCGGCCTCGGCCGGCAGGGCCTCGACCAGCTCGCCCTTGGCCTGGGCGATGGCCTCACGGCCGCCGAACTCGCCGATGTGGGCGGTGCCGACGTTCAGGACCAGGCCGATCCGGGGCGGGGTGAGCCCGGTCAGGTAGGCGATGTGTCCGATTCCGCGGGCGCCCATCTCCAGGACCAGGTGCCGGGTCTCCTCGGTGGCCCGCAGCGTCGTGATCGGCAGGCCGATCTCGTTGTTGAGGTTCCCCGGGGTCCACACGGTGGGTGCGTGGTGCTGGAGGACCTGGGCGATGAGGTCCTTGGTGGAGGTCTTGCCGGCCGAACCGGTCAGGGCGACCACATCGGTGCCGATCCGGGCGACGACCGCGCCGGCCAGGGCGCCGAGGGCGGCGACCACGTCGGGGACGACGATGGCGGGCACTCCGACGGGGCGGGTGGCCAGCACGGCGGTGGCGCCGGCGGCGATCGCCCGGTCGGCGAAGTCGTGGCCGTCGACCCGTTCGCCGAGGAAGGCGGCGAAGAGGCTGCCGGACTCGACCTCCCGGGAGTCGTAGACCACGGGTCCGGTCACCCGGGCGGACGGATCCGGTATGTCGTGGAGCTGCCCGCCGGTGATGTCGGCGATCTCGGCGAGGGAGAGGGCGATCACTTAGTTCACCTCGGCCTGTCGGGCGGAATCGGTTTTCTCGGTCGTGTCGGCCTGCTCGGCCTTCACGGCTTTGCCGGCCTGCTCGGCCCTGGCAATGGCGCTGCGGAGCACCTCGCGGTCGTCGAACGGCCGGACCACGCCTGCGGTGTCCTGCCCCTGCTCGTGGCCCTTGCCGGCCACCAGGACGGTGTCCCCGGGCTCGGCGCGGGCGACGGCGGCGGCGATGGCGGCGGCCCGGTCGGCGTCGACCAGGACGGTGCCGCGCTCCTCGGCCGGGACGGACACGGCGCCTTCGAACATCGCGGCGAGGATCTTCAGCGGGTCCTCGGAGCGCGGGTTGTCCGAGGTCAGCACGGCGGTGTCGGCGAACCGGGCGGCGGCGGCGCCCATCGGGGCGCGCTTGGTGGTGTCACGGTCGCCGCCGCAGCCGAGGACGATGTGCAGCTTGCCGGTGGTGACCTCGCGCAGGGCCTTCAGGACCGATTCGACGGCGTCCGTCTTGTGCGCGTAGTCGACGACGGCGAGGTACGGCTGTCCGGCGTCGACCCGCTCCAGCCGGCCGGGGACGCCGGGGACGGCGGCGATGCCGTCGGCGGCGGTCTGCGGGTCCACTCCGGCGGCGGCCAGGGTGACCACGGCGGCGACGGTGTTGGCCACGTTGAACGGGCCGGGCAGCGGGGCGGTGGCGCTGATCCGCTGTCCCTCCGGGCCGAGCAGGGTGAGGGTGGAGTCCATGTGGCCGTAGGCCACGTCCTCCGCCCGCCAGTCCGCCGCCGGGTCCCCGGCGGCGGAGAAGGTGATCACCGGGATCGGCGACTCCTTGGCCAGCCGGCGGCCGTACTCGTCGTCGAGGTTCACCACGCCCAGGCGGGCCCGGGCCGGGGTGAACAGCTGGGCCTTGGCCTGGAAGTAGTCCTCCATGCCGGTGTGGAATTCCATGTGCTCGGGGCTGAGGTTGTTGAAGACGGCGACGTCGAAGACGCAGCCGTCGACCCGGCCGAGCACCAGGGCGTGGCTGGAGACCTCCATGGCGACGGCCTCGACCCCGCGCTCCCGCATGACCGCGAAGAGCGCCTGGAGGTCGGTGGCCTCGGGGGTGGTCCGCTCGGACTTGATCCGCTCGTCGCCGATCCGCATCTCGACGGTGCCGACCAGTCCGGTGCTGCGGCCGGCCCCGCGCAGTCCGCCCTCGATGAGGTAGGCGGTGGTGGTCTTGCCGGAGGTCCCGGTGATGCCGATCTGGAGCAGGCCCTCGCCCGGCTGTCCGTAGACGGCGGCGGCGAGCTCGCCCATCCGGCCGCGCGGGTTCTCCACCAGCAGCAGCGGCAGACCGGTGGCGGCGGCGCGTTCGGCACCCGCCGGATCGGTCAGGATCGCGGCGGCGCCGAGGCCGGCGGCCTGGGCGGCGAAGTCCGCACCGTGCAGGCGGGCCCCGGGCAGGGCCGCGTACACGTCACCGGGGCGGACCGCCCTCGAGTCGTGGGTGATGCCGGTGATCTGCGCCCGGGTCTCCGGAGCGGCGGTTCCCAGCAGGGCTGCCAGGTCGCCGAGCGGAATCGGGCGGACGGCAGCGGGCCGGGGCGCTCCAGGCGGCGCTGCCGGGGGTTTCTGGGTGGTTCTGGGCTGATCGGCGTGGGGCACGGCGGTGAGCGTACCGGGCGCAGTGGGCCGGTCGGGAATTGAGGGGCCCCGGCCGCTCGGGCCGCCGTTTCGGTTCCCGGGATTCGGGGTGATCGTCGTCACTGATGGTGCCTCGCGCTTTTCTGGTCGCCGGCTGGGGTCACTGGCCGGGCTGGAAGGTGACCGGCAGGCCGGCGGGTGCGGTTCCGGTGGGGGCGACCTGGAGGGTCTTGAGGGCGAACTCCATGACTTTCTTGTAGATGGGTCCGCAGATCTGGCCGCCGAAGTAGCTGCCCTTGGTGGGGTTCTGGATGGCGCAGTAGACGGTGATCCGCGGGTTGTCGGCGGGGGCGAAGCCGGCGAAGGATGCGGTGTACCCCTTGTAGCGGCCGGTGGCCGGATCCACTCGGTTGGAGGTTCCGGTCTTGCCGCCGACCCGGTAGCCGGGGATCTTCGCCTTGGTGCCGGTGCCCTCCTGGTCGTCGACCACGGACTCGAGCATCTGCGCCAGGGTCCTGGCGGTGTCCTCGCTGATCACCCGGGACTTCTCGGGGGCGGGAGCGGGGGTGAACCGGCCGTCGGGGCCCTTGAACCCGCGGACCAGGGTGGGTTCGATGCGGACGCCGCCGTTGGCGATGGTGGAGTACACGGAGGCGGCCTGCATGGCGTTGAGGGACAGGCCCTGGCCGAAGGGGATCGTGTACTGCTGGGAGGTGGACCAGTCGCCGGGCGCGGCGAGGATGCCGCGGGATTCGCCGGGGTAGTTCAGGCCGGTGGGCCGGCCCAGGCCGAATTTGGTCAGGTAGGAGTGGAGGACCTTGTTGGCCTCGGGCTGGGTGCGGCCGAGCTGGCCGGTGGCCAGGATGGTGCCGATGTTGCTGGACTTGGCGAGGACCCCGTTGAGGGTCAGGTACCAGGTCGGGTGGTCGATGTCGTCCTTGAAGAGCCGGTCGCCGCGGTGCAGCCGGTTGGGGACGGTCACATGGGTGCCGGGGGTGGCTTTCTTCTCCTCCAGGACGGCGGCCATGGACATCACCTTGGCGGTGGAGCCGGGCTCGTAGACGTCCTGGAGGGCGGCGTTGCCCATGGCGGTGGAGCGGGCCTTGGTGAGGTCGTTCGGGTCGAAGCCGGGGGCGTTGGCCATGGCCAGGACCTCGCCGGTGCGGGTGTCCTGGACGATGACGTAGCCGCGGTCGGCCTGGGACTTCTCGACCTGCTCGGTGATGGCGCTCTGGGCGGCCCACTGGATGTCGCGGTCGATGGTGAGTTCGATGTCCTGGCCGGGGACGGCGGGCTTCTCGCTGGAGCCGGCGGTGGGGACCCGGCGACCGCCGGACTGGGCGTAGGTGACCTCGCCGTCCCGGCCGGCCAGTCTGTCGTCGAGGGAGGACTCCAGGCCGCCGCCGCCGTTGCCCTCGGCGTTGACGTAGCCCAGTATCCCGGCGGCCAGGCTGCCGTTGGGGTAGACCCGCTTGCTGCTCTCCTCGTTGAAGATCCCGGCGAGGACGTTGGCGCCGGGCCCGTTGTTCTTCTTGTCGGCGGTGGCCTTGTCGGCGAAGACCCGCTTGAGGTCCTTGATCTGGTTCCAGACCTGGGGGGTCTGGCGGCGGGCCAGGACCACATAGCGGGTGTTCTTGGTCCGGAGCCGGTCCGCGAGTTCCTTGGCGTCCTTGTTCAGGATCGGCGCGAGGAGGGCGGCGGCCTGTTCCGGGGCGTCCGGGGCCTTGCTCTCCTTGGGCGTGAACATGGACGGGTCGGCGGTGATGTCGTACGCGTCCACGCTGGTGGCGAGGGCCACGCCCTTGCGGTCGGTGATGTCCCCGCGTTCGGCGGCCAGCGTGTAGCTGGCGTACCGGTTCTTGGAGGCGACGGCGGAGAAGGTGGAGGCGTCGACGGCCTGGACCTGGAGCAGCCGGACCACGAACGCGAGCATGACCAGGGTCAGTCCGATGCCGACCAGGCGGAGCCGGGGCCGGGGGCTGCCGAGGCGGATGGTGTGCGGGGTGCGGAGGGCGGTGGGCCGCCGGGTGGCGGGCCGGCTCGCGGGGCGGCTCGCCGGCCGGGCGGCGCCGCTCTGCGGGCGCCGGGGCCGCGTGGGGCCGGGCACCCGCCGCCGTGGCGGCTCCTGTGCGCTCATCCGGCCACCGCCAGGGCGGGCAGGTGCGGGGCGTACGGGGCGGGGAGCGGGCCCGCGGGGCAGGCCGGGGCTGGCGCCGGGTGGGTCACGTCGTCACCGTCCGGGGGTCGGGGTGGACTGCGGGGGTACCGGGTTCGGTGGAGCTACGGAGGGCGGGGAGCCGGCGTCCGGGGCAGTGCCGGCGTCCGGGGCAGGGTTCCCCGGGCCGGTGGCGGCCGGGTCGGGGGCGACCGGGGCGGGGGCCGGCGGGACGGGGGCGGGGGACGCGGGCGCGGTGGCGGCCGGGTCGGGGCCGGCGGGGACCGGGCCCGCGGGGACGGAGCCCACCGGGACCGAGACGCCCTGGGCGGCCGGCGGCTCGGGCGGCGGCGGGGCCTCGGCGGCGGCGGGGGTGCCGGAGGTCCTGCCGTCCGGCCCGAGGAAGACCGGGCTGCCGCCGGGGACCATGCCGAGTTCGCGGGCCCGCCGCTCCAGCGCATCGGGCGCCGAATGGGCGTCCACATCGCGCTGGAGGGCCTGCTGCTCGTCGGTGAGCGCGGTGGTCTCCTTCTTCAGCCGGCTCAGCTGGAAAGAGCCCTGGTTGAGCGCCGAGTTCAGCATCAGCAGGCTGATCAGCCCGCCGCCGAGCAGCACGACGACCAGCAGGACGAAGGGGGTACGGGCGGCCTGCCCGGCCCCCGGGCCGGCGGGCCGGGGCCCGCGCGGGCGCCGCCCGCCCAGCCGTGCGACCCGCATCCGCGTCGCAGTGGCCACCTTGCTCACGCTTCCTCCCGGTCGACGGCCGCGCGCCGCGGCGCCCGACTCACAGTCTGGCCTCGCGGATGCGTTGGACCCCCCGCAGCCGGGCGGGGGCGGCCCGGCGGTTCTCGGCGACCTCCTCCTCCGTGGGGAGTTCGGCGCCGCGGGTCAGCAGCTTCAGCTTGGGCTGGTACTTCTCCGGCACCACCGGCAGGCCGGGCGGCGCGGTGGAGGCGGCACCCGCCGCGAAGACCGTCTTGACCAGGCGGTCCTCCAGCGAGTGGTACGACAGGACGGCGATCCGGCCGCCGACCGCGATCCGGTCCACGGCGGCCGGAATGGCCCGCTCCAGGACCGACAGCTCGCCGTTGACCTCGATCCGCAGCGCCTGGAAGGTCCGCTTGGCCGGGTTGCCGCCGGTCCGCTTGGCGGCCTGCGGGAGGGCGTCGCGGATCAGTTCGACCAGCCGGGCGCTGTTGGTGAAGGGGGCCTTCTCGCGCTCCCGGACGATCGCGGACACGATCCGCTTGGCCTGCTTCTCCTCGCCGTAGGCGCGCAGGATGCGGACCAGCTCGCCCGCCGGGTAGGTGTTGAGCACCTCCGCCGCGCTCATCCCGGTGCTCTGGTCCATGCGCATGTCCAGCGGTGCGTCCTGGGCGTAGGCGAAGCCGCGGTCGGCCTCGTCCAGTTGCATGGAGGAGACGCCGAGGTCGAAGAGGATGCCCTGGACGGCGGGGATGCCGAGCCGGTCCAGTACCTCGGGGAGCTCGTCGTACACGGCGTGCACCAGGGTCGCCCGGTCGCCGTAGGGGGCGAGCCGCTCGCCGGAGAGCCGCAGGGCCTCCTTGTCGCGGTCCAGCGCGATCAGGCGGACCTCCGGGAACTGCCGGAGCAGGGCTTCGCTGTGGCCGCCGAGGCCGAGGGTGCAGTCGACGACGACTGCCCCGGGGGCCTCCAGCGCCGGGGCCAACAGGTCCAGGCACCGCTGGAGCATCACCGGGACATGTCGGGATTCGCTGGTCAAGGCGCCCTCTCGGATAACGGCGCGGCAGTCGTATGCGTAGGCGTACGCACCGCGCACGCGGGTCTGGATCGGCGGGGGATCGGCCGGCCCCTCCGGACCCGAGGCCTTTCGGCGGCCACGACCGGGCCCCCGGCCGGTTTCGCGTCACTTTAGTCCAACGGTCGCCGCGGTCAACGAACCAGCCCGTGACCGGTGTGGCCCGGCACCACCGAATCCGCAAAGGCCGCGAATCACCCGTCCGGCCGCCTCCGCCCCACCCCTGTGGATTAGGTCACACAAAGGTTCGTTGACGTTCTTTGTCCGCCCTCACACAAGGCCGCCACCAGCAGTGACCACTACCGTCGTAGCCATGACTATTTCCGCGCACCTGCCTGCCGACTCCGCACTCGAGCCCGGGGCCCACGGGCTCGGGGAGACCGTCACGGACCGCCTGCTCGCGGCGAACCGCGCCTACGCGGCACGCTTCACCGACCCCGGCATGGACGCCCGCCCCGTCCTCGGGGTGGCCGTGGTGGCCTGCATGGATGCCCGGCTCGACCTGCACGCCGCCCTCGGCCTGGAGCTCGGCGACTGCCACACCATCCGCAACGCGGGCGGGGTGGTCACGGACGACACCATCCGGTCCCTCACCATCAGCCAGCGCGCCCTGGGCACCCGCAGCGTCATACTCATCCACCACACCGGCTGCGGCCTGGAGCGCCTCACCGAGGACTTCCGGCACGAGCTGGAGGACGAGGTCGGCCAGCGCCCCGCGTGGGCCGTGGAGGCCTTCCGGGACGTGGACCAGGACGTCCGCCAGTCCATGCAGCGGGTCCGCACCAACCCGTTCCTTCTGCACAAGGACGATGTGCGAGGCTTCGTCTTCGACGTCCACACCGGCCTGCTGCGGGAGATCGACCCCGCCTCTTGAGTGACACGGGGCGGTCACGGCGTCAAGAATGCGGGAGTACGCCACCCCGGCGGTCTTCTCCGTCCGGGGGCCGGCGTCCCCATTTTTGATCGTTTTTGGGTGTTTGGGGTGGAGAACCAGGTGACGACCTACGACGACCGTGCCAGCCTCGCGGACCTGACCAGCACCGCGGAGCGGGTGCGCAGGTCGGTGGAGAGCGTGATCGAGGGGAAGCCCGAGGTCGTACGGATCGCCCTGACCGTGCTGCTCGCCGAGGGCCACCTGCTGATCGAGGACGTGCCCGGGGTCGGCAAGACCATGCTGGCCAAGACCCTGGCCAAGTCCATCGACTGCTCGGTGCAGCGCATCCAGTTCACCCCGGACCTGCTGCCCTCGGACATCACCGGCGTCAGCATCTACGACCAGCAGCGCCGGGAGTTCGAGTTCAAGCCGGGCGCGATCTTCGCGCAGATCGTGATCGGCGACGAGATCAACCGCGCCTCGCCGAAGACCCAGTCCGCGCTGCTGGAGTCGATGGAGGAGCGCCAGGTCACCACCGACGGGCAGACCTACGAGCTGCCCTCGCCGTTCATGGTGGTCGCCACCCAGAACCCGGTGGAGATGGAGGGCACCTATCCCCTCCCCGAGGCCCAGCGGGACCGCTTCATGGCCCGGGTCTCGGTCGGCTACCCCAGCCCGGCCGCCGAGCTGCAGATGCTCGACGTCCACGGCGGGCTGTCCCCGCTGGACGACCTCCAGGCCGTGGCCCACGCCCACGACATCCTCAAGCTGATCGAGGCCGTCCGCGAGGTGTACGTCGCCGAACCCGTCCGGCGCTACATCGTCGACCTGGTCACCGCCACCCGCACCCACGCCGACCTCCGGCTGGGCGCCTCCCCGCGCGCCACCCTGCACCTGCTGCGCGCCGTGAAGGCCTCCGCCGCGCTGTCCGGCCGGGACTACGTGCTGCCCGACGACGTCCAGGCGCTGGCCGCCCCGGTGCTCGCGCACCGGCTGCTGCCCACCGCGCAGGCCCAGCTGAACCGGCGGACGGCCGAGCAGGTCGTCGCCGACATCCTGGCCCGCACCCCGGTGCCCGCCGCGCACCCGCAGGCCGGACAGCCGCAGGCCGGCTCCCTGCACTCCGGTCCGGCGCACAACGGCCAGCCGCACCCCCTGCACCCGCAGGCCGGGCAGCCGCAGCCGGGCGTCCGGGGCTACTGATGGCCACCGGTACCCCTGGCGGTGCCGGCGGCGAGAGCGGCGGGCTGCGCAGCGCGCTGTCCGGGCTCACCACCCGCGGCCGGTCCTTCCTGGCCGCGGGCCTCGCCGCGGCCGTCTGCGCCTTCGTGCTCGGCCAGACCGCCCTCCTCCAGGTCGGCCTGCTGATCACCGTGCTGCCGCTGCTCTGCGTGTACGCCCTGCACCGCACCCGGTACCGGGTCTCCGGCAGCCGGCGGCTGACCCCGGTGCGGGTCCCGGCCGGCTCCGAGGCCCGGGTGCAGCTGCGCATGGACAATGTGTCCCGGCTGCCCACCGGCCTGCTGATGCTCCAGGACCGGGTGCCGTACGTCCTGGGGCCGCGGCCCCGGTTCGTCCTGGACCGGGTCGAGCCCGGCGGACGCCGCGAGGTGTCCTACCGGGTCCGCTCCGACCTGCGGGGCCGCTACCCGCTCGGTCCGCTCCAGCTGCGGCTGGCCGACCCGTTCGGACTGGTCGAGCTCACCCGGTCGTTCAGCACCTACGACACCCTCACCGTGATCCCGCGCACCGAGCCGCTGCCGGCGGTCCGGCTGACCGGCGAGGCCAACGGCTACGGCGAGGGCAACCAGCGGTCGCTGGCCCTGGCCGGCGACGACGACGTGATCCCGCGCGGCTACCGGTACGGCGACGACCTGCGGCGGGTGCACTGGCGCTCCACCGCGCGCTACGGCGAGCTGATGGTGCGCCGCGAGGAGCAGCCGCAGCGGGCCAGGGCCACTGTCCTGCTGGACACCCGGCAGGTGGCGTTCCAGGGCGCCGGACCGGACTCGGCCTTCGAATGGGCCGTCTCCGGGGCCGGCTCCGCCCTGCTGCACCTGCTCGAACGCGGGTTCTCCGTACGCCTGATGACGGACACCGGGGAAGCGGTGCCCGGCGAGAGCGGCAGCGGGTTCTCGGCGGGCGGCGGGCAGGAGTCCGCCGAAGCCGCCGGACTGATGATGGACGCCCTGGCCGTGGTCGGGCACTCCGACGGCACCGGGCTGTCCCGCGCCCACGATGCCGCCCGCAGCGGCAACGAGGGCCTGCTGATCGCCTTCTTCGGCGATCTGGACGACGTACAGACCGATCTGGCGGCGCGGATGCGGCAGCGCACCGGCGGCGCCGTGGCCTTTGTGCTGGACTCCGCGGCCTGGACCGGCCGGGCCGTCCCGGCGGGCGCCCCCGATCCGGCCGCGCGGCGGGTGCACCGGCTGCGCGAGGCGGGCTGGACGGCCCTGGCCGTACCGCCCGGGGCCGCTTTCGGCGAGCTGTGGCGGCAGGCCGGGGCGGGCGCCCCGGCCGCCGGTGAGATGCCTCTGGGCACGGGAACTTCGGGGGCGGGGGGCTGGTCATGAGCGGCCGGACGAGACTGACGCTGTTCGCGCTGCTGGCGACGCTGCTGACGGCCCTGTCGCTGGCCCCGCTGGTGGCCTCGCAGGCCTGGATGCTCCAGGCCTGCTGGCTGCTGGCGGTGCAGAGCGGGGTCGGCGCCCTGTGCCGGCGGGTGCCGCTGCCCCGGTCGCTGACCGTGGCCGCGCAGCTGCTGGTGTCCCTGCTGCTGCTGGTGCTGCTGTTCGCCGGCGAGGGCCGGTCCGGCGGGGCGGGCGCCCAGCTGTTCACCGGGATCGGGACCCTGTACCAGGAGGGCCTGGCGGACGTCGGCGAGTACGCCATCCCGGCACCGCAGACGGACGGGATCCGGCTGCTGCTGGTCTCCGGAGTGCTGCTGATCGGGCTGCTGGTCGACCTTCTGGCGGTGACCTTCCGGACCGCCGCGGCGGCCGGACTGCCGCTGCTCGCCCTGTACTCGGTGGCCGCCGGGCTGTCCGGCGGCAACGGCTGGCTGCTGTTCGTCCTGGCCGGCACCGGCTACCTGCTGCTCCTGCTCGCGGAGAGCGGGGACCGGCTGGCCCAGTGGGGCCGGGTCTTCGGCGGCGGCGCCCGCGGCCCGGGCGGCTCCGGTTCCGCCGGCCGGCAGCCGGTGGCACCGGTGCGCACCGGCCGGCGGATCGGCGCGGTGGCGGTGCTGATCGCGCTGGGCGCGGCCTATGTGCTGCCCACGCCCGAGGGCGGGCTGCTGGGTCCGGGCGGCGAGGGCGGCGGCAGCGGTCCGGGCGGCGGGACGATCTCGGCGGTGAACCCGCTGGTTGCGCTGCAGAGCAGCCTGACCGCGCAGGACGACCGGGTGGTGCTGCGGTACCGCACCGACAACAAGCAGCCCGACCAGTACCTGCGGATCGTCTCGCTGGACGAGTTCGACGGGGTCGAGTGGAAGTCCTCCGGGCGCAGCCTCACCGAGGTTCCGGACCGGCTGCCGCGGGTGCCGGGGCTGAGCGACCAGGTCCGGCTGGGCGGCACCGAGGTCCGGACCAGCGTCTCGGCCGCCGGGGACTACGTACAGCGCTACCTGCCGATGCCGTACCCGGCGACCCAGGTGGAGATCAAGGACGGGCGCTGGCGGTTCGAGCAGGTGGGCCGGACCGTGATCGGCGACGATCTCGGCAAGGGCAAGAAGCAGACGGTGCAGGGCGCGCAGTACACGGTGAGCAGCCTGGCGCTGCGGCCCACCGCCCAGCAGCTGTCCTCGGCGCCGAAGCCCCCGGCCGCGTTCGTGGAGGAGTTCACCCGGCTGCCGGCGGACATGCCGCCGGTGGTGGCGGAGACGGCCCGTTCGGTGACCCGGGGTGCGAAGGACGACTACGCGAAGGCCCTGAAGCTGCAGAACTGGTTTGCGGTCAAGGAGAACGGCGGGTTCACGTACAACACGAAGACCTCCTCCGGTTCGGGTTCGCAGGCCATCGTCCGCTTCCTGAAGGAGAAGGAGGGCTTCTGCGTCCACTTCTCCTTCTCGATGGCGTCGATGGCCCGTTCGCTGGGCATTCCGGCGCGGGTCGCGGTCGGGTTCACCCCGGGCAGCGCGCTGGCGGACGGCAGCATGCAGGTCACGATGAAGGACGCGCACGCCTGGCCGGAGCTGTACTTCGAGGGGGTGGGCTGGACCCGGTTCGAGCCCACGCCGACCCGGGGCACCGCCCCGGACTACACCCGGGCGGAGACCCCGGTCACGCAGCCCACGGCCCCGGCTCCGCTGCCTTCGCAGAGCTCGAGCGCGCCGGCGCCGGCGCCGTCGAGCTCGGCGGACAGCTGCCCGCCGGAGCTGCGGCGGCTGGGCGACTGTGACTCCGCTGCGGCCCCGGGCGCCGGCCCGGAGGGCGGGGACTTCCCGTGGGGCACGGTCCTGGGCTTTGTGGGGCTGGGTCTGCTGGTGGCGGCGGTTCCGCTGCTGCCGCTGCTGTGGCGCGGCCGGGTACGGGCCCGGCGGCTGGGCTGCGGCGAGCCGCTGGCGGCGTGGCGGGAGCTCGGCGATATGGCCTGGGACGTGGGCATCACCCCGGACGAGGCGCTGTCGCCGCGCCGGGCCGCGGCGCGGATCGTGGAGCTGGGCTCGCTGGAGCCGCCGGCGGCGGAGGCGGTGCACCGGCTGGCCGGAGCGGTGGAGCGGGTGCTGTACGCGCGGCCCGGCGCGGTCGTCGTCCCGGTGGCCGACGGCGACGCGGCGGCGGATGTGCTGGTGGCCCGGGCGGGCCTGCTGGCGGGTGTGGGGCGCGGGCGGCGGCTCCGGGCGCTGTTGCTGCCGAGGTCGGCGGCGCGGCTGGGGTGGGCGGCGAGCGCCCGCTGGACGGCCCTGGCGGGCCGGGCGGCGGCGCTGGTTGCGAAGCTGCCGCGGCTGAAGCGCACCTGACCCCTGCGTAGCGGAGCCCCCGGCCCCCCGGCCGGGGCCTCCGCTGCGCGGGGCCATGTCCCCACCCCGCCCCTTCTCCCCCAGCTACCGCTGGGAGGTGCCCCCAGAAACCGGGGCCTGCGGCCCCGGCCCCGCCAACACCCGGGCTCCGCCCGGCACCCCGATTCCGGGGCTCCGCCCCGCACCCCCGCGTGCCCGGGCCCCGCCCGGCACCCCCTCGGGGCTCCGCCCCGAACCCCGTACGCGGCACGGCAGTGCCCGGGCTTACCCGGGCAACCCCCGCCCGGGCTCCGCCCGGCATCCCGATTCCGGGGCTCCGCCCCGCACCCCCCCGGGGGCCCGGGCGCTGCCCGGCACCCCTTCGGGGCCGCCCCGCACCCCGCGGGGGACGCGGCACGGAAGTGCCCGGGCTAGCCCGGGCAACCCCCACCGGGGCTCCGCCCCCCACCCCCGCGCGCCCGGGGCCTCTCGGGGCGCTGCCCCGCTCGGAGGCGGCTCCGCCCCGCTCAGCTCGCAGCCTGCGCGGGCGAGTGAGCCGAAGGGGCGCGTCGGCGAAGGAGGGCGAGCGCCCGGAGGAAACCGCGTGGGGGTCCCCCCGGACGAAGTCTGGGGGAGTACGAGCGGTTTTCGAGGACGTACGCCCTCCTGGAGCCGACAGCAGCGCCCCGGAGGCGAACCGAGCCCCAAAAAGAGGGGAGCCCTCGGCTCCGCTCCGCGGCCCCGTGTCCGCGGTGCGGGGCCGAGTGCCCCTGTCCGTGGTTCCCAGTCTGGCAATGCCGCGGGCGGCAGCCATCCGTGCTCGTGCTCATCCCGCGTCTGGGTACGGGTACTCAGTTCTACGCGTCCCGGTCCCGGCCGGGACACCGCCGACCGGGCGTCAGCGGCTGCCGCTGACCCGCCCCCGCAGCAGCAGCGACAGCGCGGAGTGGACGTCGTCCAGGGACCGTTCACGCTGGAAGGACTGCCAGTCCAGCGCAGCCACCAGCACCATGCCGACCAGCGCGGCAGCGGTCAGCGGCACATCGATCTCGGTGCTGAGTTCGCCGCGTTCGACGCCCTCCCGCAGGACCGTCTCCACCACCGCGACCGCTTCCTGCCGGACCACCATCAGGGTGGACTGCCAGGCCCGGTTGGTGCGCCAGAGCTCGGCCACGTACAGCTGGGTGAAGGCGGGGTAGCGGTCGATGAAGACCAGGCCGGCCCGGATCATGGCGTCCAGCGCCTCGACCTTGCTGCCGCCGCGCGCTTCCGTTTCCTCCGCGGCGGTCCGCAGCGAGGCGGTCAGCAGGCCGACCCCGTGCCGGAGCAGCTCTTCGAAGAGGTCCGTCTTGCTGGCGAAGTTGTAGTAGACGGTGCCCTTCGCAACGCCCGCCCGTTCGGCGATCTCCTCGACCGTGGTCGCGGAGAAGCCCTGTTCGGCGATGAGGGTGACGGCCGCTTCGTAGAGCTTCTGCCGGGTGGCCCGCCGCCTGGTGGTGCCGGTGCCGATGCTGCTGGTGCTGCTTTCCATGGCGCTGATTCTCACAGGTCCCCTAGAGGCTCAGGTCCGGGTGCAGCCGGTCCATCGTCCACACCTGCTTGCCGCGGGCGGCGAGCGCGGTGAGTGCCAGTGCGCCGACGGTGAAGGCCGTCAGGACGGCGCAGCCCTGCCAGACCGGGGTGAGGTCGCCTCCGCTGATGAGTTTGCGGAGGCTTTCGACCACGTAGGACATCGGCAGGTAGGGGTGGATGGCGTTGAAGAATCCGGGGCTGGTCTGCACCGGGTAGGTGCCGCCGGCCGAGGTGAGCTGGAGCATCAGGACGGCGAGGACCAGGATCCGGCCGGCCGCGCCGAACTTGGCGTTGAGCCACTGCACGATGGCGGCGAAGCAGCCGGTGACCAGGGCCAGGAAGCCGATGGTGGTGGCCGGGTGGGCCGGCTCCAGGCCGAGGCCGAAGTGCAGGACGGCCATCAGCAGGGCGACCTGGAGGACGCCGAGGGAGGCGACGGGCAGCCAGCCGGCCAGGGCGATCCGCCAGGGCGAGGCGCCGGCGGCGAGGGCCCGGCGGTTGACCGGGGCGATCAGCATGTAGGCGACCATCGCGCCGACCCAGAGGGACAGCGGGATGAAGTACGGGGCGAAGCCGGTGCCGTAGTTGGGGACCTTGTTCAGGGTCTGGGCGGCCAGCCGGACCGGGTCGGCCATGACCTCGGTGCGGGCGTCGCGCTGCTGCTGGTCGTAGTCGGGGATCTTGCCGACGCCCTCGTGCAGGCCGGAGGCGAGTTCGCCGGAGCCGTCGACGAGTTTGAAGATGCCGCCGTCGAGGCTGTGTGCGCCGTCGCCCAGCTTGCCGACGCCGGTGTCGATCTTCGCGGAGCCGGTGCGGGCGGAGGTGATGCCGGTGTGCAGTTGGTCCATGCCGGTGGCGACCTTCTGGGCGCCGGTGTTGAGGGCGTTGACCTTGGCGACGGCGGCGTCGAGGTCGGCGGAGAGGGCCGGGGCCTGCTCGGCCACGTCGCGGGCCTTGTTCTCCAGGTCGGCCAGCTGCCCCTTGAGCTTGTCGAGGTCGCCGTCGGAGGCCTTGACCACGGCGTTGACGTCACCGGCGAGTTCGGCGGCCTCGGCGGCCCCGTCCTTGAGCTTCTTCAGCTCGGGGCAGGTGGCGGGCGGCGTGGGCGTGGTGGCCTGGGTGCAGGTCTTCGCGTAGACGTCGTCGGCCCGGTCGGAGACCTTCTTGGTGGCGGCAGCGGCGCCCGGTGCTTTTTCGGCGAAGCCGCCGAGGTGCTTGCGGACGGTCTGGGCGGAGTCGGCGACGAGTTCGGCCTGGGCGGCGAGGCTCTTGGGGTCCTTGAGGAAGGGGCGGGCCTTGGAGGCGGCGCCGTTGACCTTGTCGGCGAGGGTCTGGGTACCGGAGGCGATCTTCTTGGTGCCGGTCTCCAGTTCGCCGGCGGCCGAGTCGAGCGTCTTGAGGCCGGCGGTCAGTTCGCCGGTCTTCTCCTTGGCGGTGTCCAGGCCGTCCGCCAGGTCCTTGGCGCCCTTCTTGGCCTGGACGGTGCCGTCCTTGAGCTGGGTGGCGCCGTCGGCGGCCTCGGCGGTCTTGTCGTGGAGGTCGGAGAAGGAGACGAAGATCTTGTCGAGGAAGCCGCGGGAGGCGTTGCTGGACGCGGCGGCGCGGACCTCGGAGAAGACGGTCTTGGAGATCGAGCCGACGATGTAGTTGTTGGAGTCGTTGGTGCGGACCTGGAGGGCGCCGGTGGTGGGGTCCTCGCCGGAGCTGGAGGCGATCCGCTCGCTGAAGTCGGCGGGCATGGTGAGGGTGAGGTAGTAGGTGCCGTTCTCGAGTCCCTCGGCGGCCTCGTCCGCGCCGACCTCCTGCCAGCCGAAGGTCTTGCTGTCCTTCAGCTTCGCGGCGATCTCGTCGCCGGCGTCGATGCGCTTGCCGTCGACGGTGGCTCCGCGGTCGGCGTTGACGAGTGCGACGGGCACCTTGTCGAGGCGGCTGTACGGGTCCCAGAACGAGCAGAGGTACAGGGCGCCGTAGAGCAGCGGCAACAGCAGCAGGGCGACGAGCGCGGCGCGCGGCAGCTTGCCCCTGCCGAAGCGCTTGAGCTCAAGCGCGGCGAGCTTCGGCGATCGCATCGGCCGTCTCCTCCTTCGTGTTCTGCGTGTCCTGCGTGTCCTTCGTGTTCTGCTTCGGGGCCTGGTCGTCCGCGTCCGGCGTCCCCGCTTCGGCCGGGGTGTCGGTGGAGCCCCCCGGCTCCACCGACACCGCCGGGGCCTCCGGGGCCGCCGGGGCCGCCGCGGTCCGGCCGGTGCGCAGCAGCACCGCGTCGGACGGGGCCTCGCTGCACACCGCCAGGACGGTGGTGCCGGCGGCGGCCAGGCCGCGCAGCAGGGACCAGGCCTCGGCGCGCTCCGCGTCGGAGAGCTTCAGGTCGGTGTCGTCGACGGCCAGCAGGCGCGGGGTGCCCAGCAGGGCGATGGCCACCGAGAGGCGGAGGGCCTCCAGGCGTTCCAGGTCGCGTACCGAGGTGCGGGGGCCCTTGGGGAGGGCGGTTAGGTCCAGGCCCGCCGCGGCGAGGGCCGCGTCGATCCGGGCGGCGGTCGCGGCGGCCCGTTCCCGCGGGGAGCGGAGCAGTGCGCGGACCGGCCCCTCGTACCGGCGCTGGAGCAGCGCGCCTTCGCGCAGCTGCTCGGCGACGGTCAGCGCCGGGTCCAGGTCGGTGACCCCCGGCACCGGGCCGAGCCCGGTGATCCGGCGGACCGCGCCCAGTGCCTTGGGCAGCCGGTGGCCGGCCACCTCCGCATGTCCCTCGGTGGCCTTCATCCGGCCGGTGAGCGCCAGCAGCAGGCAGGTGCGACCACTGCCGGACGGTCCTTCGACGGCGATCAGGGAGCCGGGGGCGGCGTCGATGTCCACGCCCCGGAAGACCCAGCCGCGCGGGCCCTTGAGTCCGAAGCCTGCGGCCTTGACGGCCGCGCCGTGCGGGCTGTCCACGCCCTCCCCCTTCGCTCACCCCGTTTTGAACTGACTGGTCAGTTCAAAAACTAGCATCCTTCGTAGGCAGCCGTTGCACCCACCCCCAAATCCCTCGAATCCCCAGGTCAGGGCGATTGTCAGTGGGGTCGGTCACGATGGATGAGCGAAGACAGACAGAACGCAACGACAGGAGGTTCGTCATGGCCACACCGTCCCCGTCCCCTGTCCATCCCGTCCTGCGGAAGTCGACGGCCCCGCCGGCCGCCCTCGACCTGCTCGCCAAGGCCCGCCGCGGCCTGGACGAGGCCGCACAGCTGCCCCTGCCCAACGATCGGTACGCCACCGCCCACCTCGCCGCCCTGCGCACCGCCGCGGCCGTGCTCGCCGCCCGGGCCCGGCCGGAGCCGGTCGGCCCGCGGCGCCGGCCGCGGATCCGCAGCGCCTGGGAGGTCCTGCCGGAGATAGCGCCGGAACTGGCGGAGTGGAGCGCCCTCTTCGCCTCGGGTGCGGCCCGGCGGGCCCGGGCCGAGGCGGGGATACCGGACGCCGCGAGCGGCCGGGACGCGGACGATCTGCTGCGCGCCGCCTCGATGTTCCTGCGCCTGGTCGAACGGATGCTGGCCCTCCAGCCAGCCCTCCCCGCACCGCGCCCCGACGCGGGATGACCGGCCCGGCTGCGGGAGGGAATAGGGTGGAGGCCGCACCGCACACCTCCCCCGGATTCCGCCCGGGGGTACCCCCATCCGCGCCGAGGAGCCATTCGACGTGTCCGACAGTTCCCGCCCCCGCGCCTCCCTCCGTACCGCCGTGGTGTGGGAGGTCCTGAAGGAGGCTCTCGACCGCCGCGTCAAGGCGACCGGGCAGGACGTGCTGGATGTGCTCGACACCGGCGGCGGCACCGGCAAGTTCGCGGTCCCGGTGGCCCGGCTCGGCCACCGGGTCACCGTGGTCGACCCCAGCCCGAACGCACTGTTCGGGCTGGAGCGCCGGGTCGCCGAGGCCGGGGTCGCCGACCTGGTCCGCGGGGTGCAGGGGGACGCCCAGGGGCTGCTGGACGTCGTCGAGCAGGGTTCGTACGACGTGGTGCTCTGCCACGGCGTGCTGGAGTACGTGGACGACCCCGCCGAGGGCGTCGCCAATGCGGTCGCCGCGCTGCGCCCCGGCGGCATCCTGAGCCTGCTCGCCGCCGGCCTCGGCGGTGCCGTGCTGGCCCGGGCGCTGGCGGGGCACTTCACCGAGGCCCGTACCGCCCTCGCCGACCCGGCCGGCCGCTGGGGCGCGGGGGACCCGGTGCCCCGCCGGTTCACCGCGGAGCAGCTCGCCGAGCTGGTCGGCGGAGCCGGTCTGGAGGTCGGCGCGGTGCACGGCGTCCGGGTCTTCGCCGATCTGGTCCCCGGGGTCCTGGTCGACACCGAACCGGGCGCCGTCGAAGCCCTGCTCAAGCTGGAGGAGGCGGCGGCCGAGCTGCCCGCCTTCCACGCGGTCGCCACGCAGTTGCACGTATTGGGCGAGAAGCAGGCCTGAGCTGCGGCGCTGTCCCGGGCCCGGATGTGACGCAGTGCATCCACAAGCCCTCCGCTCCGGCGCGCGGACCCGTATGATCGGGGGACACCGTCCGGTGTGGTCCAGGGGCCGTTGGGGAACAATGGCCTCACCGGACGCCGTTGCGACGGTAGGTTTGCCGCAGTGCTTGATTCAGGCAGTGCTCGTTTCGAAAACATGGCGTAGAGGGGCGGGTTTCTCGGGGGCGATTCCCTGCCTATCCTGAAGGGGACCCCCGGTCGCTACCCCCGCGACCGACGGATGAGGAGGACTCCCGTGCCGCTCTCGGAGCACGAGCAGCGAATGCTCGAGCAGATGGAGCGAGCGCTGTACGCCGAAGATCCCAAGTTCGCGACAGCGCTTGAGGGAAGCGGGCTGCGTACGTACACCCGGCGACGGGTCTACCAGGCGGTCGCAGGCTTTCTGGTGGGTATCGCGCTCCTCATGACCGGAATGGTCGCGCAGGGAAATCTGATCTGGATCAGCGTGGTGGGCTTTCTCGTCATGCTGGGCTGCGCGGTTCTCGCGGTCACCGGATGGCGCAAGGCACCCAAACCCGGCGAGCAGCCCGTTTCCGGCAGCAGTGCCGGTGGCGCCGGCCGTGGCCACAACCGACAGCGTCGGTCGATGATGACCCGCATCGAACAGCGGTGGCAGCGCCGCCGCGACGAACAGCAGGGGCACTGATCTCTGTATGAGGGGGTGACCGCCGACGGCGGTCACCCCCTCGTGCATCTCCCCCGGCCGGCCGATCGGCCGGTGCCCGGCTGTTGCGGCATGCTGGTCGGGTGAGTGTCCTCCCCCTGGTCTTCACCAGCGGCTGGGCCAGCGGGATCAACGCCTACGCCGTGGTCCTCCTGCTCGGCATCTTCGGCGCGACCGGGCTGAGCGACGAGGTGCCCGAGTCACTCCAGCGGACCGATGTCCTGGTGGCGGCCGGCATCCTGTTCCTCTGCGAGGCGGTCGCCGACAAGATCCCCTATGTGGACTCCCTCTGGGACACCGTCCACACCGTGATCCGCCCGGTCGCCGGAGCCGTCATCGGCGCCCTGCTGGCCGGGCAGAGCGGCTCGCTGTCCGATCTCGCCGCCGGTGCGGTCGGCGGGACCACCGCCCTGGCCAGCCATTGCGTCAAGGCCGGCACCCGGATGGCGATCAACACCTCGCCCGAGCCGTTCAGCAATATCGCCATGAGCACCGCCGAGGACCTCGGCGTCGGGGCCGTCGTCACCTTCGCCATGTTCAACCCGGTGGCCGCCGCGATCATCGCGGCCGTGCTCCTCGCCCTCGGCCTCGCCCTGCTGGTCTTCCTCTGGTCCCGGATCCGCCGCTTCCTGCGCCGCCGCGCCCAGCGCCGCGAGGAGAGACGCCTGGCGGCCGAGGCAGAGGCAGAGGCCCAAGCGGAGGCCGTGGCCCGGGCGCCGGACCGGACCGGCCCGCCGCCCGGCTGAGCGGGCTCGATAAGGTCACCGCATGGCACGAATTGCGGTGATCGGCGCCGGGATGGGCGCGATGGCGACGGCCGCCCGGCTGGCCGTGGCAGGCCACCGGGTGACGGTGTACGAGCGCTCGGCGACCTATGGCGGAGCAGTCGGACGGTACGAACGCGAGGGCTTCGTCTTCGACACCGGGCCGGGGCTGCTGCACCTGCCCGCCGTCTACCGGGACCTGTTCGTCAAGACCGGGAAGCGACCGCTGGAACAGTGCGTGGACATGGTCCAGGTGAACCCGGCGGTCCGGCACGTCCTTCCCGACTACGGCATCGACGTCACCCTCCCGGGCGCGTCCCACGGAGGGGTCGCCGCCGCCCTCGACCAGGCCTTCGGTCCGGGCGCCGGCAGCCGCTGGAACGACATGCTGGGCCGGGCCCGGGACGTCTGGGACGCCACCCGCCGCCCGCTGCTGGAGGAGCCGCTGCGCGCCGACCGGCAGGCCCTGGGCACCGACCCCTACCCCGCGCTGCGCAAGAGCGGCCTGCTGCGCCGCCGCACCCCGACCCTGAAAGAGATCGCCGACCGCGAGCTGGGCGGCGCCCTCGGCGAACTGCTGATCGGCCTGGTCGCCGAGTACGGGCTGGACCCCTGGTCGGCGCCCGGGTCGGCCACCGTGCTGCCGTACCTGGAGCAGACCTTCGGCAGCTGGTACGTCCGCGGCGGCATGCGGGCCCTGGCCACCGCCGTGTACGAGCGCTGCCTGGAGCGGAAGGTCTCCTTCGTCTTCGATGCGGAGGTGCGGGAGGTCCTCGCGCCGCAGGGCCGGGCGGCCGGCCTGCTGCTGGCCGACGGCACCGAGGTGGCCGCCGACTCGGTCGTCTGCGGGATCGACCCCCGGCAGCTGCCGGCCGACTCGGTGCCCTGGCCCGAGGACGCGGTGCCGGCCCGCGGGGGCCTGGCCGGGACCAGCCGGTTCACGCTGTTCCTCGCGCTGCGCGGGGCCCGCCCGCCGGGCACCGCGCACCGCACCCGGCTGTACAGCCGCGGCACCTCCCCCGCCCTGACGGTGCTGCGCCCCGACGATCCCGCCACCCGGCCCGACGAGGACCACGAGGCGGTCACCGTGCAGGCCGGGTGCGCCCCGCACGGGGTGATCGACTGGTCGGAGCCCTCGGTGTCCCGGCCGCACGCCGAACGGCTCCTGGAGGCGGCGGCCCTGGTCGTGCCCGACCTGCAGGAGCGGCTGCTGTGGCACGAGGTCCGCACCCCGGTCGACGTGGCCGAGGCCACCGGTGCGGTGGCCGGTTCGGTGCCGCTGCCCGCCCTCGCGGGGGCCGGGGGCCGGCTGCTGTACCCGGCCAATGCCACCGCCCTGCCCGGGCTGTACCTGGCGGGCGGCTGGGCGCATCCGGGCGGCGGGCTGCCGCACGCGGGGATGACCGGGGCGCTGGTGGCCGGGCTGATCGTGGAGGGCGCGGACTTCCGCGGCTCCCAGTGAGCCGGGGCAGCCGGTGACGGCCGCGCCGGGTCGGCAGCCGGGCCGGCAGCCGGGTCAGTAGCGGTACTGCTCGTACTCGCCGGTGCCCTGGTACGGGTAGCCCTGCTGCGGGTCGTACGGCGGCTGCTGCTGGTCCTGCCCGGCCCAGGGCTGCTGCGGGTAGGGCTGGGCCTCGTCGGAGCGCTGCTGCGGCACCCAGACGCCGCCGGGCGGGGTGTCCATGGCGTACTGCCCGTGGACGTACGGGTCGGCGTACCGGTAGGGCTGCGGCTGGGTGACGCCGGCGGTGCCGATGTACGGGTCGGAGTACGCCGCGTAGACCGGCTGCTCGCCGCCGGGGGCGAAGCCGCCGGAGTAGTCGTAGCCGCTGCCGCCCTGGGTGTGCGGGTCGTAGTAGGCCGCGTACTGGTGGGCGTCCTGCTCGGCGGTGGTGTACGGGGAGGCGAAGGGGGTGGTCTGTGCCGGGTCGGCGGCGGGGGCGAAACCGCCGGGCGCGAAACCGTCGGGGGCGAAGCCCTGGCCCTGACCGCCGTGGCCGTGGCCGCCCTGGCCCTGGTCCTGCCCCTGGAAGCTCTGGATGCCGTACGAGCCGGTGTCCTCGGGCAGCGGCTGCGGGCTGAAGAAGGCCGGCTCCGGGCGCTCCTCGGCCTCCTCGGCGGGCCGGCGCGGGGTGTCCTCGGCATCGAAGGCCAGGCCGGACACCCGCAGGGAGGGCTCCTGGCGCTCGGCGGGGGCGGACCGGCGGCGGCCGGTGGCCGGCTCGGCGGCCGGGGTGCCCGCGTCCGCGCCGCGGCGCAGTGCCCAGCCGGCCACGAATCCCTTGCGGAAGGAGAGCGTGACCAGGGTCTGGCCGATCGCGAAGGCCCCCGCGCCGGCCCCGATGACCGGCACCGAGGGGAGTATCACGCCGGCGACCACACCGAGGAACCCCGTGAAGGCGAGCAGCCGCCACCGCAGCCGGGCCTTGTACTGCAGCAGGACCTCGGCGAGCAGCCACAACGCGACCAAGCCGAACGCGCCGTAGAGGACGTACATCCCCATGCCTGGCCCCTCTCGTACGGCCGCCCGACGAGGTACGGCCGGTCTAGGCCCGCTGGTGCAGGCCGAGGTTCTCGTAGATCTCGAGAGTCGCCGTGGAATTGTTCAGCGTGATGAAGTGCAGTCCAGGGACACCCTCGGACAGCAGCCGCGCGCAGAACTCCGTGGCGAACTCGATGCCAATGGAGCGTACAGCGGCCGGATCGTCCTTGACGGCGAGCATGCGCTCTTTCACGTCCCGGGGGAAGACTGCGGTGCTCAACTGAGGCAGTCGGTCGAGCTGCTTGATCCCCACAACGGGCATGACCTCAGGGATGATCGGGGTCTCGCAGCCCGCCTTCTCGACGCTGTCGCGGAGCCTCAGATAATTCTCCGGATCGAAGAACATCTGGGTGATCGCATAGTCGGCACCGGCGCGGCACTTGTCCACGAAGTGACGGATGTCCGTATCCCAGTCCGAGGAGCGCGGGTGCATCTCGGGGAAGGCGGCGACTCCGACGCAGAAGTCGCCGGACTCCTTGAGCAGCCGGACCAGATCGGCGGCGTAGTGCACTCCCTCGGGGTGTGGGACCCACTCCCCCATCGGGTCGCCCGGCGGGTCGCCGCGGAGGGCGAGCATGTTGCGGATGCCGGCGTCGGCGAACTGGCCGATGACGTGACGCAGCTCGGCGATGGAGTGGTCGACGGCGGTGAGGTGGGCGACCGGGGTCAGGGTGGTGTCGGCGGCGATCTCCTGGGTGGCCTTGACGGTGCCGCCGCGGGTGGTCCCGCCGGCTCCGTAGGTCACCGAGACGAAGCTCGGGGCCACCGCCTCGACCCTGCGGAGCGCGTTCCAGAGGTTCCGCTCGCCCTTCTCGGTCTTGGGGGCCCAGAACTCGAAGGAGTACGTGGGCCTGCCGGACACGAGCAGCTCATGGACCGTGCGTGCACGGTCCGTCCAGGTCGAAGCGGTACCAAGGGCCATACCGGCAGGTTAGACGGGCGCCCCGGCACGCCGAAGCGGTGTCCACCCATTGGACATGTTTTTGGACAACTTGTGGCGGGCCCGGTGTGTCAGGTGGCGGACGGGGCCGGAGTCAGGCCAGGCGCTCGCGGACCCGCTTGGCCAGGGCCGCGGCGGCGGCACCCGGGTCCTCGGCCTCGGTGATGGCCCGGACCACGACCACCCGGGTGGCGCCGGCGTCCAGCACCTCGTCCAGGTTGGCGGCGTCGATGCCCCCGATGGCGAACCAGGGGCGGTCCTGTGCGAGGGAGGCGGCGTACCGGACGAGCCCGAGCCCGGGGGCGTACCGGCCGGGCTTGGTGGGGGTGGGCCAGCAGGGGCCGGTGCAGAAGTAGTCCACGCCGGGCTCGGCCACGGCGGCGTCCACCTCGGCCTCCGCGTGGCAGGACCGGCCGATGAGCACGGCGGGGGGCAGGATCGCGCGGGCGGCCGGGACGGGGATGTCGCCCTGGCCGAGGTGCAGCACGTCGGAGCCGATGGCGTGGGCGACATCGGCCCGGTCGTTGACCGCCAGCAGCTTGCCGTGGCGGCGGGCGGCCTCGGCGAACACCCGGAGGTGCTCCAGCTCCTCGCCGGCCTCCATGCCCTTGTCCCGGAGCTGGACGATGTCCACCCCGCCCGCAAGGACGGCGTCCAGGAACTCGGGCAGGTCGCCCTGGCGCTTGCGGGCGTCGGTGCAGAGGTAGAGGCGTGCGTCGGCCAAGGACATGGGTGAACCCCCCGGGTGGCGCGGTGTACGGGCCCGCGCTGGGGCCCGTACACCGGTTGGAGCGATGAACTGCGAACGGCGGAACGACGGAACGGCGAGGGTTCCGTCAGACGGCGAGCGCCTGGGCGCGGCGCTTCACCTCCGTACCGCGATTCTCGCTGAGGGCCTGCGCGGGGGTGCCGGGCAGGCTCGGGTCCGCGGTGAAGAGCCACTCCAGCATCTCTTCGTCGGTGAAGCCGTCGTCCCGGAGCAGGGTCAGGGTGCCGGAGAGGCCCTTGACCACCTTGTCGCCGTCGATGAAGGCGGCGGGCACCTGCAGTGCGCGGTTCTCACCGCGGCGTACGGCGATGAGCTGGCCCTCCTTGACCAGCTGGCGGACTCTGGTCACCTCGACGTCGAGCATTTCGGCGATGTCGGGGAGGTAGAGCCACTCGGGGACGAGAGCATCGATCTTTGCGTCAATCTCGGTCACGGAACCAAGCCTGCCATCCCGGACCGACACCCGGTACCCGGCGGCCCCGCCCGACCCCCCATCCGGGGTTCCGGGCGGGCGGCGGGCGGCCCGGGCCGGTCAGAGGACGGCCGATTTGAGGGGGGTGGCGGGGTCGGCGGCCTTGGCCGGGTCCACGGGGGTGCCGGATTCGATCAGCCGGCGCCCCTGGGCCAGGTCCCGGGGCCGGCCGACGGCCAGGACCGCGGCCAGGGCGCCGTCCCGCAGCCAGCAGACCGACCAGGCAGGGTCCTGTGGGCTGCCCCGCCACAGCAGGGTGTCCGCCCCGGCGTGGTGCCCGGCGTACTGCACGAAGCGGTCGAACTGCTCGGACCAGAAGTACGGCACGGGATCGTAGGCCTGCTCCGCGCCGAGGATGTTCGCGGCGACGGTGCGCGGGCCCTGGAGCGCGTTGTCCCAGTGGTGCACCAGCAGCCGTGTCCCGTACCGGCCGGACGGGAAGGAGGCGCAGTCGCCCACCGCGTACACCCCGGGCAGGGAGCTCCGCAGCCGCTCGTCGGCGGTGACCGAGCCGTCCGGGCCCAGTTCCACGCCCGAGCCGGCCAGCCAGCCGGTGGCCGGGCGGGCGCCGATGCCGACCACCACCGCACCGGCCGGCAGCTCGCGGCCGTCCGCCAGCCGGACCAGGCCCGGTTCCACCGCGGCGACCTTGGTGCCAGTGAGCAGGCGGGCACCCGCCTGCGCGTACCAGGCCGCCATCGGGGCCGTGACCTCGTCCGGGAGGGCGCCGGCCAGGACCCGGTCGGCGGCCTCGACCACGGTCACCGCGCAGCCCGCCGCGCGGGCGGCGGTGGCGAACTCCGCGCCGATCCAGCCGGCCCCGACGACCACCACCTCGTGGGCGGCGGCCAGCACCGGCCGGAGCCGTGCCGCGTCGTCCAGGGTGCGCAGCAGGTGCACCCCGGGGACGCCCTCGCTGCCGGGCAGGGACAGCGGTTCCGCTCCGGTGGCCAGGACCAGCGTCCCGTACCGGACCGGGCCCGCGGCCGTGTCGAGTTCCCGGTCCGCGGCCCGCAGCCCGGTGACCTCCACGCCGAGCCGGAGGTCGATGTCCAGCCCTTCGAAGTCGACCTCGAAGGCGGAGCCCTCGGCCGTGCCGAGGAGCACCGCCTTGGACAGGGGCGGCCGGTCGTAGGGCTGGTGCGGTTCGGCTCCCAGCAGGGTGACCGGGCCCTCGAAGCCCGCCTCGCGGAGGGCGACGGCGGTCTGCACCCCGGCCATGCCGGCGCCGACGATCACCACGCCGGTCTGTTCGATCTCTTCCGTCTGCTCGTTCACGCCGCACACCCTAATCACCTGACGATGCGTCAGGAATGGGCGCCCTTACCCGGGCTTCCGGCCGGGGGTTAGTCTGGCCACCGAACCCATCCGCGGGAGTCCGGGCGCACCGGGCTGAGAGGGAGGCTGGACGGCCTCCGACCGTACGAACCTGATCCGGATCATGCCGGCGAAGGGAGGGGCTGGACGCCCATGCACGCATCCACCCGGAGGCCGGACCTCCACCAAGGCCAGCGCCATCCGGACGTCCTCGTCATCGGTGGCGGGATCATCGGACTGGCCACCGCCTGGCGGACCGCCCGCCGCGGCCTGACCGTGGCGCTCGCCGACCCGGAACCCGGCGGCGGCGCCGCCCGGGTCGCGGCCGGCATGCTGGCCGCCGTCACCGAACTGCACTACGGCGAGGAGACCCTGCTGGGCCTCAACCTCGCCTCCGCCGCCCGCTACCAGGCCTTCGCCGCGGAACTCGCCGAGGCCGGCGGCCTGGACATCGGCTACCGGGCCTGCGGCACCCTGGCCGTCGCCCTGGACTCCGACGACCGCCTCCACCTGCGCGAACTGCACGCCCTGCAGCGGCGCTGCGGCCTGGAGCCGGAGTGGCTGACCGGCCGCGAATGCCGCCGCCTGGAGCCGATGCTGGCTCCCGGGGTACGCGGCGGACTGCGCGTCGACGGCGACCACCAGGTCGACCCGCGCCGGCTGGCGGACGCCCTGCTGGCCGCCTGCGAGCGGGCCGGGGTGGTCTTCCACCGGGCGGGCGCCGAGCGGCTCACGGTCACCGCCGACCGGGCGGCCGGCGCGCTGCTCGACGACGGCACCGAGATCTCCGCGGGCCAGGTGGTACTGGCCGCCGGCAGCCTCAGCGGCCGGCTGGACGGCGTACCGGCGGACGTGGTGCCCCCGGTACGGCCGGTCAAGGGCCAGGTGCTGCGGCTCTCGGTGCCGGCCGCGTATGCGCCGTTCCTGTCCCGGACGGTACGGGCGGTGGTCCGCGGCAGCCACGTCTACCTGGTGCCGCGCGAGAACGGCGAACTCGTCATCGGCGCCACCAGCGAGGAACTGGGCTGGGACACCACGGTGACCGCGGGCGGGGTGTACGAACTGCTGCGCGACGCCCACGAGCTGGTGCCCGGCATCACCGAACTCCCGCTCACCGAGACCCGGGCGGGCCTGCGCCCCGGCTCACCCGATAACGCCCCGCTGCTCGGCCCCACCGACCTGCCCGGGCTGCACCTGGCCACCGGCCACTACCGCAACGGGGTGCTGCTCACCCCGGTGACCGGGGACGTCATGGCGGAGGTGCTGGCCACCGGCGAACTCCCGGACATCGCCCGCCCCTTCAGCCCCCGGCGGTTCTCCGCCGCCGCCCGCGAGGAGTCCTTCGCATGACCATCTCCGTGAACGGCGAGCCCCGCGAAATCGCTCCCGGCACCACTCTGGCCGCGGTGGTCGCGACGCTGACCACCGCCCCGTCGGGGGTGGCGGCGGCGCTGAACGAAACGGTGGTGCCGCGCGGCCAGTGGCCCGCGACGCCCGTCGGCGAGGGCGACCGCGTCGAGATCCTCACCGCGGTCCAGGGAGGCTGAGCGGACATGACCGACGACATCTTCCGGCTCGGCGACCGCGCCTTCTCCTCCCGGCTGATCATGGGTACGGGCGGGGCGCCGAGCCTGGACGTGCTGGAGCGGGCGCTGGTGGCCTCCGGCACCGAACTCACCACGGTGGCGATGCGCCGCCTGGACCCCACCGTCCAGGGCTCGGTGCTGTCCGTCCTGACCCGGCTGGGCATCGACGTCCTCCCCAACACGGCGGGGTGCTTCACCGCGGGCGAGGCGGTACTGACCGCCCGGCTGGCCCGGGAGGCCCTCGGCACCGACTGGATCAAGCTGGAGGTCGTCGCCGACGAGCGGACCCTGCTGCCGGACGGGGTGGAGCTGCTGGACGCGGCGGAAACCCTGGTCGACGAGGGGTTCACGGTCCTTCCGTACACCAATGACGATCCGGTGCTGGCGCGGAAGCTGGAGGACGTGGGCTGCGCGGCGATCATGCCGTTGGGCTCCCCCATCGGGTCCGGCCTGGGCATCCGCAACCCGCACAACTTCGAGCTGATCGTGGAGCGGGCGGGGGTGCCGGTGATCCTGGACGCGGGGGCCGGCACGGCCTCGGATGTGACGCAGGCCATGGAACTCGGCTGCGCGGCGGTGATGCTGGCCTCGGCGGTCACCCGGGCGCAGGCTCCGGTGCTGATGGCTGCGGCGATGCGGGACGCGGTCTCGGCGGGGCGGCTGGCCCGCCGAGCGGGCCGCATCCCGGTCCGCCGCTTCGCCGAGGCGTCGTCCCCGAGTGAGGGCCGCGCCACCCTGGACCCGGAACGCCCGGCGTTCTGAGGGGGTCCCGCTGCGCGGGGCCATTTCCCCACCCCGCCCCTTCCCGAAACCGGGGCTCCGCCCCGGACCCCCGCGCCTCAAACGCCGGCGGGGCTGCTGTGCAGCCCGCGCGGCGTATGAGCGCACCGGCGCGAAGCGCCGGACGGGGGCCGGGGGCTTGCCCCCGGTTTCGGGAAGGGGCGGGGTGGGGGAAATCACCGCGCAGCGGACCGCTCCGGACGTCACAGCTGGGCTGCAAGCCAGGGCACCCGGGCCGGGCTCCGGCCCGGCGCTCGTAGAATCGCCGGGTGGATACGACCCTGGATGACCCCCTCGTCGGGCGCGTGCTCGACGGCCGCTACCGCATCGACGCCCGCATCGCGGCCGGCGGCATGGCCACGGTCTACCGGGCCCTCGACACCCGCCTCGACCGCGTCCTGGCCCTCAAGGTCATGCACCCGGCGCTCGCCGCCGACCACGGCTTCGTCGACCGGTTCATCCGCGAGGCCAAGTCCGTGGCCCGCCTCGCCCACCCCAATGTGGTCGCCGTGTTCGACCAGGGCACCGACGGCGGCTATGTCTACCTCGCCATGGAGTACGTCTCCGGCTGCACCCTGCGCGATGTGCTCCGTGAGCGCGGCGCGCTCCAGCCGCGGGCTGCGCTGGACATCCTGGAGCCGGTCCTCGCCGCCCTCGGCGCCGCCCACCGCGCCGGGTTCGTGCACCGTGACATGAAGCCCGAGAACGTGCTGATAGGCGACGACGGCCGGGTCAAGGTGGCCGATTTCGGGCTGGTCCGCAGTGTGGACACGGTCACCCAGACCACCGGCGCGGTCCTCGGCACCGTCTCCTACCTCGCCCCCGAGCAGATCGAGAGCGGCACCGCCGACACCCGCGTCGACGTCTACGCCTGCGGTGTGGTCCTGTACGAGATGCTCACCGGCACCAAGCCGCACACCGGCGGCACCCCGGCCCAGGTGCTCTACCAGCACCTGCACGCCGACGTGCCGCCGCCTTCGGCCACCGTGCCGGGACTGCCGGCCGCCCTGGACGGGCTCGTCGCCCAGGCCGCCGCGCGCGCCCCGGAGCTGCGCCCGTACGACGCGGCGGCCCTGCTGGGCCTGGTCCGGGAGGCCCGGGCCGGGCTGAGCGCCGCCGAGCTGGACGCCGTACCGCCGCAGGCGCGCGCCGAGGTGCGGTCCTCCGCGGAGGACCGCACCGGGGTGATCCCCCGCCCGGTGACATCGGAACGGCAGCCGGTGGAGCACACCTCCCGGCTGGCCGCCCCGCTGCCGCCGGCCCCGGCCGCGGCGCCGGGCGGGCTCGCGGGCCGGCTCCCGGGCGGGCCGTCCCGGCGCGGCCTGTTCCTCGTACTCGCCGGGGTCCTGCTGGCCCTCGGGATCGGCACCGGGGTCTGGTACATCAGCTCCGGCCAGTTCACCCAGGTCCCCCACGTGCTCGGGAAGACCGAGGCGCAGGCCCGGAAGCAGCTGTCGGCGGCCGGCCTGGGCGTGAAGGGGGTGGACCGGAGGTTCAGCAGCAGCTTCGAGCGCGGCGCGGTGATGGGCAGCGATCCGGCGCCCGGGGAGCAGATCCGCGGCAACGGCTCGGTCACCCTGGTCCTCTCCCGCGGCCCCGAGGTGGTCTCGGTCCCCAACCTGAAGGGCAAGCCGCTGGGCGCGGCCAAGGCCATGCTCACCAAGGAGGGGCTGGCCCCCGGCATGGTGACCCGGACCTTCGACGAGGACGTCCCGCTGGGCGCGGTGATCAGGACGGATCCGGCGGCCGGCGAGAAGCGGGCCCCGGACACGGCGGTCGCCCTGGTGGTCAGCAAGGGCCGGCCGGTGCCGGTGCCGGGCACCGTCGGGCAGCCGGTGGAGCAGGCCCGGGCGGACCTGGAGCGGCTGGGCCTGAAGGTCGAGCTGGCCGCCGAGCAGGTCCATTCACCGCAGCCGGCCGGCCGGGTCGCCAACCAGTCGGTCGCGGCGAACACCCAGGCCGTGGCCGGGGACACGGTGACGCTGACGGTGTCCAAGGGACCCCGCCAAGTCCAGGTTCCGGACGTGACCAACCAGGATGTGGACAGCGCACGGCGCACCCTGGAGGGGCTGGGCTTCAAGGTGAAGGTGGAACGGCCCCTCATCTCCTTCTCGAACACCGTGGCGAGCCAGTCGGTGCCGGCCAACCAGCCCGCACCCGAGGGCAGCACGATCACCATCCGGACCAAGGGGCTGTAGCAGCACGTGAACCACGCCATACGCAATCCGGTGGGCGGGCACGTGCCCGTGGCCGGCGGGCTCGCCTCGGTCGGGCTGTCCTATGCGCGGGAGATGGGCGCGGAGGCCGTGCAGGTCTTCGTGGCGAATCCGCGCGGCTGGGCCACCCCGGCCGGGAACCCGGCCCAGGACGAGCTGTTCCGCGCGCAGTGCGCCGCGGAGGGCATCCCGGCGTACGTGCATGCGCCGTACCTGATCAACTTCGGCTCGCACACGCCCGCGACGGTGGAGAAGTCGGTGGAGTCGCTCCGCCACTCGCTGCGCCGGGGCCGGGAGATCGGCGCGCTGGGGGTGGTGGTGCACACCGGCTCGGCGACCGGCGGGCGACCGCGGGAGGCGGCGCTCGCGCAGGTCAGGGAGCACATGCTGCCGCTGCTGGAGGAGCTGACCCACGAGGACGACCCGTTCCTGCTGCTGGAGTCCACGGCCGGACAGGGTTCCTCGCTGTGTTCGCGCACCTGGGACTTCGGCCCGTACTTCGAGGCGCTGGACGCCCATCCGAAGCTCGGGATCTGCCTCGACACCTGCCACATCTTCGCGGCGGGCCACGACCTGGCCGGTCCGGGCGGGGCCAAGGAGACGCTGGACCTGCTGGTGGAGACGGTGGGTGCGGGACGGCTGAAGCTGATCCACGCGAACGACTCCAAGGAGGGCGTGGGAGCCCACAAGGACCGGCACGCGAACATCGGCGCCGGCCGCATCGGCCGGGACGCCTTCGCCGAGCTGTGTACGCACCCGGAGACGGCGGGTGTGCCGCTGATCATCGAGACGCCCGGCGGCAAGGAGGGGCACGCCGCGGACGTGGCCCTGCTGAAGGAGCTGCGCGGGCTCGGATAATCCTGAGGAATACCCCTGGGGGGTATACGTTTCTGCTCATACGGCAGGACGGTTACTCCGGCGTTCCCAGGGGGTTCCGATGGACCACGCACATCACGAGCACCACGAGAACCATGGCCACAGCGAGCACGGGCACGGCAAGGTCAGCTGGGCCATGGCGGCCAAGGCCACCCTGCACTGCCTGACCGGCTGCGCCATCGGCGAGGTCCTGGGCATGGTCATCGGCACCGCGCTGGGCTGGGGAAACGTCCCCACGATGGCCCTGGCCATCGTCCTGGCCTTCTTCTTCGGCTACGCCTTCACCCTGCGCGGCGTCCTGAAGGCGGGCGTGGACCTGCGGACCGCCATCCGGGTGGCCCTGGCCGCCGACACCCTGTCCATCACCGTCATGGAGCTGATCGACAACGGGGTGATCGCCCTCTGGCCGGGGGCCATGGACGCCCATCTGTCGGCACCGCTGTTCTGGATCGTGCTGGCGATCGCGCTGGCCGCCGCCTTCGTGATCACCGTTCCGGTCAACAAGTGGATGATCGGCCGCGGCAAGGGTCACGCAGTGGTCCACCAGTACCACTGAGCTCACCCTGCGATCAGAGTTCCGGACCGTCCCCCGGCTCCTCCTGGTACGAGTAGCGCTGCTCGCGCCAGGGATCGCCGATGTTGTGGTAACCGCGCTCTTCCCAGAACCCCCGCCGGTCGGCGGTCATGTACTCCACGCCCCGGACCCACTTGGGGCCCTTCCAGGCGTACAGGTGCGGAACCACCAGCCGGAGCGGGAACCCGTGCTCCGCGGTCAGGAGTTCACCCCCCTGGTGGGTGGCGAAGACCGTCCGGTCCGAAGCGAAGTCGGACAGCCGCATATTGGCGCTGAAGCCGTACTCGGCCCACACCATGACATGCGTGACCAGCGGGGACGGCGGGGCCAGGGCCAGGACCTCGCGGGCGAGCACACCGCCCCATTCGGCCCCCGGCATGCTGAACTTCGTCACGCAGTGCAGATCCGCGACCACCGAGGTGAACGGCAGGGCCGAGAACTCCTCGTGGTTCCAGCAGTGCTTCTCGCCGTCTGCGGTGGCGCCGAAGACCCGGAACTCCCAGCGGTCCGGCTTGAACTTGGGCACCGGGCCGTAATGGGTCACCGGCCAGCCGCGCTGCAGCCGCTGCCCCGGAGGAAGCTCCAGCTGCTCTGCTCCCGGAGATTCCCGGCTTTCCGGCTGACCCATGACTCCATGGTGACAGACCGGCAAGGGTGGTCATGACCAGGTTTGGCCCTGATTCGGGCAACTCCTACTAAGGAGGCACTTACTGGACGCCCCCCGGCAGCGGTGCAAGGATGCGCGCACCTGCCGGTTCTCTTGCTTGGAAGGAGCCTCTGCGATGCAGGGCGACCCCGAGGTCCTCGAGTTTCTGAACGAACAGCTCACCGGTGAGCTCACGGCGATCAACCAGTACTGGCTGCACTACCGCATCCAGGACAACAAGGGCTGGACGAAGCTCGCCAAGTACACGCGTGAAGAATCCATCGACGAGATGAAGCACGCGGACAAGCTGACCGAACGCATCCTGATGCTGGACGGCCTGCCGAACTACCAGCGGCTGTTCCACGTCCGCGTCGGCCAGACCCTCACCGAGATGTTCCAGGCCGACCGCCAGGTCGAGGTCGAGGCGATCGACCGCCTCAAGCGCGGGATCGACGTGATGCGCGGCAAGAACGATGTGACCTCGGCCCGCCTCTTCGAGGAGATCCTGGCGGACGAGGAGCACCACATCGACTACCTCGACACCCAGCTGGAGCTCATCGAGACCCTCGGCGAGGCGCTCTACATCGCGCAGCTCATCGAGCAGCCGGAGAGCTAGGCGGCTTCCGCCAGCTCCGCGTCCGCGGCCAGGACGGCGACTGCCTCGCCCTTGTCCAGCAGCGCCCGGCGCGGGCACGCACCGCGGCCGAGCAGACCCTGGATGGTGCGTACGCAGGAACCGCAGTCGGTGCCGGCCTTGGTGACCGAGGCGATCTGGCGGGGGGTGCAGGCGCCCGCCGCCGCGTGGTCCTTGACCTGCTGGTCGGTGATGCCGAAGCAAGAGCAGACGTACACGCGGTTCACCTCCCTGGCAGGAACGGTCAGGCGGGCCATCCCCTATTCGGTGAGGCTTACCTAACCTTACCCAAACTTAGGGTGGCCTAAAAGGCCTGAAGACGACTGTGGGGCGCGGATCACAGATCCACGCCCCACAGCTCGTAGGAACACACCTACTGATCCGCGCCTACTGGTCGCGGTACATCTCCGCGACCAGGAAGGCCAGGTCCAGGGACTGGCTGCGGTTGAGCCGCGGGTCGCAGGCCGTCTCGTAGCGCTGGTGCAGGTCGTCGACGAAGATCTCGTCGCCGCCGCCCACGCACTCGGTGACATCGTCACCGGTGAGCTCGACGTGGATGCCGCCCGGGTGGGTGCCCAGCGCCTTGTGGACCTCGAAGAAGCCCTTGACCTCGTCGAGCACGTCGTCGAAGCGGCGGGTCTTGTGGCCGGAGGCGGCCTCGAAGGTGTTGCCGTGCATCGGGTCGGTCACCCAGGCCACGGTGGCACCGGAGGCGGTGACCTTCTCGACCAGCTCGGGCAGCCGGTCACGGACCTTGTCCGCGCCCATCCGGACCACGAAGGTCAGCCGGCCCGGCTGCCGCTCCGGGTCCAGCCGGTCGATGTAGGTCAGCGCCTCGTCCACCGTGGTGGTCGGGCCCAGCTTGATACCGATCGGGTTGGCGATCTGCGAGCAGAACTCGATGTGGGCGTGGTCCAGCTGGCGGGTGCGCTCACCGATCCAGACCATGTGCCCGGAGGTGTCGTACAGCTTGCCGGTCCGCGAGTCGGTGCGGGTCAGCGCACCCTCGTAGTCGAGCAGCAGCGCCTCGTGCGAGGCGTAGAACTCCACCGCCTTGAACTCGGCCGGGTCGGTGCCACAGGCCTTCATGAAGTTCAGCGCGTTGTCGATCTCCCGCGCGAGCTGCTCGTAGCGCTGCCCGGAGGGAGAGGACTTCACGAAGTCCTGGTTCCAGGCGTGCACCTGGCGCAGGTCGGCGTAGCCACCGGTGGTGAAGGCACGCACCAGGTTCAGGGTGGAGGCGGAGGCGTGGTACATCCGCTTCAGCCGCTCGGGGTCCGGGACACGGGCCTCTTCGGTGAAGGCGAAGCCGTTGACGGAGTCACCGCGGTAGGTCGGCAGGGTCACGCCGTCGCGGGTCTCGGTGTCCTTGGAGCGCGGCTTGGAGTACTGGCCGGCGATACGCCCGACCTTGACCACCGGCACCGAGGCCGCGTAGGTCAGGACGGCCGACATCTGGAGCAGGGTCTTCAGCTTGGCGCGGATGTGGTCGGCGGACACGGCATCGAAGGCCTCGGCGCAGTCGCCACCCTGGAGAAGGAACGCCTCGCCCTTGGCGACGGCTCCCAGACGGGCGCGCAGCTGATCGCACTCTCCGGCGAAAACCAGCGGAGGATACGACTCGAGGTCCGCGACGACAGCGCGCAGAGCCTCGGCATCGGGGTACGAAGGCTGCTGCGCCGCGGGAAGGTCTCGCCAGGTCGCCTTGGCGGCGGGGGCTTGGGTTTCAGCGTTCACGGTCACCCTGTAAACACTACGGGCTGAATGCGGTAGTCCGGCCCGCCGCCCACAACGTGAGACGCATGTCTGTCAGGTCACACCGCCGCCGGTGTAGGGTCTGCGGCATGTTCGCGCACCCGAACCAGACCTGCCAGACCTGCCTGGACTGGTGGTGGACCGCTTATCCGGCGGCCCACTGACTGCGCGTTCCCGAAACCGACGCGAAGGCCGCCCGAGGGGCGGCCTTTCTGCTTTCCGCGGGCCGTTCCTCCCTCCCTTACCGGAAGGAACCGCTCCGAATGATCGTCCGCACCGCATCCGCCCTCTGTCAGGTCGGCCGGCTCCTCGACCCCGACGGCCCGCCCTTCGCACTGCTGCGGCGGCGCACCCCGGGCCGCGACCACGACACCGTCGAGCTGCTCCTCGGCCCCGTCCACGAGGCCGGGCTGCTGGCCGGCCTGCCGGTCGGCGAGCTGCCCAGCCTGGCCCTGGTCCCGTTCCGGCAGATCCGCGAGCGCGGTTTCGAGGCGGTGGACGACGGCACCCCGCTGAGCGTGCTGGCCGCCGAGGAGGCGTACGAGTTCCCGCTCGCCGAGGTGCTGGCCGCCCTGCCCGGCCATCCGGTCGGCGTCACCGACGGCGGCTTCGACATCGGCGACGAGGAGTACGCGGCCACCGTCGAACGGGTCATCGAGGAGGAGATCGGCCGCGGCGCGGGCGCGAACTTCGTGATCCGCCGCACCTACCGGGGCCGGATCGACGGGTTCGGCCGGGCCGACGCACTCGCCCTGTTCCGGCGGCTGCTGACGGCCGAGCGCGGTGCGTACTGGACGTACGTGGTGCACACCGGCACGCGGACGCTGGTGGGGGCCAGCCCGGAGGTACACGTCCGGATGTCCGGCGGCACCGTGGTGATGAACCCGATCAGCGGCACCTACCGCTATCCGGCCGGCGGGCCCACGGCCGACTCGCTGCTGTCCTTCCTGGCGGACCCCAAGGAGACCGAGGAGCTCTCCATGGTGGTCGACGAGGAACTGAAGATGATGTGCACGGTCGGCGATCGCGGCGGGGTGGTGGTCGGGCCGCGGCTGAAGGAGATGTCGCACCTGGCGCACACGGAGTACGAGCTGCGCGGACGGTCCTCCCTGGACGTGCGGGAGGTCCTGCGGGAGACCATGTTCGCGGCCACCGTGACCGGCTCGCCGGTGGAGAACGCCTGCCGGGTGATCCGGCGGTACGAAGCGGGCGGGCGCGGCTACTACGCGGGGGCGCTGGCCCTGCTGGGGCGGGATGCCGCCGGGGCCCAGACCCTGGACTCCCCCATCCTGATCCGGACCGCCGACATCGCGGCGGACGGCACCCTGCGGGTGGGGGTGGGCGCCACCCTGGTCCGGCACTCCGATCCGGCCGGAGAAGTGGCCGAAACCCATGCCAAGGCGGCGGGGGTGCTGGCCGCGCTGGGGGTCCGCCCGGCCGCGCCGCGGCCCGCCCGTGAGGGGGCCGGCAGGCTGGCCGACGACCCCCGGGTACGGGCGGCACTGGCCGCGCGGCGGGCGGACCTGGCCCCGTTCTGGCTGCGGATGCAGGACCGGCCGACGGAGCCCGCCGGCCATGCGCTGGTGGTGGACGGCGAGGACACCTTCACCGCGATGCTGGCGCATGTGCTGCGGGTGGCCGGGTTCACGGTGACCGTACGCCGCTACGACGCCCCGGGGCTGCGGGAGGCCGCCCTGGCCCATCCCGGCCCGGTCGTCCTGGGCCCCGGCCCGGGGAACCCGGCGGACACCGCCGACCCGAAGATGCGGCTGCTGCGCGGGCTGACGGCCGACCTGCTGGCCGGGCACCGGCGGGGCCTGCTGGGCATCTGCCTCGGCCATGAGCTGCTGGCCGCCGAGCTCGGCCTGCCGCTGGTCCGCAAGGCGGAGCCGGCCCAGGGCGCACAGCTGCGGATCGACCTGTTCGGGGCGCCGGAGGTGGTCGGCTTCTACAACACGTACACGGCCGCCTGCGATGCGGAGCTCGCGGACCGGCTGGCGGAGCAGGGGGTGGAGGTCTCCTTCGACCCGGACACCCGCGAGGTCCACGCCCTCCGCTCCGCGGCGGGCTTCGCCGGGGTGCAGTTCCACCCGGAGTCCGTCCTCACGCTGCGCGGGGCGGAGCTGCTCCGCGGGCTCCTGACCGGGCTCACGGCCCCGGTCACCCCGGGCTGACCAGGGTGTTCCCGGAGCGGCGCCGGCCAGGCAGTCCGCCACGGCCCCGCTCAGCCGAAGAACACTCCGGCCTCCCGGTACAGCTCCGGGTCCACCGTCTTCAGGCTGGCCGTCGCCTCCGCGATCGGCACCCGCACCACCTTCGTCCCCTGGAGCGCCACCATCTTCCCGAAGTCCCCGTCCCGCACCGCGTCGATCGCGTGCAGTCCGAAGCGGGTGGCCAGCCAGCGGTCGTACGCACTCGGGGTGCCGCCCCGCTGGACATGGCCGAGGACGGTGGTCCGGGCCTCCTTGCCGGTGCGCGCCTCGATCTCCTTGGCCAGCCATTCACCGACACCGGAGAGCCGGACGTGCCCGAAGGAGTCCTTCGTCGCGTCCTTGAGGACCATGTCGCCGTCCGTGGGCATGGCACCCTCCGCCACCACCACGATCGGGGCGTAGCTCGCCTTGAACCGGGAGGTGACCCAGGCGCACACCTGGTCCACGTCGAAGCGCTGCTCGGGGATGAGGATGACGTTGGCGCCGCCCGCCAGCCCGGAGTGCAGGGCGATCCAGCCGGCGTGCCGGCCCATCACCTCCACCACCAGGACCCGCATGTGGGACTCGGCCGTGGTGTGCAGCCGGTCGATGGCCTCGGTCGCGATGCCGACCGCGGTGTCGAAGCCGAAGGTGTAGTCGGTGCCCGAGAGGTCGTTGTCGATGGTCTTGGGGACCCCGACGCACGGCACTCCGAACTCCGTGTACAGGCGCGCCGCGACGCCGAGGGTGTCCTCGCCGCCGATCGCGATCAGGGCGTCCACCTCGTGCTTGGCGAGGTTCTCCTTGATGGCGCGGACGCCGTTCTCCTGCTTGAACGGGTTGGTGCGGGAGGAGCCGAGGATGGTGCCGCCGCGGGGCAGGATGCCGCGTACGGCGGGGATGTCGAGCGGCACGGTGTCCCCGTCGAGCGGGCCGCGCCAGCCGTCGCGGAAGCCGATGAACTCGTATCCGTACTCCTGCACGCCCTTGCGGACGACCCCGCGGATCACCGCGTTCAGCCCCGGACAGTCCCCGCCGCCGGTCAGCACTCCGACCTTCATGGAATCTCCCTTCGCCATGGCGGTCACGCTAGTGAGACTCAGGTCACAGCGCGCGGGGGCGAACGGACAACTCCGGTGGAATTACGGGTGGTTGCGTACACCAGGTTCACCCGCAGGGATGAAGGCTCACACGTCGTCGAGGCCGCGTTCGATGGCGTAGCGGACGAGTTCCACCCGGTTGTGCAACTGCAGTTTGCCCAGGGTGTTCTGGACGTGGTTCTGCACCGTGCGGTGCGAGATGACCAGTCGTTCCGCGATCTGCTTGTACGACAGTCCCTTGGCGACCAGCCGCAGCACCTCGGTCTCCCGGTCGGTGAGTTGCGGGGCCTTCGGCTCGTCGGGCGCGGCCGGCGCCGGGTCGGCGGCCAGCCGCCGGTACTCGCCGAGCACCAGTCCGGCCAGGCCCGGGGTGAACACCGGATCGCCGGCGGCGGTGCGGCGCACCGCGTCGATCAGCTCCCCGGCGGCGGCGGACTTCAACAGGTAGCCGGTCGCCCCGGACTTCACCGCCTCCAGGACGTCGGCGTGCTCGCCGCTCGCCGACAGCACCAGCACCCGCAGCGCCGGGTTGACCCCGACCAGCTCCTTGCACACCTGGACTCCGGGCATACCGGGCAGATTGAGGTCGAGGACCAGGACGTCGGGGCCGGCCGCCAGGGCCCGGCGGACCGCCTGCGGTCCGTCGCCGGCGGTGGCCACCACGTCGAACCCGGCGGCGCCGAGGTCGCGGGCCACCGCGTCCCGCCACATCGGATGGTCGTCCACGACCATCACTCTGATCGGGCTGCCGTCCACGGCGTTCTCGCTGCTCATCGCTCGTCCCCCTTCGGAACCTTCAGCTCCACTTCTGTTCCCTGCCCCGGTACGGAGATCAGGTCGGCCGTGCCCCCGAGATCACGCAGCCGGCCGCGGATCGACTGGGCCACCCCGAGCCGCCCTTCGCCCTCGGCCTGGGCCAGCCGCCCCGCGGGAATGCCCGGCCCGTCGTCGCGGACCGTCACGATCACCTCGTCGGGCCAGTCCTCGAGCAGGATCCAGGCACTGGCCCCCTCGCCCGCGTGCCTGCGGACGTTGTCGAGGGCCGCACCCACGGCCGCGGCCAGCTCGCGGGCGGCCGGCCCGGGCAGCACCACGGGGGTGCCCGGCTCGGCAAAGCTCACCTTCGGTCCGGCGTACCGGGCCAGCAGGGCCCGCAGGTCCTGCGCCCCCTCCTCCTCCGGCTCCTCCACCGCCGTCACCAGGGCTCCCCGGGCCGCGTCCCGGGAGATCCGGGAGGCCGGCACCAGCCCGCTGGAGACCAGGGTGCGCAGCGCCACCTCCTGCTCCCCCGCCATCCGGCCGAGCTCGGCGGCCTCGCCGCCGATCTCGCTGCCGCGCCGCTGGACCATGGCGAGGACCTGGAGGACCCCGTCGTGGATGTCCCGGGCCAGCCGCTCCCGCTCGCGGGTGGCGGCTTCGATCTCCAGGGCGCGGGCCAGGGTGGCCTCACTGGCCCGGGCGACCTCGACCACGTAGCCGATGGCGATGGAGGCCACCCACACCAGCAGGACGTTGTGCAGGGTGTCCCGGGTCGGTTCGCCGCGCTGGACGATGTTGGCCACGGCCACGAAGGTGGAGGCGAAACCCGCCCAGCGCCAGCCGCCCTTGATGGCGAAGGCGAGGACGGAGCCCGCGGTCCAGATGGAGGGGAGGGTGGGGCCGCCGGCCGCGATCCGCTCGTGCGCGTCGACCAGCGGGGTGAGCAGGATTCCGGTGAGCGCCACCGCGAGGTCCATGCCCAGGAAGCGCCGGGTGCAGCTCTGTGCGCTGGCCACCTTGTGGACGGTGGCCAGGGTCCAGACGGCGAGCAGCGTGAGATAGCCGATGGCCAGCCAGGGGCGGTGGAACTCCCGGTGGGCGGAGGCGAACAGCAGGACGGCGTAGATCATGGTGAGCACGCGGTACGCCGTCAGGGCACGCCACAGCGGCTGCTCGACCGACATGCTCACGACGCGCTCGCGCTTCATCGTTCCCCCACCCCTCGCGGCGCCCCGCCGGCCGCTACTCCGCGCTCTCGCCCTTGGCCTCGTGCTTGGCGGCCTTCTCGGCGTCCTTGGCGGCCTTCTCGGCGTCGGCGATCTGGCGCTTGGCAGCCGTCGCGTAGATGTCGACGTACTCCTGCCCGGAGAGCTTCATGATCTCGTACATGACCTCGTCGGTCACCGAGCGCAGGATGAAGCGGTCCCCGTCCATGCCGTGGTAGCGGCTGAAGTCCAGCGGCTTGCCGATCCGGATGCCCGGGCGCATCAGCTTGGGGACCACCTTGCCGGGCGGCTGGATCTTCTCGGTGTCGATCATCGCCACCGGGATCACGGGGGCGCCGGTGGCCAGCGCCACCCGGGCCAGCCCGCCGGGCTTGCCGCGGTACAGACGGCCGTCGGGCGAGCGGGTGCCCTCCGGGTAGATACCGAAGAGCTCGCCGCGCTCGATGACCTCGATACCGCTCTTGATGGCCGCCTCGCCGGCACCGCGGGCGCCGGAGCGGTCCACCGGGAGCTGGCCCACGCCCTTGAAGAACGCGGCGGTGAGCTTGCCCTTGACGCCGGGGGAGGTGAAGTACTCCGCCTTCGCGATGAAGGTGACCTTCCGGTCCAGCACGGCCGGGAGGAAGAAGGAGTCGGAGAAGGAGAGATGGTTGCTCGCGAGGATCGCCGGCCCCTCCGCGGGAATGTTCTCGAGGCCCTCCACCCACGGCCTGAAGGCGAGCTTCAGGGAACCGCCGATGGAGAACTTCATTGCGCCGTAGATCAACTGAGCAGCCTTCCTGTGTCCGTCGAACAGACCTTAACCCCTGGGCGGACCCGGAGCCGCCCTACGACCCTGGTCGGTGCCTGTCCCGTCGCGTACGGTGAAGTCACACAGCGCACCCGCCCCGAACATCCCCTTTCCCGTCCCTTATCAAGGAGATCCTGGTGCCCGTCCTCCCCGGTGCCGAGCCGTTCCGCCACGAGGGCGGAGAGGTCGGCGTCCTCCTCGTCCACGGTTTCACCGGCTCCCCGCAGTCCATGCGGCCGTGGGCCGAGTATCTGGCCGAGCGCGGTCTGACGGTGTCCCTCCCGCTGCTGCCCGGACACGGCACGCGGTGGCAGGACATGCAGCTCACCGGATGGCAGGACTGGTACGCGGAGGTCGACCGGGCCCTGCGGGAGCTGCTGGACCGGTGCAGCCAGGTGTTCGTGTTCGGACTGTCGATGGGCGGCGCGCTGACCCTGCGGCTGGCGGCCCGGCACGGGGACGCGATCAGCGGCATCGTCCTGGTCAATCCGGCCAACAAGGTGCACGACCCGCTGGCCGTCCTGCTGCCGGTGGCCATGCACGTCATCCGCTCCACGCCGGGCATCGCCTCCGACATCGCCAAGCCGGGCTCGGAGGAGGTCGGGTACGACCGGGTCCCGACCCGGGCCGCGCACTCGCTGCGGAAGTTCCTGCAGCTGGTGGACAAGGAGCTGCCGCAGGTCACCCAGCCGCTGTTGCTGCTGCACAGCCCGCAGGACCATGTGGTGCCGCCGGCCGACTCGGCGCGGGTGCTGGCGCGGGTGTCCTCCACGGACGTGACCGAGACCCTGCTGGAACAGAGCTACCACGTCGCGACGTTGGACCATGATGCGGAGCGGATCTTCGCGGACAGTTTTGCGTTTGTCGGCCGGCTCGCGGGGACCGGCGACAGGGAGGGAGCGGGCACCGGTGGCTGAGCAGGAGGAGCCGTCGGGCGGCGTCCCGCCGCTGGACGAAGAGGCGGCCTGGGCGGCGATCGTCGCCGGCTACGGCGAGGAACCGGCGGACCCGCCGGGGGCTCGGCCGTTCAAGCCGATCGAGGACCTGCTGCTGCCGGAGGAAGACGTCCTGCCGGAGCCGCCGGCCCCGGCGGCGGGTGCGAAGCCGCCGGAGAAGGACGCCGACGCCGGGCCGGCGTCCCCGCCGGCCGCGCTGGGCAGCTCGGTGGTGTTCGCCCCGGGCGTGGGCGGGGCCGGTCCCCGGGACCATTCCCTGGCGGAGCCGGGCGAGGACGATCTCGACGCAACCGACGAGGGGCATTTCGTCCCGCCGGAGCCTCCGCCGCTGCCGGCTGCCGACACCACGGCCAAGTTCGCCTGGCTGGCGGTGGTGGGCGGTCCGGTGCTGCTGCTGTTGGCGGTGGTGCTGCGCTGGGAGATGACCTGGTGGCTGACCACCCTGGGGGTGGGCGGCTTCCTCGGCGGCTTCGCCACCCTGGTGGGCCGGATGGCACACGGCGACGAAGAGGACGACGACCCGGGCCGCGGCGCGGTGGTCTAGCCGCCTGGTAGTGCTTGGTCAGGAAGTGTCCGGACGTACGGCACCGGAGGCGCCCAGCCTCCGGTAGGCCGTGGGGGTCATGCCGTACTCCCGCCGGAACGACCGGGTGAAGTCCGCGGGGTGGACGAAGCCCCAGCGGCGGCCCACCGCATGCACGGGCTGCGCCCCGTACAGCGGGTTGACCAGGTCGGCCTGGCAGCGCTGGAGCCTGCGGCGGCGGATCCAGGCGGCCACGGTGGCGTCCTGCTGCTCGAAGAGCCGGTGCAGGTAGCGCACCGAGATGTGGTGGAAGGCCGCCACTGCGGCCGGTGTGAGCTGCGGGTCCGCGAGGTTGAGGTCGATGAAGCCGAGGACCTCGCGGAGCAGGGTCTGCCGGCGGGTCTCGGGCGGCAGGGCCGCCGTCGCATCGAGATGGTGGGCGAGGAAGGCCGTGGACAGCTCCATGGCCACGGACCCGAGCCGGACGGTGTCCCGGCCGTTCCAGCTGTCGGCCTGGTCCACGGCCCCCCGCAGGAACCCGGCCAGCAAGGCCCCCATACCGGTGCCGGTCGGCAGCCGCCGGGCCAGCAGGCCGTTGATCCGCGCCTCGGGCAACGGCACGGCCGCCCGCGGCAGATGCACGATGATCGCCCGTGACGGCCGGTCCGGGCCGATGCCCAGCCCGCGGCCGTCGAACGGCTGCGAGGTGTCCCACAGCAGCAGGTCCCCGGCCCGCACCCGGGCGTCGGAGCGGCGCTGCTCCAGCCACATGTCGCTGCCGAGGATCAGGCAGAGCTCGTACGCCTCCGGGTCCGAGCGCCGGATCAGCGTCGGGGTCCGTTCGGATCTGATGGCCGGCATGGAGAGCAGGGACATTCCCACGGCCCCCATCGGCAACATGCCGATGCTGGCCCGGAAATCATCGTGGTGATCGCTGCTTATCCGGGTGGGAGCGGTATCCCGGCCGACGAGATCACAGCACCAGTCGAAACGCTCTCGCGCCGGAACAACGGTGCTGTGGCCGCGGCCGGCCTGGGTACCGGAAACGCGATGGCCGCGGACGCCGGTGCCGGCACGGCGGGCGCGTCACCGGCCCGGGCCACGGCCACCAGCGGCTCCTCTCTGGTGCCCGCGGGTTCGATCCACTACAGCGAGGAGTACCAGCACGACGGACTCCGCAACCACCTGGGCAATTTCTGGGGCGACACGCCCTGCAACTCCGGGTACGTGATCACCGGAAACGTGCTCGGCAGCTGGGTCGGGCAGATCAGCTCGTTCCGCACGTGGTCCTGGTGCCAGGCCAACCACCGTTCCGGTTGGAACGGCACCGGTGACGCAAGTGGCTGGTGGGGTGGAGTGAACAACTACATCGGCAACTGGATGAACGACCGGACCCGTTCCGTCCAGTTCCGCTGACATCGGGCGAGAAGGGTGCCGGGCGATTCCGCCCGGCACCCCTTCCATCGAAAGGAGTTCTCCCCCATGCCGTCATTCCGCATTCGATGGCGGCCCCTCGCAGCCGCCTGCATTTCTCTGGCGGTGCTTACTGCTTGCACCGGGAAAGACAGCACGGATTCCGGTCTCCCGCCCCTCGGTGGATTGAAATCCATTCGCACGCCTGCGGACATCACATTGCCGCTGGATTCCTACTGGGCCGACCCGGAAGAACGCCGAAGGGCCAATATCGCATTACAGACGGCCGGGGCTGCATGTATGCGGAAGCACGGAATGAGCCGGCCGGTGGTGGACCCGGGACGGCAGATGTCCGCCGCGGAGACGAATGCCGGACGGTACGGGATCGTCGACCGCGGGGAGGTCGAGCGGTGGGGGTACCGCAACCCGCTGGAGGAGCAGCCCGGGCCGGACCGGCCGCCGGCCGCGGCACAGCCGCCCGCGCCCACCCCGGCCGAGCTCGCCGTCTGGACGGACACCTGCTCCGGCGAGGCACGGCGGGCCCTCACCGGGGGCGCTCCCGTGGACACGATGGCCCTGGTGCTGCGGTTGCGGAAGGAGGCCGCCGACAGCGCCCTGGCGGACCCGCGCCTGCGGACCGCGTTCGCGGGCTGGAGTGCCTGCATGGGGCGGGCAGGGTACTCGTACGCCGATCCCTGGCAGGCGAACGACGATGCGGACGACCGGCGGGCCCGGGCCGGCGACCGGCAGCGCGGCGAACGCGAGGACGTGGCCATGGCCTTGGCCGACCTCGGCTGCCGGGCGGAGCACGGGGTCACGGACCTCTGGTACGCGCTGGACAGCGCGTACCAGAGCCGCCTGGTCGAGGAACACCGGGGGGATCTGGACCGGACGCGTGGCCATCTCGCCGAGGTGCGGAAGCGGACCGCCGAAATCCTCGCAGGCTCCTGATCAGGCGGGGGCCGGGAGGCGGAGGGCGGCCAGCAGGGGGAGGTGGTCGGTGGCCGCCTTCAGGTCGGTGCTGCGGATACCCGGGAGGGCCGCCGGGACCCCGCAGCCCAGGACCTCCACCCCCGCACCGCTGACGAAGACCGCGTCGATGCGGCGGTCCGGCCCGCTGGACGGGAAGGTGAGCTCACCGCCCCAGGGGGCAGCCGTACGGCAGTCCGTGAGTTCGGCCGCGAGGCGGCTGAAGGAGGGACCGGCCGGGGTCTCGTTGATGTCCCCCGCCGCGATCGCGTACGGCGCGTCCCGGTCCCGGAGCCGGTCCAGCAGCAGATCCGCCTGGGCCATCCGTTCCACCGGGTCCAGCGACAGGTGCGCGCTGAGCAGGGCGACCCGCACGTCCCCGAACCGCACCACCGCGGTGGCGAAGCCGCGCCGGTGGAGCCCCGGGGTGAGCGGGAGGAGTACGTCCTCGGTGCGTTCGACGAAGGCCCGCAGCGAGCACAGGAGCAGCGGGCCGGCGGCGGTGGCACCGCCGCTCAGCACCACCAGGTCCGCCTTCGCAGCCAGCCGGGCCGCGTGTTTGCGCCAGCGGAAGAAGCGCGGGGCCTCCTGGACGAAGACCAGGTCGGGGGCGCAGGCCCGGATCACCCGGGCCAGTGCCTCCTCGTCGTCGCGCAGTGAGCGGATGTTGTAGCTGAGCACCCGGATCACCGCTGAGCCGTCGGGTTCCGTACGGGACTGTGGCAGGTCGGTCAGGTCATCCATGCGCAGCAACATATGCGGCTGCCCGCCGCGCCCACAGGGGGCGCGACGGGCAGGGTCGCGGAGGGGGTGGGCCGGCCTGCGGGGGCCGCCCGGCGGTCAGCCCTGGCGGGCCAGGTCGGCGGCGCCGACCAGTCCGGCCTTGCCGCCCAGCTGTGCGGCCAGGACCTGCGCGTGCGGGCGGTACTGGGCGCCGATCAGCCAGCGGCGGAAGGACTTCCGGATCGGGTCGAGGACCAGTTCGCCCTCGTCGGAGACCCCGCCGCCGACGATGAACGCGGACGGGTCGAAGAGGGAGGCCAGGTCGGCGAGACCGGCTCCGGCCCAGCGCGCCAGCTCCCGGAAGGAGTCCACGGCCACCGCATCGCCGGCCCGGGCGGCCTCGCTGATGTGCTTGCCCTCGATGCCCTCGACCGTGCCGTCGCCCAGGCCGAGCAGGATCTCCGCGCGCTCCGGGGTGGCGTTGGCGCGCTGCTTCGCGTACCGGACCAGCGCCCGGCCGGAGGCGTACTGCTCCCAGCATCCCTGGCTGCCGCAGCCGCACAGCAGCCCGTCCGGGACCACCCGGATGTGTCCGAACTCGGCGGCCACGCCGAACCGGCCGCGGCGCAGCTTGTTGCCGATGATGATGCCGCCGCCCAGGCCGGTGCCCAGGGTGATGCAGATGACGTCCTCGTGGCCCTGGCCGGCGCCGAACCGGTATTCGCCCCAGGCCGCGCAGTTCGCGTCGTTCTCCACGACCACCGGCAGGCCGATGCGCTGTTCGACCTTGTCCTTGAGCGGCTCGTGGCGCCAGTTGATGTTGGGCGCGAAGAGTACGGTCGCCCGCTTGTCGTCCACGTATCCGGCCGCGCCGATGCCGACGGCCTCGATGGTGTGGTTGCTGCTGACCTCGGAGACGGCGGCGCAGATCGCCTCCGTCACACCGTCCGCGGTCGGCGGGGTGGGCACCTTGTACGTCTCAAGGATGGTGCCCTCTTCGTCGACCACGCCGGCCGCGATCTTCGTGCCGCCGATGTCGACGCCGATGGTGAGTCCCATTAGTCCCTCGGTTTCCGGTCAAACCCCGCCGGGGCCAACGGTACCCGAGGGCGGCGGAGTCTCAGTCGAGGTCGATGCGGCCGGCCGGCCCGGGCCCTTCGCCGCCGTCGCGGCCATCGCGCCCGTCGCGCCCCTCGTCACCGTCGCGCCCCTCGTGCCCGTCTCGGGGGTCGTGCTCGTCCCGGGTCCAGCGGCGCTCGTGGCCGGCCACCGCCGAGCGGTAGGCGGCGAGCAGTTCGGAACCCGCCGCGGCCAGGTGGTCGAAGACCTCCGGGTTGCGCTCGATGACGGGTTTGGCGGCGCTCTTCGCCTGGTGGACGAACTGGCGGACGGCGCCCTGTGCGGTGGTTCCCAGCAGCGGGTTGTTCAGCCCGGACACCTTGTCGGCGACGGCCTCGAACAGCTTGAACAGCTCCTCGGCGGCGGTCCCGGTGCCCTGGTCCCCCGCGCCCTGCCCGGCCCGCCGACGCGCCTTCTCCGCGGCGAGGTCCTCCGCGCAGGCCTTCGCCCAGGCGTCGTCGTCGGTGGGACGGTCGTTGGCCTCGCTCATGGCGGACACTCCTGCGGGCTGCTGCGGGCTCTGCTGGCGGATACCTTCGACGTTACCCGTTCGGGGGACCCGGTTCGGCGCGAGGGCGCCGTTTTCCTTGCTCGGCGGGCTGCTCAGCGGGTGGGCCAGAGGCCCGGGTCCGGGGTGAAGCGGATGCGCAGCACACCGTCCGCGAGGGCTGCACCGGAGACCGTGCAGCGGCGGAGCGCCGAGGGCAGCGGAACGATTCTGCGGTGCGGGCCCGCGGTGAGCAGCAGATCGTCCCCGCGCCGGATCAGGTCCAGTTCCCGCTTCTCGGCACCGGGCAGCGGCACCGTCCAGACCAGTACCCCGTCCTCGGCACGGCGGTCCTCCACCGGCCAGTGGGGGCGGGGCGGTGCGGTGACCGGTCCGGGATCGAGCAGTGCCAGGTCCTCCGGGCCGCGCGGATCACGGCCGAGGTGCGGCAGCGGGCGGTGGTCCGGCCACTGGCTCGTGTACTTGTCCTGCTGTGCGGCCAGGCCGGCCAGCCAGGGTTCGGCGGAGCCGGCCGGCACCAGGCGGTTGGCGAGGACCGGGCCGGCCGCCAGGCCGTGCAGGGCGAGGCCGAGCCGCCCGAGCCGGAGCGCCTCGGCGGCGGCCGGGCCGGGCTCGGCGACCAGTCGTACGGAGGTGTCGGCCGATTCGACGACGGCCTGCACGGCGGCCAGCTCCCGGTCCCAGCGCTCGGCGGCCTCGTACAGCCACTGCGCGGGCATCGGTACGCCGACCAGCTGGGCCAGTACGGGGCGCAGCGCGCGGGCGGCCTGCCGTTCGGCGGGCACCAGCCGGGCCAGGTAGCGGCGCAGCTGGGCGGGGAGGGCGAGGGCGGCGACGGCCTGGTGCAGTGGCGGCATGTCCACCACGACCAGGTCGAAGCCCGCCGGGCCGGCCGCGGCGGACCGGCGCAGGGCGCGGAGCAGGGCGAACTGCTCGGCGCCGGGCAGCTCGGTGAGCTCTTCCGCTCCGAGGGGGCGGGCGCCGAGGAAGTCGAGAACGGCGGTGGCGCGGTCCTGGAGGGCGGTGAGTTCGGCTCGGAAGTCCTGGCCGGAGTCGATCCGGGCGGTCCAGAGGCGGCGGTGGTTCCGGTCGCCGTCGACTGCGACGGGGTGGGCGGGCAGGCCGGGCACGACCTCTTCGGCCGGGGCGGTGGGCTGGCCGGCGGCCGGGGCGGTGGTCCCCAGGAGGCTGCCGAGCGGGTCGCCGGGGTCGGCGGAGAGCACCAGCACGCGCTGTCCGCTGCGCGCGGCGGCGAGGGCGGTGGCTGCGGCCATGGTGGTGCGGCCGGCGCCGCCGGGGCCGGTGAGGAGGAGGGTGTGCATGGGGTGGGGCTCCTGGGGTTGGTGCGGCGGTGCTGGGCCCTGCGGGGCCATTCCCCCACCCGGCCCCTTCTCCCCCAGCTACCGCTGGGAGGTGCCCCCAGAAACCGGGGCTCCGCCCCGGACCCCCTGGGAGGCCCGGGTGGCCCCGGGGGGTGTGCGGGCTCCGCCCTGCACCCGGGGAACGGATGCGGGCGCAGCCCGCGCACCCGACGGGGGCGGAGCCCCCGCGGACGGGGTGCCTGGGGCCGGCCCCGGAGCAGGGTGCGGGTGGGGTTCGGGGAGCGAAGCCCGCGCGGCCCGGCCGGGCCGGGCCATGGCGGGGTCAGGCCGTGGATTCCACGCGCTTCTTCAGGCCCGCGAGGGCGCGGTCGATGATGACCTTCTCCGCCTTGCGCTTGATCATGCCGAGCATCGGGATCTTGACGTCCACCGTCAGCTGGTACGTCACCTCCGTGCGCGTACCGTCCCCCAGCGGCGCCAGCCGGTAGGAGCCGTCCAGCTGGCGCAGCATCTGGGACTTGTCCAGGGTCCAGCTGACCTCGTCCGTGCCCTTCCAGGTGTAGGACAGGGTGTGGTCGTCCTTGATCGCGCCCGCGTCCAGCAGCAGGCGGACCTTCTCCGCGCGGCCCTCGGCGTCGGCGGCCAGCACCTCGGCCTCCTTCACCTCGCCGGTCCACTCGGGGTAGCGGGCGAAGTCGGCGATCACGGCCATGACGTCGGCCGGCGCCGCCTCGATCGTGATGCTCGAGCTGGTGTGTTCCGCCATCGCGGTGGCTCCTCCGGGGAGTGTTTCGAGGAAATGGGCGGCCTGGGGCCGCCGCGTGAAGGCTATCGCGCGTCGCGCGATCACCATTCCAGGGCCCAGGGACGCCCGGTGGCCGCGAAGTGTCCGACGTTCACGCACTCGGTGCCGCCGATCCGCATCCGCCGGGCCAGCGGCTGGTGGACGTGGCCGAACAGGGCGTACCGGGGCCGGACCCGGTGGATGGCGGCGAGCAGGGCCGCGCTGCCGCGTTCGAAGCGGCGGGCGACCGTGTCGTAGCAGAGCTCGGGGACCTCCGGCGGGATGTGCGAGCAGAGGACGTCCACTTCGCCGAGTGCCTCGACCTTGGCGGCGTACTCCTCGACGTCGATCTCGTACGGGGTGCGCATCGGGGAGGGCAGGCCGCCGCCGACGAAGCCGAAGACCCGGCCGCCGATCTCCGTCCGCTCGCCGTCGAGGACGGTGGTCCCGGTGCCGGCGTACTCCGGCCACAGCTTCGGGATGTCGACATTGCCGTAGGTGGCGTACGTCGGGGTGGGGAAGGCGGCGAACATCTCGGCGTACTGCCGCCGGACCGCGTTCTCGATCACCTGTTCCCGGTCGAGGCCGTCCCACAGCCGCCGGCCGAACTCCTTCGCCTCGGCGAACCGGCGCTCGGTGCGCAGGGCGACGATCCGGTCGGCGTTCTCGACGCCGAAGAGATCGGGGAAGATGCCGCGCGAGTGGTCGGCGTAATCCAGGAAGAGCACGAGGTCACCGAGGCAGATCAGGGCGTCGGCGCCGTCTCCGGCCCGGGCCAGTGCCTCGGTGTTGCCATGGACGTCGCTGACCACATGGACCTTCGTACGCGTCTGCGTGCCGCGTTTCGTACCACCCATGCGAGTCACCCTAGGGCGGGCCGGGCCCCGTGGGTAGAGCGGCCGGAGCCCTCCGGACCTGCGGTTACTTCCGAGTCTCGAAAGGGGTGGACTAGTGTCAGCGCGATAAGGCCGCGTCATGTGACGCACGGAACATCTGGCCGGTTCCCTCTATCGGGAACCCACTACCGGTGGGTAACGTCCGGTCGGTCCACATCGTGGCGATGGCGCCCAGAGGAGCAGCAGTCTTGCGCGAGTTCAGCCTTCCGGCCCTGTACGAGGTCCCGTCGGACGGGAACCTCACGGATCTCATCCGCCGCAATGCCGCGCAGCATCCCGACACCGCTGTCATGAGCCGCAAGGTCGACGGGCAGTGGCAGGACGTCAGCGCGACCGAGTTCCTCGCCGAGGTGCGGGCCGCCGCCAAGGGCCTGATCGCCGCCGGCATCCGCCCGGGCGACCGGGTGGCCCTGATCTCCCGCACCCGCTACGAGTGGGTGCTGATCGACTTCGCGATCTGGACCGCCGGCGGTGTCACCGTCCCGGTGTACGAGACCTCCTCGCCCGAGCAGATCCAGTGGATCCTCAGCGACTCCGGCGCGGTGGCCGCGGTGGTCGAGAGCCCCGCCCACGGCTCGGCCGTGGCCTCGCTCCGCGACGCGCTGCCGGACCTGCGCGAGGTCTGGGAGATCGAGCAGGGCGCGCTGGAGGCGCTGAAGACCGCGGGCGCCGGCATCGCGGACGCCGAGGTCGACGAGCGCAGCAGCCTGGCGAACGCCGACGACCCGGCCACCATCGTCTACACCTCGGGCACCACCGGCCGCCCCAAGGGCTGTGTGCTGACCCACCGCAACTTCTTCGCGGAGTGCGGCAACGCGGTGGAGCGGCTGAGCCCGCTGTTCCGCACCGGCGACTGCTCGGTGCTGCTGTTCCTGCCGGCCGCGCACGTCTTCGGACGGCTGGTCGAGGTGGCCGCCGTGCTGGCGCCGATCCGGCTGGGCTGCGTACCGGACATCAAGAACCTCACCGATGAGCTGCAGTCCTTCCGGCCCACCCTGATCCTCGGCGTCCCGCGCGTCTTCGAGAAGGTCTACAACTCGGCGCGCGCCAAGGCGCAGGCCGACGGCAAGGGGAAGATCTTCGACGCAGCGGCCGACACGGCCATTGCGTACAGCCGGGCGCTGGACACCCCGCGCGGCCCGTCCTTCGGGCTGAAGCTGAAGCACAAGATCTTCACGAAGCTGGTCTACAGCAAGCTGCACGCCGTCCTCGGCGGGCGCGGCGAGTACGCGATCTCCGGCGGTGCCCCGCTGGGTGAGCGGCTCGGGCACTTCTTCCGCGGCATCGGCTTCACCGTGCTGGAGGGCTACGGCCTGACCGAGTCCTGCGCGGCCACCACCTTCAATCCGTGGGACAAGCAGAAGATCGGTACGGTCGGGCAGCCCATGCCGGGTTCCGTGGTGCGCATCGCGGACGACGGCGAGGTGCTGCTGCACGGCGAGCAGATCTTCAGCGGGTACTGGAAGAACGAGGCGGCGACGGCGGAGGCGCTGGCCGACGGCTGGTTCCACACCGGCGACGTCGGCACGCTCGACGAGGACGGTTACCTCACGATCACCGGGCGCAAGAAGGAGCTCATCGTCACGGCCGGCGGCAAGAACGTGGCGCCCGCGGTGATCGAGGACCGGATCCGGGCGCACGCGCTGGTCGCGGAGTGCATGGTGGTCGGTGACGCGAGGCCGTTCGTGGCCGCGCTGGTCACGATCGACGAGGAGTTCCTCGGCCGCTGGGCGGCGGAGAACGGCAAGCCGGCCGGGGTCACGGCGGCGGAGCTGCGGGAGGACCCGGCGCTGATCGCGGCCGTCCAGAAGGCGATCGACGACGGCAACGCGGCCGTGTCCAAGGCGGAATCGGTGCGGAAATTCCGCATTCTGCCCTCCCAGTTCACGGAGGAGTCGGGCCACATCACGCCGTCGCTGAAGCTGAAGCGGAACGTGGTGGCGAAGGACTTCGCGGACGAGATCGAGGCGCTGTACCGCGGCTAGCAGATACCCCCTACAGAGGGTCCTCGGCGAGGATGCGGGCCAGGTTGCGTTCGGCGAGTGCCGTGATCGTGAGGAACGGGTTGACGCCCAGCGATCCCGGCACCAGCGAGCCGTCGGTGACGTACAGGTTCCGGTAGCCCTTGACCCGGCCGTAGAGGTCGGTGGCCTCGCCCAGCACGCAGCCGCCCAGCGGGTGGTAGGTGAAGTCGTCCGCGAAGGCCCGGTTGCCGCCGAAGAGGTCGTGCCGGTACATGGTCACCTGACGGCGGTTGATGCGGTCGAAGAGGGATTTGGCGGCGTTGACCGACGGGGTGTTCTGGTCCCGGCGCCAGTGCAGCCGGGCCGAGTCGGTGGCCGGATCGTAGGAGAAGCTGCCGCGCTCGGGGTTCCTGGTGATCGCCAGGTACAGGGAGATCCAGTGCTCCAGGCCCATCGGGAGCGGGGCGATCTCGGCGAAGACCGGGTTCCGGGTGTTGTCCCAGTCGTCGATGCCGAGGGCGGGCATGGTGGCCTGGCGGGCGCCGACGGTGTCCCAGATGTGGTTGGCCCGGGCGGTCATCACATTGCCGTTCCCGCCCCAGCCGAGGCCGACCCGGTCGCTGAGCGCCGGGAGGGTGCCGGTCTCCCGGGCCCGCAGCAGGATCTCGGTGGTGCCGAGGCTGCCCGCGCCGAGGAAGAGCCGGCCGCAGCCGAGTTCGCGGGTCTCGGTGACCCGGCCCGTGAGGTCGATGGTCTGCACGGTGAGCACATAGCCGCCGGCCGGATCGGGGCGGACGCCGGTGACCTTCCGCAGGGTCTCGATGGTGACGTTGCCGGTACCGAGGGCGGCGGCGAGGTAGGTCTTGTCGAGGCTCCTCTTGCCGTGGTTGTTGCCGTAGATGACCTCGCCGGCGAGCGCGGACCTCGGCACCTGGCCGGCCGCCTCGCGCTGCATGTACCCGAAGTCGTAGACGTTGGGCACGAACACGGTCCGCAGGCCGGTGTTGTGGGCGTGCTTGCGGGAGATGCGGGCGAACCGGTACCACTCGGTGGACTCGAACCAGGCCGGGTCGATGTCGTTGACGCCGAGCATCCGCCGGGCCAGCGGGAAGTGGGTCCCGTACATCTCGTCGGCGTCGACCCCGGGGAAGACCTCGGTGAAGTACGAGCGCCGGGGCGCGGGCGCCATGCCGCCGTTGACCAGGGAGCCGCCGCCGACGCCGCGGCCGACGTAGACGGACATGTCCCCGAAGTGCACCCGGTCCAGGACGCCCGGGTAGGGGCTGATGTTCCGGTTGACCACATCGAGCCAGAGGAACTGGGCGAGCGGGGCCTCGGTGCGGGTGCGGAACCACATGGAGCGGTGGTCGGGGGCACTGGTGGACGGGAAGACCCTGCCGTCGGGCCCGGCGGTGTCCCAGAGCCGGCCCATTTCGAGGACGACGGTCCGTACGCCGGCCTGCCCGAGCCGCAGGGCGGCGACGGCGGAGCCGTATCCGGAGCCGACGACCACGGCGGGGGCGTAGTGCGCGGGTTCCGCGGCGGCTGCCTCGGACAGCCCGATTCTGGTCAGCCCGAGGGCGGCGGCTGCCTGCAGGGCGCCGAGCCCCAGGATGTGACGACGCGTCAGGTTGGGTGTCATGGCCGCATCATGAGCGGAATCCAGCCGTCCACCCAGAGGCGGTATTGACACACATCCGAGAGACAGTCAGCTCTGGCGACACCGCGCCCCGCCAGGGGCGCGGGGAACTGCGCGAGCAACCACGGCGGGCAGCAGGTCCGGCACGGCCCCGAGCGCCCCGGACCGGGGGAGCCCGCCCGGAGCCGGGCTCCCTCCCGCAAGCCCCTGCGGCTACAGCAGTTCGCGCAGCCGCTCCGCCAGGAGGTCCCAGCGCCACTTCTCCTCGACCCAGGCGCGCCCCCGCTCCCCCATCCGCGCCCGCAGCGCCGGGTCCAGCAGCAGGGTGACGATGCGGTCCGCGGCGTCCCCGGGGGAACCCCCTCGCACCACCCACCCCGTCTCGCCGTCCAGCACCGCGTCCGGCGCACCGCCCGAGTCCCCCGCCACCACCGGCAGTCCGGTCGCCGAGGCCTCCAGATAGACGATGCCGAGGCCCTCCACGTCCAGCCCGCCGCGGCGCGTCCGGCAGGGCATCGCGAACACGTCCCCCGCCCCGTAGTGCGCGGGCAGTTCGGACCACGGCACGGCACCCGTGAACACCACCGCGTCCGCAACTCCCGTCGACGCGGCCAGCTTCCGCAGGTCCGCTTCGTACGGCCCGCCGCCGACGATCAGCAGCACCGCGTCCGGGACCGCCGCCAGGATCCGCGGCATCGCCTGGATCAGGGTGTCCTGCCCCTTGCGGGGAACCAGCCGGGACACGCACACCACCACCGGCCGGTCGGTCAGACCCAGCCGGGCCCGGACCTCCGCGCCGCCCGAGCCCGGGTGGAAGGTCTTCTCGTCCACACCCGGCGGCAGTTGCACCATCCGGCCGGCCGCCCGGTCCGTCAGCGCGGAGGCGATCCGGGTGCGGGTGTACTCGCCCAGGTAGGTGACCGTGTCCGTGCCCTCGCCGATCCGCCGCAGCAGCTGCCGGGCGGCCGGCAGCTGCGCCCAGCCCGCCTCGTGCCCGTGCGAGGTCGCCACCAGCCGCCGGGCGCCCGCCCGGCGCAGCGCCGGGCCCATCAGGCCCAGCGGGGCCGCCGCCCCGAACCACACCGACTCACAGCCGTGTTCCTTCAGCAGCCCCACCGCCCGCCGGGTCACCCGGGGGGTCGGCAGCAGCATCGTCGTACGGTCCCGGACCACCCGGAACGGCTGCTCCGCATCGAAGGCCGCGGTGGCCTCCCGGCCCTCCGCGCCGTGCTTCCAGGTGGAGGCGTAGACAACGAGCCGGTCCGGGTCCAGACGCAGCGCCATATTGTGCAGGAATGCCTGGATTCCGCCCGGCCGGGGCGGGAAGTCATTGGTCACGATCAGCGTCTTGTGCATCGTCTGCCGACAGTACCGGACTGATTTCGATTGCCGTGTTTCATGGCTTCGGGGCCGCCGACCTGGGCATCATGGCGCGGTGCTCAAGCTATCTTCGGCCTGGTCGGCCACCAGGATCCTGCTGCTGCTCTGCACCTTCCGGGTGATCCCGCTGCCGGGTGCGGACGTGACGGTCGACGTCACGGTGATCTACCAGGGCTGGTACGGGGTACTGCGCACCGGCACCTTCCCCCTCGACGACGTGACCTGGCAGTACCCGCCGGGCGCGGCGCTGGCCGTCCTGGCGCCCGGACTGCTGCCCTTCCTCTCCTACACGGCGGCGTTCATCGTGCTGTGCCTGGCCGCGGACGCGCTGGTCACCTGGCTGCTGGCGCGCCGGGGCCTGCGGGCCGCCTGGTACTGGGTGTGGGCGGTGCCGCTGATCGGCCCGACCGCATACGCCCGGTACGACATCTTCGTCGCGGCGGTGGCGGTGGCCGCCCTGCTCCAACCGCGGCTGCGCGGGCCGCTGATCGCGCTCGGCGCGGTCCTCAAGGTGTGGCCGGCCCTGCTGCTGGCCGGGGTCCGCAACCGGATGGTGTGGCTCTCCACAGCCGCGACCGGGGCGCTGCTGCTGTTGCTGTTCGCAGTGGCCATGCCGGGCTCGCTGGCCTTCCTCACCTTCCAGCGGGACCGCGGCACCGAGGTGGAGTCGCTGGGCGCGCTGCCGCTGCACTTCGCCCGCGCCTTCGGCTGGTGGAAGGGGGAGGTGAAGCTCAACTACGGCTCGGTGGAGTTCCTCGGGCCGTGGGTGGAGACCATCAGCGCCCTCTCGCTGGGCCTGACCGCGGTGGCGTTCGGCTGGCTGCTGGTGTGGCGGCTGCGGGCCAGGATCGTGGCCGGCGACGAACGGGTGGTCTTCGACGCGGCGTTCACGGCGGTGCTGCTGTTCACCATCACCAGCCGGGTGATCAGCCCCCAGTACCTGGTGTGGCTGGTGGCCCTGGCCGCGGTGTGCCTGACCCTGGCCGACTCGCGGATGGTCAAGGTCACCCGCATCCTGCTGGTGGCCACGGCCTTCACCCAGCTGGAGTTCCCGACGTACTTCTCGGAGATCGTCGAGAGCGAGTGGACCGGCATCCTGCTGATCGTGGTCCGCAACGCCCTGCTGGTCTGGGCGACGGTGGCCGCAGGGCGGGTACTGTGGGCCGCCTCCAAGGAGCTGCCCGCCGGCGAGCCGGAGCTGGCGGCCGGGGCCCGTACCGAAGAGGGCGTACCGGCGGCGCGCTGACGCCCCCTGACCCTCTAGGAGAGTGCGGTGGTCAGGGAAGACCGCCAGACGGAGGTCAGGCCAGCCGGGTCCGTGCCCAGGGTGGTCGCCAGCGCGGTCGGCAGCGGCTCGCGCGCGGCGGCTTCGTAGAGGCGCAGCAGCGCCGGCTCGCCCCAGCGGGCCGCGATCGTCCGGCAGGCCAGCCAGGACTCCTCGTACGCCCGGGACAGCGCCTCCTGGTCCCCGCCGAAGGTGAACGCGGCGTTCCCGGGGAGGGCCGCCGGGAGCCGCCCGGCGCGGACCGCGCGGGCCGCCGCCGGGGCGATGTCCCGGGGTGCGCGCCCGCTGTCCCGGTACGCCACCCAGTCGGCGAAGCCCTCCGACAGCCACAGCGGGGTCGAGGCGGAGGTGGCCGGCCGGGTCGCGACATGGGTGGTCTCGTGGGCCAGCACGATCCGGCGGCCCTCCTCCGACAGCTCCTGGTACGCCTGCGGGTTGACCACCACCCGGTCCGCCGGGGCCGGGGCGGCCCCGACCCGGCCGGTGGTCACCGCGGCCATCCCGCGGTAGGTCTCGGGCGGCGAGCCCAGCAGCGCGGCCATCCGGTCGACGGAACCGGGCACCAGCACCACGACCCGGCCCGCCCAGGCCCGGCCGCCCGTCCCGGCCGTCGCACCGCCGCCGGCCACTCCGGCCGTCGCCCAGGCCCCGCCGGCCGCGGCAGTCCCGGCAGTCCCGGCCGTCGCCCCGGTCCCGGCCGCCGCGGGAGTCGCGGACGTCGCGCCGGCCCCGCCGGTCCCGGTCAGGCCGGCCACCGCGGCCGTCACCGCCGGGACCGCCCGGTCCGCCTCCGCGGCGATCCCGGTCAGCCGGTCGCGCGGGCCGGTCCCGAGCACCAGCGCGTGCCGCCCCTGCACCACCTGTACCGGCCCCTGGTCCCACAGCTCCGGCAGGGCTCCGGCCGCGGGCCGGTCGGCGGTGACCCGCCAGCGGCCGTCCGCTGCGGCCAGCGAGAGCTCCCGGGCGCCCCCGGCGGGAGCCGCGTCGTGCCCGGCCAGCCGGTAGCGGAGCTCCGCGCCCGCCGTGGCCCGGGTCCCGCCATCGGCGACCTCGACCGAGGTGACCTCGTACGACCAGGACTCCAGCGGAACCCCGCCGGGCCGCCCGGCCGCCCCCGCGGCCCACTCCGCCACCGCCTGCCGGACCGCCCCGTCCCGGTCCGCAGGCGCGGCACAGCCGGCCACAAGGCCGAGCAGCAGCAGGAGGCAGACGGGGAAGCGGCGCATCCGGTGATGGTACGCACCGCCCGGAGCGGGCCCCGGTCCTCAGACCCGGGTCACCGCGGAGACCGGCATCATGCCCACCGGGTCGTACCGCACCGGGGCGCCCGGGTACGGCGCGTGGATGACCTGGCCGTTGCCCACGTACATGCCGACATGGCTGGCGTCGGAGCGGTAGGTGACCAGGTCGCCCGGCCGGGCCTCGGACAGCGGGACCCGCCGGCCGGCGTACCGCTGGGCCTGCGAGGTGCGCGGCAGGGACACCCCGGCCTGCCGGTAGGACCAGACCATCAGGCCGGAGCAGTCGAAGCCGGAGGGCCCGGTGGAGCCCCATACGTACGGCCGGCCCACCGCGGCCCGGGCCGCCATCACGGCCGCCGCGGCCCGGCCGGAGGTCGGGCCCAGCGCGGCGGGCTCCGGCATCGCCCCGTCCCGGCCGCCGGACCGGGAGGCCCGCTCGTACTCGGCCCGCTCCTGCGAGGGCATCGCGTTCAGCAGCCGCCGGGCCGCCGCCAGCTTGGCGGTCACGGACCGCTTGTGCCGGGCCACGTCCGCCCGGAGCTCCTCCAGTTCGCCGAGCTTGCGGGAGGCCTCCGTGCGCTGCTGGGTCAGGGCGCGCTGTTCCTCGCGGAGTGCGGCCAGCTGCCGGGCCTGCCGTCCGGTCAGCCGGTCCAGGGTGCCGGCCTTCTCCAGGTAGTCGTCCGGGTCCTCGGTGAGCAGCAGCTCCATGGTCGGGTCCAGGCCGCCGGACCGGTACTGGGCCCCCGCGAAGGCTCCGAGCACGCCCCGCATGGTGTTGATGCGGTCCTGGCTGCGGGCCACCGCGTCCTGGGCGTGCCGTACCTCGGCGCGCAGCTTCGCGGACCGCTCCCCCGCCGCGTTGAAGCGTTCGGTGGCCTGCTCGGCCTCCTCGAAGAGCCGGTCGACCCGGGCGCGGGCGTCGCCCGCCGGGTCGGCGGGCGCGGCGCCGGCGACCCCGCCGGTCAGGGCGGTGGCGGCGGTGGCTGCCGCGGCGGCCATGCCACCGGTCAGGGCGGTGACCTTCGCGTTCCGTTCCAGGCCCGCGGATGCCGGCCGACGATGGTTTCCCACGGGAAGCCGCACTCCCTTTCCGCTGCGCGGCACCCGTGTCCGCCCCCCGTGGACGGCCGTGGCCGGGTTCCGCGCTGGCAGACAGTAACCGCACGGACACGCCCCGGCCAACGACCTGCCGGGGCGGACACGGCAACGCCCCGCCGACAGACGCAGGTCATCGGCGGGGCGTGCGGTGGAGCGGAGGCCTGGGAAATTCGCCCGGACGGTCGACGTCCGGCGCGCCCGGCGGAGGGGGGACGGCGGCCGAACCCCCTAGATCCGGACGCCGAACTGGGGCTCCATGTAGCTGATCTTCTCGTACTTGACTCCGCCGCGCGGGTTCGAGGCGTGCAGGGTCATGCCGTTGCCGGCGTACAGGCCGACGTGGTGCAGGTCGCTGTAGAAGAACACCAGGTCGCCGGGCTGGAGCTGGCTGATGGGGATGCGGGTGCCTTCCTTGGCCTGCGTCCAGGTGGTGCGGGTGATGCCCACCCCGGCCTGCTTGTAGGCCCACTGGGTCAGGCCGGAGCAGTCGAAGGAGTTGGGGCCCTCGTGGCCCGATATGTACGCGCTGCCCAGCTTGGTCTTGGCGGCGGCGAGGGCGGCGCCCGCGCGGCCCGAGGCCTTCACGCTGCCCAGGTTGGCGCGCGCGCTGTCGTCCCGGCTGGCCCGGGTGTCCTCGTCCTTCAGCTGCGCCCGCTCCTGCGCGGTGAGGGTGTTGAGGAGCTTCTGCGCCTCGGCGAGCTTGCCCTGGATGGTCTGCTTCTTGTCGCCGAGTTCCTTGCGGGTGGCGTCGAGGTCCTTGAGCTTGCCGGCGGCCTCCTGGCGCTGCTGCGCGAGGGTGCGCTGCTTGGCCTGGATCTTCTGCACGGCCTCCACCTGCTGGCCGCTCAACTGGTCGAGGGCGGCGGCCTGGTCGAGGTAGTCCTCGGGGTCACTGGAGAGGAAGAGGGCGAGGGAGGGGTCGATGCCGCCGGTGCGGTACTGCGCGGAGGCCATCGAACCGAGCGTGTTCCGGAGCTCGTTGAGCTCGCCCTGGCCGCGGGCCACCTGGTCCTGGAGCTGGCCGATCTGCTTCTCGAGCTTCTCCTGCTGCTCCTTGGCCCCGTTGAACTTCTCGGTGGCCTTCTCGGCCTCCTCGTAGAGGGCGTCGACCTTCGCCTTGACCTCGTCCTTGCCGGGCTTGGCCGGGGCGGCCACTGCGGCCTGCGAGGAGAGCGCGACGGCTGCCGCGGCGGCGGCCGTGAGGAAGGACACGCGAGCGCGGTTCGGCTGCTTGGGTCGACGGTGGGACGCCACGGAGGCGAGCTCCTTCTTCCTCGAGCCGCCGGAGCACGCACGCTCGGCAGCACCTCCGCCCGCCACCCGGACGAGTGATCAACCGCACGAAGGTTTGGGCCAGACCCTAGTGACCCCGCTGTGATCGATTCAAATCCTGGCGGGCAAAAATCCCTTGCCCTACCAGCTTCTTTACCTTCACCGCACGCTGCGTGTCGGTGAATTGACCCACCGTTCCCAAGATCGCGGGTCAATTCGGGCATTTAGTGCAGGAGTTATATGCGTCACTTGCGTTACGAGACGCGCGAAAGCCTCTTGAGCAGCAGCACCGAGGCGACCGGCCGGGCACCGGCCTGCGCCACCCCGTCGGCGACCTCCCGGTCCGTGGACACCACGACCACCGGACGGCCCGGCGGCTCGGCCCGCACCAGCTGCCGGATCAGCTCGTCTGCCGTCACCCCCGGCTTGGAGAACAGCACCCGCACACCCCGCGGCGGGGCCAGCAGCACCGGGGCGGCCAGCTCGGCCCCGTCGAACACACAGGTCATCTCGGCACCGGTCTGGGCGGCCAGCATCGACAGCCCGCCCAGCAGCCGCAGCCGCTGCTTCTCCAGCGGCATCGTCGGATAGCCGGTCTTGGTCACGTTGTAGCCGTCGACCACCAGATGCGCCTGAGGGAGCGCCAGCAACTGGTCCAGCAGCGCCGGATCGGTCTCCGACAGGGCCCGCGCCGCGATGTCCTTCGGGGTCATCCGGCCCGGCTCCACCGCATCGACCGTATCGGCCGGACGGGTCGACACCGGGGGCAGCGCGAGCTCCCGGCGCAGCCCCTGGGCCGCGTCCAGCACGGTGTCCAGCAGCAGCCGCAGCCGCATGTCCTCGACACTGCGGCCCTCCCGGGTGGCCCGGCGGGAGGCCTCCAGGGCCGCCTCCGTCTCCCCCAGCCGCGCCTTGAGCCGCCGACTCTCGCTCTCCGCGGCGGCCACCTGCGCCGCCGCCTCACCGCGGATGCCCTCGATCTCGGCCGCGGTCTTGCGCAGCGCGGCCTCGCCGCGCTTCACATCGCTGAGGGCACTGCGGAGCTTTCGCTGAAGCGATTCGGCTTCCCTGCGGGCGGCCTCCAGCTCGGTCCGCAGCTGCTCCGCGCCGGTACGCTGCGTCTCCCGGGCGGCGGCCAGCTCCTCGCGCAGCCGCTCCAGCTCGCGCCGGCTCTCCTCGCCGACCCGTTCGGCATCGGCGCGCTGCGCCTCCTCGCCGGCCGCGGCCACCAGCTTCACCCAGCCGGCCGGGCGCAGCACATACGCGGCAGCCGCCACGTCCAACGGATCGGCGGCGGCCGGCGGAGCGCCCGAATCCAGGGCACCGGCCAGTTCCGGCTGCGCCTCGCGGACCTTCTCGGCGACCCGGCCGCGGAAGACGGCGTCCGTCTCCACGGCCGCGGCCATCGCATTGCCGGCGAACTTGGCACGGCGGGTGGGGGTGAACCGGGCGTACTGGCGCAGCTGTGCGGGCAGGTCCGCGACCGTCAGGCCGCCGAAGGCGTCCGAGACGAGCGCAACGACCCGGCGCCGCACGCCTTCCGGCAGCGGGCGGTCGAGGACCTCCGCGGCGTCGCCGGCGGCACCGGCCGGCTCAGCGCCGCTCGCTGGCTCCACAATCCGTCACCTCTACCGTTCCTACTGTTCGGCCGTCGAACCCCCGTCAGGAGTCCGCGCCCGGCCTGTCCACGAGCTCGATCCGGTCCACCGCGTTGCACCAGCGGCAGCGCACCGATTCGATGGTCTCATTGACCACCTCGCGCTCCTCGACCTTGGGCTCACCGGCCAGGTCGAGATGGACGTATTCCACGACCTTCGAGGAGCGGGTGACGTCGAATCGGGTGAGGTTGCCGCACAGGGTGCAGCGCCACCGGGTGGTGGCGGTCGGCAGGGGAACCGTCATCGGAACGTCTCTCTCCTTCGTCGCTGATTCAAGTAAACCGCCTTGCGGGCGGCAGCACGTAACCCTACGGCCCGCCCGGCATCGGCGGGGCATGCGATCGGTATCCGTCCGGTTACGCCATGCTCTTGGCATGATCGTAAGGTGGCGGACCGTGCGCGAGGCCGCCCGGGGCCCGGTGGTCACGCATGCGCTCATCGCAGGCTGCGCCGTGGTCTTCCTGCTCGGCCCGGCCTCCGGCATGAATCCCGGCTACGGGACGGGCGAGGCGCTGGAGGCGGCCGGGACGGCGTACTTCCGGCGCTGGGGGGTGGTCCCCGCCGAGCTGTTCACCGGCACCGGCCGGGAACTGCTGACCCCGCTGACGGCCCTGTTCATCCACGGCAGCTGGCTGCACCTGCTGGGGAACATGCTGTTCCTCTACGTCTTCGGCGCGATGACGGAGGAGCGGATGGGCCGGGCGGAGTTCCTGCTCTTCTCCCTCTGTACGGGCTATCTGTCGCTGGTGGCGTACGCGGCGGCCAACGCGGCCTCGACGGAGACCCTGGTGGGGGCCTCCGGGGCGATCTCGGCGGTGCTCGGCGCCTTCCTCTGCCTGTTCCCGCGCTCCCGGGTGACCAGCCTGTTCCCGTTCCTGTTCTTCCTGCCGCTGCGCTTCCCGGCCTGGATGGTGCTGCTGTTCTGGTTCGCCCTCCAGTGGTTCGCGGCGCACCGCGCGGGCAGCGGGCCGGGCGTCGCCTACCTGGCCCACCTGGTCGGGTTCTCACTGGGGTTCCTGTACGCCTGGGTGCGGTACCGGCATATGGATAGAGTGAGGAGACCAGCGACGGCCACCGAGGGAGACAGCCAGCCGTGATCACCGCGATCGTGCTCATCAAGACCAGCGTGGACCGCATTCCCGAGATCGCCGAGTCGATCGCCCGGCTGGAGAACGTCAGCGAGGTCTACTCGGTCACCGGCACCTACGACCTGATCGCCCTGGTCCGGGTGGCCCGGCACGACGACCTCGCGGACATCATCCCCGGCAGCATCAGCAAGATCCAGGGCGTCGAGGCCACCGACACCCACGTCGCGTTCCGCACGTACTCGCAGCACGACCTGGAAGCGGCCTTCGCCATCGGCCTGGACGCGTAACGCTGCGCTCCGCCTGAAGGTGCGGCCCCGCTCCACAGGAGCGGGGCCGCACCTTCAGGAAACCGGCACGCAGCGGCCTTCCTCCGTGTGGTACTGCCACTTGGCGCCCTCGGCGACCAGTTCACGGACCGCGGCCACGAAGCGCTCCACGTGCTCGTCGGGGGTGCCCGCGCCGAAGCTGACCCGGATCGCGTTCAGAGAGCGCTCGCCGGGGGCCGCCTCCGGGGCTCCGCATTCGCCCTGGGCCTGCGGCTCGCTGCCGAGCAGGGTGCGGACCAGCGGGTGCGCGCAGAACAGGCCGTCGCGGACGCCGATGCCGTACTCGGCCGAGAGCGCCGCCGCGAAGTGCGAGCTGTTCCAGCCCTCCACCACGAAGGAGATGACCCCCACCCGCGGAGCCTCGTCCCCGAACAGGGAGAGCACCCGGACCTCGGGGACCTCGGCCAGGCCCGCCCGGACCGTTTCGATGAGCCGCTGCTCGCGGGCGACCAGACCCTCGAACCCGGCCTCGGTCAGGGCCCGGCAGGCCGAGGCGATGGAGTAGACGCCGATCACGTTCGGGGAGCCGGCCTCGTGCCGGGCGGCCGTGGTGTGCCACTCCACGTCCACCCCGCCGTCCGCGCGCCGGGCCACCCGGCGGGAGGCCCCGCCGCCCGCCAGGTACGGCTCGGCCTCCTGGAGCCAGTCCGCGCGGCCGGCCAGCACGCCCGAGCCGAACGGCGCGTACAGCTTGTGGCCGGAGAAGGCGACCCAGTCCACGTCCAGGTCCTGCACGGAGACCGGGTGGTGCGGGGCCAACTGGGCGGCGTCGAGGACGATCCTGGCCCCGTGGGCGTGTGCTGCGGCGGCGAGTTCCCTGACCGGCCACAGCTCACCGGTCACGTTGGAGGCGCCGGTGACGCAGACGAGGGCGGGACCGTAGGGGTTCCGGTCGGCGAGGGCCCGCTCCAGGGTGGCGACGGCCTGGCCCGGGGTGCGCGGCGCATTGAGGTAGGTGACCTGCGCATCGCGCCACGGGAGCAGCGAGGCGTGGTGCTCGGTCTCGAAGACGAAGACCTGACAGCCGGCCGGCAAGGCGGCGGCCAGCAGGTTCAGCGAGTCGGTGGTGGACCGGGTGAAGACCACCTGGTCGGCGGGCCGGCAGTCCAGGAACTCGGCGACGGTGGCCCTGCTCTGCTCGAAGAGGTCGGTGGACAGCTGGGAGAGGTAGCCGGCCCCGCGGTGCACGCTGCCGTAGTACGGGGCGTAGGCGGCGACGTCGTCCCAGACCCGCTGGAGGGCCGGGGCGCTCGCCGCGTAGTCCAGGGCGGCGTAGACGACTTCACCGCCGGTGACGAGCGGGACGGTGACGTCCCCGCCGAGGACCGGCAGCGGCTCGGAAGCGGTGGCGGCGGCAGCGGTGGCAGCGGTGGCGGTGTGCAGGGTCGCGGACATGGCGGTATCTCCCGGGCAGGCAGGGCTGAATGGCTTCGGTGGCCCGTCGCCGGATACACGGGTGCGCATGCTGCCCGGCGGAACGGGTGGTGCCTCGACGCAACGGGCCGCGGCGGCCCGGACGGAGGGGTGAAGAAAGGGGCGCTACGCGCCTATCGCATTCGCTTGCTCACGGAAAAAGCTCCTCGAGAGACCAGGACCCCTGGTGTCGAGGGGTCCGCGCTTGCCGTGGGCCTTGCTGCCTACGGCCTGGTCATCACCCGGGGCACCCCGCCACGGACGGAGGGTTGCCGGACAGCAAGCCGGGGCCAAAACGCTGTCACTCGTGACCTGGGCAGCATCCTGCCACAAGATCCCCCGGGCGCAAGACCCCGGTCCAGGATGTGGACCGGGGCCGGCCGGCCGTCTCAGGCGTTGCTGGCGGCCACCCAGCGCTCCAGGGCCGCCCGCGCCGCGCCGGAGTCGATGGACTCGGCGGCCCGGGCGATACCGGCCGCCAACTGCTCCTCCAGGGTGCCGCCGGACGGGTCCAGCGCGACCAGCGCCGTTGCCGAGTTCAGCAGCACCGCGTCCCGGACCGGGCCGGTCTCCCCGGCCAGCAGCCGGCGGGCGACGTCCGCGTTGTACGAGGCGTCGGCGCCGCGGAGTTCGGAGACGTCCACCAGCGGGATGCCCACGTCCCGGGGGTCGAAGGACTGCTCGTGGACCCGGCCGTCCCGGACCCACCAGACCCGGGAGGTGGCCGTGGTGGTCAGCTCGTCGAGGCCGTCGTCCCCGCGGAACACCAGCGCCGAGGAGCCCCGCTCGGCGAGGACTCCCGCCACGATGGGGGCCATCCGGGCGTCGGCGACACCGGTTGCCTGGGCGCGGACCTTGGCCGGGTTCGTCAGCGGGCCCAGGAAGTTGAAGGTGGTGCGGATACCCAGCTCCTTCCGGGCGGCGGCGACGTGCCGCAGCGCCGGGTGGAACTTGACCGCGAAGCAGAAGGTGATGCCGGCCTGCTCGGCGACCTCCGCCACCCGGGCGGGGGTCAGGTCCAGGTTGACGCCGAGCTTCTCCAGCACGTCGGAGGCGCCGCTCGCGGAGGACGCGGCCCGGTTGCCGTGCTTGACCACCTTGGCACCCGTACCGGCCACCACGATCGAGGACATGGTGGAGATGTTGACGGTCTTCGCGCCGTCCCCGCCGGTGCCGACGATGTCCACGGTGCGGCCCGGGACCTCGATCAGGTTGGCGTGCGCGTACATGGCGCGGACCAGGCCGTTGATCTCCGCCACCGTCTCGCCCTTGGCCCGCAGGGCCACCGCGAAGCCGGCGATCTGGGCGTCCGTCGCCTCCCCGCGCATGATCCGGTCCATCGCCCAGGCCGTGTCGTCGGCGGACAGGTCGGTACCGGTGAGGAGGGCGTCCAGGACGGACGGCCAGGACCTGTCCGCCACGCTGCCGCCGCCCGCCGGGGTCACAACGTTCATGGTCCTCGCTCCTGGGTCCACAGTCCGATTGATGGGGGTCTCCAGCCTAGCCAGCCGCGGAGGACGGCAAAGAGCCCCGTCCAGACCCTGGACGGGGCTCTTGCCGTGGCGATCAGTTTTCAGCCGGGATCAGGATTTCAGTGGTGGCCGTGGCCGCTCTGAATCTCCTTGTATTCCTCGATTGTGGGCTTCTCGATCTGGGTTCCCTCGCCGTAGAAGCCCTGGCTCAGCTTAGAGCGAAGCTTCTCGGTAAGTGTCACCTTGCGCTCCACGCCGTTCTCGTCGACCGTCGGGCCGATCTCCACGGGCTGGTACTGCTCGTGCTGGGTCAGCGTGTGCAGCTGGGCCTGCGAGAGCGGCTCGTGGACCTCGACGAACTCACCGTGGGGCAGGCGCTTGATGATGCCGGTCTCACGACCGTGCAGCACCTTGTCCCGGTCCCGGCGCTGGAGGCCGAGGCAGATCCGCTTGGTGATCACGAAGGCGACGACCGGGCCGAGGAAGAAGCCGATCCGGGCGAACCAGGTGATGGCGTTGATCGACAGGTGGAAGAACTGCGCGAACATGTCGTTTCCACCGGCGATCAGCAGGATGACGTACCAGGTCAGCCAGGCCACACCGAAGGCGGTACGGGTCGGAGCGTTGCGCGGGCGGTCCAGGATGTGGTGCTCGCGCTTGTCACCGGTGACCCAGGACTCGATGAACGGGTACACCGCGATCGCGACCAGGACCAGCGGGAAGATCACCAGCGGGATGAACACGCCCAGGACCAGGGTGTGGCCCCACAGGTTGATCTCCCAGCCCGGCATGGCGCGGATCAGGCCCTCGGAGAAGCCCATGTACCAGTCCGGCTGTGCGCCCGTGGACACGTGGTCCGGGACGTACGGGCCGAGTGCCCAGATCGGGTTGATCGAGGCGATGCCGGCGATGACCGCGATGACACCGAAGACCAGGAAGAAGAAGCCTCCGGCCTTGGCCATGTAGACCGGCAGCAGCGGCATGCCGACGACGTTGTTGTTCGTCTTGCCGGGACCCGGGTACTGGGTGTGCTTGTGGTACACGACGAGGATCAGGTGGGCGACCACCAGACCCAGCATGATGCCCGGCAGCAGCAGGATGTGGATCGAGTAGAACCGGGCCACGAAGTCGTGGCCGGGGAACTCGCCGCCGAAGAGGAAGAACGACAGGTACGTGCCGACGATCGGCACGGACAGGATCGCGCCCTCCATGAAGCGGACACCGGTGCCCGAGAGCAGGTCGTCCGGCAGGGAGTAACCGGTGAAGCCGGTGAACATGCCGAGGACCAGCAGCAGGAAGCCGAAGACCCAGTTGACCTCGCGCGGCTTGCGGAACGCGCCGGTGAAGAACACGCGCATCATGTGCACGAGCATCGCGGCGACGAAGATCAGGGCCGCCCAGTGGTGGATCTGCCGGATCAGCAGACCGCCGCGGACGTCGAAGCTGATGTCCAGGGTCGAGGCGAAGGCCTCGGACATCCGGACGCCCTGCATCGGCACGTACGAGCCGTGGTACACGACCTCGTTCATGCTCGGGTGGAAGAACAGCGTCAGGTACACACCCGTGAGGATGATGATGATGAAGCTGTAGAGGCAGATCTCACCCAGCATGAAGGACCAGTGGTCCGGGAAGATCTTGCGCATGTTCGCCTTGGCGAGGCTGTAGATGCCCAGGCGGCCGTCCGCCCAGTCGGCTACGCGCTCGCCGCGCGGCGCTTTGCGCTCGTTGTTGTCGCTGGTGCTCATCCGCGCTCCCAGAATGCAGGACCGACGGGCTCCTCGAAGTCGCCGAGCGCCTCAAGGAAGCCTTCGTCATTCACACCGATCCGCAGCTGCGGAAGCGCGTGACCGGCCGGACCGAAGATGACACGGCCGCCGTCGGAGAGGTCGAAGGTGGACTGGTGGCACGGGCAGAGCACGTGGTGGGTCTGCTGCTCGTACAGGCTGATCGGGCAGCCGACGTGGGTGCAGATCTTCGAGTAGGCCACGATCCCGTCGTGGGACCACTCCAGCTCCTGCTTGTCCTTGATGTCCTCCGGCTGGATCCGGACGATCATCAGGGCAGCCTTGGCGATCTGCTGCATGTAGTCGTGCGAGTCCTCCTCCAGGCCTTCCGGCTTGGCGAAGGTCAGGGAGCCGACCAGCACGTCCTCGGGACGCAGCGGCTCCATGGTGTTCTGGTTGATGAGCAGCTTGCCCTTCGCCCAGACGGTCTTGCGGAGCTTGAGCTCCGGCAGCGGACCCAGGTCGCGCAGCAGCACCACACCGGAGAGCGGCACCATGGCCAGCGCGCCGTACATCGTGTTGCGGATCAGCTTCCGGCGGCCGATGTCGGACTCGCGGGCACCGTCGGCGAAGTCCTCCAGGACCTTGGCCTTGACGTCCGCCGGGGCGGCGATCGGGTGACGCTCGTCGGCGACCTCGACATCGGACATCAGGGTGCGGGCCCAGTGGACCGCGCCGGCGCCGATGCAGAACAGGGCCGTGCCCAGGGTCAGACCCAGGGCGAAGTTGAGCGCGCTCACCTTGCCGAGGGGCCAGATGAACACGATCTTGTCGACCGGGAAGATCACGAACGAGGCGATGAAGGCGACGGTCGCGAGCATCGACAGGGTGAACAGCAGCGCCACCGTGCGCTCGGAGCGCTTGGCGGCCCGCTCGTCGATGTCCTGGATACGCGGCTTGTGGGCCGGCAGGCCCGGGTCGGCGAACGGGTTGTCCGCCACCGCTACGCCACCGTGGTGGGCGTCCTGCGCACTCGGCAGGTTCTCTTCGGGAATGTCTTGGCTACTCATGACTTCTTGGCCTTAGCGGTGTGGGCCCCGACCCAGACGGCGACAGCGATCAGCGCACCCAGACCGAACACCCAGCCGAACAGGCCCTCGGACACGGGGCCGAGGCCGCCGAGCTTGAGACCGCCCGGGTTGGTCGAGTACTCGCCGTTCACGTGCTGGAGGTACGCGATGATGTCCTTCTTTGCCTGCTCCGGCATGGTCGAGTCCGGGAAGGAAGGCATGTTCTGCGGGCCGGTGAGCATGGCCTCGTAGATGTGCTTCGGCGAGACGTCCTCAAGGTTGGGGGCGTACTTGCCGTGCGTGAGCGCACCGCCCTCGCCGGTGAAGTTGTGGCACTGCGCGCAGTTGTTGCGGAACAGTTCGCCACCCTTGGCGATGTCGGCACCGGCAGGGTCGTACTGCTTCTCGGTCGGCGTGATCGGGCCGGCACCGAGGGAGGCGATGTACGCGGCCAGCTGGTCAATCTGGGCCTGGGTGTAGATGTTGGGCTTCTTCGGCACCTGGGCGCCGGGCTGCTGGGCGGGCATACGGCCCGTGCTCACCTGGAAGTCGACGGCTGCAGAGCCGACGCCCACCAGGCTCGGGCCGTCAGAGGAACCCTGACCGCCGGCTCCATGGCAGCTTGCGCAACCCACGGCGTAGAGCTTCTTGCCCTCCTCGATGGCGAGGGACTGGGCGGTTTCATCGGCCTGCGCCTTGCCCGCGGGGGCGAAGGCGGCGTACAGCCCCCCAGTGGCCGCCAGCGCGAGGAGTAGAACGACGACCGCCGCCAGCGGATGGCGTCGTCGTGCGGAGAGCTTTTTCACGGATTACCCCGGTGTCAGGATCTTCTGCGTCGGTGTTTCTGGATGATGCCGGGCCGGACCCGGCGACGTGTTCGCTACTTGATCAGGTAGATCGTGGCGAAGAGGCCGATCCAGACGACATCGACGAAGTGCCAGTAGTAGGACACGACGATGGCCGAGGTGGCCTGTTCGTGGGTGAACCTCTTGGCCGCGTACGTCCGGCCCAGGACGAGCAGGAAGGCGATGAGTCCGCCCGTCACATGCAGTCCGTGGAAGCCGGTGGTCAGGTAGAAGACCGAACCGTACGGATCGGACGAGAGGCTCAGGCCCTCGTGCTTGACCAGCTCGGTGTACTCGAACACCTGGCCGCCAATGAAGATCGCACCCATGACGAACGTGATGATGAACCACGTCCGGAGCTTCTTCACATCACCGCGCTCGGCGGCGAAAACGCCGAGCTGGCAGGTGAGCGAGGAGAGCACCAGGATCGTGGTGTTCGTCGCCGAGAAGGGCAGATTCAGGGTCGAAGCCTGTTCTGTCCAGTACTCGGCGCCCATCACGGATCGCAGGGTGAAGTACATCGCGAAGAGGGCCGCGAAGAACATCAGCTCGGAACTCAACCAGATGATGGTTCCGACGCTGACGAGGTTCGGCCTGTTGACCGTCGGGTGCGCGTGCCCGGTATCTACTGTCGTTGCTGTCGCCACGACCGACATTATGTCGGTCGCTTATCCCGCCCTCACCCCGGGGGGTGCCGTTCGGAGTGTCCGGGGGGTGTGCACTGCCCGAACGGCCCATCGGAGGGGTGTCCGAACCGATGTTGACGGGACATCGGACGGAGTAGCATCCGGCGCATCATCAACGTGATTCATGTGACACGTGGAGGAACAAATGCGGGCGACTGCGCGGGTTCTGGTCTACAGCGATGACGCCAACACCCGGGAGCAGGTGCGGCTCGCGGCCGGGCGCCGGCCCGCCGCGGACCTGCCGCCGGTGGAGTACCTGGAGTGCGCCACCCTGGCGGCCGTCCTGAAGGAGCTGGAGCAGGGCGGGATCGATGTGTGCGTACTGGACGGGGAGGCGGTCCCGGCCGGGGGCATGGGTGTCTGCCGGCAGATCAAGGACGAGATCTTCCGGTGCCCGCCGGTGCTGCTGCTGATCGGCCGCCCGCAGGACGCCTGGCTGGCCACCTGGAGCCGCGCGGACGCCACGGTGACCCTTCCGGTGGACCCGGTCTCCTTCCCGGACGCCCTGGCCACCCTTTTGAGGACGCGGCTGTCCGTGAACTCCTGACCCACCGGGCCCCGGCCGGGGTCCGGGGCGGTGCTACACCTGGGGTCGCAGTCGCGCCGAGTCGACGGGACTGCGGCCTTCCTGGGTGCCCTTGAGGAGGGCGCTGCCCTCTCTCCACTCCTTCCAGTCCAGGTTCCAGGCGCCGTAGCCGTTGCCGAAGGTCGGCATCCAGTCGCCGATGCTGTTGACCACGGTGACGAGGTCGCCCTCGCGGATGTTCTCGTAGAACCAGGCGGCGTTGCCGGTGCTCATGCCGGTGCAGCCGTGGCTGACGTTGGCGTAGCCGTGGGAGCCGATGGACCAGGGCGCGGCGTGCACGTATTCACCACTCCAGGTGACCCGGGTCGCCCAGTAGACGGGCAGGTTGTAGTACTCGCTGCCGCCGATGCCGACGGTGTCGCCGCGCATCCGGACGAAGTACTGCTTGCCGAGCACCACCTTGGTGCCGTTACGGGTCGCGAATCCGGGTTTGCCGGTGGTGATCGGGAGGCTGCTGACCACCTCGCCGTTGCGCTTGAACGTCATCCAGTGCGAGGCGGCGTTGGTGATGACCTCCACCCGGTCGCCGAACTCCAGCTTGAGCGGCGTGGAGGCGGCGCCGTGCATGTCGTCGCCGATCTTGATGCCCTCCAGGTTGCTGCGCAGGGTGACGCTGGAGTGGGCGGGCCAGTAGTCCTTGGGCCGGTACTGGATGTGGGTGTCGTCGATCCAGTGCCAGGCGCCCTCCAGGACGTGCGGCTTGGCGTCGACGACCAGGGCGCGCTCGACCAGCGCGCGGGCCGCTTTGTCCGTGACCGGCTCGTTGAGTGTGGCGTCGAGGGGCTGCCCGACGCCGTAGGTGCCCTCCTCCGGGCCGAATTCGACCTTGAGGAGCTTCTTGGCCGGGGTGGTCTCGAAGGACAGCGTGCGCTGTCCTGGAGCCCCGCGCTCGTCTTCGGTGGCGACGGTGACCGTGTAGCGCACACCGGCGGCCAGCGGCACCGTGCTGTGCCAGCGGTCGCCCTTGGCGGAGAGCTCGCCCGCCAGCCGGCGGCCATGCGTGTCCACGGCCGTCACATCGGTGATCCGGCTGCCGTCGACGCCCTTGGCGGTCACCTCCAGCGGCCGGTCCGGGTCGACGGGACGGCTGCCGGCGGTCTGGTTGAAGGCGACCTGGGCGGCTGCGTCGTACGGGTGGCCGGAGAGCGGGTTGTCGTCGCCCCCGCACGCGGTGGCGCCGGCCCCGAAGGACGCGACCAGCAGGGAGCAGCTGACTACCGTCCAAAGACGCGGTGTGTGACTCATGAGGCCACGCTAAGGACAGATCGGCATTCCGGCGCGCGCTGTGACTGCAAACGAGGGCCCGGGCTCCTCCGAAGAGGTGCCCGGGCCCCGTGTTCGAATGCCGCGGTGGCGTTCTACTGGTTCTGGTTCTCGCCGCGGTAGTACTCGTACACCCAGCCCCACAGGCCGATCAGGATGACCGGAGCCGAGAAGTACATCAGCCACCAGCCGAAGACGACACCGCTGAAGGCCAGCGCGCCACCGACGGCCAGCGAAAGCGGCTGCCAGCTGTGCGGGGAGAAGAAGCCCAGCTCGCCGGCCTCGTCCGCGACGTCGGCCTCCTTGTTGTCCTGGGCCATCTCGTCCACGCGCTTGGCCGTGAAGGCCAGGTAGTAGCCGATCATGATGCTCAGGCCGAAGGCCAGGAACAGAGCGGTGGTGCCGACCGGCTCCTTCGACCACACGCCGTACACGACGGCCATGATCAGAATGAAGGCGGAGAGCCAGAGGAACATCTTGCCCTGGATCTTCACTTGCCGGCCTCCTTGCCACCGGTGACGGCCGGGGTCACGGCGCTGTGGTCCTCGAGGTGTTCGAGGGCCGCGATCTCCGGGTGGTGCAGGTCGAAGGCCGGGGATTCGGAACGGATCCGCGGCAGGGTGAGGAAGTTGTGCCGCGGCGGCGGGCAGGACGTCGCCCACTCGAGCGAACGGCCGTAGCCCCACGGGTCGTCGACCTCGATCTTCTTGCCGTACTTGGCGGTCTTCCACACGTTGTACATGAAGGGAAGCATCGACAGGCCGAGCAGGAAGGAGCTGATCGTGGAGATGGTGTTCAGCGTGGTGAAGCCGTCCGCCGCGAGGTAGTCCGCGTAGCGGCGCGGCATGCCCTCGGCACCCAGCCAGTGCTGCACCAGGAAGGTGCCGTGGAAGCCCACGAACAGCGTCCAGAAGGTGATCTTGCCGAGGCGCTCGTCCAGCATCTTGCCCGTGAACTTCGGCCACCAGAAGTGGAAGCCGGAGAACATCGCGAAGACCACGGTGCCGAAGATGACGTAGTGGAAGTGCGCGACGACGAAGTACGAGTCGGAGACGTGGAAGTCCATCGGGGGCGAGGCCAGGATGACGCCGGTCAGACCACCGAAGGTGAAGGTGATCAGGAAGCCGACGGCCCAGAGCATCGGGGTCTCGAAGGACAGCGAGCCCTTCCACATGGTGCCGATCCAGTTGAAGAACTTCACACCGGTCGGTACCGCGATCAGGAAGGTCATGAAGGAGAAGAACGGCAGCAGTACACCGCCGGTGACGTACATGTGGTGCGCCCACACGGTCACGGAAAGACCGGCAATGGCGATCGTCGCGCCGATCAGGCCGATGTAACCGAACATCGGCTTCCGGGAGAAGACCGGAATGACCTCGGAAATGATTCCGAAGAACGGCAGCGCGATGATGTACACCTCTGGGTGGCCGAAGAACCAGAAGAGGTGCTGCCAGAGCAGTGCGCCACCGTTGGACGAGTCGAAGATGTGCGAGCCGAACTTACGGTCGGACTCCAGCGCGAAGAGCGCGGCGGCCAGCACCGGGAAGGCGAGCAGGACCAGAACACCGGTCAGCAGCACGTTCCAGGTGAAGATCGGCATGCGGAACATCGTCATGCCCGGAGCGCGCATGCAGATGATGGTGGTGATGAAGTTGACCGAACCGAGGATCGTGCCGAAGCCCGAGAAGGCCAGACCCATGATCCACATGTCGGCGCCGATGCCCGGCGAGCGGACCGCGTCCGACAGCGGGGAGTAGGCGAACCAGCCGAAGTCGGCCGCACCCGAGGGGGTGACGAAGCCGGCCACCGCGAGGGTCGAGCCGAAGAGGTACAGCCAGTACGCGAACATGTTCAGCCGCGGGAACGCCACGTCGGGCGCGCCGATCTGCAGCGGCATGATCCAGTTGGCGAAGCCCGCGAACAGCGGCGTGGCGAACATCAGCAGCATGATCGTGCCATGCATGGTGAACGCCTGGTTGAACTGCTCGTTCGACATGATCTGCGTGCCCGGACGGGCCAGCTCGGCGCGCATGAACAGCGCCATGACGCCGCCGATGATGAAGAACACGAACGAGGTGACCAGGTAGAGCGTACCGATGGTCTTGTGGTCGGTGGTGGTGAGCCACTTGACGACCACGTTGCCCGGCTGCTTGCGCCGTACCGGCAGCTCGTTCTCGTACGAGTCGGCTGCGGCGGCACCCTGAGGTTCGTTGAGGATGCTCACAGTTTGTTCGTCTCCGCGTTCCGGGCCGGGTCAGTCTGCTTGATGCCGGCCGGCAGGAAGCCGGTCTGCCCCTTCTCGGCCAGTGACTTGAGGTACGCCCGGTACTCCTCCGGCGAGACGACCTTCACGTTGAAGAGCATCCGGGAGTGGTCGACGCCACAGAGCTCGGCGCACTTGCCCATGAAGACGCCCTCTTCGTTCGGGACGACCTCGAAGACGTTGGTGTGGCCCGGGATGACGTCCTGCTTGAACAGGAAGGGGACCACCCAGAAGGAGTGGATGACGTCGTTCGACGACAGGATGAAGCGGACCTTCTCGCCCTTGGGGAGGACCAGGGTCGGACCGGGGTTGCCCGTCTCGGGGTTCCGGTCGCCCGGGACGCCCTTCTCGTAGACGCCCTCGGCGCCCGCCGGGAAGTCCTTCGTGAACTTGTCCGGGATGGAGGCGAGCTCCTTGGGCACCTGGCCCGCGCGGGGAGTCGCCGCGTCGCCGTCGACGTTCTCGATGTAGTTGAAGCCCCAGCTCCACTGGAAGCCGACCACGTTGATGGTGTGCGGCGGCTTCGGGGTGAGCGCGAGCAGCTTCGACTCGTCGCGTGCGGTGAAGTAGAACAGCACCGAGACGATGATCAGCGGGACCACGGTGTACAGGGCCTCGATGGGCATGTTGTACCGGGTCTGCGGGGGGATCTCCACCTTGGTGCGGCTGCGCCGGTGGAAGATCACGCTCCAGATGATCAGGCCCCAGACCAGGATGCCCGTGAGCAGTGCAGCCGCCCAGGACCCCTGCCACAGCGAGAGGATGCGCGGCGCCTCCTCGGTGACCGGGTCCGGCATTCCGAGGTTGGGGAAGTCTTTATATGTGTACGAGCAACCGGTGGCGGTTGCCAGGACCGCACCCGCCGTCAGCGCCTGCAGCAGCTTCCGCCGCATCGGGCGCCGCGGCGAGCGGTCGGAGCCGTAGGGACTCACGTAGCGCCTTCCCGAGAGTCTCGGCCCGCGCGGCCGGCCGCGGCCGTCTGTCGGGTCGGTCGCCGGCCCTGACGCAGGCAGGGGTTTGGATGTTTATGCGGACCAAACCCTACTGGACGCTATTTGGGGTCGCGCGGGGAGGGTGCCCAACGCGCCGCTACTGCCCCCGAAGGGGTGGCTCGGCCGTACGGGGGACGGCGGGCATGCCCCTGAATGGCGGGCTCCGGAAGCCATCTGACGCCCCCTGACCTGGCGGGCGGCCACCGCTGTTCTACGGTGACCGGATGCCGTACTTCGACGCCGCCTCTGCCGCCCCGCTGCACCCGGTCGCCCGGCAGGCCCTCCAGGCTTCCCTGGACGAGGGCTGGGCGGATCCAGCGCGGCTCTACCGGGAGGGCCGGCGGGCCGCGCTGCTGCTGGACGCGGCGCGGGAGGCCGCCGCGGAGGCGGTGGGGTGCCGGCCCGACGAACTCGTCTTCACTCCTTCGGGGACGCACGCGGTTCACTCGGGGATCGCCGGAGCGCTGGCGGGCCGCCGGCGGGTCGGTGGCCACCTGGTCGTCTCGGCGGTCGAACACAGTTCGGTGCTGCACTCGGCGCAGGCCCACGAGGCGCGGGGCGGGGCGGTGACGGAGGTTCCGGTGGACCGTACGGGCGCGGTGGCAGCGGCCTCGTACGCCGAGGTGCTCCGCCCGGACACGGCGCTGGCCTGTCTGCAGTCCGCCAACCACGAGGTGGGCACGGTGCAGCCGGTGGCGGAGGTGGCCGAGGTCTGTGCCGCCGCCGGGGTGCCGCTGCTGGTCGACGCGGCCCAGTCGCTGGGCTGGGGGCCGGTGGCGGGCGGCTGGTCGGTGCTGACGGCGAGTGCGCACAAATGGGGCGGACCGGCCGGGGTGGGCCTGCTGGCGGTCCGCAAGGGAGTCCGGTTCTCGCCCCAAGGCCCGGCCGACGAACGGGAGTCGGGGCGCTCCCCCGGCTTCCCGAACCTGCCGGCGGTGGTGGCCGCGGCGGCCTCGCTGCGGGCGGTACGGGCGGAGGCGGAGGCGGAATCCGCCCGGCTGCGGGTGCTGGTGGACCGGATCCGGCGGCGGGTGGCCCGGCTGGTCCCGGACGTGGAGGTGGTCGGCGACCCGGACCGGCGGCTGCCGCATCTGGTCACCTTCTCCTGCCTGTACGTCGACGGCGAGGTGCTGCTGCACGAGCTGGACCGGGCGGGGTTCTCGGTCTCCTCGGGCTCCTCCTGCACCAGTTCCACGCTGACGCCCAGCCATGTGCTGAAGGCGATGGGGGTGCTGTCGGAGGGGAACGTCCGGGTCTCGCTGCCGGCGGGGACCCCGGCGGAGGAGGTCAACGCGTTCCTGGAGGTGCTGCCGCGGGCGGTGGCCGGGGTGCGGGAGCAACTGGGCGTCCCGGAGCCGTCGTCGGCGCCGGTTCCGGGCCCGGGCGGGGCTGCGGAATCGGTGACGGTGGACGCGCTGGGGCTGCTCTGCCCGCAGCCGGTGATCGAGCTGGGGCGGGCGATCGGCACGGTGCCGGTCGGGGGGACCGTCACCGTCCTCTCGGACGACGAGGTGGCCCGGCTGGACATCCCGGCCTGGTGCGCGATCCGCGGCCACGCGTACCTGGGCGAATCCCCGGCCCCCACGGGCACGGCATACCGGGTCCGCCGCCTCCACTAGGGGGTGTCCGGTGCGCCGGGGACACGGCTGCGCCGGGGACATGGCTGCGCCCCGCGCCGGCGGGCCGGGCGGGGCGGGGCCTTGGGTGGGTCAGGCCGGGAAGTGGGCCTGGAGTTCGGCCGCGGCTTCGTCGCCGTACGCCTTGGTGAAGCGCTCCACGAAGTGCGCGCGCGCCAGCTCGTACTCCTGGGTGCCCAGCGTCTCGATCACGAGGGTGGCCAGCATGCAGCCGATCTGCGCGGCACGCTCCAGGCCGACGCCCCAGCCGAGCCCGGTCAGGAAGCCCGCGCGGAAGGCGTCGCCCACGCCGGTCGGGTCGACCTTCGCGTTCTCCTCCGGGCAGCCCACCAGGATCGGCTCCTCGCCCGCGCGCTCGATCTTCACGCCGCGCGAGCCGAGGGTGGTGACCCGGGTGCCGACCTTGCCGAGGATCTCCTCGTCGGTCCAGCCGGACTTGCTCTCGATGAGGCCCTTCTCGTACTCGTTCGAGAAGAGGTAGGTCGCGCCCTCCATCAGGGTGCGGATGTTGTCGCCGTCCATCCGGGCGATCTGCTGCGAGAAGTCCGCGGCGAACGGGATGCCCCGGGTCCGGCACTCCTCGGTGTGGCGCAGCATCGCCTCGGGGTCGTCCGCGCCGATCAGGACCAGGTCCAGGCTGCCCACCCGGTCGGCGACGGCCTGCAGCTCGATCAGCCGGGCCTCGCTCATCGCGCCGGTGTAGAAGGAGCCGATCTGGTTGTGGTCGGCGTCCGTGGTGCACACGAAGCGCGCGGTGTGCAGCACCTCGGAGATCCGGACGGACTCGGTGTCGACGCCGTGCCGGTCGAGCCAGGCCCGGTACTCGTCGAAGTCGTAGCCGGCGGCGCCGACCAGGATCGGGCGGCTCCCCAGCTGCCCCATGCCGAAGCAGATGTTCGGGCCGACACCGCCCCGTCGCACGTCGAGGTTGTCGACGAGGAAGGAGAGGGAGACCGTGTGCAGCTGGTCCGCGACCAGCTGGTCGGCGAAGCGGCCGGGGAAGGTCATGAGGTGGTCGGTGGCGATGGAGCCGGTGACTGCAATACGCACGGCGTGGATGCTCCTGCAAGGGGCGGCAAGGGTGACAGTCCACGCTACCCGCTCGGGCGCCAACTACCGAACGGTCCAAACTACCCGATAGTAGGGCTTTCTCCCCGTACCGCGGCCCGCCTACGGTGCCTTCATGACGCACATGGACGGAATCCGTCACAACGAGTACACCGCGCGCGGGCGGCGGGCGGAAGCCCTGCGGCGGCCCGGTTTCGCCCGGCTGCTGGGCGACTGCGCCCGGATGGCCCCGCACTGGCCGGCCGAGACGGAGCCCGCCCCCGCCCGGGTGGCGCCCTCCCAGATCCACGGGGTCAGCGTCCCGCCCGCCTCGGCCCGGCTGATCGCCTCCACCGGGCTGGGCGACTAGGAGGGACCGGCGGACACCTCTGAGGGAACCGGTTACCGGTCTGTTCCGTCCCACCGGCATCACGGACGGCGAGGCAGGCGAAGGAGCGATGCGGTGACCAGCGAGCAGCCCGGCACACCGGAGACATCACGGACGACGGCGCGGCGGCGGCCCTTCGCCGTCGTCGGGGCGGTCGCAGCCGCCGTGCTGCTCGCCGGCGGCGGTACGGCGTACTGGGCGGCCACCGCCCACGGCGGGGACGAGCGGCCGGCCGCGGTCGCGGCACGGGATGCGGCGGCCGGGTCGGCCGCGCCCTCGCCCGGTCCCACTCCCCCGCCGGGGATCGCCCCCGGTGAGCCCGACCCCTCCGGGGGTTCCGTGGTGTACGAGGCCAAGGGGCCGCTGCCGGAGGGCCCGGCCAGTGCGCCCGTGTTCAAGGCGGCGGGCGAGGTGACCGAGGCCGAGGTGGCCCGGCTCGCCGCGGCCCTCGGCGTCGAGGGCAAGCCGCAGCTGTCGGGCGCGATGTGGCAGGTGGGCACGGTCCGGGACGGCGGCGGGCCCCGGCTCCAGGTGAACCGGCAGGCGCCCGGCACCTGGAGCTTCAGCCGGGCCCAGCCGGCCGGCGGCGACAACTGCGTACGCGGCAAGGACACCTGCGGCCCCGCCACGCTCCCGGAGGGGCCGGGCGGCGGGGGCGGGGGCGCCGGTACGCCGGTCTCCGAGGAGGCGGCGAAGGCGGCAGCGGCCCCGGTGCTCGCGGCGGCGGGCCAGCAGGGGGCCCGGCTGGACGCCCGGCTGCTCCAGGGAGCGGTCCGGGTGGTCGTGGCGGACCCGGTGGTCGGCGGGCTGCCCACCCAGGGCTGGTCCTCGCGGATCAGCGTGGGCGCTGACGGCACGGTGGCGTCGGGCAGCGGCGAGCTGAAGGCGCCGGAGCGGTCGGGCGAGCGGCCGGTGGTCGGGGCCTCGGCGGCGCTGGACCGGTTGAACGAGAGGTCGCGGGGGTGGCAGAGCACCGGCCCCAGCGCCTGTGCGACCCCGGTGCCACTGGACGGTGACGCCGCCGGGTCGACCGACTCGGTGCCCTGCAACCCGGACCCGCGCCCGATCAAGCCGCCGCGGACCGAGACGGTGGAGCGGGCGGCGCTAGGGCTGACGGCGACCACGGTGGACGGGGTGCGCGGGCTGGAGCCGGCCTGGCTGTTCGAGGTGGCGGGGCGCGGCGGCGGCCCGGGACACACCGTGGTGCAGCCGGCCGGGGCGGAGCAGAAGGAGCAGCCGAAGGGGCGTACGGTGCCGGGTTTCTCGTACGACGTGAATGACCGGAAGCTGACGGTGCACTTCTGGGGCGGGGTGTGCAGCACCTACGCGCTGGAGGTGCAGGAGCACCCGGAGACGGTGTCGGTGCGGATCACGGACACGCCGAAGGAGCCGGGGCGGGCCTGCATCCTGATCGCCCAGGAGATGTCGCTGTCGGCGACGCTGGCGGAGCCGCTGGGCAGCCGGAAGGTCGTCGACGCGACGAACGGACAGCAGTTGCCCCGCGCCTGACCTGGGTCCGGCGGGCAGGCGGTGGGGATACGGAAGGGGCCCGCACCGGTTGGTACCGGTGCGGGCCCCTTCGCGCGTTCAGGCTCAGCTGATGGAGGCTTAGCTGAAGGAGTCGCCGCAGGCGCAGGAGCCGGTGGCGTTCGGGTTGTCGATCGTGAAGCCCTGCTTCTCGATGGTGTCGACGAAGTCGATGGAGGCGCCGCCCAGGTACGGGGCGCTCATGCGGTCGGTGACGACCTTGACGCCGTCGAAGTCCTTGACGACGTCCCCGTCGAGGGAGCGCTCGTCGAAGAAAAGCTGGTAGCGCAGGCCGGAGCAGCCGCCGGGCTGAACGGCGACACGCAGGGCCAGGTCGTCCCGGCCTTCCTGCTCGAGCAGGGCCTTGACCTTGGCGGCGGCGGCGTCGGACAGGAGGATGCCGTCGCTCACAGTGGTCTTTTCGTCCTGAACGGACATCTGCATTCACTCCCGAAGTGGGGCGGACTCTTGCCGTCGGCTGCAACCGACGCGGCCTCGGATTCATTCCCATGCTCGCACACCGGGGTGGAGCGGTGGACCCTACTGTTCCGGAGCGCGAATTCGTCACATCGACACTATCGGCATCGTCAAACTGACGTGAACCGGCTATGATAGATAGCGTCAAATAGACGAGAAGTATCGTAGTCGCGGAACAGAAAGGGTGCGTGTCGTGACCACCGCCCAGCCTTTGGACGTCCAGCCGACGCCGCTCGCCCTGCTGCTGCTCGGCCGCGAAGCCGACCCCAGGAGCGAGCGCGGGGTGGAGTGCCCTGGTGACCTCCCCTCGCCGTCCGACCCGGACCTGGTGGCGCGGGCCCGCGCGGCCAAGGAGAAGCTCGGGGACAAGGTCTTCATCCTCGGCCACCACTACCAGCGTGACGAGGTCATCGAGTTCGCGGATGTCACCGGCGACTCCTTCAAGCTCGCGCGCGACGCCGCCGCCAAGCCGGAGGCCGAGTACATCGTCTTCTGCGGCGTGCACTTCATGGCGGAGTCCGCGGACATCCTGACCTCGGACGACCAGAAGGTCGTCCTGCCGGACCTGGCGGCCGGCTGCTCGATGGCCGACATGGCCACCGCCGAGCAGGTCGCGGAGTGCTGGGACGCGCTGACCGAGGCGGGCATAGCCGACATCACGGTCCCCGTCTCGTACATGAACTCCTCCGCCGACATCAAGGCCTTCACCGGCAAGCACGGCGGCACCATCTGCACCTCGTCCAATGCGAAGAAGGCCCTGGAGTGGGCCTTCGAGCACGGGGAGAAGGTGCTGTTCCTGCCGGACCAGCACCTGGGCCGGAACACCGCCGTCCGGGACATGGGCATGTCCCTGGACGACTGCGTGGTCTACAACCCGCACAAGCCGGGCGGCGGGCTGACCGCCGAGCAGCTGCGCGCCGCGAAGATGATCCTGTGGCGCGGGCACTGCTCGGTGCACGGCCGGTTCTCGCTGGACTCGGTCAACGACGTACGGGAGCGGATCCCGGGCGTCAACGTGCTGGTGCACCCCGAGTGCAAGCACGAGGTCGTGGCCGCTGCGGACTACGTCGGCTCGACGGAGTACATCATCAAGGCCCTGGAGGCGGCCCCGGCCGGCTCCAAGTGGGCCATCGGCACCGAGCTGAACCTGGTCAAGCGCCTGGCGAATCGATTCGCTGCGGAGGACAAGGAGGTCGTCTTCCTCGACAAGACGGTCTGCTTCTGCTCGACCATGAACCGCATCGACCTGCCGCACCTGGTCTGGACCCTGGAGTCGCTGGCCGAGGGCAACCTGGTGAACCGGATCCAGGTCGACAAGGAGACCGAGAGCTTCGCCAAGCTGGCGCTGGAGCGGATGCTGGCGCTGCCGTAGCCGCAGCGGCCGGCCGCAGCCGCGGTCCTCGCGCAGATACGGAAGGGGCACCCTCAGGGGGGGTGCCCCTTCTGCGTTGCGCCTACTCGGCACGGGGGCGGACCAGCCCCGACTCGTAGGCGATCACCACCAGCTGGGCGCGGTCCCGGGCGCCGAGCTTGGCCATGGCCCGGTTGACGTGGGTCTTCACGGTCAGCGGGCTGACCTCCAGGCGGGTGGCGATCTCGTCGTTGGAGAGTCCGGCGGCCACCTGGACGAGCACCTCGCGTTCCCGTCCGGTGAGCGCGGACAGCCGCTCGGCGTGCCGGCCGCCCGCCACGCCGGCGGCGGCGTCCAGTCCGCCGCCCTGGGCAAGGAAAGTGGCGATCAGTCCTTTGGTCGCGGCCGGGGAGAGCAGGGCCTCTCCGGCGGCGGCGATCCGGATGGCGTTCAGCAGCTCCTCGGGCTCGGCGCCCTTGCCGAGGAAGCCGGAGGCTCCGGACCGCAGGGCCTCCACCACGTACTCGTCGACCTCGAAGGTGGTCAGCATCACCACGCGCACCCCGGCCAGGGCCGGGTCGGCGCTGATCATCCGGGTGGCGGCGAGGCCGTCCGTGCCGGGCATCCGGATGTCCATGAGCACCACATCGGCCGCCCGCTCCCCGGCGAGCGCATAGGCCTGCGCTCCGTCGGAGGCCTCGCCCACGACCTCCATGTCGGGCTCGGAGTCGACGAGCACCTTGAAGGCACTGCGCAACAGCGCCTGATCGTCGGCGAGCAGCACCCTGATGGGCGCGTCGGCTGGTGGGTCGGTCGGCGTCTCTTCCACGGGAAGAGAGGGTACGGGGGCGTGGCGCGGGACCTGCCCACCCGGCGGCGCGGACGCCGGACTCGGCCGGATTCCGGCGGCGGGATTCCGCCGCGTCCGCCTGGTCCGCGCCCTGAGCACGGGGCAGCCGGGCCACCGACCGCCCCCACGGCCCGGCCCGCCACCTGGCCGAAAACGGTCCGGCCGAGCCGGAGCGTGCGGGCGCCGGTGGGCGGGGGGTCAGCCCAGGGAGAGGAGGAGGAGGGTGGTGGTGGCGGCGGTTTCGGCGGTGGCGCCGAAGACGTCGCCCGTGACCCCGCCGAAGCGGCGGACACAGCGGCGGAGCAGCCATTCGGCGGCCAGCAGGGCGGCGATCACCGCGGCGGCCTGCCGGGCAGCGGCGGGCAGTCCCAGCGGGAGGGCGGCCAGGCCGGCCGCCACGGTGACCACGGCGGCGAGGCCGAAGGCTGCGGCGGCCGGGACGGTGCCGGCGACGGCTGCGCCCAGTCCGCCGGGGCGGGCCGGCGGGACCCCCGCCCGGGACGCGAGGGTGAGGGCGAGACGGGCCGTGACGGCGGCGACCACGGCGGCCAGCGCTCCGTGCAGCGGGTTCTCCGCGTAGAGATCGGCCAGGGCCGCCACCTGGACCAGGAACACCACCAGCAGCGCCACCACACCGAACGGGCCGATATCGGACTGCTTCATGATCCGCAGCGCGTCCTCGGCCGGTTTGGCGCTGCCGAGGCCGTCGGCGGTGTCGGCCAGTCCGTCCAGGTGCAGGGCCCGGGTCAGCGCGGCCGGCACGGCCACCGTGACCACGGCGGCGAGCAGCGGGCTGCCGCCGAGCAGGAGCAGCAGGACTCCGGGGACGGCCGCACACAACCCCACGGCCAGGCCGGCCAGCGGGGCGCACTCCATGCCGATACGGGCGGCGGGGCGGTCCCAGCGGGTGATGCGGGCGGGGAACACGGTGAGGGTGCCGAACGCGAACCGGATGCCGTCGCGCAGCGCGGCGCGCTCTGCGGGCGACGACGGCGGCGGCGAATGGTGCGGATCGGAGTGCGAGTCGGTCATCCCCCGGAACGCTACCCGCTCATGACGACCTGTAAATTGCGCATTACCGGTCAAATGGGGAGACGGTGGTATGGGTCACTGGTGGTACCGCAACATCATCGAGCCGGGGAAGCTGCCGATGCTCCTCGCGCTGCTCTCCTTCGTGACGTCCTTCCTGGTCACCCGCGTGATCACGCGTTTGATCCGGGCGGGCCGGGGCCCTTTCAAGAACGTCACTCCGGGCGGGATGCACGTCCACCACGTCGTGCCGGGGGTGATCCTGGTGATCGTCGGCGGTTTCGGTGCGGTCGGCAGTGGCCGCCACGGGATCGGTGCCCTGGCGTCCGCCGTCGTCTTCGGGCTCGGGGCCGGCCTGGTGCTGGACGAGTTCGCCCTGATCCTGCACCTGGACGACGTCTACTGGAGCGAGCAGGGCCGCAAGAGCGTGGAGATCGTGGTGCTGACCGCCGCCCTGGTCGCGCTGGTCCTCGGCGGCTTCCTCCCCTTCGGGGTCAACGACCTGACGTACGAGGAACGGCAGAGCCGTGGCCTGGTCGCCATAAACGCGGCGACCAACTTCTTCCTGGCCCTGATCGCCCTGTGGAAGGGCAAGCCGCGCACCGCGCTGATCGGCATCCTGGTTCCGTTCGTGGCGCTGATCGGCGCGGTCCGGCTGGCCCGGCCCAGCTCCCCGTACGCAAAGAGGTTCTACGCAAACCGCCCGCGGGCCCGCGCGAAGGCGGGCCTGCGGGCGTTCCACCACGACCGGCGCTGGGCCGGTCCGCGGCGCAGGTTCCAGGACTTCATCGGCGGGGCACCGGACCCTTCCCCGCCCGACTCCCCGCCGGACACCCCACCGGGTCCTGATGTCAGCCGGGGATCAGACCGTCGTCACTGAGCATCCGCCGCACCTCTTCGAGGGTCGCGTCGGCCGCGGGGAGGATCAGCTCGGAGGGCTCCAGCACATCGTCCGGCAGCGGGGTGCCCAGCTCGCGGACCTTGTCGAGGAGCGCGGACAGGGTCCGCCGGAAGCCCTCGCCGTCCCCGCCCTCCATCTCCGCCAGCAGCTCGTCGTCCAGCTTGTCGAGCTCCGCGACATGGTCGTCGCCGAGCTCGACCTGGCCTTCCCCCATGATGCGGACAATCATGACGGGCCCCGTCCTACTGCTTGTCGAACCGGTGCTGGGTCTGCTGCGGCTGCTGCTGGGCACCCGGGGTGCCGCCCTCGATGGCCTGCTGCTGAGCGGACGGGCCGCCGGCCAGCTCGGCCTTCATCCGGGCGAGCTCCAGCTCCACGTCCGTCCCGCCGGAGAGGCGGTCCAGCTCGGCCTGGATGTCGTCCTTCGAGCCGAGGCCGCTCTGGTCGTCCAGCGCGCCCGAGGCGAGCAGCTCGTCGATGGCGCCGGCCCGCGCCTGGAGCTGCGCGGTCTTGTCCTCGGCCCGCTGGATGGCCAGGCCGACATCGCTCATCTCCTCGGAGATGCCGGAGAAGGACTCGGCGATCCGGGTCTGGGCCTGGGCCGCCGTGTAGGTGGCCTTGATGGTCTCCTTCTTCGTCCGGAAGGCATCCACCTTGGCCTGCAGCCGCTGGGCGGCCAGGGTCAGCTTCTCCTCCTCGCCCTGGAGGGTCTGGTGCTGTACCTCCAGGTCGCTGACCTGCTGCTGGAGGGAGGCACGGCGGGACAGGGCCTCGCGGGCCAGGTCCTCACGGCCCAGGGCGAGGGCCTTGCGCCCCTGGTCCTCGAGCTTGGCGGACTGCCCCTGCAGCTGGTTGAGCTGCAGTTCCAGGCGCTTGCGGGAGGTGGCGACGTCGGCGACACCGCGGCGCACCTTCTGGAGCAGCTCAAGCTGCTTCTGGTACGAGTAGTCGAGGGTCTCGCGCGGGTCCTCGGCCCGGTCAAGGGCCTTGTTCGCCTTCGCGCGGAAGATCATCCCCATACGCTTCATGACACCGCTCATGGGCTTCGCGCGCCCCCTTCTGACGGACTTCGGCTGCAGGTCACCTACAGGTGCGAACCTCAGGACCACACTACGGGCCCTGCCTCTATTACCGCACCGATCGGGCGCCGATGCGCTCCTCCTGGAGGACGAGACGCCGCGGCTCTCTCAGGCGTAGGGAGTAGGTGATCCCCTTGCACTGGAAGACGTCCGCCGTTGCCGGATCGTTCCCCACCGGGGTGGGGCTCCTCCGCCCGACCACGTACCCTTGGGTTTTGTGTTTGGTAGCCGTTCCTCCAAGGAAGAGAAGGCCGCCGCCGCCGACAAGGTGAGCGCGGACGCTTCGCAGCCCCGTGACCCGCAGGCCCCGAAGGGCCGCCCGACGCCGAAGCGCGCTGTCGCACAGTCGCAGCGCAAGGCCGTGGTGGCCTCGACCGGCAACCGCAAGGAGGACGCCAAGCGCGCCCGCGAACGGCGCCGGGTCGAGCTGGCCAAGCAGCGCGAGGCGCTGGCCAGCGGTGACGAGCGGTACCTGCCGGCCCGTGACAAGGGTCCGGTCCGCCGGTTCGTCCGTGACTACGTGGACTCCCGCTTCTCGGTCGCCGAGATGTTCCTGCCGCTCGCGGTGGTCATCCTGGTGCTGAGCATGATCCGGGTCCCGTCCATCCAGAACATCGCGCTGCTGCTGTGGCTCGGCGTGATCGCGCTGATCATCGTCGACTCGATCGGCCTGTTCATCCGCCTGAAGAAGGCCGTGAACCAGCGCTTCCCGGACGAGCCGAAGCGCGGCGCGGTCGCCTACGGCCTGATGCGCACCCTCCAGATGCGTCGGCTGCGCCTGCCGAAGCCGCAGGTCAAGCGTGGGGAACGGCCCTGAGCGAGGGGTTCGCGGGGGGAGCCAGGCTCTGGCTGGAGGGTTTGGGCGGACTGCGTAATGCCGTCCGCCAGGAACTCGTGGGCCGCCAGGTCGACGAACAGATCGCGCACCGCTTCCCGGTCGGGCAGCGGCTCCGCGTCCTGGACGTCGGCATGGGTCAGGGCACCCAGGCGCTGCGGCTGGCCCGGGCCGGGCACATGGTCACCGGCCTGGAGCAGGACCCCGGCATGATCGAGGTGGCCCGGGCCGCGCTGGCCGCGGAGCCGGCCGGCATCCGCGACCGGGTCCGGCTGCTGGAGGGCGACGGCCGGGAGACCGGCGCGCACTTCCTGCCGGGCAGCTTCGACGTGGTGCTGTGCCACGGCGTACTGATGTACGTCCCCGAGCCGGACGGGATGCTCGCCGGGCTGGCCCGGATGCTGGCGCCCGGCGGCCTGCTGTCCCTGCTGGTCCGCAACGGCGACGCGCTCGCGATGCGGCCGGGGCTGGGCGGGGACTGGGCGGGTGCGCTGGCCGCGTTCGACTCCGTCGACTACACGAACCGGCTGGGCCTGGAGGTACGGGCCGACCGGCTGTCCGGGCTACGGGACACGCTGTCCGGGATCGGGGCGCCGTTGGAGGCGTGGTACGGGGTGCGGGTCTTCACCGACGGGACGGAGACGGCGGGCGAGGCGTTGCCGCCGGAGGGGGAGCTGGAGCGGCTGCTGGCGGCGGAGGAGCGGGCCGGGCGGACGGATCCTTACCGGGGGGTGGCGGCGTTGCTGCACTTGTGTGGGGTTCGCGGCTGAGAGCTCCGCTCGGGGTTGGCTTGGGCTGCGGGCTGGCCCGGCGCTCGGCTGGGCCTGGCTCGGCTTTGCGCCCGGCTCGGCCGTGCGGCCGGCTGGGCCTGGCGGCCGGCCCCGTGCCCGGCTGAGCCCCGGAGGCGGCTCGGCCTTGCGGTCGGCTGGGTCCCGGGGGCGGTTCGTGCCGTGGCCGGGCTCCGGCCGGGGGTGGCTGTGTGGCCGAGCGGCGGTGGGGGTTCCGCTGCGCGGGGCATTTCCCCACCCCGCCCCTTCCCGAAACCGAGGCCTGCGGCCCCGGACCCCGCTCCTGGGGCTGCGCCCCGGTACCCCGAACCCCGCCGGCGCTGCGGCACCGCCCGCACCCGCGGGGCTGCGCCCCCGTACCCCGAACCCCCTGGGGCTCTGGCCCGTACCCAGCCGGTGCTGCGGCACCGCCCGCACCCTCGGGGCCCCGCCCCGTGACCCGTCGTACCCGGGGCTCAGCCCCGAACCCGCCGGTGCGGCGGCACCGCCCGCACCCTCGGGGCTCCGCCCCGTACAGCGCCGGTGCTGCGGCTCCCGCTCGAACACGCGGGGCACCGCCGCGAACCCCGCCGGGGCCTCGCCCCGGACCCCGCTTCCGGGGCTGCGCCCCGAACCCCCGCCGGTGCTGCGGCGCCGCCCGCACCCGCGGGGCTCCGCCCCCGTACCCCGAACCCGGGGCTGCGCCCCGAACCCCGCCGGCACTGCGGCGCCGCCCCGAACGCCGCCGGGCACCGGCGCCCGTACCCGCAGGGCGAAGCCCCGGGGTACCGCGGAGGCGCGCTACGCGTCCAGGGCTTCGCGCAAGCTCATCGCGTAGATTTCCGTGCCGTTGTCGTCCGACAGGCGGACTCGTTCCGCGCCGCCCTCCAGCAGGTCCTTCCAGTACTCGCCGATCCAGGACTCCGCGTCACCCTGCGTGGTGAACTCCTCGGGTTCCACCGCCGGCGCCGCCTGCGTGCCGTCCGCCGTCTCGAACCGCCACGTCCACGCCATGTCCGCCTCCGTTGCTCGTCCGCTGTCTGCCCGCAGACTAGCCGGGCGAGCACCACCCGCGGGGACACGGGAGGATCTTCCTTGTGGAACTGACTCTGCTCGGCACCGGCACACCCGAAGGACTGCCCCGCCCCGGGTGTCCCTGCGCCGCCTGTGCCGTTTCCGTCGGCGGCCGGGCGCGGGCGGCGACCGCCGTGCTCGTGGACGGTGCGCTGCTGCTCGATCTGACCCCCGGGGCCGTGCTGGCCGCCGCCCGGGCCGGGCATTCGCTGGCCGGGGTGCGCCAGGTGCTGCTCACCCATCCTCACGACGGGCCGGCCGTCGAGCTGCCGCCCGGGCTGCCCACCGCCGGGCGGGTGCCGGACGGGCGGGAGCTGTCGGTGATCAGCGGGCACCGGGTGCGGGCGGTGCCGATGGACGCGCCGGGTACCGGATACGAGGTGACCGGGCCGGACGGGGACCGGTTGCTGTACCTGCCGCCCGGCGGCTCCCCGGCCGGGGAGAGCGCCGTACGGCCGTACGACATGGTGGTCGCCGACGTGCTCGGCCGGCCCGATGCGCTGGCCCGGCTGCGGGCCTCCGGCGCGGTCGGACCGGCCACCGATGTGATCGCCGTGCACATCGACCACGACACCCCGCCGGGCGCCGAGCTGGACCGGCGCTGCGCCGCGGCCGGTGCCCGGGCCGTGCCGGACGGGGCCACCCTGATCGTCGGCGAGTACCACGCGGTCCCGGACCTGCCCCGGCGGACCCTGGTGCTGGGCGGGGCCCGGTCCGGGAAGTCGGTGGAGGCGGAACAGCGGCTGGGCGCGTTCCCCGAGGTGCAGTACGTGGCCACCGGCGGCACCCGGGAGGGCGATGCGGACTGGGCGGCGCGGGTTTCGCTGCACCGCGAGCGGCGGCCGGGCTCCTGGCGGACGCTGGAGACCTGCGACCTGGCGCCGCTGCTCGCGCAGGAGGGGCCGCCGCTGCTGATCGACTGCCTGGCGCTGTGGCTGACGGACGCCATGGACCGGGTGGGCGCCTGGGACGAGGAGACCTGGGCGAACGGCGGGCAGAGGCGGCTGCGGGAGCGGATCGCGGAACTGGTGGCGGCGGTGCGGGCGACCCGCCGGACCGTGGTGGTGGTGAGCAACGAGGTCGGTTCCGGCGTGGTGCCCGCGACGCCCGCCGGGCGGCGGTTCCGGGACGAACTGGGCAAGCTGAACGCGGCCGTGGGCGGTGAGTGCGAGCACGTGCTGCTGGTGGTCGCCGGGCAGGCCGTCATCCTCAAGGAGTAGCGTCCGGGGGCCTCGGCTGCGGGCTTGGGCAGGGCCTCACCGCCTGTACTGTTCGGGAAATGACCACGCTGAATCTCGACGACTTCTCCGATCTGATCGAGCGCCCCGACGGGGGCGTCCGGCGTGACGCCGAGGACCGCCGTGAGCGCCTGGCCGTGCCGCCCGGCGCCCTGGGCCGGCTGGACGAACTGGCCGACTGGCTGGCCGCCGCGCAGGGTTGCGTACCGGTCCGGCCGGTCGAGCGGGCCAGGGTGCTGCTGTTCGCCGGTGACCACGGGGTGGCGGACCTGGGTGTCTCGGCGCGTCCCGCGGGCGGGGCGCACGATCTCGTCCGCGCCGTGCTGGACGGGCGCAGCCCGGTGTCGATCCTGGCCGGCCGGTTCGGTGCCGGCGTACGGGTGGTGGATGCGGGGCTGGACTGCGATCCCGGGCTGCTGCCCGAGGAGGTCGTACGGCACCGGGTGCGGCGCGGCAGCGGGCGCATCGACATCGAGAACGCCCTCACGGTGGCCGAGGCCGAGGCGGCGCTGCGGCTGGGCATGCGGATCGCCGACGAGGAGGCCGACTCGGGAACGGACCTCGTCGTCCTCGGCGATCTGAGCGTCGGCGGGACGACGGTCGCCGCGACCCTGGTCGCGGCGCTGTGCGGGACCGATGCCTCGGTGGTCACCGGGCGGGGCGGCTCCCCCATCGACGACCTGACCTGGATGCGCAAGTGCGCGGCGATCCGGGACGCACTGCGCCGGGCCCGGCCGGTGCTGGGCGATCAGGTGGAGCTGCTCGCGGCGGTCGGTGGCGCCGATCTGGCCGCGATCACCGGCTTCCTGCTCCAGTGCGCGGTGCGCCGTACGCCGGTGATCCTCGACGGGGTGGTGTCGGCCGCGTGCGCACTGGTCGCGCAGCGGGCCGCGTTCCGGGCGCCGGACTGGTGGCTGGCGGGCCAGGCGAGCGGTGAGCCGGGCCAGGCGAAGGCGCTGGACCGGATGGCACTCAACCCGGTGCTCGACCACGGCGTCACTGTGGGGGAAGGAACCGGGGCATTGCTGGCACTTCCCCTCGTCCAGGCCGCTGCCGCACTCGCGGCGGAGCTTCCCGAGCGACCGGGGCAGGACGGGCCGGATACGGCTGGGTGAGCTGCGGGGACGGCGGCCTCGACCGGGCCGCCGTTCCCTGACTCCGCATGGAATGCGATGCCCCATATGATCGCTTTTCATGGGAGAGGTCCTTTTGACCAGCACAGAAACCGTCCGGAGGAACGACCGGGGAGCCGGCCGGAGTCCGGAGGGCGGTACCGAGAGCAGGGGGACCACGCGGTCGCGCCGGAGCGCCGCGTTCGCGGTCTGGTACCTGCGCGCCGTCACCTTCGTCAACGTCCTGAGCGCGGTGTGGGTTTCGCTCGGCCAGGATCTGCGCGCCCACAACACCGCCGACCTGTACACCCCCTACCTGCTCACCGCGGGCTTCGGTTCCGGGCTGTTCTCGCTGCTGCTCGCCGTCACCATGGGCCGCCGCAAACGGGCCGCCTGGATCCTGAACCTGGTGCTCGGCGGCGTGCTGCTGGCCCTGTTCCTCGCCGCCTTCTGCACCCCCGGCTACCCGGAGATCCGCAGCCACGTCCAGAACTGGGTGTCGCTGGTGCTCACCGCCGCGTTCGTCGCCGCCCTGCTGCTGGGCCGCCGCGAGTTCTACGCCAAGGGCGACCGGTCCAACCCGAAGCTGGCCGGGGCGGTGGCCGCCGTCGGACTGCTCGTCACCTCCCTGGTCGCGGCCCTGCTGGTGGGCGCCACCAACACCGCCCCCGACCATGCGACGGCCTCCTTCCCGGCCCGCTGGCGGTACGGGGTGATGCGGCTGGTCACGCTCGCCGCCGACGACTCCGGCTACCCGGACATCACCACCCCCGGCTGGGTGGACGTGGCCATCAACGTGATGTCCTTCCTGCTGCTGCTCGCCGTGCTGCTGGCCGCGTTCCGGTCCCGCCGGGCCGTCGACCCGCTCACCGAGCAGGACGAGGAGCGGCTGCGCGCCCTGCTCGCCCGGCAGGGCGACCGCGACTCGCTGGGCTATTTCGCGCTGCGCCGCGAGAAGAGCGTCATCTGGTCCCCCACCGGGAAGGCCGCCGTGACCTACCGGGTGGTCGGCGGTGTCTCGCTCGCCTCCGGCGACCCCATCGGCGACCCGGAGGCCTGGCCCGGCGCCATCGAGCCCTGGCTGGCCGAGGCCCGCGAGCACGGCTGGGTACCGGCGGTGATGGGGGCGAGCGAGGAGGCCGGCACGATCTACGCCCGGCACGGCCTGGACGCCCTCGAACTCGGTGACGAAGCCATCGTCGAGACCGCCGAGTTCACCCTGGAGGGCCGCGCCATGCGGACCGTACGGCAGGCCTACAACCGGGTGAAGCGGGCCGGGTACACCGTACGGATCCGGCGGCACGCCGACATCCCGGCCGCGGAGATGGAGGAGCTGCTGCGCCGCGCCGACGACTGGCGCGACGGGGCCACCGAGCGGGGGTTCTCCATGGCGCTGGGCCGGCTGGGCGATCCCGCCGACGGTCAGTGCGTGATGCTGGAGTGCACCGACGGCCAGGGCGAACTGCGCGCCCTGCTCTCCTTCGTGCCGTGGGGCCCCAAGGGGCTCTCCCTCGACCTGATGCGCCGTGACCGGGACTCCGAGAACGGCCTGATGGAGTTCATGGTGATCGAACTCCTGGAGCGGTCCCGGGAGATCGGGGTCACCCAGGTCTCGCTGAACTTCGCGATGTTCCGGTCGGTCTTCGAGCGGGGCTCCCGGCTCGGCGCGGGTCCGGTGCTGCGCCTGTGGCGTTCCTTGCTGAGCTTCTTCTCCCGCTGGTGGCAGATCGAGTCCCTCTACCGGGCCAACGCCAAATACCGGCCGATCTGGGAACCGCGGTTCATGCTCTTCGAGAAGAGTTCCGACCTGCTGCGGATCGGTATCGCGGCCGGCCGGGCCGAGGGCTTCCTGGAGGCTCCGGGCCTGCCGAAGTGGCTGCACCGCAGACACCTGGAGACGATGCGTTGACGGCGACGCGGAGCGCGGGCCCGGTGGAGCGGTTCGCCCGCCGGGAATGGGGGCCGCTGTACCGGACGGTCCGCGACGGGCTCGTCCGGCGGCGCTGGCGGGCGGTGCCGATGACCCTCGGCGCCGTCTGCCTGACCGCCGTCTTCCAGGTCGTCCAGAACCAGCCGTGGGGCTACCAGGTCGTCCAGAACCTGGGCTCGGTCAAGGCCACCGACCCGCTGTGGCCGGCCCTGCTGCGGACCCCGCTCTCCCTGTTCGTACCCGCCCTGGACCTGCCCGTCTGGGGGGCGCTGGCCCAGATGCTGCTGGTCTTCGGGATCTCGGAGATCTGCATCGGCTGGTGGCGGACCCTGCTGATCGGCTACCTCGCCACGCTCGCCGGGACCATGTACGCCCGGATCGGGCTGGCGCTCGGACCGGAGCATCCGCTGGGCCTGCCCGACTCCGACCGGCTGGTCAACGACACCGGGCCCTCGGCGGCGGTGGTCGGCCTGGCCGTGTACGTCTGCTGGTGCTACGGGGCGTACCTCACCGCGGGGCTGGTGGTGCTGGGGATGATCGTGGAGCTGACGGTCAAGGACAACCTCGCCGGGAAGGAGCACCTGGCGGCGATCGCCGCGGTGGCACTGCTCATCGCGGTCCGCACGCTCTGGGGCCCGGAGCGGTCCCGCACCCCGCTGGGCCCGGGGCCCCCGCCGCCCGTACCGTAGCCGGGTGACGACGACATCCCTCCGGCCAACTTCCGGCACGGGCACCGGACCGCTCGGTTCCGCCCTCGACTGGATGCGGGCGCACCCCCTGGCGACCGATGCCGTGCTGGCGCTCGGCGTGCTCCTCTGCATGATCGTCATGTCCTTCGCCGACCCGCACGGCCCGCAGGGCCCCACCTTCGGCACCCGCACCCCGCACTCCGCTTCGCTGCTCCTGATGGTGCTCGGCTCGGCCCTGCTGGTGCTGCGGCGGAGCCGCCCGCGCGCCGTGCTCGCCGCCACCAGCGTGCTGGCCTTCGTGGAACTGGCCACCATGGAGCCCCGGGCGCCGGTCGCGATCTGCACCGTGGTCGCCCTGTACACGGTGGCCGCGGCCACCGACCGGCCCACCACCTGGCGGGTGGGCCTGCTCACCATGACCGGGCTGACCGGGGTGGCCATGCTGGCGGGCCCGCTGCCCTGGTACGCGCAGGAAAACATCGGCATCTTCGCCTGGACCGGCATGGCTGCGGCGGCCGGTGATGCGGTACGCAGCCGGCGGGCCTTCGTCGACGCCATCCGGGAGCGGGCCGAGCGGGCCGAGCGGACCCGGGAGGAGGAGGCCCGGCGGCGGGTCGCCGAGGAGCGCCTGCGGATCGCCCGCGACCTGCACGATGTGGTGGCCCACCACATCGCCCTCGTCAATGTGCAGGCGGGGGTGGCCGCGCATGTCATGGACAAGCGGCCGGACCAGGCGAAGGAGGCCCTTGCGCATGTACGGGAGGCCAGCCGCTCGGCGCTCAACGAACTCCGGGCCACGGTCGGACTGCTGCGGCAGTCCGGGGACCCCGAGGCGCCGACCGAGCCGGCGCCCGGGCTGGCCGTGCTGGACGAACTCGTGGACACCTTCCGGCACGCCGGCCTGCCGGTGGCGGTGGCCGTGGCCGTCGACCGGCCGTCCGGGGCCGAGGGGCCGCTGCCTGCCGCGGTGGATCTGGCCGTGTACCGGGTGATCCAGGAGGCGCTGACCAACGTCCGCAAGCACGCCGGCCCCGATGCGAAGGCGGAGGTCAGCGTGGTGCGGGTGGGCAGCTCGGTGGAGATCACGGTGCTCGACGACGGGGGCGGCGAGCCGGCCGCCGCCCCGGAGGACGCCGGCCGCGCCGGCGGCACCCACGGCCTGCTCGGCATGCGGGAGCGGGCCGGCGCCCTCGGCGGTTCCTGTCATGCCGGGCCCCGGTTCGGCGGCGGCTTCCGGGTCCATGTGGTGCTGCCCGTGTGACGCTCCCGGCGCTGTCACACGGCCTCAGCAGGTCTTGCGCCAGGCCCCCAGCTCGTACTTCTTCTCCAGGGAGCTCAGCCGCAGCCGGCGGGAGGTCTCGCAGAACCGGGCGGCCGGGACCTCGTACTCCGCGTGGAACACCGCCTTCCCCGCCTCGATGAACGGGGTCAGCCGGTCGCACTCGCCGTGCTCGGCGCACTGCTCGTTGACGGCGAAATCGAAATCTCCGACCAGTTCGGGGATCTGGTCGAGATCGTTCTTGAGACCGACGGCAAGGCCCCGGTCGTGCGCCAGCCGGGCGATCAGCCGGTTGTAGCGGAGCTGGTCGGCGGCGGTGAGCGGGAAGCCGGTGGAGTTGCGGTAGCCGTCCATGTTGTCCGGCTCCACCGCGTCGAAGCCCTTGTCCCGGCACATGTCGATCCGCTCGGCCATCAGCGGCTCCAGGAGGTCGGTCCGGCGGATGTCCAGCCACCGCTCGCCCTCCCAGCCGTTGCCGCGGCCGAGCAGTTCCTCGGGGAACTTTGCGGCGTCCGGCCGGAAGTCCTCCCAGGCGCCGGTGGAGAGGTAGCAGATGACCCGGCGGCCGTCCTCCTTCAGCCGGCGGACCTGCTCCTTGCCCGTGTCGAACCCGTCGACGTCGTACACGGGCACGTCGACCGAGGTGTCGAGACGGCCGCTGAGCTGCCACTGCCAGGCGGTGCCGGGGGTGGGCTGCCAGCGGGCGCCGCCGGGCTGCGGAGCGGGGTCCGGGCCGGGCTCCGGAGGACCGGCGGTACAGGCCGCAAGCAGCAGGGCCAGGGAAAGGGCCAGGGTCGGCGGCAGCGCGGCGGCCCGGCGCCGGAACGGCGGCCGGGTCATCCGCCCGCCTCCAGGGCGTACGGCAGGGTCCCCCAGGGGTGGGTGCCCGCGCCGGGGACGGCGCAGTGCACCCCCGCGTGCCGCTCGGCGGCGAGCCGGGCGGCGGCCTCGGCGGTGCCGGGCGGAACGGCGTACACCAGGTGGCAGAACCGGTGGGCCGGGTGGGCGGCGGTCCACTCCGGCACCTCGGCGTGCCGGTACGCGTCCCAGGGGCCCTCGAAGGTGACCAGCAGATCGGCGAGTTGGGCGAAGCCGGGGTCCGGGTGGACCCCGTGGTTGAAGACGAGGGTGCGGGCGCCGGCGGCCCGGGCGGCCACCGCGAGCCGCCGGTAGTGCGGCAGGAGTCCGCCGTCGGCGGCGGCCTGGTCGAGGAAGGCGCCGTCGACCCCGTACCAGTCGCGGTGCCGGAGCAGGTCCTGGACCACGGCGGCGTGCGGGCGGCGCCCGTAGTCGGTGTCGACATAGCCGAGGACGGGCACCCCGGCGTCCTTGAGCCGGCCGGCGACCTCGGCGAAGCGCTCGTCGGGGGCGGTGCCGGGGCCGCTGTCCGGGTTGAGGACGACCGAGTGGAGGCGGTCGGCCGCGCGGATCAGGGCGGACCAGGCGGTGGGGTGGTGGGCGGGATGCTCGTAGAGCGGGACCAGCAGCATGGGTTCCTTCTCGGTTGGGTCGGGGGCCGCTGCGCGGGGCCATGTCCCCACCCCGCCCCTTCTCCCCCAGCTACCGCTGGGAGGTGCCCCCAGAAACCGGGGCTGCGCCCCACGAGCGGGGGCCGGGGCCGCAGGCCCCGGTTTCGGGGAGGGGCGGGGTGGGGAAAGGCTCCGCGCAGCGGGGCGGGGTCAGCGGTGGGAGGTGGCGCGGCCCAGGAGGGTGCAGACCAGGGCGGCCAGGGCGGCAGCCGCAGCCCCGGCCACCACCAGCTGCACCACCCGCGGCTGCCCCAGCCCGAACAGCAGGGCCGCGCTCTGCACCGCCGCCGCAGCCGCACACACCGCCGCCGCGATCCGGATCGCCCCGAAGGACTGGAGCAGCAGACCGGTCCACATCACCGTGCCGAGCAGCAGCAGGGTGCCGACCCGGACCCCGTTCAGGCCCGGTGCGCCGGGCCACAGCAGGGTGCCCACCACGCCCAGGGCGAGCAGCACCGACAGATAGCCCGCCAGGCAGTGGCCCAGGGTCAGCACCATGGCCCGGCGGAACGCCCGCGGGGAGCGGGCCGCCCGCAGTCCGGCCAGGCTGCCGCTGCGGAACCGGTGGAGCAGCCATTCGGCCGGGCCCATGCTGAGGGTGAGGGCCACCGCAGACGGGGCCGCGACCGCCTCGGCCGGCCCGCCCGCCAGCACCTCGCCCAGCGCGGCGTACAGCACCAGCAGGCCGGTACCCAGTCCGAACACCCCGAAGGGGACCGAGTCCGCGAGCCGCGGCCCGCGCGGGGCGAAGTCGTCCTCGCCGCCGCGCAGCACCCGCCACCGCACCGGGCCCTCGCCGGGCCGCCGGGCCAGCAGGCCCCGGACCCGGCGGACCGCCGACCGTACGCCCGCGGCCAGCGGGAGTTCCCGGACGGCGAGGGTGCACGCGGCGGTCAGGGAGACCAGCAGCAGGCCGATCCGCAGCGGCACCGGGAGGTCGGCCGCCAGGGCGGCAGCCGCGCCCGCCGCCATCGGGGCCAGGGCGAAGAACAGCAGCCGCTCCCGGCCGAGGACCAGCAGGACGGTGGCGGCGCCGACGTACAGCGCCTGTCCGGCGGCGAAGGCGTAGCTGAACGGCGGCCCGCCGGGGACGGCGAAGGCGGTGGCGGTCCCCAGCAGGGCCCCGGCCGGGGCGCCGACGAGCAGGGTGCGGCCGGCCGCCGCCCGGTCGCCCAGACCCAGCCAGGAGTACGCCCGGTGGGACAGGGTCTGGTCCCACACCCAGCCGATCAGCGCGCCGGCGAGCAGGGTCAGGGTCCCGGCGGGCAGGCCGAGCCGGTCCGGCGGGCCTTCCAGCAGGGGTGCGCCCAGCAGGTAGGCGAGCCCGGGCAGGGCGAAGATCACCCCGCGGAGCAGGCAGGCGGTGAGCGAGACCTTCCACGGGTCGGGAGCGGCGGCCGGCTCCGGGAAGGCCCGCGGGATCCGGCTGTACAGGTCCTCGGCGAGGCCGAAGGAGTCCTGGCGGCCGTAGGTGAGCCGGATGTGTTCGTCCGTCATCCCGTCGGATTCCAGCAGGGCGGCGATCTCGTCCGGGTGAACGGCGGAGGCGACCAACGGGTCGAGGCGGAGGGCCAGTTCCTCCATCGGGTCGGCGGCGGCGGGGCCTTCCCGGCGCGGCCGGGGGATGGCCGGCAGGGTGTCCCGGCGGGCCTCGGCGGTGCCGGCCGCCGGGCGGCCGGACGTACCGCCGGATGCACCGGGTGTACCGGATGTCCCGGGTGTACCGGGCGGTTTGAGCCAGAGCGATCCGCTCACCACATGCTCCCGTCCGCCGCGAGCTCCTTGTACCAGGGGTCGGCGAGCCGCTGGGTCCAGCCGTCCCCGGGCTGGACGGGCAGCACGGGTTGGCCGGCCAGTTCGCGGTAGATGTGCCGGAAGCCGTCCACCGACTGGTGCAGGGTGAACTTCTCCACCACCCGCTGCCGGGACAGCCGCCCCAGCTCGGCGCGGCGGGCGTCGTCGCGGAGCAGCGCCAGGGTGGCCCCGGCCATCAGCTCGGGTTCGCGGGGCGGGACCACCAGTCCGGTGTCGCCGACGGCCTCGCGGACCCCGCCCACATCGGTGGAGACGGTGGTCCGGCCGCAGGACATGGCCTCGATGATGCTGAAGGGGAATCCCTCACTGATGCTGGAGAGCATCACCACGCTGCCCGCCGCATAGGCCTTCGCCACGTCCTCGATCCGGCCCTCGTACGTGATGCCGTCCGCGACCCCCAGTTCGGCCGCGAGTTTCTCCAGCCGGATCCGGTAGTCCTCGCAGCCGGCCGGGACGGGTCCGAACAGCCGCAGCCGCAGGGCCGGGAGCTCCCGGCGCATGAACGCGTAGGCCCGGATCAGGGTTTCCAGGTCCTTGATCGGGTCGATCCGGCCGCACCAGCTGAGGGTCGGCACCTCGGGCTCGGGGCCGGCCTCCGGGAACCGGTGCGGGTCGACGCCGTTGTAGACGGTGCGGATCCGGTCGGCGGGCGCGCCGCCGCGTTCCTCCCAGCGGCGGTTGTACTTGTTGCACGGGGTGATCAGGTCGGCCTGCCGGTAGCCCTCCGAGTTGAGCTCCCGGTAGAAGCCGAGCATCAGGGCCTTGACCGGCCAGCGCTGTTCGGCGCTGCGGTAGCCGAGGTAGCGCTCGCGCAGGTAGATGCCGTGCTCGGTGAGGAGGAACGGCACCCGGTCCAGATAGGCGGCGGCGAGGGCGGGCAGGGTGGCGAGGCCGCTGCTGACGGCGTGCGCGACGCTGTCCGGCGGGATGCGGACGGCGAGCGGGCGGAGCGCGTGTTCCAGCAGGTCGGTGGCGGTGAGCGCATCGTGGATGGTGGGTGCGGCGCCGGCGGTGGCCAGGCCGGGGCGGGTCCAGACCCGCATCAGGGTGCGCAGCACCGCTTCGGAGCGCAGGGCCGGGGCGAGCCGGCCGGACCGGGCGAGCAGGGCGAGGGTGCGCAGGGCCTCGCCGAAGCCGCCGTGGTCGGGGTCGAGCATCGAGAGCAGGAAGTGTTCGTAGGTCTCGGTGAACCGGCGGTGGTCGCGGCCCCGCAGTGCGGCGCGCCGGCTGCGGCCGGGCGGCGGGCCCCAGAGGGGTACGACGGTGTGCCGGTAGACGTTGCGGGGCAGCTCCCAGGCGACGGGTTCGCGACCGCTGCCGGTCAGGGCTATGACGTGGAAGTCGACCTCCGGCATGCCTCTGACGAGCTGGTCGCACCAGGTGCTGACGCCCCCGTGGACGTGCGGATAGGTGCCTTCGGTGAGCATGGTGACGTGACGCCCATGGCTCATTGCGGTGTGTCCCCCCGGACTGGATGTGTTGAGGTGCGCAGGGCGGCGGCCGAGCGGGGCGGAGCCCGCTCGGCCGCGTGGAAGGCGGGTCGGGTCAGCTGGGCAGCTTGAGCGTGACCGCCGACTGGAGGGCCTCGGGCCCGGTCCAGGCCGAGCGGGTTCCGGCATAGGCGGCGCCGTACACCGTGGTGCCGAGGAGCTGCTGCTTGCGGGTGCCCTCGGGGGCGGTGACCGGTGCGAGGACCCCGGTGGGCGCCTTGACGGTGACCGTGGTGCCGATGCGGTAGGCGGTGACCTTGCCCTCGGCCAGCGCCTTGTCCCAGGCCGCCCGGCGCTGGAGTTCGGTGCCGGTGTCCTTCTGGCTCTGGTTCACGACCGGGGTGTTGGCCGCGTAGAGGGTGCGGTAGGTGTCGAGGACCTGGTCGAGCACGGGGTAGAGGGTGCGGTCCTCGGCGAGGTTGGACTGGTGGACGTAGTGCGGGCGCGGGTCGTTGGCCAGCACGTGCCGCAGGGCGGTCCGGGCCTCCTGCGGGACGATGTGCTCCAGGTAGCCGGTGGCCGGGTCGAGGGGCTCGGGCAGGCAGGTGGAGGTGCCCGGGTTGTCCTCGCAGATCCCGCTGCCGCCGTCGGCCCGGCTCGCGTAGATCCAGTTGTACTCGTCGGCCATCTCGGCGTTGGTGCCGGTGTTGTAGTAGACGTTCATCGGGTGCCGCGGGACGGTCAGGGCGGTGCCGACCGTGCGCTGGGCGGGCTCGCGCGAGTTGTCGCTGGCGATCCAGCGGACCCCGTTGTCGGCGAGGGCGCCGGCCAGGTTGGGGTTGTCCTGCGGCTGCTGCGGCAGGGTCTTCAGGCCCGAGTGCTCACCGGTGACCAGTTCGGTGCGGTCCAGTGCGATGCCCTTGCGGACGGCCCAGTTGTGGTTGTCGCGGATCTGCGCGGCGATCTCGGCGCGGCTCATCCACTGGGTGGCGCCCCGGGTGTTCTTGGCGCAGCTCCAGGGGACGGTGGCGGTGTTCTGGACGCAGCCGAGGAACGGGTGGGTGTAGGTGTGGTTGATCCAGCGGTACTTGGCCCGGTCGGCGACAAGCTGCGCGGTCATCGCATCGGTGCCGCCGTTTTCGGTCTTCCACTCCTCCCCTGCACCGCCGTTGAAGACCATGTCCAGCTTGAAGCCCTTGGCCTGCTGCCACTGGGCGGCGTACTGGGCGTCGGCGGCGGTCATCCGGATGGTGCTCTCCTTGCCCTCGCCGCCCGCGCAGGCGTAGTCGCCCGGGGTGCAGTTGAGCTCGGAGTTCCAGCGGGCGTCGGGCGCGAAGACGTCGTCCACGTGCACGGCGAAGTAGTTGCGGCTCTGGCCGAGGTGGACGCCCTGGGTGAGCCAGTCCACGATGCCCCGGGCCAGCAGCCGGTACTGCCGCTGGTACTGGTTGTAGCCGAAGGTGACGACCAGTTCGCTGCGCCCGTCGTGGACGTACTCGCCGAGCAGCGAGGCCCGGCCGGAGCCGACCGGGGCGTCGAGGTAGCTGGTGTAGCCGGGCCGCGGCTGTCCCATGAAGCCGAAGCTCTCCGGGATCAGGACGGAGTTGTCCTCGAAGGTGACCTCGCCGCCGAGGTAGCCGAAGGGGCCGGCCTTGCCCGCCGGGGTGATCGCGGCCCGGGTGCCGTCGAGCTGCCCGGCGTAACCGCCGTTGTCGGTGTATTCGAGTCCGACGCCCGGGTGGGCCCAGGTGTAGGCGTCGACCTGGCGGATGCCGTACGCGGTCTCGTACGCGGCCAGTGCGGCCATCTCCGCGGAGCCCTCGCCGAACGGGTTCTCGCTGGGCAGCACCACCCCCTGGAACTTTGCGCGCGGCCGGCCGTCGACCGTGTCGCTGAGGAAGCCCGCGTCGATCACCGGGCGGCTGCCGCTGCCCAGGTCGATGCGGGTATACGGAACCCCGGTGTCCCGGAGTTCGGCGGTGATCGCATCGATGGAGCTGCCGCCGTCGTCGACGACGAGCACCTTGAGGTCGATGCGCGGTACCGCGGCCGTCTCGGCGACCGTGGCAGCCGAGGCGGGAACCGCCACGGACACCAGCGCTGCCACGGCCCATGCGGCGGCAGCCCTGTTCATCCGGTTCTTGTTGACCATGCCGGCCTTTCCCCCCGCAGGCATCCCTCGGCAACGGCCACAGGCGGATGTGCCGGGCCGGGGAGGCTCTGTGGAAATCATGCAAAGGAACCCCGCGTCCCCTTGCGAGAGTGGCTCGAGTCTGTCGGACCCCGTCAGGTCCAAAAGGCAAACGTTGAACAGTCGCCACAGATGGGTGAACCTCACGGCCTCTTGATCGAACAACTTGCCAAACCTTCGATTGCCGTACGGACCACAGCGTGCGCGTACGCTCATTTCTGACGGCTGCCCGGCCGGAATACGATCGCTGCGGACGGCCGGCGACCCCGGCACGGGCCACATGCCCCACATCACACATACGGAAGCGAGACCTCACCACCGTGACTGCTCTGACTCTCAGCACTGCCGGCGCGGCGACGCTGCGCGCCGACGCCCTCGTGGTCGGCGTGGCGAAGGGCCCCAAGGGTCCCGTCGTGGCCGCCGGCGCCGAGGCCGTGGACAAGACGTTCGACGGAAAGCTCGCCACCGTGCTCGATGCCCTCGGTGCCTCGGGCGCCGAAGGCGAGATCACCAAGCTGCCGGCCCCGGACGGTCTGAAGGCCCCGGTCGTGCTGGCGGTCGGGCTCGGCCCGGTTCCGGAGAAGGACGAGTCCTACGACGAGGAGGCGCTGCGCCGTGCCGCCGGTGCCGCCTCCCGTGCGCTGGCCGGTGCCAAGAAGGCCGCCTTCGCGCTGCCGCTGGAGGACGCCTCGGCCGTGACCGCGGTCGCCGAGGGCGCGCTGCTCGGCGCGTACGCCTTCACCGCCTACCAGGGCGGCACGAAGAAGAACGGCAAGGGCGACGGCCCGAAGGGCCCGCTCGCCGAGGTGACCCTGCTGGGCGCCAAGCCGCGGGACAAGGACCACAAGGCCGCCGTCGAGCGCGCGAAGATCGTCGCGAGCGAGGTGAACATCGCTCGAGACCTGATCAACACCCCGCCGAACGACCTCACCCCCGAGGCCTTCGCCGCCGTGGCCCAGACCACGGCCAAGGAGCTGGGTGTCAAGGTCCAGGTGCTGGACGAGAAGGCGCTGGTCAAGGGCGGCTACGGCGGCATCATGGGCGTCGGCAAGGGCTCCGAGAACCCGCCGCGGCTGGTCAGGATCGCCTACACCCACCCCAAGGCGGAGAAGACCCTCGCCTTCGTCGGCAAGGGCATCACCTACGACTCGGGCGGCATCTCCCTCAAGCCGGCCGGCCACAACGAGACGATGAAGTGCGACATGTCCGGCGCCGCCGCCGTGTTCGCCGCCGTCGTGGCCGTCGCGAAGCTGGGCCTCCAGGTCAACGTCACCGGCTGGCTGGCGCTCGCCGAGAACATGCCCTCCGGCTCCGCCACCCGCCCCGGCGACGTGCTCCGCATGTACAGCGGCAAGACCGTCGAGGTGCTGAACACCGACGCCGAGGGCCGCCTGGTGCTGGGCGACGCGCTGACCCGCGCCTCCGAGGAGAACCCGGACGCGATCATCGACGTCGCGACCCTGACCGGCGCGATGGTGCTGGCCCTGGGCGACCGCACCTTCGGCATCATGGCCAACGACGACGCCTTCCGCACCTCCATCCACGAGATCGCGGAGGAGGTCGGCGAGGCCTCCTGGCCGATGCCGCTCCCGGCGGACCTGCGCAAGACCATGGACTCCCCCACCGCCGACATCGCCAACATGGGTGTCCGCATGGGCGGCGGCCTGGTGGCCGGCCTGTTCCTGCAGGAGTTCGTCGGCGAGGGCATCACCTGGGCCCACCTGGACATCGCCGGCCCGGCCTTCCACGAGGGCGCCCCGTACGGCTACACCCCCAAGGGCGGCACCGGCTCCGCCGTCCGCACCCTGGTCCGGCTGGCCGAGCGCACGGCCACCGGCGACCTGGGGTAGTCACCCGGTCACCGCGGCCCCGGGCCGGGAAGCCCGGGGCCGCGCTGTTTGTTCGGTCATGCGAAGATGGGTCCTCGGCAGGACAGGGCCCCCACCACAGGGCCGAAAGACAAGCGGCCGATTACCAGCCGCCGCCCGGTCCCCAACGACCGGTGCCCGGCGCACATGCATGGAGGACGTGACGTGGCGAACGACGCCAGCACCGTTTTCGACCTAGTGATCCTCGGCGGTGGCAGTGGCGGTTACGCCGCGGCGCTGCGCGCTTCCCAGCTGGGTCTGGACGTTGCCCTGATCGAGAAGAACAAGCTCGGTGGCACCTGCCTGCACAACGGCTGCATTCCCACTAAGGCTCTGCTGCACGCGGGCGAGGTCGCGGACCAGGCTCGCGAAGCCGCCCAGTTCGGTGTCAAGGCCGCTTTCGAGGGCATCGACATCGCCGGCGTGCACAAGTACAAGGACGAGGTCATCTCGGGCCTGTACAAGGGTCTGCAGGGCCTGGTCGCCTCCCGCAAGGTGACCTACATCGAGGGTGAGGGCCGCCTCTCCTCCCCGACGTCCGTCGACGTCAACGGACAGCGCATCCAGGGCCGGCACGTCCTGCTGGCGACCGGTTCCGTGCCGAAGTCCCTGCCGGGTCTGACCATCGACGGCAACCGCATCATCTCCTCGGACCACGCGCTGGTGCTGGACCGCGTCCCGCAGTCCGCGATCGTGCTGGGCGGCGGCGTCATCGGCGTCGAGTTCGCCTCGGCGTGGAAGTCCTTCGGCTCCGACGTCACCGTGATCGAGGGCCTCAAGCACCTCGTCCCGGTCGAGGACGAGAACAGCTCCAAGCTGCTGGAGCGCGCGTTCCGCAAGCGCGGCATCAAGTTCAACCTGGGCACCTTCTTCGACAAGGCCGAGTACACCGAGAACGGTGTGCGCGTGACCCTGGCCGACGGGAAGACCTTCGAGGCCGAGGTGCTGCTGGTCGCCGTCGGCCGCGGCCCCGTCTCCCAGGGCCTGGGCTACGAGGAGCAGGGCGTCGCGATGGACCGCGGCTACGTCCTGGTCGACGAGTACATGCAGACCAACGTGCCGACCATCTCGGCCGTCGGCGACCTCGTCCCCACCCTCCAGCTGGCGCACGTCGGCTTCGCCGAGGGCATCCTCGTCGCGGAGCGCCTGGCCGGCCTCAAGCCCGTGCCGATCGACTACGACGGTGTGCCGCGCGTGACGTACTGCCACCCCGAGGTCGCTTCCGTCGGTATCACCGAGGCCAAGGCCAAGGAGATCTACGGCGCGGACAAGGTCGTCGCCCTCAAGTACAACCTGGCGGGCAACGGCAAGAGCAAGATCCTGAAGACCGCGGGCGAGATCAAGCTCGTCCAGGTCAAGGACGGTGCCGTGGTCGGCGTCCACATGGTCGGTGACCGGATGGGCGAGCAGGTCGGCGAGGCCCAGCTGATCTACAACTGGGAAGCCCTGCCGGCCGAGGTCGCGCAGCTCATCCACGCGCACCCGACCCAGAACGAGGCGCTCGGCGAGGCCCACCTGGCCCTGGCCGGCAAGCCGCTGCACTCCCACGACTAGCAGTCACGGGCGCGACGACCACTTCCGCACTTTCGTAAGGAGCAACTGAAACCATGGCGGTTTCCGTAACCCTTCCGGCGCTCGGTGAGAGCGTCACCGAGGGCACTGTCACCCGCTGGCTGAAGGCCGAGGGCGAGCGCGTCGAGGCCGACGAGCCGCTGCTCGAGGTGTCGACCGACAAGGTCGACACCGAGATCCCCTCGCCCGTGTCCGGCATTCTGGCCTCCATCAAGGTCGCCGAGGACGAGACCGTCGAGGTCGGCGCCGAGCTGGCCGTCATCGACGACGGCTCCGGCGCCCCGGTCCCGGCCGCGGCTCCGGCCGTCGAGACGGTCGTCGCCGAGGTCCCCGCGGCCCCGGCGGCTCCGGCCCCGGTCGCCGAGGCTCCGGCCGCTGTGGCCCCCGCCGCTGCGCCGGCTCCGGCCGCCGCCGGCACCGATGTCGTGCTCCCCGCCCTGGGCGAGTCCGTCACCGAGGGCACCGTCACCCGCTGGCTGAAGTCGGTGGGCGAGACGGTCGAGGCCGACGAGCCGCTGCTCGAGGTCTCCACCGACAAGGTCGACACCGAGATCCCCGCGCCGGTCGCCGGCACCCTGCTGGAGATCCTGGTGGGCGAGGACGAGACCGCCGAGGTCGGCGCCCGTCTCGCCGTGATCGGTGTTGCCGGTGCGGCCCCCGCCGCGCCTGCCGCCCCGGCCGCGCCGGCTCCGGCCGCCGCTCCGGCTCCGGCCCCCGTGGCCGCGCCGGCCGCGCCCGCTCCGGTGGCTCCGGCCGCTCCGGCTCCGGCTCCGGTCCAGGCCGCCGCCCCGGTGGCCGCTCCGGCTCCGGTCGCCCCGGCCCCGGCTGCCGCTCCGGTCGCCGCCCCGGCTCCGGTCACCCCGGCCGTCGCGGGCGACGAGGGCGCGTACGTGACCCCGCTGGTGCGCAAGCTCGCCTCGGAGTCCGGCGTCAACCTGAGCACCGTCACGGGCACCGGCGTCGGTGGCCGTATCCGCAAGCAGGACGTGCTGGCCGCCGCCGAGGCCGCCAAGGCCGCCGCTGCCGCCCCGGCTCCGGCCGCGGCTGCCGCTCCGTCCGCCGCGAAGGCTCCGGCCGCCGCGGTCTCGGAGCTCCGCGGTCAGACGGTCAAGATGACCCGCATGCGCAAGGTCATCGGCGACAACATGATGAAGGCCCTGCACTCGCAGGCGCAGCTGTCCTCCGTGGTCGAGGTGGACATCACCAAGATCATGAAGCTGCGCGAGCAGGCCAAGGCCTCCTTCCTGGCCCGCGAGGGCGTCAAGCTCTCGCCGATGCCGTTCTTCGTCAAGGCCGCGGCCCAGGCGCTGAAGGCCCACGCGGTCGTCAACGCCCGGATCAACGACGACGAGGGCACCATCACCTACTTCGACTCGGAGAACATCGGCATCGCCGTGGACTCCGAGAAGGGCCTGATGACCCCGGTCATCAAGGGTGCCGGTGACCTCAACCTGGCGGGCATCTCCAAGGCCACGGCCGACCTGGCCGCCAAGGTCCGCGGCAACAAGATCACTCCGGACGAGCTGTCCGGCGCGACCTTCACCATCAGCAACACCGGCTCGCGCGGTGCGCTGTTCGACACCGTCATCGTGCCGCCGAACCAGGTCGCCATCCTGGGCATCGGCGCCACCGTCAAGCGTCCGGTGGTCATCGAGACCGCCGAGGGCACCAACATCGGTATCCGCGACATGACGTACCTGACGCTGTCCTACGACCACCGTCTGGTGGACGGCGCGGACGCCGCCCGCTACCTGACCGCCGTCAAGGCGATCCTGGAAGCCGGCGAGTTCGAGGTCGAGCTCGGCCTGTAAGGCACCCCGCCCCAGGGCCCGTACGGCGCCCCCGCCCGGATTTCCTCCGGACGGGGGCGCCGTCGTCGTACCCGCCCTACTGTGGTGCTCCGCACACTTCCGCACAACGGACAGAGCACTGGGGGGCGTTGTGGAGGACCTGGTCGTCGTCGTGCCCGGCATCATGGGCAGCCGGCTCGCGGACGCCGAGGGGCGGCCGGTGTGGGACCTCTCGGGCGGCGCTCTGACACGGGCCGTCCGCACCCTGGGCGGCTCGCTCAAGGACCTCCGGCTGCCGGCCGGCACCGGGGACGACCATCCCGGGGACGGGGTCCGGCCCATCGGGCTGATGCCGGACCTGCACGTGGTCCCCGGCCTGTGGCAGCCCGTCGACGGCTACACCGGCCTGATGTCCTGGCTGTCGGCGACCTTCGGGCTGACCCCGGGCGAGGGCCTGCTGGACTTCCCGTACGACTGGCGGCTGTCCTGCCGCTACAACGCCCGGCTGCTGCGGCGGCGGGTCGAGGAGGCGCTGGAGCGCCGGAGTGCCGCCCGCCCCGGGCAGGCCGCCGATGCCCGCGTGGTGTTCATCTGCCACTCCATGGGCGGGCTGGTCGCCCGCCACTACGTCGAATGCCTCGGCGGCCACGCGGTCACCCGGCGCGTGATCACCCTGGGCACCCCGCACCGCGGCTCCCTGGACGCGCTCGGCCACCTGGTCAACGGGCTGCGCAAGGGCTGGGGCCCGCTCGGCGTGGACCTCACCGCATTCGCCCGGAGCCTCCCCTCGCTCCACCAGCTGGCCCCCGACTACGCCTGTGTGGCGGGCCCGGACGGCTCCCTGGAGTACGCCCGTGACCTGCCGGGGCTGCCGGGGATCGATCCGGAACTGCTGGCGGATGCGGCCCGGTTCCATGCCGCGCTGCGCACCGCCGCGGACCGGGCGGACCCGACCGAGCTGCACGCCGTCGTCGGAGTCCACCAGCCGACCGCCACCACCGCCCGCTACACCGAGGACCGGCTGGTCCCGCTGGGCACCATCGGGGGCGCGGACGAGGGCGGCGACGGCACGGTGCCCCGGCTCGCCGCCCGCCCGGCCAATGCGGCCGGCACCGGGCACCCGGTGGCCGAGTCCCACACCGCCTGCGAACAGCACGGCTCGCTGCAGAACAACCCGGGCGTACGGGACACCCTGATCCGGCTGCTGGGCCAGGAGCCGCCGTTCCACCGGGGCCGGGACGGCGCCGGCCCGCCGCTGGGCGTCCATGCCCCCGGCCTGCTGGAGCCGGGCGATCCGTACCAGGTCACGGTGACCGTCCCGGTGACGGCCGACCGTCACGACGAGCTCGCCCTCACAGCGGAACTGCATCCGGCCGCGGGCGGGCGGCCCGTCCTGCGCTCCCTGCGCAACCTCGGCGGCGGCCGGTACACGGCGACGTACCCGGCGCCGGATCCGGGCGGGTACCGGCTGGTGGTCCGCCCGGACCGGACCGACGAGGGCGCGGTGACGGCCCTGACGCTGGTGGGCGGCGCCGGTGAGTGAGCAGGTCATGCCCTCGGTGCCGGCCGCCGCGGGCGGGCAGGAGCCGGGGGCCGGGACGGAGAACACGGTCCGCGGCACCGCCCTGGGCATCGTGGTCGAGAACTACGCGGACCCCCGCGCCTTCCCGGCGCTGACCGGTGCCGTCGAGCAGATGCACGGGCTGTGCACCCTGCTGGAGGGCTACGGCTACACCCCGACCGTCCTCGCCGACCCCGGCCGCGACGCCCTCAAGGCACAGGTCCGGGACTGGCGGACGCACTGGGCGGCGGAGGGCGGGAACGGACCGGCCGTGGTCCTCTGGTCCGGCCACGGCGTGCTCGCGGCCGATGCGGAGCTCCGCCTGATCGTGGCCGACACACAGGATCCGGAGGACGAGGAGGAGACCTACGCCGCCCGTCTGCTGACGGCCGCCGCCCTGGCCGGCCGGGCCGATCAGGTGCTGCTGCTCATCGACACCTGCTACGCGGGTGCCGGGGTGGTGGAGTCGCTGAGCAAGGCGCTGGGCAGTCTGTCGGCCCGCAGCCTGCCGCCCGACCGGGCGGCCTGGCTCGGGGTGATCGCGAGCTGCCGGCCCCGGGAGCGGGCCGAGGGCCGGGGGGTGCTGCTGGACACGGTGGCCCGGGTGCTGCGCGAGGGGCCGCGGTCGGCGGAGTACCGCCATCAGTGGAGCCGCCGCAATGCCCAGGTCAGCGGGGCTGCGGTGATCCAGGCCGCGCGGGCCCAGTGGCCCGGGGAGACGGGCCAGCGGCCGGTCATCGCCACCCTCGGCGAGGAGCGGGCGATGTTCGCCAACCCGCGCTGGCAAGGGGCCCGGGCCGGCCGGGAGCCGGAGCTGGTGGAGCATCTGGTGCGGGCCGCGCGCGGGGCCGACCGGGTGGACGAGGGCTGGTTCTTCAGCGGCCGGCGGCGGGTGCTCGGCGAGATCGTGGGCTGGCTGCGGGCGGGCGAGCCCGGGCTGTTCCTGGTGACGGGCGGCGCCGGCTGCGGCAAATCGGCCGTGCTGGGGCGGATCTCGACCCTGTCCAGCCCCTCGCACCGGGCGGACATCCGGGCGCACGACGCCCTCGGCCCCGAGGACCCGGACCCGGGCGAGGGCTCGGTGGACGTCTCCCTGCACCTGCGCGGTTCGACGGTGCAGCAGCTCGCCGAGGCCCTCGCGGAGGCCCTGCGGCTGCCGGCCCCGGCGACCCCGGCGGCACTGATCGCCGAGGTCGAGCAGGAGTGGCCGGAGCCGGCCGGCCGTCGCCCGGTGCTGGTCCTGGACGGCCTCGACGAGGCGGCCCCGGACCAGGCGGGCCGGATCGTCGAACAGCTGCTGGCCCCGCTGAGCCGGCTGACCTGCGTCCTGCTCGGCTCCCGCGACCGGCCGTTCACCCCCCGGTCGGCGCCGGGCGAGCCGCTGGACCGGGCGGTGAGCCGGCTGCTGGACACCCGGGCGCGGGTGGCGAGCCTGGACGAGGAGAGGGACACCGCGGCGGACATCGAGGAGTACGGCCGGCGGCGGCTGACCCGCTCGGGCGGCCTGCCCGCGGAGGGCGCCGCGAAGGCGGCCCGGCTGATCGCCGGCCGGGCGGCGGTGGGTCACGGGGGGTTCCTGTTCGCCCGGATGGCAACGGACTCGGTGATCCGCCGGTTCCGGGCCGACCGCCCGGGCGATGCCGGGGCGACGGACTGGGAGCAGTTCCTCCCGGCCTCGATCAGCGCCGCGTTCACCGAGGACCTGGCGGAGGGCCCGCAGCGGTACCGGGACGGCGAGCTGCTGCCGGGCGCCACCGGGGACCTGCTCAGCGCACTGGCGTGGAGCGCGGGCAGCGGTATGCCCGCCTCGGGCGTCTGGGAGGCGGCGGCGTCCGCGCTGGCCCCGGAGGGTACGGAGTACACGGCGGCGGACGTGGACTGGCTGCTGAACACCTACGGCCGGTACGTGGTGGAGGACGACGACGGCACGCAGGCGGTATACCGGCTCTACCACCGCGAGTTCGCCGAGCACCTGCTGGCGGGCGCCCCGCCCGAGGCGGCGTACCGCGTCGCGCGGGCGATGGTGGGGCTGCTGGGGCCGGTGGCGGAGGCGGGGGCGGACCTGGCGGAACCGGAGGAAACCGCCGCGCTGGCGCTCACGAACGCGTACGTCCCCCGGTCGCTCAGCTATCACGCCGTGGTGGCGGGAGCCGAGGGCATCGCGCTGATCCGTGAGCTGGCCGGTCGTCGGCCCGGACTGTTCCTCCCGTACCTAGCACTGGCTCTCGACGAGCTCGCCTACTCGCGGAGCCAGCGCGGCCACCGAGCCGAGGCCGTGCCACTGGCCCTGGAGGCCGCAGCCATCCACCGCTCCCTGGCCGAGGCCGACCCCGTCGGCCGCACCCCTCTCCTTGCCGCCTCGCTCAACGACCTCGCTGCCTTCCAGTCGGCCATAGGCGACCGGCCAAACGCCGTAACCACCAGTGCCGAGGCCGCTCGGATCTACCGGGAGCTCGCCGAAGCGGATCCGGCCGCCTACCTGCCCCGGCTCGCCGGTTCACTCAACAACCTCGGCACATTCCGGAACGAAAACGGAGACCGACACGGAGCGCTCGTCACCCTGAGCGAAGCCACCCGGATCGACCGGTCCCTCGCCGAGATCAACCCCGCCGCCTACCTCCGCAGCCTCGCCGGCTCACTGCACAATCTCGCCACCGCCCAGCGTGACAACGGCGATCGGGAAGGCTGCCTGGCCACGGCCATCGAAGCCACCGACCTGTACCGGACCCTGGCCGAGACCGATCCCGCCGCTCATCTGCCCAGCTTCGCCCGGGCCCTCAACGCCCTCGCCACCAGCCAGGTCGAGAACGGCGACCGGGGCCGTGCGTTGGCCACCGGCATCGAAGCCACCCGGATCCACCAGGCCCTCGCGCAGGTGAACCCGTCTCTTTACCTGCCCGAATACGCGATGGCGCTCAGCAACCTGGCCACGATCCAGGGGGACAACGGCGACCGGCAAGGGGCGCTCGCCACCATCACCGAAGCCACCCGGATTTACCGAACCCTCACCGGGGACGATCCCGCCGTGCACATCCCCAGCTTTGCGGCCTCGCTCAACAACCTGGCCACAATCCAGGGGGACAACGGCGACTGGCAGGGGGCGCTCGTCACCATCACCGAAGCCACCCGGATCCACCGGTCCCTCGCCGAGATCAACCCCGCCGCCTACCTCCGTAGCCTCGCCGGCTCACTGCACAATCTCGCCACCGCCCAGCATGAGAACGGCGATCAGGAAGGCGGCCTGGCCACGGCCATCGAAGTGACCGGGCTGTACCGGACCCTGGCCGAGGCCGATCCCGCCGCTCATCTGCCCGACCTCGCCCGGGCCCTCAACAACCTGTCCAGTCACGTGCCCTCCATCGGAGACACGGAGATCGATCTCGCCGCCATCCGCGAAGCGGTCGCCATCCGCCGCACGCTAGCCCTGGCCAACCCTGCCGCCCACAACCCCGACCTGGCCGCGTCGCTCATCAACCTCGCCATCCGCCAGGGCGAGAGCGAGGACTGGCCGGGCTCCCTGGTCACGAGCACCGAGGCCACCGACATCTACCGAGCCCTCGTCCGGGCCAATCCCGCAGCCCACACCGCCCAGCTCGCGCATTCGCTCGGCACGCTGACCTGTGCCCAGCTCGAGACCGGGGACGGGTCGGGGGCGCTGGCCACCGGCACCGAAGCCGTTGCGCTCTACCGGGCCCTCGCCGAGGACAATCCCGCGGCCCATCTGCCCAACCTGGCCGCACTCCTCAACAATTTCGCGGCCGTCCTCCGCAAGACCGGGGACCGTCCGGGGGCGCTGGCCGTCATCACCGAGGCCACCGGGCTCTATCGGACGCTCGCCAAGGACAATCCCGCATCCCGCCTGCCCGACCTCGCCCTGACCCTCGACAACCTGGCAGCCACCCGGCACGAGAACGGCGACGGGCCGGAGGCATGCGCCGCCGCCACCGAATCCGTCGCGCTGTACCGGGCCCTGGCCCAGGCCGACCCCGTCGCCTACACCCCGGGCCTTTGCACGGCCCTCGGCACCCTTGCCCTCCTTGCCCCGGCAGAGCAGGCCCTCGCCGCGTTCGAAGAGGCCGAGCGGGCCCTGGCCGCGCATCCGGAGGCAGCCCGTGAGCTGGCCGTCGGCCGCGCAGCCCACCAGCTGACCCTGCCGGATGCCGGGCCCGGAGTACACACCCTGATCGAGCTCGCCACGTCAGCACCCGCGGGCACCGCCGTACAGGCCAGGATCCGGCTCCGCGCCTACAGCCAGTCCGACGGCACGCGCACCGAACGTGTGGCGACGATGTGGCGGGAGCAGGCCGGGAGCGAGCCACCCGCGTGGCTGGCGGTGCCCGATGCTGTGATCCGTCTGACGCTCGACTGGGCCCGCTGTCCGAGCTGGGCGGCCAGCCGGGCCTTCTGGGAGGAACACCGGGAGGAGCTCGGCTCCGCCGATGCCATGACGGCTCTGGAGGAGTTCGCACTGACCGACAGCCGGGGCCGACAGCTGCTCGCCATCGCGCGTGCGGCATCGACGGACGGTCCGGAGGCCGCCTTCCGCCCGTACATCACCGCCGACCTCCTCCACGCGTGGCTGGCCACCCCCGACTGGGAGGAATCCCGGCGCCATCTCGCCGAGCACGCCGAGAACCTCCTCTCGGACCTGGCGCTCCGGCTGCTCGCCTCCGGGTCCCGCACCCCTGTGCGGGCCGTGCACTCCGCCCTGTTGACCCTCGCCCGCGCCGACGGAATCCCGGCCGCCTATGCGTACATCGGCGACCATGCGGCCCTGCATGACCGGCTGCGGGAGCTCCTTGCCCAGATCCAGCCGCCCTCCGCTGTCATTGCAGCAGGTGCCACTCTCGAACTCCTGGTCCACAAAGAGCAGTTCGCCGCTCGCGTCCATTCCGCCCTCGCCTCGGCCCTGAACAGCGACGACCCCGCCACCGAGGACTGGCCCCCCGCCACCCCCGCCGAACGCGACCGCGCCCTCGCCGAGATCGCCGGCCTGATCGGCCTGCACCCGCAGCACGCTGCGGCCCTGAGCGCGCTCATGCAGCGGATCCTGGCCACGGAGGTCCTGTAACCAGCCTCACCCGCGGTACCTGCTCGCGGACGCTTCGCACAGGTCGGGGGCGCCGTATTGTCTACGCATCAGTACCCTCATCAGGCATCAGGACCCCTGCGCGACCTCCCAGGAGATGAAAACCCGATGATCACGCCACCCGTGGTGCATTCGCTCCGCGAGCAGATCCGCGAGCACATCGTGGAGGGCATCGTCAGCGGGCGCTGGAAGCCCGGCGAGCGGATCGTCGAGCGCCGCATCGCCGTGGAGCTGGAGGTCAGCCAGACGCCCGTACGGGAGGCCCTGCGCGAGCTGGAGACGCTGCGGCTGATCGAGTCGGCGCCGAACAAGGGCGTCCGGGTGCGGAACCTGACGGCGGCCGACCTCGAGGAGATCTACCCGGTCCGGGCCGGCCTGGAGCAGATCGCGGCCGAGCTGGCCGCCCCGCGGCTGGCGACGGACTGCAGTGCGCTGGAGCCGCATGTGGCGGCCCTGTGGGAGGCCGACCGGGCGGGGGACGGCACCGCGCAGGTGCGCCACACGGTGGGCTTCCACCGGGAGATGGTGCGGGCGGCCGGGAACAGCGTGCTCCTGCACACCTGGGAGAGCCTGGGGATCGAGGTGTTCACGGCCCTGTCGATCCGCTGGCTGGGGACCGTGCAGAAGTCCTACGCCGAGGAGCACGAGGCCCTGATCGAGGCGTTCCGCCGACAGGATCCGGAGATCGGCCTGCTGGTGAAGCGGCATGTCCTGGGGTGCGCACCCCGGGCCTGACAGGGCTGATTGTCCCGTTTTGCCCGGCACTGCGTGCCTCATTCCGCGGCACGCAGTGCCGACTTTCGCCCTACAGCCATTTTTTGGACACTTTTCTTTGATCGATCATCGATCAGCGTCTTACAGTCGTCGGCGGACCCCATCCGGGTCCGCCGACCCTGTCCTGCCCGTCAGGGTTCCTTATCTTCACCACCCTCCTTAGTCCGGAAGGCGGCGCACACCGATGTCCGACCCCGTAGGAAAGCTTCCGAGCGAGCTCGACCAGCTCCCGGACCGCGACACCGAGGAGACCGCCGAATGGGCGGCCTCCCTGGATGCCGTTGCCAAGGCCGCCGGTACGCGCCGCGCCGAGTACCTGCTCCGCCGTACCCTCCAGCACGCCGAGGCCGCCGGACTCGCGCTGCCCAAGCTGCTGGAAACGGACTACGTCAACACCATCCCGACCTCCGCGGAACCCGAGTTCCCCGGTGACGAGGCGATGGAAGCCAAGATCACCGCATGGAACCGCTGGAACGCGGCAGCCATGGTGACCCGCGGCTCCAAGTACGGCGTCGGCGGCCACATCGCCACCTTCGCCTCGGCGGCCTGGCTCTACGAGACCGGTTTCCAGCACTTCTTCCGCGGCAAGGAGAACGACGGCTCGGGCGACCAGCTCTACATCCAGGGCCACGCCTCCCCCGGCATCTACGCCCGCGCCTTCCTCGACGGCCGCATCTCCGAGCAGCAGCTCGACAACTTCCGGCAGGAGTCGGGCGGCAACGGCCTCCCCTCCTACCCGCACCCGCGGCGCCTGCCCTGGCTGTGGGAGTTCCCCACGGTCTCCATGGGCCTCGGCCCGCTCTCCGCGATCTACCAGGCGCGGTTCAACCGCTACCTGCAGAACCGGAACATCAAGGACACCGCCAACTCGCACGTCTGGGCCTTCCTGGGCGACGGCGAGATGGACGAGCCCGAGTCGACCGCCGCCCTGGCCCTGGCCTCGCGCGAGCAGCTCGACAACCTGACCTTCGTCATCAACTGCAACCTGCAGCGCCTCGACGGCCCGGTCCGCGCCAACTTCCGCGTGGTCCAGGAGCTGGAGGCGCAGTTCCGCGGCGCCGGCTGGAACGTCATCAAGACCCTCTGGGGCTCCGCCTGGGACGAGCTGTTCCAGCTCGACACCACGGGCGCCCTGGTGCGCCGCATCCGCGAGGTCCCGGACGCCCAGTTCCAGACGTACGCGACCCGCGACGTGGCCTACATCCGCCAGCACTTCTTCGGCGCCAACGCCGAGCTGGTGCAGCTGGCGGGCGTGCTGTCGGACGCGAAGATCGCCGAGTGCTTCCACACCTCGCGCGGCGGCCACGAGCCCCGCAAGGTCTACGCCGCGTACAAGGCCGCCCTGGCCCACAAGGGCGCGCCGACGGTCATCCTGGCGCAGACCGTCAAGGGCCACACCCTGGGTGCCGGGTTCGAGTCCAAGAACGCGAACCACCAGATGAAGAAGCTGACGATCGACGAGTTCAAGGACATGCGTGACCTCCTTGGCCTCCCGATCCCGGACAGCGCCTTCGCCGACGGTGTCGTCCCCTACGGCCACCCGGGCGCGAACAGCCCCGAGGTGCAGTACCTGCACGAGCGCCGTGCGGCCCTCGGCGGCCCGGCCCCGGCCCGCAAGGTCCACCACGTGGCCCTGCCGGCCCCGGCCGAGCGCTCCTTCGCCCCGCTGCTCAAGGGCTCCGGCAAGCAGGAGATGGCCACCACCATGGCCTTCGTCCGGCTGGTCAAGGACCTGATGCGGGACAAGGAGACCGGCAAGCGCTGGGTGCCGATCGTCCCCGACGAGGCCCGTACCTTCGGTATGGAGTCCCTCTTCCCGTCAGCCGGCATCTACTCGCCGCTGGGCCAGACGTACGAGCCGGTCGACCGCGACCAGCTGATGTACTACAAGGAAGCCAAGGACGGCCAGATCCTCAACGAGGGGATCACCGAGGCCGGCGCCATGGCCGACTTCATCGCCGCCTGCACGTCGTACGCGACGCACGGCGAGCCGATGATCCCCTTCTACATCTTCTACTCGATGTTCGGCTGGCAGCGCACCGCCGACCAGATGTGGCAGCTCGCCGACCAGCTGGGCAAGGGCTTCATCGTCGGCGCCACCGCCGGCCGCACCACGCTGACCGGTGAGGGCCTCCAGCACGCGGACGGCCACTCGCACCTGATCGCGTCCACGAACCCGGCGTCGCTCAACTACGACCCGGCCTTCGCGTACGAGATCGCGGTGATCGTCAAGGACGGTCTGCGGCGGATGTACGGCGAGCAGCCGGAAGACGTCTTCTACTACCTGACGGTCTACAACGAGCCGAAGCCGCAGCCGGCGATGCCCGAGGGCGTCGAGGAGGGCATCCTCAAGGGCCTGTACCGCTTCAACACCGCGGCCGACCTGGCCGAGGCGGCCCCGGCCGCCGACGCCGCGAAGATCCAGCTCATGGCCTCGGGTACGGCGATCCACTGGATCCTGGAGGCGCAGAAGCTCCTCGCCGCCGACTGGAACGTGGCCGCCGACGTATGGTCCGCCACCTCGTGGGGCGAGCTGCGCCGGGACGCGCTGGAGTGCGACGAGGCGCTGCTGCGCGGTGAGGAGCGCACCCCGTACGTCACCCGCGTGCTGGAGGGTGCCCCGGGCCCGGTGCTGGCCGTTTCCGACTGGATGCGCCAGGTTCCGGACCAGATCAGCCAGTGGGTGCCGCAGGACTACACCTCGCTGGGCACGGACGGCTTCGGCCTCTCCGACACCCGCGAGGGTGCCCGCCGCCACTTCGGTGTCGACGCGCAGTCGATCGTGGTCGCCGCGCTGGCGCAGCTGGCCCGCCGCGGCGAGGTTCCCGCCTCGGCCGTGAAGGAGGCCCGGGAGCGCTACGGCCTGTAGGCCGCCGACGCCGCCGAAACCGCAGAGCTGCACCGAAGGCCGGTGCCCGCCCCCGAGGGGGCGGGCACCGGCCTTCGGGCTATTGGCCTTCGGACTGTCGGGCTATTGGCCGTATGCGCGGTGGCGGTGCGCGGGCGGACCCAGGATGCTGGAGCGGTGATGGACGAGACGGAGTTCTGGGAGATCGTGGACCGCACCCGCGAGGCCGCGGAGGGCGACCCCGAGGAACATGCCGAGCTGCTCGTCGAGCGGCTGACCCAGCTCGACCCGGACTCCGTGCTCGACTTCGCCCGGCATTTCGAGTCCCGGTACAACCGGGCGTACACCTGGGACCTGTGGGGTGCGGCCTGGGTGCTGCTCGACGGGGCCAGCGACGACGCCTTCGACTACTTCCGGTGCTGGCTGATCGGCCAGGGCCGGGAGGTCTTCGAGGGCGGGGTGCACGACCCCGACCAGCTGGCGGAGCTCCTGGGCGAGTTCGACGAGGAGATCGACGGGGACGGCGAGGAGCTGGGGTACGCGGCGGACGAGGCGTACGAGCAGCTGACCGGGGTGGTCGCGCCGGACCTGGGCATCCCGGTGCAGGCGGCAGAGCCGGAGGGCGCTCCGCTGGACTTCGAGAACGAAGCCGTCCTGGCGGAACGGTTCCCCCGGCTCTGGGACCGTTTTCGCGGCTGACCTTCAGCCTCTGGACTAGTAGTGGGTTCCGCCGTCGATGCGGATCTCGGTGCCGGTGATGAAGGCCCCGTCCTCGGAGCCCAGCATGGCGACCACACCGGCCACGGTCTGCGGGCCGGCGAAGCCCTGGCCGATGGCCGGGGCCAGCTTGGCGAACAGCGACCAGTCGGTGTCCTCGGGCAGCCCCGGGCCGGTCCCGGTGGTCATGCCGCTCTCGATCGAGCCGGGCGCCACGCAGACGACCCGCAGCCCCTGCTTGCTGTACTCGGCGGCGAGCCCGTGGCTCATCGACTGGATGCCGCCCTTGCTGGCCGCGTACGCGGACATGTAGGGGTGGGCGAAGGACGCCGAGGTGGAGCTGAAGTTGACGACGACCGGCTTGTCGCCGGCCAGCAGCGCCGGGAGCGACTCACGGATCATCAGGAAGGTGCCGGTCAGGTTGACCGCGATGACCTTGTTCCACAGCTCGAGTGTGGTCTTGTGCGTGTGCTCCGAGCGGAGGATGCCGGCCGCGTTGACCAGCACGTCGATGCCGCCGAGCGTGTCCACGGCGGCGGCCACGCCCTCCTTGACCGCCGTCTCGTCCGATATGTCGAGCAGCGCGGTGGTCAGCCGGCCGGCGGCGACGCCGTCGGCCGCGGCCTGCTCCATGGTCGCCTTCAGGCCGGCCTCGTTCACGTCGATGGCGTGGACCCGGCCGCCCTCGGCGAGGATGCGGTGGACGGTGGCCTGGCCGATGCCGGAGCCGCCGCCGGTGATCACGACGCGTCGGTCTGTGTAACGGTTCATGGGGCCGAGCGTACCCAGGTCGTGACACGATTTGCCAGGGTGTCAAAGAATGCAGTTGTGTTCGAGAACGCGGAGTACCCTTTCCCCTCGTGAGATCCCCTCGTCCGTACTCCCCCCAGGCCGGCCCCGGCGTCCAGTCGCTGACCGAGCGGCGCAAGGCCGCGACCCAGCTCGACATCGCCCGCGCCGCCTGCGAACTGTTCGCCGCCCACGGCCCCGACGGCACCACCGCCGAGGACATCGCGCACCGTGCGGGCGTGGCACTGCGTACGTTCTACCGCTACTTCCGCAACAAGCAGGAGGCGGTGGCCCCGTTGCTCGCGGGCGGCGGCGCCGAATGGCGGAACCGGCTCGCCGAGGAATCCCCCGGCACCCCCCTGGCCGAGGCCCTGGAACGCGCGGTCACCCGCTCCCTCACCGGCCCGGTGGCCCTGTCCGAGGGCCTGAACTGGACCCGCTCCCTGCTGCGCGCCGCCGAGGGCGACCCGGCGCTGCGCGCGGTCTGGTACCGGGTGAACCAGGACTCCGAGGAGGGCCTGGTCCCGATCCTCACCCACCTGGCCGGCCCGGCCGCCAGCCCCCTCCAGATCCGGCTCCTGGCAGCCGCGGCCACCGACGCGATCCGGGTCTCCCTGGAAGTCTGGTCCACCACGGACACCCCGCCCTCGGGCCCCGACTCCCCTGCCGACCTGGCGGTCCGCTCCCTGCGCGAACTGACGCGGGGCATGGCGATCCTGGCGTAGCTAGCCGCGGGGTACGAGGGCGAGGGCGGCCCGGACGGTCTCGGCGGGATCGGGGACGGGGATGCCGAGCTGCCGGATGAGCGAGGCGACCTCGGCGAGGGGCCGCCGGGTCCGGCGGGCGACCCGGTAGAGGTAGTAGAGGGAGAAGTCCTCGACTTCGGGCTTCTCTTTGTTGGCCAGCTTGTCGGAGCCGACGAGCCGCAGCGCCTCGGTCGCCGAGAGCCCTTCCGGAAGGGACGGGGGGACGACCGTGATGCCGTACGAGCGCAGGCGCCGGGACAGTACCGACGGCCCCACCTGCAACCGCTGGGCGGCGGTGAGCACATGGGCGAACGGCACAGGAGCGCCGGCCGCCTGGGTCGCCCAACCGAACGGGCTCTCGCGTCTCAGCACCTCCTCGTCCAGCGGGTTCGGCCGGGCAGGTACCTGAAGCGGAACGGAGAACCCGTACGCGCGCAGCCTGGCGATCCGGTGCCGGAGGTCCCACAGGCTCGTTGCCTCGTCCAGGATCTCCCCGTACAGCAGAGGATGCGCCGGTTGCAGCTCCGTCGGGGACCCGCCCAGGACGTCGAGATCCTGGACCGAGGCGTCCTCCGGGAACGGGTCGGGCACCGCCATGCCCACGGCGGCCAGCCGTCCGAGCACCTGCGCCGGCTCCAGCCGGAGCCGCTTGGCGAGCGTCAGGATCTGTCCCGGAGGCGGCGGAACATCGCGCTGCAGCCAGGGCCACACACCGTCCCCGTCCTTGCTCAGCAACAGCGTGATCTCCTCCGAAGGACGGTCGGGCAGCGGGCCCTCGTCCACCGTGAGGCCGTGGGATGCGAGCCTCCGCCGTACCTCCGGCACCGAAAGGTCACACTCACGGCTGGCCATGGCCAGGTGACCCGGCGGCACCGTGGCGTCCGGCGAGAGACAGCCCTGCCACTGCCGAGCCGGGTGCCGCAACAACAGGGGATCCTTCCGAGCCGCCTCGCAGAGCCGGACGAAGTCCTCCGAAACCCGGAACCCGAAGCCGCGAAGTTGCTCGGCCGTCGCTCGGACATCACGTCGTCCCGCCGCCCGGCCGAGCTGCTGCACCGTCAGCGGTCCGTCCTTCGTCACGGCGTCTTCGATCAGGCCGAACATCGTCACGTTCTCCTCTGTCAGGTGGGCCCCGGGCGCCCAGTCCCCGGGGTCGGCCCACCGGAAGCCGAGAGCGGACAGCCGCCGCGCCATATCGCGCGGGTCGGTCCCGTAGTCGAGCGCCAGGTCTGCCACGTCACCGAGGTGTCCGGGCGTACCGCCGCCGATGAGGAAATCCTGATCGGACAGGACTGCCTCGCGTACCGGACCGAAATCCGCGACTTCCGGGCACACCTCGACGAGCTCGCGCAACGCCCGCTCCGGGCGGCGGGCCAGAACCCGCCAGAGGAAGACCTGGTCGGGAACGTCGATGGCGCGTGCCATGGCCGGGTGGTCCTCATGCCACTGGAAGTTCGCATCCCGCCCGAGGAGCGTCACGTCCGCCGGGAAAAACCCCGCGCTTCCCGTACCGAAGCGCATGTCCCGGTAGACCACCTCCCTGCCGTCCGACAGCGTCGCCCCGGCGACCAGGTCACCCAGCGGGGTGCTCTCCTCGGCCACCGAACACAGCCATTCAAAGGACGGCTGCTCCCGGCCGAGAACACCTGCCGCCTGCTTCAGCAGCCCGGCCACGGTGGGCGCCACGGCATCCAGGACGTGCCTGCGGTCCACCGAGAGCCGCGCCGGGGACCAGGGGCCCGAGAGGTTCACCACGGCGCCCCGCAGACCGCCGTGTCCGGTGCCGAAGACCCCTTCCCGGTTCTTCGGTTCCACCACCAGGCCGTCCACCAGGAGCGCGCCGCCCCGCTCGCACCAGACCACCTGCACCCCGTCGGGAGCTTCCCGCCAGGGGCGCAGCCAGCCATCCGCGAGAAAGCCGAACCCCGCGTCGTGGTATCTCCTCGTAGTCAGCTCCCCGGCCGGCCACCGGCTGGGCTCCCCAGCGTGCTCCACCGCCGTGGTCTCGAACTCGGCGATGGCCAAGAGCCGTTTCAGCACATTCACCGAGGACCATCCCGCCGGCACCACATCCGGCCGCAGCCGCAGGCGGATCTTCGTGCCCGGTTCCCGCCCCCGCGGGGCGATCTTCCGGATGCGGAAGAGGTGGCCTGGGCCGCAGATCGACACCTGGTAGACGGGGCCCAGGCCGCCGTCCGGGGCCATTCGGCAGGTGGTGACCTCGATCTCGTCGGCCAGCATGAAGTAGCTCAGTACGCCGATCCCGAACCGGCTGTTCGGGTGGAGGGTCACCGGCGGGGTGACCGTCTCCCACGCGGTGCGCTCCAGCTTGAACTCCAGCTGCTCGGCGAAGCGCGCGCCCGCCTGGGCGAAGACACCGCGGAGCTCGGACTCGCCCATGCCGACGCCGTTGTCCGTGCACTCCAAGTAGGCGCCGGCCTCGTCGGTGCCCTGGACGAAGGAGATCCGGCCCTCGTACGGGACGCCGCCGAGGGCCGGCTGGGTCAGGTCCAGGTAGCGGCTGCGGGCCCGCCGGTAGCGGCAGGCGTCCAGGGCGTTCTGGTAGAGCTCCCGGACCGCGAGGTCGCGGTCCTTGTACAACTCGATGCCCATGGCCAGGTCGCGGAACCGGCGGCCGTCGCTGCGGAACCGCGCGTAGCCGTCGAAGGCGCGGCCGGTCGGCACGACGCCGTCGGCCGAGAGCCGGGCCGGCAGCGGCGGCAGCGGGTGTGTGATCCGTTCCCGGCCGGTGCGGCGGACGGCGTCCAGCAGTTCGTCGGCCCGGGCGACATGGGCGCGGACGCCCTCCACCACCGCCTCGTGCCGGCATTCCGCCTTGAGCACGCGCAGGTCCGGCGGACCTCCCCAGCGGGCGCCGTCCAGGGTGGTGCGGAGCTCTCCGAGGTCCACGGCGTGCGGGGTGGCGAGGTGCTCGGCGACGATGCCGGGCAGCGTCTGCATCTCGATCGCCATGCCGTACCCGAGCGCCGCGATCAGCATCAGGCGCTGCTCGCGGACCTGCTCGTGGCCGGAGCCGGTCCGGATGCCGTCGTCGGCGGCGAGCCGGTCCAGGAACTCCGCGTGGCAGACGTCCGGGCCGCGCCAGAGTCCCTGGAGCAGGGTGGTCACGCGGCGGACCGTGAGGGTTCCGCCGAGCAGGGCGACGGCCTCCCCCAGTTCGCCGAGCAGGTCGCCCACCGGGACGGGGTCCGCGAACTCGCGCTGCTGGATCAGCCAGCGGTGGAACAGCCACCAGCCGACCTTCGCCGCCTCCTCCTCCGGGTGGCGCAGGGCGCGCTGTACCAGGCTCTCGTCCTCGTCGACGAAGATCTCGTACGCCCGCCGGCCGGGCCCGGCACCCTCCTCGGGCCGCAGCCGCCAGGGCCGGACCTCCTCGCAGAGCCCGGCGGCCAGGCGCAGGTAGTGGATCCGGTGCAGGTACGGCAGCAGGACGAGGAGTGCGGCCTCGGCCGGATAGAGGTCCAGCGGGTCCGGGCAGTCGGCGGGCTCGCCGAGGAGGAGCTCGATCCGGTCCAGGAAGCGGATCGCGATGCCCGGGTCGGTCCACGGGTCCGCGGCCAGGGCGGGCTCCAGGAGGTCGCGCAGCCGCGCCAGCTCGGCGGCGACCGCGGTGGCCCGCTGCCGGTGCGCGCCGGTGTCCCGGCCGGCCGGTACGTGCCGCCACACCGGGGAGTCCGCGGCCCGGCTCACCCAGGGGTCCCGGCTGCCCGCGGTGTCCTCGTGCCCGGGCGCTGCGGACGGCTGCTGCGGGCCGAAGTGCACGCCGTTGACGGTCTGCGCCTGGATCACGACGCCGGCCGAGGCATCGCCGCCGAACGTGTTGCCCACCGCCGCCTGGTCCACGCCGCCCCACCCTTCACCTGGTGGGCAAAACCTTAGACACGCGGACGGGCCGCCGTCCCGGATACTGACGGGGGCGCCCGTTGGAGGAGCAGATGACCGCCACGTACGAGGAGCTGCGGCGCCTCGCGGAAGAAATCGCAGCGATCACGCCGAGCGACAAGAAGTTCAAGATCGAGATCGACGGGCCGGAGATCCTGACCTCCATGGTGAGCCGCACCACCGCCCACGGCATGATCGTGCTGCGGCTGCGCCGCCAGATCGAGGCCCAGGCGTCTGAGATGGTGGCCCTCAATGACACCAATCTGGAAAACCCTCAGGTGGAGAAACTGCGTGTGCCCGACCTGATGGCGCTTCCCGAGGACTCCCTCGACCCCACCACCGACGCGGTCAGCTCGGAGCTGGTGGAGCTGGTGGCCGAAGTCGTGTCGAAGACGAATCCGGAAAACGACTACGTCAAGAAGCTCAAGGCGTACCCGGCGATGAACATCCCCGTCTACCTGCTCATCGACCCTCGCAAGGGCGCCGTGACCGTCTACTCCGACCCGGTCGCCGGGGTCTACCGCGCCAGCCACGAATACGCCTTCGGCGACACCGTTCCGGCGGGCCGCTGGACCATCGACAGCAGCGTCTTCCCCCGCTACACCGACTGACGAAGCGCTTGTACGAACCCAACCGCGCAAACGGCCAAGGCCCCCGTCACTCTCCGTGAAGAGTCTCGGGGGCCTTGGCCGTTGATCTTTAGATGTCGAAGTAGAGCTCGAACTCGTGCGGGTGCGGGCGCTGGGCGATCGGGGCGATCTCGTGGGTCCGCTTGTAGTCGATCCAGGTCTGGATCAGGTCGGGGGTGAAGACACCGCCGGCCAGGAGGTACTCGTGGTCCTCCTCCAGGGCCTTGAGGACGTCCTCCAGGCTGGTCGGGACCTGCGGGACGCTCGCGTGCTCGTCGGGCGAGAGCTCGTAGAGGTCCTTGTCGATCGGCTCCATCGGCTCGATCTTGTTCTTGATGCCGTCCAGGCCCGCGAGCAGCAGGGCCGAGAAGGCCAGGTACGGGTTGGAGGACGGGTCCGGGGCGCGGAACTCGACGCGCTTGGCCTTCGGGTTCGAGCCGGTGATCGGGATGCGCATGGCCGCGGAGCGGTTGCGCTGCGAGTACACCATGTTGACCGGGGCCTCGAAGCCCGGGACCAGGCGGTGGTACGAGTTCACCGTCGGGTTGGTGAAGGCGAGCAGCGACGGGGCGTGCTTGAGGATGCCGCCGATGTAGTAGCGGGCGGTGTCCGACAGGCCCGCGTAGCCGGCCTCGTCGTAGAAGAGGGGCTCGCCGCCGGCCCACAGGGACTGGTGGACGTGCATGCCCGAGCCGTTGTCACCGAAGATCGGCTTCGGCATGAAGGTCGCGGTCTTGCCGTTGCGCCAGGCGACGTTCTTCACGATGTACTTGAAGAGCATCAGGTCGTCGGCCGCGGCCAGCAGCGTGTTGAACTTGTAGTTGATCTCGGCCTGGCCGCCGGTGCCCACCTCGTGGTGCTGGCGCTCGACCTGGAGGCCCTGGGCGTCCAGCTCGAGGGAGATCTCGGCGCGCAGGTCGGCGAAGTGGTCGACCGGGGCGACCGGGAAGTAGCCGCCCTTGTAGCGGACCTTGTAGCCGCGGTTGTTCTCCTCGGAGCCCGTGTTCCAGGCGCCGGCCTCGGAGTCGATGTGGTAGAAGCCCTCGTTCGCGGAGGTCGCGAAGCGCACGCTGTCGAACACGTAGAACTCGGCCTCGGGGCCGAAGAACGCGGTGTCGGCGATGCCGGTGGAGGCGAGGTACGCCTCGGCCTTCTTCGCGATGTTGCGCGGGTCGCGGCTGTAGGCCTCACCCGTGATCGGGTCGTGGATGAAGAAGTTGATGTTGAGCGTCTTGTCCTTGCGGAACGGGTCCAGACGCGCGGTGGTGATGTCGGCACGCAGAGCCATGTCGGACTCGTGGATGGCCTGGAAGCCGCGGATCGAGGAGCCGTCGAAGGCGAGCTCCTCCGCCGGGTCGAATGCCCGAGCCGGGATGGTGAAGTGCTGCATCACACCAGGCAGGTCGCAGAAGCGGACGTCGACGAACTTGACGTCGTTCTCCTCGATGTACTGCTTCACTTCGTCGGCGTTCTGGAACATCCAACTCCTCCTACTCCCGGCCTCCGGGGAGGGACGGGTTGTATAGCTCGTGGTGCGTCAGTGCGGTGCCGCACGCTGACCCGACCATAAGCAGACGGGATTTCTCAAGCATGACCCATTTGTTTCGCACAAGTTAACCGGGGTCCGGGCGAGGGTGCCGGGAACGCCACGGGTACCGTGTTCGGGTGGACAAGAGGCAAGCAATCGGATCATGGCTGTCCGGCCCCCGCGCGGCAGCGGAGGAGATGGGCGTCGACTTCGGTTACCCGGGCCAGCGGCTCGGCCTGCCGCAGCAGGGCCCCGGCTCGGTGGCCCGGTTCGGGCGCCGGCTCGGCGCGGTGGCCATCGACTGGCTGTCCTGCCAGCTGATCGCATTCGGCCTGATCACCGGGGGTGAATGGACTGCGGCGGGCAACTGGACGCTGGCGGTCTTCGCCGTCCTGGCCGTCCTCACGGTGGGCACCGTGGGCTTCACCCCGGGCAAACGCATCCTGGGCCTGCGGGTGGTCGCGGAGGACGGCGGCCGGCTCGGTTTCCCGCGGGTACTGCTCCGTACGGCGCTGCTGCTGCTCTTCGTGCCGGCGCTGATCTGGGACCGGGACGGGCGCGGCCTGCACGACCGGCTCGCCCGCGCCATCCAGGTTCGTATCTGAGATACACCTACAGACACGCACAGAGGGGCGCCCCGGAGCTGTCGGCTCCGGGGCGCCCCTCTGTTCTGTGCGTGTTACGTGTGTCGTATACGAAAAGCGGGTCAGCGCATCTTTCCGCCGCGCGGCATCCGCATGCCCTTCGGCATCGGGCCCTTCGGCAGCGGCATGTTGCTCATCAGGTCGCCCATGGCCCGCAGCTTGTCGTTGACCTGTGTCACCTGCGGGCCGGCCAGCACGCGCGGGAACTTCAGGAGGGTGGTCCGCACCTTCTTGAGCGGGACCTGGCCCTCGCCGGTGCCGACGATGATGTCGTGCACCGGGATGTCCGGCATGATCCGGGCCATCTTCTTCTTCTCGGCCGCCAGCAGCGGCTTCAGCCGGTTGGGGTTGCCCTCGGCCACCAGCACGACGCCGGCCTTGCCGACCGCGCGGTGGACGATGTCCTGGCTGCGGTTCATCGCCACGGCCGGGGTGGTGGTCCAGCCACGCCCCACGTTGTCCAGTACGGCCGCAGCAGCTCCCGGCTGGCCTTCCATCTGCCCGAAGGCAGCCCGCTCGGCCCGCCGTCCGAAGACGATCGCCATCGCGAGGAACGCCACCAGGAAGCCCAGGATGCCCAGGTACACCGGATGGCCGATCAGGAAGCCGATCGCAAGAAAGACGCCGATGGTGACGATTCCCACGCCCGCGAGAATCAGGCCGATCTTGGAATCGGCCTTACGGGTCATCTTGTACGTCAGGGCGATCTGCTTCAGTCGCCCGGGGTTCGCAGCAGTCTCTGCGTTTGACTTCCTCGCCATACAGCGAAGTTTACGTGGCCTGCGGCGTCCGGGTGGCCACGGCCTCGAGTACGTGCTCGGTTTCGACCCGGTCCTGGGCCCGGCGGCGGTCCTCCAGGACCGCGGTCCAGGCGTTGCGGCGGGCGCCGCGGATGAGCAGCGACTCGATGCCACGAAGGGCGTCGCCAAGGGTCGGAACGGCGATGGCGCGAACGGGCGCGGCCTGCATGGGGAACCCTCTCTCGGTGCTCTGGTAGCTGTGCGTGGAACCAGCATCACTGTTGGGTGTTACCAGGGAGTGACCGGGCGGTCAAACACCTATGACACTTCAAAAACACTGATGCGGCCCGCCGGGCTCCTCCTTGAAAGAGCCTAGGGCCGCATCCGTGCGGTATTACTGGCTAGTAAGACTTTGTGCGCGAGTTCACACGCCGCTGGAACTCCGCTTCTCCATCGCCTGGCCGTAGAGACGCCCGGCCCGGTAGGACGACCGGACCAGCGGGCCGGACATGACGCCCGAGAAGCCGATTTCCTCGGCCTCCTTCGCCAGCTCCACGAACTCGGCCGGCTTCACCCAGCGCTCCACGGGGTGGTGCCGCGGCGAGGGCCGCAGGTACTGGGTGATCGTGATGAGTTCGCAACCCGCCTCGTGCAGATCGCGCAGCGCCTCGCTGACCTCGGCCCGCTCCTCGCCCATGCCGAGGATCAGGTTGGACTTGGTCACCAGGCCGTACTCGCGGGCCTTGGTGATCACGTCCAGCGAGCGCTCGTAGCGGAAGCCGGGGCGGATCCGCTTGAAGATCCGCGGCACCGTCTCGACGTTGTGCGCAAAGACCTCGGGCCGGGAGGCGAAGACCTCCTCCAGCAGCTCCGGGACCGCGTTGAAGTCCGGGGCCAGCAGCTCGACCTTGGTGTGCCCGCTCTCGCGGCCGGCCGTCTGCTGGTGGATCTGGCGCACGGTCTCGGCGTACAGCCAGGCACCGCCGTCGGCCAGGTCGTCGCGGGCGACGCCGGTGATGGTGGCGTAGTTCAGGTCCATGGTGACCACGGACTCGCCGACCCGGCGCGGCTCGTCCCGGTCCAGGGCCTGGGGCTTGCCGGTGTCGATCTGGCAGAAGTCACAGCGCCGGGTGCACTGGTCGCCGCCGATGAGGAAGGTGGCCTCGCGGTCCTCCCAGCATTCGTAGATGTTCGGACAACCGGCTTCCTGGCACACGGTGTGCAGGCCCTCGCCCTTCACGAGGTTCTGCATCTTCGTGTACTCGGGACCCATCTTCGCCCGGGTCTTGATCCACTCGGGCTTGCGCTCGATGGGGGTCTGGGCGTTACGGACCTCCAGGCGCAGCATCTTGCGTCCGTCGGGTGCGACTGCGGACACGACCGGCTCCCTGTGACTTTTGATTCCTCGGCGCCCACCAGGGTACGCCCGTAATTTCATACGCTCTTACGTCGGCCAACCTGGGGGCGGCCGGACACATTCCCGGGCGGGTCCCGGGCGGGTCCCGGGCGCTAGGCGCCGGCCGCCGGCTCGATCTCGCGGGGCCGCAGCTCGGCGTTCTCCAGCACCTCGGTCAGGTGCCGTTCGATGACCGGCAGAACCTCGGCGATGGTGATCTCGCGGCCCAGCTCATAGGAGAGCGAGGTCACACCGGCGTCCCGGATGCCGCACGGGACGATCCGGTCGAACCAGGTGTTGTCCGGGTTCACGTTGAGGGCGAAGCCGTGCATGGTGACGCCCTTGGCGACGCGGATGCCGATGGCGGCGAGCTTGCGGTCCTCGCGGCGCTGGCCGGCGTTGGAGGGTGCGTACTCCGGGCCGTTGAGGCGGGGGTCGAACTCCTCGTCCTGCAGGCGCGGGTCGAAGTCCAGGGACAGCCCGCCGATCTTCGGCCGCTCGGCTATCGGGTCGCCGAGCACCCAGACCCCGGACCGGCCCTCGACCCGGGTGGTCTCCAGGCCGAACTCGGCGGCCGTGCGGATCAGCGCCTCCTCCAGGCGGCGGACGTGGGCCACCACATCGACCGGGCGGGGCAGCTTCATGATCGGGTACCCGACCAGCTGGCCCGGGCCATGCCAGGTGATCTTGCCGCCGCGGTCCACGTCGATGACGGGGGTGCCGTCGAGCGGGCGCTCGCTCTCTGCGGTGCGCCGGCCGGCCGTGTAGACCGGCGGGTGCTCCAGCAGCAGACAGGTGTCGTCGATCTCGTCCGCGAAGCGGGCCGCGTGGACGCGCCGCTGTTCCTCCCAGGCCTCGGTGTACTCCACCGATTCCGGCCCGAAGCCCAGACGGACAAACCGGAGCTCAGTCACCGCGGCGCCTCCTCGTTGAACCTGCCGTAGAACCTGCCATGTGCACGTATCGCACTCAGCAAGGGTACGGCGGCGGTTGCTTCCGCTTCCTGCGGCCCCGGGGCACGTCCGGGTCCTCGTCCGCGCGCGGCAGCCGCCGGTGGCCCTCGGAGTGGTCGTTGACCCAGCCGCACACCCCGCAGGCGTACCGCCCGTCCAGCCCGGCGATCAGTGTGCCGCAGCGCCGGCACTCGGCCTCGGTGAGCTCGGGGGCGGGCAGCGGGGCGGTGGATTCCGGGGTGGGGTCCTGGGTGGGGGCCGGGGTGGGTTCCAGCTCGGGGGGCCGGCGGGTCATGAGGCGCAGCGTACGCGGGTGGACGGGGGCAGTCCGTAAAGAGCCGTGCAGATTCTGCACACGATCGGATGAATGTGGGGCAGAGAGGACGGCAGAAGGGAGGTTCGCCGCTACATTCACGCCGTTCACAGGGCCCGGTGACCGGCCCGTCACGTCAGGAGACCGTGGAAGCTGATGACGGAACGACCTGCGCAGCGCGTCCCCAACCGGCAGCTCGCGGCGCTGATCGCCGAAGCGGGATTCTCCAACGCCGGGCTGGCCCGGCGGGTCGATCAGCTCGGCCTGGAGCACGGTCTGGACCTCCGGTACGACAAGACCTCCGTGACCCGCTGGCTGCGCGGGCAGCAGCCGCGCGGCACCACCCCGGCGCTGATCGCGGAGGTGTTCACCCGGCGGCTGGGCCGCCGGCTGTCGGCCCAGGACCTGGGTCTGGACGCGTGCGCCCCGGTCTATGCGGGGCTGGAGTTCGCGGCCACCCCGGAGGAGGCGGTGGACATTGCGAGCGGGCTGTGGCGCAAGGACTCCGGCTCCCACGCGGAGCTCCGGAAGATCGCGTTCACCCCGGCCGGGCTGGTGGTCCCGAGCCGGGACTGGCTGATCGGGCGGGCCGACGAGCGGGTCGGGCGGGGGGTGGAGGCGGTCGCCGCCGCCGCCCGGATCCCGGTCCAGGGCAGCCGTACCTCGGTGCCCCGGCAGCGGCAGATCGACCGGGGGCCGGGGCAGCGGGTCACCGGCGGGGACATCGCGGCCCTGCGGTCGGTGGGCGAGCTGTTCCGGGCGCTCGACGACGCGTACGGCGGCGGGCATGCGCGGCAGGCCCTGGTCCGCTACCTGGAGCACGAGGCGGAGCCGATGCTGCGGGGCACCTACGGGGAGAACACCGGCCGGCGGCTGTTCGCCGCGGCGGCGGACCTGACCCGGCTGGCGGGCTGGACCTCGTACGACATCGCCGCGCACGGTCTGGCGCAGCGGTACTTCGTACAGGCCCTGCGGCTGGCGCAGGCGGCGGGCGACCGGCCCTACGGCAGCTACGTGCTGGTCACCATGAGCCGGCAGGCGGTGTACCTCGGGCACGGCCGGGAGGCGGTGCAGCTGGCCCGGGTCGCCCAGCAGGGGGTGGGCTCCGGGCCGCCGCCGGTACTCCAGGCCCTGCTGCACGCTGCGGAGGCCCGGGGGCACGCGGTGCTCGGCGAGGTGCGGGCGGCGACGGCCTCGCTGGTCCGGGCGGAACGCTCGCTCGGGGCGTCCCGGCCCGGGGACGACGCGCCGCACTGGGCGCGGTTCTTCGACGAGGCGCAGCTGGCGGACGAGTTCGGGCACTGCCACCGGGACCTCCAGCAGTACCGGGCCTCGGCGCAGCACGCGGAGCGCTCGCTCCAGCTGCGCGCGCCCGGGTACGCCCGGTCGCGGCTGTTCTGCCGGGTGGTCCTGGCCACGGCGCGGCTGGGGCTCGGCGAGCTGGACCAGGCGTGCGCGCTGGGGGCGGAGGCGGCGCAGCAGGCGATGGAGATGCGGTCGGCGCGGGCGGTGGAGTACGTACGGGACTTCGAGCGGCGGCTGGAGCCGTACCGCGACGCGGCGGCGGTCCGTCAGTACCGCGACCGCGTCGCGGCCCTGCACTGACGCCTCTGGCACTGGCCGGCGCGGGACGGCTGCGGCACCGCGGGACGGCTGCGGCCCGGGACGGCCCCGGCACTGGCCCCGGCGCGGCGCGGCCCGGCCCCACTGGCCCGGCACGGGCCCGGCGCGGGGCGGGGCAGGACGGCCCCGGCACTGGCCCGGCGCAGCGCGGCCCTGGCGCGGGGCGGCCCCGGCGCAGGAGGGCTGCGGCATCGCGGGACGGCTGCGGCGCGGGGCGGCATAGGCACTGGCCCGGCGCGGCGCCGGACGGCTGCGGCGCGGGACGGCCCCCGGTGCGGCTGCGGCGCGGCCCGGCCCCACTGGCCCGGCGCAGGACCGCCCGGCACTGGCCCGGCTGCGGGTCGCGGCGCAGCCGGGACCGCGCCCGCAGCCGTCCCGGACGGGAGGGTCAGGCCGCGGCCGGGAGGGGCTGGGCCGGGGCGGGGACCGGGATGCCGAAGTCGCGCAGCACCGCGGCCGTCGCCCGCCGGGCGGACTGCAGCGCCCCCTGCACGGTGTTGCTGTCCCGGTGGTCCCCGCACACGTACAGACCCGCCACCACCCGCACCGGCCGGCGCAGGTCGTACGGCGGCGGCATGGCCGGCACCGCCTCCGGGGTGTGGTGCACCGCGAGGAGCTCCCAGTCCCGGGTGCTGGTGTCGTGGAGCCGGGCCAGCCGGGAGGCCACCGTCCGCAGCGGGGGCGGCGGGCCGAGGACCGTGGTGGTGACCAGGGAGCGGCCGGCCGGCGCCCGGGTCGGGTCCACCGCGCTCATCACGGCGGTGTGGGCCACCGGCCAGCGCGGATCGCCGTCGAGGAGCAGTGAACCGTCCGAGGGCAGGACCCCGGGTGCGGCGTGGTGCAGCACCGTCATCTCGTGGAAGGCCGGGACCCGCAGGCCGGGCAGCAGGTCCGCGGCGGCCCGGGCCCCGGTGGCCAGCAGGACCGCCCGGCAGCGGAAGGCGCCGTGGTCCTCCGTGGTGACCACGTTGACGGACACCGACCGGACCCGTACCCCGGTCAGCACGGTGCCCGCCGGAAGCCCGGCGGCCAGCAGCTCGGGCAGGGCCGCCGCGCCGCCCTCCGGCACCGCCAGCCGGCCCCGGGCGAACCTGCGCAACGCCAGGTCGGCCACCCGGCTGGAGGTGCCCAGCTGGGGGTCGCAGAGCAGGGTGGCGAGCAAGGGGCGGAGCAGCATCGCGCCGCGGGCCCGGAGCGCTGCGGCGGCGGTGCGTTCGGGTCGGGCCAGCACCCGCTCCACCGGGAGCGCGGCGAGCCGGCCGAGGGCCGCGCCGAGCCGGGCCTGGTCCAGGGACCGGCCGGCCAGTGCGCGGACCGGGGTGAGCGCCCCGGCGCGCAGCTGTTTCCCGTCCTCGGTGTGGACGAGTGCGCCGTGTGCGAACGGCCGCAGCACCAGGTCCTCCAGGCCGGGCGTGCGGTCGAGCTCCGGGTAGGAGGTGTTGAGGAGCTGGCCGATCCGGTCGAGCCGGAACCCTTCGGCCGTGCGGTCCGTGGCCATCCGGCCGCCGGGGCCGTCCGCGGCTTCCAGGATCGCTACCGAGACCCCCGCTGCAATGAGGTGGTGTGCCGCCGCGAGTCCCGAGACTCCGGCTCCCACAATGACAACGTCTGCGTGGTGTGCGCTGCTGAGCACGTGCCCCTCCCCGAGGTCGGCGCGGCTTTGTCTCGTCCTCTTTCCCCAACCCGCTCCAGGATTACCCGAGTCGGGCCCACTATTTACGAGCAGCTCCGGTCGCACGTCGGTCGCATGCGAGCACAAACGGTCGCACAGTGGTCGCGGGGGGCGCGTCGGCCGCACTGGCCACAGCAGACGGCAACGGCCGCAACCGCCGCAACGGACACGGCAGGCGCCGCAGGCCCGCGCGCGCGGCGCACGCGGGCCTACCGCCGGGCTCCATCGGCCAGCGCCGCCCGGATCGCCGCCTCGATGCCCGGGTACCGGAAGACGAAGCCGGACTCCGACAGCCGGGACGGCCGCACCCGCTGACTGCCCAGCACGTCCTGCGCGAACTCCCCGAGGACGATCCGCAGGGCCCAGGCCGGCACCGGGAACGGGGTGGGCCGGCCCAGCACCCGTCCCATGGCCGCCGTGACCTCACGGTTGGTCAGCGGCTCGGGCCCGCACAGGTTCACCGGCCCGGCCAGCGAGGGGGTGTCGATCAGGTGGCGCAGCGCCGCGACCTCGTCGTGCAGGGCGATGAAGGACCAGTACTGGCCGCCGCTGCCGAGCCGGCCGCCGAGGCCCGCCCGGAAGAGCGGGAACATCCTGCCCCAGGCCCCGCCCTCCCGGGCGACGACCAGGCCGTTGCGGGCGAACACCGTCCGTACGCCCGCCTGGTGGGCGGGGGCGGCAGCCGCCTCCCACTCCACGCACAGCGAGGCCAGGAAACCCTCCCCGGCCGGAGCGTCCTCGTCCACCACCCGGTCGCCGGTGTCCCCGTAGTAGCCGATGGCGGAGGCTCCGACGAACACCTGCGGCGGCTCGTCGAGGGTGGCGGCGGCCCGGGCCACGGCGGCGGTGCCGAGCACCCGGCTGTCCCGGATCTCCTTCTTGTACGCCTCGGTCCACCGGTGGTCGCCGAGGCCCGCACCGGCCAGGTTCACCACGGCCGTGCAGCCGGCCAGCCCGGCCCGGTCCACGGACCCGCGGTGCGGGTCCCAGCGCGCCTCGTCGGGTGCGGCGGGCGGGCGGCGCACGAAGCGGACCACCTCGTGCCCGTCGGCGCGCAGCGAACGGACGAGTGCCTTGCCGATGAGCCCGGTCGAGCCGGTGACCGCGATCCGCATGCGCCCATTGTGGCGGGCCGCCCGCCGGGACTGCCGGATGTCGCCCGATCCGATCCGGCCCGGCACAGCCCGGGTCCGACCCGGCACAGCCCGGCACAGCCCTGGTCCGACCCGGCACAGCCCGGGTCCGATCCGGCACAGCCCGGGTCCGATCCGGCACGGCCCGGCACAGCACAGGTCCGACCCGGCACGGCCCGGGTCCGGCCCGGCACGGCACGGCACGGCCCGGCACGGCCCAACGGCCAGGCTCTAGCCGGATCCCATCCAGGTGCCGACCGCGTAGGTGACGGCCATCGCCAGGGCGCCGCCCGCCACGTTGCGCAGGATCGCCCGGGGTGCCGGTGCCTCGCCCAGCCGGGCGCTCACCCAGCCGCACAGGGTGAGGGCGAGGAGGACCGCGGCCACCGTGACGGGCACCCGCCGGGACGGTTCGGGCAGCACGATGGCCAGCAGCGGGAGCAGCGCCCCGACGGTGAAGGCGACCAGGCTGGCCAGGGCCGCATGCCAGGGGTTGGCCAGCTCGTCGGGTTCGATGCCGAGCTCGACCCGGGCGTGGGCGCGCAGCGCATCGCGTTCGGTGAGCTGTACGGCGGCCTCCCGGGCCACGTCCCGGGTCAGGCCACGGGCGGCGAGCAGCTCCGTCAGCTCCTGCAGTTCCGCCTCCGGATCCTCGGCGAGCTCGCGGCGCTCCTCCTCCAGGGCGGCCCGTTCGGAGTCCCGCTGGGAGCTGACCGACACGTACTCCCCGGCCGCCATGGACATCGAGCCGGCCAGCAGCCCCGCCACGCCGGCGGCCAGGATCGCGGGCCGGTCGGTGGTGGCTCCGGCCACGCCGACCACCAGTCCGGCGGTGGAGATGATCCCGTCGTTGGCGCCCAGCACACCCGCGCGCAGCCAGTTCAGCCGTGTACTCATGGCAGCGCTCTGCGCCTGTGCGTGGTCCGTCACGGGACCACTGTCCCGGGCCGGCGGGTCCCGGCCCGGCCGGACACCCCGGGCGGAGTGCCCGGGGTGCGCGGGCCCCGCCGGGGCACCAGGGTGGAGGGGTGAGACGCGGACGCGAGGAGCCCGGCTGGCTGCGCGGGGAGCCGCCGCCGCGCTGGGCCCGGATCGCGCCCGTGGTGGCCCTGGTGGTGCTGGTGCTGGCTCAGCGGGTCACCCCGGGCACGGTGGAGCTCGGCTATTTCCTGGCCGCGCTGCCGGCGGTCGCGGCGTTCTCGTACGGGGCGGCCGGGACAGCGGTGTTCGGGGCGGTGGTGCTGTTCCTGCTCGGGGTGCGCGAGCTGGGGGTGGGGCGGGCCCAGGGCACGGATCTGGCGACCGTGGCGGTGGTGTGCGTGCTGAGCGTGGTCATCGCCTGGGTCCGGCGCCGCCGGGACACCCAGCTGGTGAGCGTACGGACGGTGGCGGAGGCGGCCCAGCTGGCGGTGCTGCCGCCCGTTCCGGAGCAGGTGGGTCCGGTGCGCTGCTCGGGCCTGTACCGGGCGGCGCAGCGCGGCACCCTGGTGGGCGGCGACCTGTTCGACGTACGCGCCGGGCCGTACGGGGTACGGGCGGTGGTCGGGGACGTGCAGGGGCACGGGCTGGCGGCGGTCGGGACGGTGGCCTCGCTGCTGGGCTCGTTCCGGGAAGGGGTGCTGGACGATCCGGAGCTGGGTCAGGTGGCGGCCCGGCTGGACCGGCGGCTGGTGGAGGACTCGGCCGCGGTGGAGCACGCGGAGCTGTTCGCGACCGCCCTGCTGCTGGAGTTCCCGCCGGGGCTGGATCTGGTACGGATCGTCTCCTGCGGGCATCCGCCGGCGCTGCTGCTGCGCGGGCCCGAGGTGGAGGAGCTCAAGGCGGAGCCGGGTGCGCCGCTGGGGCTGGGGCTCGCCGGGGTGGCCCCGCCGGCCGTGGTGGACGTGGCGGTGCGGGCGGGTGACCGGCTGTTGCTGCACACGGACGGGGTGACGGAGGCTCGGGATGCGTCCGGCCGCTTCTATCCGCTGAGCGGCCGGGTGCCGGCGCTGACCTCCCCCGGCGATCCGCCGGCCGCCCTGGTGGCCGCGGTCTGGCGGGACCTGGAGGCCTTCACCGACGGGGGCCCGGGGGACGACGTGGCGGTACTGGTGCTGTCCCTCCCCTGAGCCCGGCCGGGCGGCCGGACTCAGGGAGGCCGGTGCCGGTCAGCGGCCGTCGCGCAGGAGCGAGCGGACCATCCGGCAGGTGACGTTGGACGGGCGCCGGATGCCGGTGCGGACGGCCATGGTGCGGATCTTCCGGTTGGTCGCCCGCTCGGCGTCGTACGTCCCGGTGTCGAGCAGGGATATGGCCAGGCGCATGGCCTTGAGGCGGCGGTTGTGGGACTCGTACCACTCGCGCGGCAGACCCGCCGGCAGCGGCTTCTTCTTCGGCGCACCAATGATCGCGGCAGCGGCCATCTACAGCCTCCCAAACGGTAGTTGGCGTTCTGTCGTTCTGCCTTCGATTCTACGCCGGGGCACTGACAAAGGCCCTGGCCAGGCGGGTTGCCGGTAGGGTCGGCGGCATGGAGATCTGGATCAATCCCGCGTGTTCGAAGTGCCGGAGCGCACTGAGCCTGCTGGACGCGGAAGGCGCCGAGTACACCGTCCGGCGGTACCTGGAGGACGTGCCCGGCGAGGACGAGATCCGCGAGGTGCTGGGCCGGCTGGGCCTGGAGCCGTGGGACATCACGCGCACCTCGGACCCGCTCGCCCGGGAGACCGGGGTACGGGACCTGCCGCGCGAGGAGACCGCGGCGGCGCGGGACCGCTGGATCGCCCATCTCGCCGCGCACCCCAAGCTGATCCAGCGCCCGATCATCACGGCGGACGACGGCACGGCCCTGGTGGCCCGGTCGGAGGAAGCGGTCCGCGAGGCGATGTCCCGCAAGGCCTGACCCGACCCGCCGACGCCAGGACCGCGAGGGTGTTGTCTTCGGCCTGACCGAGACCGCCGAGTCCTTCGAGCGTGAATGGCGCAGCATTCGGCACGGCGTACTTCTGGAGGGGTTTCCCGAGTACGCCGAACATGAGCGGCGGGCGGTGGAGATCAGACTGTTTCGGATCGGCATCGTGCCCGGCCTGTTGCAGACGCCCGCATACTCCGCAGCTTTGGCGCAGGGCGACATACGGCGCGGGTCCATCACACCCGAGCAGGCGGAAGAACGGCTGGCGTTCCTGGCGCAGCGACAGGCCACACTTACCCGGAACCGTCCCGCCATGGTGCTGGTGGTCATGGACGAAAGTGCATCCTGCGCCCCGTCGGCGGCCCCGGTGTCATGGACGGGCAGTTGGCGCGCCTGGTCGAGTTCGCCGAGCCACCGAACACCGTCGTACAGGTGGCACCGTTCTCCATGGGAGAGCGGCGGCCCTTCCATCTGCCCGTGAACCTTCTGACCCTCCCGGATCGCTCCCTGATTGCGTACGCAGAGACGCACACCCATGGCCACGTCGACCGGGACAAGCACAGCGGTCCTGCCCTTGCTGGCGGGCTGCCATCACCTGCAGGCCGAATCGCTGTCGCAAGCGGCATCCGTGGCCATGGTCAATAAGCTCCGAAGGGGTTCCCTGTGACGACCGAAACCCCCCGCTGGTTCACGTCCTCCTACAGCGACAACGGTGGCGCCTGCGTGTCGGTCGCCACCAACCTCGCCGGCCCGCGCGGCCTGGTTCCCGTGCGGGACTCCAAGAACCCCGATGGGCCGGTTCTGGGTTTCGGAGCCGCGGCGTTCGCCTCGTTCGTGGCAAGCGTCAAAGCCGACCGGCTCGGCACTGCCGACTGACCGACCCCCAGGCCCTACCACGAAGAAGTGCCTGTTTCCGAAGGGCTTCGTGTCGGCACCTCCGCTCGCGCCGTCGAGCTGCTCGGCGGATCGGACGGTGCAAGCATTGCGCCACTTGGCGTGGGGCAGCGCGTTTCGCGTGGCTGTGGGCCGGTACTCGCGTGACCCGACCGTCTAATGGAGAGGGTGGCGCAGTGCGCACATGCTTGAGGTTTGAGGTCATGTCGCCTGGGTGCCCGTCACCAGAACGAGAGGACCGTTCCGATGAGCAAGGCCTGCAACGTCCTCACCCGGCCCGGGCCGGTGCCGCGATGACCGGCGCGCGATCCGCCTCCGGTGGTGCCCGGAAGCCCGCGCACAAGCCAGCCGCGCCCACCCGGCCCCGTTCGCCGAAGGCCATCCCCCCGCTCCACCTGGCGCCGGCCGAACGCGCGGCGAAGGGCGAGGCCGCGAGGAAATCTGTCCCGCTCGGGGCGCATGCCGGGTTCGATCCCGGCCCGGACCGTGCGGACCCCGTGGCGATCCTGGAGCGTCAGGCGGACTCACGCGTCCCGGAACTCGTTCCCATCCGCCACGGCCGGATGCTGGTGTCCCCCTTCACCTTCTATCGCGGCGCCGCCGCCGTGATGGCCGCGGACCTGGCGCGCACCGCTGTTTCCGGCCTGGAGGTGCAACTGTGTGGCGATGCCCATCTGTCGAACTTCGGGGTGTTCGCCTCTCCCGAGCGTCGCCTGATGTTCGACGTCAACGACTTCGACGAGACGTATCCGGGGCCGTGGGAGTGGGACGTCAAGCGGCTTGCGGCGAGCCTGGAGATCGCCGCCCGGGAGAACGGGTTCACCCCGAAGCAGCGCGCCAAGATCCAGCGGACCGCCGTGCGGGGATACCAGCGGGCGATGGCCGCCTTCGCGGGCATGCGCGTGATCGACATCTGGTACGCCCGGGCCGACGTCGACGACATCACACAACTGCTGGCGGGACAGCTGAACAAGAACGCCCGCAAAAAGCTGGACAAGACCATCGCGAAGGCACACACCCGCGACAGCATGCGGGCCTTGGGCAAGCTCACCGAGGTGGTCGGGGACCGGCGCCGCATCGTTGCGGACCCGCCGCTGGTCGTGCCGATCGCCGACCTGCTGTCCGAGAAGGAGCGGGCGGCTTTCCAGACGGTGATCCTCGACGTGCTGGGCCGCTACCAGGCCTCACTGCCGCCGGACCGACGCTCCCTGGCGCAGGCGTATCAGTTCGTCGACCTCGCACGCAAAGTCGTGGGGGTGGGCAGTGTGGGTACCCGCTGCTGGATCGTCCTGATGACCGGGCGGGACTCGGACGATCCGCTGTTCTTGCAGGTCAAGGAGGCGCAGGCGTCCGTTCTTGCGGAGTTCCTGCCGCACGGTCCGGTGTACGCGAGTGAAGGCGAGCGTGTCGTCCAGGGGCAGCGGCTCATGCAGGCGGCCAGTGACATCTTCCTGGGCTGGGAGTCCTCGGAAGGCATCGACGGCCAGCACCGGGACTTCTACGTCCGCCAGTTGGCGGACTGGAAGGGCTCCGTCGACATCGGGCAGATGGTCCCCGGCGGCCTCGCCCGATACGGCGAACTGTGCGGGTGGACCCTGGCCCGATCGCACGCCCGTTCGGGCGACAGTATCGCCATCGCCTCCTATCTGGGCGACGACAAGACGTTCGCCCACGCGATCGCGGAATTCTCGTGCCTGTACGCGGATCAGAACGAGCGCGACTTCGCCGCCCTGGAGCAAGCCGAACGCGACAAAAGGATCACCGCCGAGCACGGGCTGTGACGTCGGCCCTGGCCCCCAGGGTCGGCCACGACCTCAGGTCGTGCGGTGAGGGCCTCGCGTGGCACAGCACGTACTGGCGGCCCCGCACCCGCTCGACGAGTGCGACCGACCCCAGCGCCGGCGCCGCTCCCAGGCGAAGACGCGCCGCGGTCGCACGGCAGCATGCTGATCAGCCTGCACGTCGCTCACGGCGCTGCCCCGTAGCCGGCCCGCGGCCCCTACCGGCCCTGCCGGGGGACAGGCCGTGCGGTGCGGGCTGTGGTCAGCGCCCGGTGGCGGCACGGGCCGCCGGCTCGGTGTCACCGTGCCAGGTGGGCCAGCCCAGCAGGCATGGGCGTTCGGTGACCCAGGCGCGCGTGTCGGCGCCGATCTCCGCGTCGATCAGCCGCTCCAGCAGGGCGCTGTAGCGGGCGACCAGGCCGCGATGCGCCGGGTCGGCGGCCAGGTTGCGCATCTGCGCGGGGTCCTCATGGCGGTCGTAGAACACGACGTCGTTGTGGGCGAACAGCTCGTCGACGGACCGCGGCCGGTTCGGGTCCAGGGGCGCGAAGTAGCGGCCGAAGGTGTAGCGGTGGTCGTTGCAGGCGCGCAGGAAGCCCCGCTTGGTCCAGTCCGGACGCAGCTCGCCGGCGGCGATGCGCCGGTGGGCGTCGGGGTCGGCGAACTCGAACCAGAAGTCGGCGTCCAGCATCATGACCGACTCGATGGCGCTCAGGACGCCGTCGCGCACCTGCGCGCCGTGCAGTGCGGGGACCAGGGAGTGGCCCTTGAGGGCGGGGTGGCGGGTGGCGGCGTCTGCCGGGCTAAGGCCGGCGAACTCCAGGAGGGTGGGGGCGAGGTCGACCGCGGAGGCGAGAGCGTCGGTCCGGGTGCCGGCGGGCAGGTCGGGGTGGGCGATGACGAGGGGGACGTGGAGGTTCTCGTCGTAGACCAGGCTGCCCTTCTGGCGCAGGCCATGGGAGCCGGCCATCTCGCCGTGGTCGGCGGTGAAGACCACAACGGTGTTGCCGGCCTGACCGGAGGCGTCGAGAGCGTCCAGTACGTGCTCGATACTGCGGTCGACGTCGCGCAGGGCGTTGAGATAGAAGTTCAGTCCGTCGTACCAGTGCTCGTCGGAGGCCACCGGCCCGAACACAGTGTCGATCATGCGCTGGTACTCGTGGATCGCCGGGGCTGCGCCGGACAGGTCGTCGTGCAGGCTGGCGGGCAGGTCGAAGTCCCAGCGGTGCCGGTAGACCGGGATGTCGGCGGCGGCCTTCATCCGCACGGCATGGGCCAGGGGCGGCGGCAGCTGCACCTGGGGTCGGCCGCCGTAGTCGAAGCTCATGATGTCGTGCGGGTTGACGAAGTTCACCGCCATGAACCACGGCTGCTCCGCCGCGACGACCGGTGCGCGGTCGCGCAGCCAGTGCACGGCCTGCCCGGCGATCACGGGGTCGAGCTTCAACCCGGCCCAGGCGCCGCCGTCGATGTCGCCCCAGGCGTTGAACTCGCTGAACCCGTACGGTTCCAGTGCGTTCGTGGTGGGGGCCGGGTTCCGCGGGGAGACGTAGGCGTTGGACAGATGCCATTTGCCCTGGTAGGTGCAGTAGTAGCCGGCCGAGCGCAGCATCGTGCCCAGCGTTCCCAGATCGGGGTCGAGCGGGCGGATGTAGGGGATGTTGTCGTTGTCGTAGATCTCGGTCAGCGGCAGGTGCTGCCCGGTGTAGATGACCGACCGCGCCGAGCTGCACTGTGCGGAGGCCGTGTAATAGCGGTCGAAGGTGGTCCCGCGCTCGGCGATCCGCTCCCTGGCGGGCAGCGAATACCCCTGCGCCCGGGGCAGGACCGCGCGTTCCTCGTCGGTGACGATCAGCAGAATGTTGGGACGACGCGCCACGGGCGTACCCATCCTTCACATCCGATCCGCTCGAAAGCCGACGGACGTCGTTGTCTGTGGCTTCTGATTCTAGGCGTGGCCTCCGTGAGTCGCTGCGCGTGACACAACCCGGAAGGCCCGTCCGGGTGAGGACCGTGCGCGGCGCCCGTGCTCCAGCCCTGTGGCCCAACAGTCCGGCATCCGACTGCTGACTGCTGACTGCTGACTGCTGACTGCTGACTGCGCCAGGCGCGCAACACTCGCGTGTCCGCCGGTCCGCCGGTCCGCCGGTTCGCCGGTTCGCCGGTTCGCCGAGCAAGAGCCTCTCCCCCGATCCGGCTCGGCCGGCTGGTGCTGCCGGACGATGCGCTCGCCGCGAAGGGGGTCCGGGAGTCCTGGGCAAGCACCCTGGACCAGCTGTCGCCGGCCGAGTTCGCCGAGCTCCCGCGCCATGATCGACCCCCTGCGAACGGGCGGCCTGGTCCCCGTCCGGAATGCCAAGAACCCGGGCGGACCGGTCTTTTCAATGCCGTACGGCCGCCGGAGCGGTCTTCGGCCGGGCGGTGGCGGCCCCGGCCGGGGCGACCGGGCAGGCGACCTCGTAGGCTGGCACAGGTCGAAACGGGCAAACCACTGGAAAGCCATACGTACGATGGCAGGCGGTGGCGGCCGGGCCGACCGGAGAGGACAGCCGTGACGACCGATCAGCCCACCCCGCATCCCGACCCGGAGCGGGACCCGCGCACGGACCGGGGGCCGGCGCCGGACCCGGACCCGGAACCGGAGCCGGCCCCACAGCCGCAGCCGGAACCCGGCCCGGAGCCGGAACCAGGCCCGGCGCCGGGCCCAGAGCCGGAGCGGCCGGCCGTGCTGCCGGATCCGCTGCCGCCGCCCCGCCGCGGGGCGGACTGGATGTTCGGCGGGGTGTACGGCACGGTCCTGGCGAGCGGCCTGCTGGCCGCGCTGGACCAGAAGGGCGGCGAATCCACGCCGTTCTACGACGCCAGCTGGGTGCTGGTCACGGCGGCTGCCGCCGGCCTGGCGCACGGCTACGCGCACCACATGGCCACCCACCGGGCGGGCTCGGCCTCGCACCGCTGGCGGGCGCTCGGTCAGGCCCTCTGGCACGAGTGGCCGATGGTGGCGGCCACCCTGCCCACGGTGATGCTGCTGGTCATCGCGGGGGTCACCGGCTGGGACGAGCCGGCCACCACCGCCGTCGGGCTCGGGGTGAACACGGCGCTGCTGTTCGGCTGGGGGACCTTCACGGCCCTGCGGGTGGGCTACCGGGTGCGCACGGCACTGGCGATCGGAATCCTGGACGCCACCCTCGGCCTGCTGATCATCGTGGCGAACGCCCTCATCAAGTAGCGGCGGCCGTCAGCAGGTCCTCGGCCTCCGCCAGGATCTCGGTCAGCCGGAGACCGAAGGCGGCGCCGCGCGGGTCGGGCACCCCGGTGCGGGCGGCGGTGAGCAGGGCGTCCACGGCACGCCCGTACGCCCCGGGGACATCGCTCCAGTCGGGCAGGGTGAACACACCCTCACCGCCGCGCAGTTCCAGGCCGACACCGGCCGCGGCACGCGGCGCGGACAGGGTGAGGGCGGCGGTGCTGACGGCCCCCGAGTCGTGCCGGAGCATCAGGTGCACGGTGTCGGCGGCGCCGCGGGCCGCGGTGACGGCCGTGACCTCGCCGAGGACCGGGATCAGGACGGAGAGGGCGTGCGGGCCGACGTCCCAGAGGCCGCCCTTGGCGCGCCGCCAGGGCGAATCGGCGTAGGCGCTGGGCGTTCCCTCGGCCGCTCCGGCGGGGCCGCCTTCGGCGGCGAAGACGGAGCCGAGCCAGTGCGCGGAGGCGGTGAACCAGCCGCCCCGGGCGGCCTGCTCCCCGACCCAGCCGGCGGTGGGTTCGGCGAACCGGAGGGTCAGGAACACCACGGAGGCGACCCCGTGCCGGCCGGCGGCCTCGGCGACGGCGCGGGCGTCCGCGACGGTGGTGGCGACCGGCTTGTCGAGCAGCAGATGGCAGCCGGCCGCGGCGGCGCGGACGGCGAGCGGGGCCTGTACGTCCGGCGGCAGGGCGAAGGCCACGGCGTCACAGTCCGCAAACAGCGCGTCGGGGTCTTCGTACACCTTCACGCCGTATTTCTGCGCCAGCTCGGCGGCGGCCTCGGGGCGGCGGCCCCAGACGCCGGCGAACTCCGAGCCCGGATGGGCGGCGAGGGCGGGGGCGTGCGCGCGGTGGGCCCAGGGGCCGGTGCCGAGCAGCCCGATCCGGGGCAGCGGCGCGGGCCGGGCCGGCCCCGAGGACGAGTCCAAATCGTACGAAATGCTCACCTGCTCAGTCTGCCCTACCCGGACGGCGGCACCCGCACCGAACCGCTCAAGGCGCCCGACCTGGACCGGAACCCCCGGTAACACGGGGTTCACACATGGGCAACGGCCGGGAAATCGGGACCGGGCACGCTGCGGTCATCACCGCAGCGACCCGCAACACCCGCAGAGTCTGAGGATGGGCCCCGTGACCTTCAAGGCTGAGTACATCTGGATCGACGGCACCGTGCCGACCGCGAAGCTTCGCTCCAAGACGAAGATCCTGGAGGACGGTGCGGACCTGCCCATCTGGGGCTTCGACGGTTCGAGCACCAACCAGGCCGAGGGCCACGCCTCCGACCGGGTGCTCCAGCCGGTGTTCTCCTGCCCGGACCCGATCCGCGGCGGTGACAACCTCCTGGTCCTGTGCGAGGTCCTGAACATCGACATGACCCCGCACTCGTCCAACACGCGTGCGCTGCTGCGGCCGGTCGCGGAGAAGTTCGCCGCGCAGGAGCCGATCTTCGGCATCGAGCAGGAGTACACCTTCTTCGACGGCGCCCGCCCGCTCGGCTTCCCGGTCGGCGGCTTCCCGGCGGCGCAGGGCGGCTACTACTGCGGTGTCGGCTCGGACGAGATCTTCGGCCGCGAGATCGTCGAGAAGCACCTGGACCACTGCCTGGCGGCGGGCCTGAGCATCTCCGGCATCAACGCTGAGGTCATGCCCGGCCAGTGGGAGTTCCAGGTCGGCCCGGTCGGCCCGCTGGAGGTCTCCGACCAGCTGTGGATCGCGCGCTGGCTGCTCTACCGCACGGCCGAGGAGTTCAACGTCTCCGCCACCCTGAACCCGAAGCCGGTCAAGGGCGACTGGAACGGCGCCGGCGCGCACACCAACTTCTCCACCAAGGCGATGCGCGAGGACTACCGCGCCATCATCTCGGCCTGCGAGGCGCTGGGCGAGGGCAGCAAGCCGCTGGACCACGTCAAGAACTACGGCGCGGGCATCGACGAGCGCCTGACGGGTCTGCACGAGACCGCCCCGTGGGACGAGTTCAGCTACGGCGTCTCCGACCGCGGCGCCTCGGTGCGCATCCCGTGGCAGGTGAAGGAGGACGGCAAGGGTTACATCGAGGACCGCCGCCCGAACGCGAACGTGGACCCGTACGTGGTCACCCGTCTGATCGTGGACACCTGCTGCACCGGCCTGGAAAAGGACGGCCTGGTCTGACCCGGCCCACCCCACAACGAGGCAACGACGCAACGCCCGCCCGCCGCTCCCGGCGCGGCGGGCGTTGCGTCGTTGCATTGTTGCCGATCTGACGGAATATGAGATTCCGATCCAGTGGGTGAGACGGGGTCTGCCCCGGGCGTCCGGTATCTGCTTCAATGAGGCCATGGCCAGCCCTTCGCACTCCTCGACCGGTCGCAGCGACCTCGAGCCGTTCTGGCCGTCCCGTCAGGATCACGACTTCGACCGGGTGTGTTGCCGCGCGACGAACGCGCCGGCCCTCTAACGCCTCCCGGAACCTCGAAACCCGACCTTCCCGAAGGCCTTCGGTCTGCGCGGCACGACTACGACGTACTCCCGTCACCGTCTCCTGCCGACTCCGCGTGAAAGAGCTGACCACTCATGGCGAACACCCGCACCCTCTCCTCCGCTGCGACCACCCCCGCCCCACGGCACCGGCTGCGGGCCGTCGGCCGGGACGAAGTCGCCCGGGTGGTGGACCTCCTGCCGCCCGGCGCGACCTGGCTCCCCGCGCCCCAGCATGCGCTGCCGGCGCTCCCCGGCCGGCCGCCGATGGTCGGGTACCTGGTCCTCGTACCGGCCGAAGAGCAGCCACAGGTCGCCCTGGCGCCGCAGCCGCAGCCGGCCGCCGCAGGCCAGGGCGACGCGCTCGTCCGGATCGACCCGGAGCGGCGCACCGCAGAGGTCGACGGCCGGGTCCTGGACCTCACCTACCTGGAATTCGAGCTGCTGGCCCACCTGGTGGCGCACCCGCACCGGGTGCACAGCCGGGACCGGCTGGTGACCACCGTCTGGGGCTACGGCCACGTCGGCGACGGCCGCACGGTCGACGTCCACGTCGCCCGCCTGCGCCGCAAGCTGGGGGCCAAGCACCGCGGTGCGATCCAGACGGTCCGCCGGGTGGGCTACAAGTACGCGCCGTGACGGCGAAGGGCCCGTACGCCGCGGAGCTTCGCGGCGTACGGGCCCTGCCCTGTCCTGCCCCCGTTACGCGGCGACCCGGCGCCGGCGCCGGGACACCACGCCCAGCACCCCGTCGACCGCCAGGAACGCCAGCAGGCTCAGTCCCAGCATCGGGATGAACCAGCCGACCAGCGCCACCACCGCGGCCAGCGGCAGCAGCACGGTCACCGGCAGCCGCCGCCACGCGCCGCGCGGCTGGGCGCGCCCGACGGACAGCGTCCGGTCCTTGGTCGGGCGGCGCAGCCACCACATCCGGTAGCCCCAGAACACCATGAACATCAGCGCAACCGCGAGCGCCGCCAGGGCCAGCTGGTTGACCAGGCCGAAGGTCATGCCCATGTGGAGGTCGATGCCGAAGCGGGTGAGCTTGGCCAGCAGCGGATAGTCGGCGAACCGGAGCTCGTCCATGACCCGCCCGTCCGCCGGGTCCACGGCGACGGCGTCGAAGTGGACCGGGAACTGCTTGTCCCGCTCCTTGATCACATAGCCCTTGTCACCGGCCGGCAGGGTGATCTGCAGCGTCTCGGTGACGCCCGCCGCGCGGGCCGCCTCGACGGCCCGGTCGATGCCGACATCCGCGCGCGGCGGCATCACCATCGTGCCGTCGGCACCGATCTGGTGCCCCGCGTGCTCGTCGGCACCGGCCTCGCCGCCGTTCACGGAGGCGGACACCGACGGGGTGGCCCCACCGAGCCGGTCCTGGAGCTGCCCGATGTTCTCACCGGCGTACTTCGACCAGGTCAGCCCGGTCGCGGACAGGACGACCAGACCGGCGACGGCCCACAGGCCGACCGTGCCGTGCCAGGACAGCGTGCGACGGCGGCCCTTCGGCGCCTTCCGGTCCGGCACCACCAGCTGCGCCTTCCGGCTCCGCCGGCGGCCGATCCACAGCGCGAGCCCGCCCAGCGCGACCACCCACATCCAGCTGGCGGCGAGTTCGCTGTAGTTCCGGCCGAAGTCCCCCAGCTGGAGGTTGGCGTGGAACTCGCTCAGCCAGGCGCGCAGCGGCAGCGCGTCCCCGGCGGTGGCCAGGGTGCCGCGCACCTCGGCGGTGTACGGGTCCACGAACACGGTCAGCATGCGGTCGGCCCCGGCCTCGGGGCTCTCCAGCAGCACCCGGGTGGTGGCCTCCGCGTCGGGGGCCGGCCACACCGCGGCGAGCTCCCCCTTCGGGGCAGCCGCCTGGGCCGCCTTGACCTGCTCGCTCAGCGGCAGCACGGTCTCGCCGACGGAGGCGACGGTCAGCTCGTCCGCGTAGACGATCTTCTCGGCCTGGAAGGAGAGGGCGTAGAGCAGTCCGGTGGTGGCGGCCACGAACAGCAGCGGGGCTATCAGGATGCCCGCGTAGAAGTGGAGCCGCAGCAGCAGGGGCCGCAGGGCCGGCCAGAGGGCCTCCCGGCTCTGGCCCCGGCCCCGGGGCGCGGCCCCGTCACGGTCTCGGTCGTGGTCCTGTTCCTGGTCCTGTTCCGGGACATGGGCGTCCTGGATTTCGTCAATGGCCATGATGGTCCTAGGTGTTGGCGAAGACATGGGGATACCGGCCCCAGGTCACGCCGGTTCGCCGGTCAGGCGCAGGCAGGACGGCCGGGGGCCGTGGCTCGGGTGACGGGCCACCCGGGCGGCCCCCGCCGGACCACGGCATGGGCGTGCACGGCACCGCGCAGCCGGCGCGGCCGTTCGTCGTCACGTGAGGGGGCGGCGGCCGGGGGCTCCGGCAGGGCCGGCAGGTGCGCCCGGCCCAGGGCCGGGAGCCGCCGCAGCGGTCCGGCGGCGGCAGCGGCCCGTACCCGCAGGGCGTGCAGCAGCCGGAACAGGGCGGCCTCGCCCCAGGCCAGCCACACCGCACAGAACAGCCCGGCCAGTACGTGCGCGGCGATCATGGCGAAGCCGCCGTGGCCCGCCATACCGGCCATCTCGGCCATGCCGGCCGCGCCGGCCGCGTCGGGGGCTCCGGCGGCCATTCCGCTCATGTCCATGCCGGGGACGTGCCCGCCGGGCCCGCCGGGCCCGCCGGGCATGTGATGGGCTGCGTGCTGCGCGCCCACGGCCGGTGCCTGTGCCGGTGCCGGGTGCCCGTGCGCCTGGCTCGTGGAGAACACCAGGTGCAGCACGCCCTGTACGGCCAGCAGCGAGCCCGCGATGCCCAACGGCCCGCGCCGCCGCCCGGCGGCCAGCCAGGCCAGCCCGCCGGTCACCCCGAAGGCGGCCAGAAGGCCGCCAACCGGAATATCGGTACCGGACATGGACGAATGCCCCACCGCAGCCAAGGCCACACACACCGCCGCGAATATCGCGGCCCGCGGGGCGCGCATCGGCGCGGGGTTCTCGAGCATGGCCGGAGACATGCTCCCACCTGGCATTCCACGCCGGGAGGGCGGGTACCCGGATACCGGTCGCACACCCCCGGCGCACATGTCGGATCATGATCGGATGACCACTCTGCTTCTCGCCCCGGTGTACGCGGGCGGCGTCCAGCTGGGCGCGTACGCCTTGGAGCGCCTGGATCCGGCGGAGCGGGAGCGGATCCTCCGGACCTGCTCGACCAACGTCGACAATCTGGCCGCCGGGCGCTGGGAGACGCTGGTGAGCAGCGCCCTGGTGGTCGAGGAACCGATGCCCCTGGCGTACGCCCTGCTGCTGCTCGCCGTCCTCGGGTACGCCGAGTACGCGTACGGCGCCTGGTGGACCGCCGGGGTGTTCGCCCTCGGGCACACCGGGGCCACCCTGCTCGTGTACGGGGCGCTGCGTGCCGGGTCGCCCCGGGCCGAGACCCGGCGGGCCCTGGACGTCGGAACCAGCTACGGGTTCAACGCGGTGCTCGGGGCGCTGACCTCGGCGCTGCCCCGCGGCCCGGTCCGGCACGCGGCCCGCGCGGGGCTGCTGGCGGTCGCGGCGGGCCCGCTGCTCCGGCGCGGCCGGACCTTCACCGACCTCGGCCATCTGGCGGCGCTGGGGCTCGGTATCGGGCTGTCGGTCGGCCTCGATTACCTTTCCACAGCAAAGCATCGGAAAATCACATAACTGGCTAGATTTCGACTTACCGTCGCCGTACCCGCTGGAGCCGCCACGATGACCGCCACCCCGTCCACCACCGTCGCCAATCTCCGCGACCTCGGCGGCACCCTGCTCTCCGGCGGTCGCACCGTCCGTACCGGCCTGGTGTTCCGCTCGGGGCAGCTGGACCGGCTGGATCTGGACGCGGACCCGGCGGTGGCCGCGCTGGGGATCCGGACGGTCCTCGATTTCCGCACCGACATCGAGCGCGGTGAGCACCCCGACCGGGTGCCGGACGGGGCCCGGCTGCTGGTGCAGGACGTGCTCGCCGACAAGATGGGCTCGGGCCGAGTGCCGGTCGCCGCGCAGCTCAAGGACATCCTCGCGGACCCGATCCTGGCGGAGGAGCACCTGGGCGGGGGCAAGGCCGAGCTCCTGTTCGGCGACATCTACCGGTCCTTCGTCAGCTCGGCCTCCGGCCAGGCCGCGTACCGCACGCTCCTCACCGAGCTGGCCGACCCGGAGTCCGGGCCGCTGCTGTTCCACTGCACGGCGGGCAAGGACCGGACGGGGTGGGGGGCGACGGTGGTCCTGGCCCTGCTGGGCGCGGACGAGGAGACCCTGATGGCCGAATACCTGTCGGTCAACCCGGCGGTCCGGCAGGCGTTCGCCCCGATGATCGAGGGGTTCACGGCGGCCGGGGGCAACCCGGACATCGCGCTGGCGCTGATCGGCGTGGTGCCGGGATACCTGCGGGCCGCGCTGGACGAGGTCAGCACCCGCTACGGCTCGATGGAGAAGTACGTCCGCGAAGGCCTCGGCGTCCCGGACGAGACGGTGGACGCACTCCGCGCCCGGCTCGTGGCCTAGGCGGTGTCCGGCCGTGCGGCGGGGCCGGGCCGAACCGGCCCCGCCCCGCCGCACGGGACCGGCCCGCCGTCGGCTATCCGACCGCCTCGGTGAAGGTGTACGGGGTGGTGATGATCTCCATCCCGTGCCCGGACGGGTCGCGGAAGTACAGGCCGCGCCCGCCGTGGTGGTGGTTGATCTCGTTCGCCAGCTTCATCGCCGGATCGGCGTAGTACGTGATCCCGCCCGCCCGGAGCCGCTCGAAGGCCGCGTCGAACTCGCCGTCGGAGATCAGGAACGCGTAGTGCTGCGGGACGATCGACTCGGCGGGGATGGACGCGAAGTCCAGCTGCACGCCGTTGGCCGTGTCGACCGGGACGAACGGGCCCCACTCGGTGCCGACCTCGAGGCCGAGGACATGCGCCAGGAAGGCGGCGGATTCCCGGTTGTCACGGGAGTGGACGATGGTGTGGTTGAGCTCGACTGCCATGGGTGAGTGCCTCCAGAAGGCATCTCGCGGTCACCTCCATGCCTCACCCGGTCGGTGACCGGCACGCGATGCCGCCGCCCGTGATCGTATGCAGCAGGCACGGCTCCGTCGAGCGGTTTACGCGGTCCGGGCCGGCCCGGGCCGGCCCGGGCCGGGGCGGTGACCATCCGCGGATTCGCTCGTTCTGCTGAACGTGACTGCTCCGGATACCGCCACCCGACCCGCCTCCGCCGAGGACCGCGCCCTGGTCGCCGTCGATCTCGGCCGGGCCGAGGCCGCGCTCGTCGAGCACTACCCGCGGCTGGTGCGGATGGCCTATCTCGTGCTGCCGCCCGCCCTCGGGCGGAACCGCCGGGTGCTGGGGGCGCACGCCCTGGTCCAGCGGGCGCTGCCGCGCGGCCGGGCCGCCGCCGGGACGGCCCGGGTTCCGGCCCAGCGGGGTGCGGGGGCCGGGGCGGCGGCCGATCCCGGGTACGCGTACGTCCGGCTGCGTGTGCTGCGGGCCGCGCTGGAGGCCGGGCTGCCGCTGACCTTCCGCAGGCTGCCCCGGCGCGCCCAGCTGCCGCCGCTGCTGCCCCAGGTGTGGGGGCTGCGGTTGTTCCCGCGCTCGGGCGGGGCCGAGGAGCTGGCGCTGGACCAGTGGCTGGCCACCCTGAGCGGGCCGGCCCGGGCCGCCTGTGTGCTGCGCGTACTGGAGGGGCTGCCCGAGCCGGAGGTGCTGCGGGTGCTGGCCGAGGCGGGGGCCGAGGACCCGGCGGGCGCCGTTGCCGAATCCCGCGCGACGGCCCTGGGCGGGGCGGGCGGAACGGGCGGGGCGGGAGGTGCGGGCGAGGCGCTGCTCTCCTCCCCCGAGTTCGACCCGTGCGTGCTCCAGGCCCGGCCCACCGACCTGCTGCGCCGCCGCCGGTACGGGCGGGCCGGGCTCGCAGCCGGTGCCGCGCTGCTGGTCTGCGGTGCGCTGCTGGCCCTGCCGGACGGCGGCTGGGGGGCCGACGGTGCAGCGGCCCCGCCGTACGCCCGCAATGCCGCGGCCGAACAGGCCCTGGACCCCGGCGGGCTGACCCGGGTGGCGCCCACGGCCTGGCGCACCTCCTCCCGTACCGACTTCTCCGCCTGGCCCGCCCGCGGCTCCCGGACCGGGGACACCGCCCTGCTCCGCCGGGCCCTCGCCGTCTGGGCCCGCCCGGGTGCGGCGGTGGTGGTCTCGGCCACGCCGGGCACCCCGTCCGGGCCTCCGATGGGACCGGCACAGCTGCTGTACGCGGGCGAGGTCGACCAGGCCGTGGTGGTGTTGCTGTACGACGGCCTGCGGGTGGTCCGGTACGCCGAGCCGCGTACCGGCACGGCCGGCGCGGCCCTGGACTTCGCCCGTACCGACGGTGCCTCGGCGGAGACCTCCGGCGCGCTGGTGCTGAGCCGGGTCGACGGCAACGTCCGCTATCTGACGGCTCCGTGGGTGACCGGGGCCGCGGCCCGGGACCTGCTGAAGCCGGCGGACTCCCCCGCCCCGCTCCGGCTGACCGCGGACGGTGTGACCCCGCCGGTGCCCTCCCCCGCCCCGTCGGGCGCGTGCACCTCCTGGACGGCCCTGGCGCTGACCGCCGCGGACTCCACCGCCCTGGTCACCGACCTCGGCGAACTCACCCCGGCCCGGCTCACCTCGGGCACTCCGGCCGCCCCCGCGCAGGCGGTGGCCGCGGACTGGTCCAAGCTGGCCTGTCTGCTGCCGGCGGCCCGCTCGCACGGTGTCCGGTCGGTCAACTCCTGGGCGTACGCGAAGCAGCCGCTGCCGGAGGGCAACGGTACGGCGGCCTGGCTGTGCACCCGGGCGGAGACCTGGCGGGGCACGGCGGACCGGGTCCAGGCGCAGTTCCTGGCGCCGGGCGCGGCCTCGGCCACGGCGGCGGCCCAGGCGGAGGGCTCGCCGGCCTGCGGGGAGCGGCAGCCGCGGGTGCTGGCGGGCGTGCTGTGGAAGTCGCGGGCCGGTCAGTGGTACGTACTCGCGGCCGGCAGCGCCCAGTTCACCTCGCTGGAGGTCGCGGGCGGCGCGAAGGGCCGCGCCCAGGGCAGCCATCTGGCGGTGAAGGCTCCGGCGGGCGCCCAGGTGGAGCTGACGGGCCGGCTGGCGGACGGCACCAAGGCGGGCGTCCTGCGCTGACCGCCGCCACCGCCGCCCCCTGATTGCCCCCGCAGCCCTGTGCACCGAGGAATCGGTGCACAGGGCTGTCGCATGCAGCTACCCATCAGTACATTGACGCCATGTCTAATACGCCGCTCGCCCCCGCCCCCGTGGCGTCGGAACACATCGAACTCCGGGCCCGGAACGTCTCCTTCAGCTGGGAGGACTCCCCCCTCCACTGGCTGCCGAACGATCCGTTCGCCACCCACACCATCAATGTGCTCCATCTCCTCCTCCCGGCGGGCGAGCGGTGGTTCGTCCACGTCTACAAGCAGGTGCTGCCGCTGATCCGGGACGAGCAGCTGCGGGCGGACGTGGTCGGTTTCATCGGGCAGGAGGCCATGCACGCGACGGCCCACGACGAGGTGCTGCCCCACCTGAAGCGGCTGGGCCTGGACCCCACCCCGTACACGGCGCAGGTGGACTGGCTGTTCGAGAAGCTGCTCGGCGACCGCACCCTGCCGCCGGGCCGGGCCCAGCGCTGGTGGCTGCTGGAGCGGGTCGCGATGATCGCGGCGATCGAGCACTACACGGCGTTTCTCGGCAACTGGGTGCTCAACGCGGAGGAGCTGGACCGCCGGGGCGCCGACCCGATGATGCTGGACCTGCTCCGGTGGCACGGGGCGGAGGAGGTGGAGCACCGGTCCGTCGCCTTCGACCTGTTCATGCACGTGGACGGCAGCTACCGGCGCCGCGCCCGCACCTGGGCCACCGCCTTCGGCGCCCTGGTCTTCCTGTGGCAGCGCGGCGCCCGCTTCTTCATGGAGAACGATCCGACGCTGACGAACGGCCGGGCCTCACTGGGTCAGTTCGTGCGGGCGGGCCGGCAGGGCACCCTCCCCTCCACCCCCGCGATGCTGCGCTCCATCCCCACCTACCTGGCCCGCACCTACCACCCGTCCCAGGAGGGGTCCACGGCCCAGGCGGTCGCCTATCTGGCGAGCTCTCCGGGTGCGAACGGCGGTGCCGCCCGATGAACCGGATGGTGCAGGCCGCCGCGGTGGCGGGCGTGACCTACCTGGCCAGGCGGGCCGTCCGCGCCCGCATCGGCCGCTCCCCGCTGTGGCCGCTGCCCGCCCTGGCCACCCCCGTCTCGGGCTACTCCCCGCGCCGCTGGATACCGGCCCGGATCGTCTCCCGCACGGAGCCCGCCGAGGGCGTGCTGCTGCTGCGGATCGAATCCCCGGAGTTCCCCGGCTGGGCCCCGGGCGCGCATGTGGACATCCGGCTGCCCTCGGGGCTGATCCGCCAGTACAGCCTGTGCGGGGACCCCGCGGACTCGGGTGCGTACACCATCGGGATACGGCTGGTCGAGGACGGCCGGGGCGGCTCCCGGGAGGCCCACGCGCAGCTGGCCGAGGGTGCGGGAATCGACGTCCGGCCGCCCCGCAACCGGTTCGCCCTGGAGCCCGCCGGACGGTACGCGTTCGTCGCGGGCGGCATCGGCATCACCCCGGTCCTGCCGATGCTGCGCGCGGCCACGGCCGCCGGGGCGGACTGGACCCTGCTGTACGGGGGCCGCTCGCGGGCGACCATGCCGTTCCTGGACGAGCTGTCGGCGTACGGCTCCCGGGTCACGGTCGTTGCGGAGGACGAGTCGGGCCTCCCCGACCTGTCCCCGCTGGCCGCAACGGACCCCGCCACCCCGGTCTACTGCTGCGGGCCGGAATCCCTGGTGGAGGCGGTCCGTTCGGCGGTCCCGGAGGGCGTACGGGTCATGGCGGAACGATTCACCCCGGCCACGAGCACCACCCTGATGCAGCCCTTCACGGCGGAACTCCGGCGCACCGGCCGGACGATCGAGGTGGGCGCCGCGGAAACCACCCTGGCCGCGGTCCGCCGCGCCCTGCCCAACACCCCGTACTCCTGCGAGCAGGGCTTCTGCGGAACCTGCCGGCACCGGGTCCTGGCGGGCGGGGTCGACCACCGCGACGAGCTCCTGACCGAAACGGAACGCGAGGACTCGATGCTCCTCTGTGTCTCCCGCGCTGCGGGCGACCGGCTGGTCCTGGACCTCTGAGACCGGTCACCCGACCACCGGCGGGACCGGTTCCGCTGCCCTGGCGAGGGATTAGGGTGGCGGGCATGACAACCGGGGTGCGACGCAGGATGGGTGTCGAAGAGCGGCGGCAACAGCTGATCGGGGTAGCCCTCGAGCTGTTCAGCCACCGTTCTCCCGACGATGTGTCGATCGACGAGATCGCCGCGGCGGCCGGGATATCGAGGCCGCTCGTGTACCACTACTTCCCGGGCAAGCTCAGCCTGTACGAGGCCGCGCTGCGGCGCGCCGCCGACGAACTGGCGGCGCGGTTCGTGGAACCTCAGGAAGGGCCGCTCGGGGCCCGGCTGTTGCGGGTGATGGGGCGGTTCTTCGCCTTTGTCGACGATCACGGGCCGGGGTTCTCGGCGCTGATGCGGGGCGGGCCGGCGGCCGGCAGCAGCCGGGCCAACGCCATGATCGACGAGGTGCGCAGGGCCGCGTACGAGCAGATCCTGGCGCACCTGGGGATCGAGGAGCCGCCGGCCCGGCTGGAGTTGGTGGTGCGGTCCTGGGTGTCGCTCGCCGAGTCCACGGCCCTGATCTGGCTGGAGGGGAAGCGGATTCCGCGGGCGGAGCTGGAACTCCAGCTGGTCCACGACTTCGCGGCGCTGGCCGCGGTGAGCGCCGCCTACGACGGGGAGATGGCCCGGATCCTGCTGCGGATGCTGGCGGACGAGCCGGCCGACGGGCCGTTCGGCGAGCTGGTGGGGCGGTTGGGAGGGCTGGTTCCGGGAGGCGCGGTACCGGGAGGCGCGGTGCCGGAGCCCCGGCGATAATGCCCCCGTGATCATTGATGAGGGGATCGTGTTCCGGCACGCCGAGGAGAAGGACGCCGGAACGCTGGTGGCGCTGTACGACGCCGCCGCCCGGTGGATGCGGGCGAGCGGCATCGACCAGTGGAAGCCGGGCGAGAAGGATGCGGCTCATTTCACCGCCCGGATGCGCGACGGGGAAGTGTGGATCGCGGCCGACGCCGACGGACGGGTCGCCGGGGCCTACGAGTTGTGGTGGTCCGACGAGGAGGCCTGGGGCGTGCAGCCCCCGGTGGCCGGCTATGTGCACCGGCTGATGGTGGAACGCGAAACCGCCCCCGCCGGGACCGGACGCCGCATGCTCGAACATGCCGAGCGGCGGATCGCCAGGACCGGGCGGGAGCGGGCGCGGCTGGACTGTGTCTCCACCAACCCCCGGCTGCTCGCGTACTACCGGGATGCGGGCTACCGGGTGGTCGGGGAGTTCCCCCACAAGGAGGGCAAGGACGGGCAGGTGTACGGGGTGATCCTGCTGGAGAAGCGGCTGGATCAGCTGACGCTCGTCTAGCCGGACGCCCCCTGGCCGGACGCCTGGGCCCGGGTGAACACCGAGACGGTGCGGCCCGGGACGGTGAAGGTGCCGGTGGCCGCCTCGTACCCGGACTGCCGGACGACCGGGTCGGAGCCGGCGGCCTGGACCGGGTGCAGCCGGTAGCCGGTGCCGGCGGCGGCCGGGAGCTGCTGGCGCTGGGTGGCCGGGGTCGCGTTGAACACGACGACCAGATCGCCCAGGGTCATGGTGATCACACCGGGGGTTTCCGCCGTCCCGGAGAGCGGGAAGGCCAGCCGCTCCTGCACCTCGGCGGCCGTGCCGAGGGCGAAGGCCGGTTCCGTGGTGCGGATGCGGAGCAGGTCCCGGTAGCCGGCGGCGGTGCCGTCGATCTCCGGGCAGCCGGGGGCCGGTCCGGTCAGCAGCGGCTTGGCGTACGGCCACTTCGGGCGGTTGTCGGCGGCCGGCGGGAGGCCGCGGCCGAAGCCGTTGCCGTCCCGGCAGTCCCAGTGGATGGCGTTGAACCAGTCGCCGCTGTCGTAGGAGTTGCGGTCCAGGGACTTGGAGCGCAGCAGGTCGGTGCCGGCCTGGGAGAGCGCCGGGCCCTGGGAGAGGGTGGAGACGGCGAGGGCCAGGGTCTGCATACGGGCCCGGTCCGCCGGCGCGGTGGCCGCCGGGAGTTTGAAGGTGAGGGCGTCCGCCAGGGTTTCGTTGTCGTGGGCGTCCACATAGGCGAGGGCGTCGCCCGGCGCGGCGGCGTAGCCGGCCGGGGAGCCGTTGTAGTCCACGTCCGCGCCGGTGACGCTGCGGCCGGTGGTGTCGGTGAAGCGGTAGGTGGCCAGATTGCCGGAGAGGCCGACCTTGATCAGGTCCTGGGCGTGCAGCAGCCGGGCGCGCTGCTGTTCCGGGGTGCCGTTCGCGGGTGAGCCGTTGGGGGCGGTGAAGAGGCCGGAGGCGAAGCCCTGGACGCCCGGGTCCTCGTCGAAGGGGCCGCCGCCGCGGGCCGCGTCGCGGGCCCGGTCGGAGAAGGTGGCGATGCCGGTGCCCGCCATGTTCTTCTGGGTGGCCTGCACGAAGCGGGCGTCGTCGGCGATCTCGCCGAAGTTCCAGCCCTCCCCGTAGAGGATGATCGCCTTGCCGTCGACCCCGTCCTTTTCGGGGGTGAGGGCGTCGAGGGCCTGCCGGACGGCCAGGATGTTGGCCTTCGGGTGGTGGCCCATCAGGTCGAAGCGGAATCCGTCGACCTTGTACTCCTTGGCCCAGGTGACGATCGAGTCGACGACCAGGCGGCCCATCATGGCGTTCTCGGGTGCGGTGTTGGCGCAGCAGGTGGAGGTGGCCACCGTGCCGTCGGCGAGCAGGCGCTGGTAGTAGCCGGGGACGATGCGGTCCAGGACGGACTTGTCCGACTGGCCGGCGGCGACGGTGTGGTTGTAGACCACGTCCATCACGGTGCGCAGGCCGGCGCCGTTCAGCGACTGGACCATGCGGCGGAACTCGACCGTGCGGGCGGTGCCGTTGGGGTCGGAGGCGTAGCTGCCCTCCGGGACGGTGTAGTGCAGCGGGTCGTAGCCCCAGTTGTAGCCGTCCTTGGCCGCGGCGGCGGCCGTGCAGGCCTGCTGCTCCTCGGAGTCCGGCGCGTGGGAGGCCAGGTCACAGGCGGGTTCGGTGCGGTCGGCCGGGTTTTCCGGGATGGTGCCGATGTCGAAGGCCGGCAGCAGGTGGACGTAGGAGGTGCCGGCGGCGGCCAGGGAGCGCAGGTGGCGCATGCCCGCCGAGTCGGCGTCGGTGAAGGCCAGGTACCGGCCGGGGTGCTTCGAGGTGCGGTCCGCGATGGAGAAATCGCGGATGTGGAGTTCCTGGATCTGGGCCTGGGACATCGGCGTGGCGGCCGGCTTGCGCAGGGTCCGCCAGCCCTGGGGGGCGAGAGCCGGGTCGGCCAGGTTCACGGCCAGGCTGTGGGTGGAGTCGGTGGTGAGGGCGGTCGAGTAGGGGTCGGTCACCAGGTTGGTGACCAGCGCCTGGGTGCTGGGCGCCCAGACGGTGACGGCGTACCGGTACTTCTTCCCGGCCCAGGAGCGGGGGCCCTGGGCCGACCAGACGCCGGTGGCGTCGTCGCGGCGCATCGGCAGGGTCTTCCCGTCGAGTTCGAGGGCGACCCGCTGGGCGGTGGGGGCCCAGACGGAGAGCCGGACGCCGGTGCTGCCGAAGACCGGGCCGAGCGCGGCCTGGTTGGCGTACAGGTCGTCGAGGACACCGGCGAGCTGGACTCCGGTGGCGGCGAGGACGGCGCCCTGGGCGGTGCGGGCGCTCGCGACGAGCTGTCCGCGCAGGGCCTCGCGGACCCGGCCGCGGTCGCGGGGGTCCACGGTGAAGGCGGCGTACGAGGCCAGGTGCGGGAACTTCTGGCGCTGGGCGGGGGTGAGCGCGGACCTGTTCAGGCGCAGCCAGGAGGCCGGGCCGGTCAGGGTGCCGTCCTTGACGGTGACCGCACCGTCCGGGGAGGCCAGCAGCTGGACGGAGGCGGCGGCCTCCGGGGCGTTCCAGGCGACGGTGTCCCGGTCGATCCAGACGGCGTGGGCCTTGGTGAGGTCCAGGGCGGCGGCGGATCCGGCGGGCTGCGGGAGGAGGTGCTTCTCCCGGCCGGCCAGCAGCCAGGCCTCGTGGCCGGTGGCCTTCAGGTCCAGGGACTGGTCGGAGGGCAGGTCCTTCTCGTCGCCCTTGTGGAGGATGTAGGAGAGGGAGGTGGCGCCGGGGGCCAGCGGCACCTCGTAGACCGCTCCGTAGGAGTCGAAGCGGGCGGGCATCAGCGGCTTGGACCAGTCGGTGGGGTTCGCGGCCCCGGTCCAGGTGTGCAGGCCCCAGCCGTCATAGGCGCCGTCGGGGCGCTTCAGGTGCAGGACGGCCTTGGTGGTGTCCTGCGGCGGGTAGCCGGGGCGTTCCGGCCGGGGGGCCTCCTTGCCCTGGTCCAGCCAGATCTCGCCGGTGCGGGTCAGGTCGATGGTGCGGTCGGCGGCGACGTCCTTGTTGCCGTCCTTGTCGATGACCAGGTAGCCGACGGAGCTCGCGCCGGGCTTGAGGCGGACGTACGCGAAGGCGCCGTAGGCGTCGCGGCCGGTGAAGGGGTGTCCTTCGGGCCAGGGCTGCTGCTCGCCCTCGGCGATGTCCCCCCAGGCGTACAGCCGCCATTCGGTGTAGTTGCCGTCCGGGCGGTTGTAGTGGACGACCGCGTAGTCGCGCTGGGTGGCGGTGGGCGGGGTGACCACGGGCGGGGCGCCGGCGGTGGAGGCGGCGAGGGTGCTCGCGGTGCGGCCCCTGCTGTCGATGACGACCGCCTTGTAGCGCAGCGGGGTGCCGGCGGGGGCGGTCACATGGTCGGTCACCTTGTAGGGGGCGTGGTCGGCGGAGCCGAGGACGCGCCAGGCGTCGTTGCCGGTCTGGGCGGCGAACACGACCCGGTTCAGGGGGCCGCCGCCGGTGACCTCGGCCGTGATCTCGACGGTGCCGGTGGCGCCGGTGGCCGGGGCCCGCAGGGTGACGGCGGGTGCGGCGGCCGGGGCGGGCAGGGGCCGGTCCGCGCGGAGCACGGTGGAACCGAGCGGGGGCACGGTGACGCGGACCTTGCCGGTGGCGGTGACCCGGACTCCCGCGTCCGGGCCGCCGTATACGGTCCGGAACCCGGTCCGGGTCGCGCTGTCGACCGGGATGTCCACGGTGACCGGCTCTGCGGAGTTGTTCACGGCGACCGCGTACTCGGTACGGGCACGGGCGTCGGCCCGGGCGTCGGCCCGGGTGAAGGCGTACACGGAGCCCTCGGCCAGGCGCTCGGTCTGCACGCCGTCACGGAGGGCCGGGTGGGCCTTGGTCAGCTGCGAGAGAGCACTGATCTGCCGGTAGAGCGGGTGTCCCGGATCGTAGGCATCGCTCGCGTGGGTGCGGGCGGTGCCGAGCTGGTCGTCGTCGAGGTAGTCGGCGGTCTTCGAGGCGAAGAGGGTCTGGCGGGCGTCCTTGTCCCCGCCGGCACCGGTGAAGCCCTGCTCGTCGCCGTAGTAGATCACCGGGTTGCCGCGGCTGAGGAACATCAGTTCGTTGGCGAGCCGGTAGCGGGACAGCAGCTCCTGCTCCCCGGCACCGGGCCGGTCCTGCTTCAGGAAGGTGCCGAAGCGGCCCATGTCGTGGTTGCCGAGGAAGGTGACCTGCTCGTAGGCGTTGGCCTTGTCCGTCGTGTAGCGGTGGTCGTCGCCGAGGACGCGGGCCAGCCGCCCGGCGTCGGCGCCCTGGCCGGCGTACGCCCGGATCGCGTCCTGGAGCGGGAAGTCGAGGGTGGCGTCGAGCCGGCCGCGGGTGACGTAGGGGGAGGTCACGGCGGTGTCGGCGGAGTAGACCTCGCCGAACATGAAGAAGTCGGGACGGCCGCGCTTCGCGGCGTAGGCGTCGAGGGCGGTGGCCCACTGGGTCCAGAATTCGGTGTTGACGTGCTTGACCGTGTCGATGCGGAAGCCGTCGATATCGAACTCGCGGACCCACTTCTCGTAGATCTTCTCCATCCCGGAGACGACCTCGGGGCGTTCGGTCCACAGGTCGTCGAGACCGACGAAGTCGCCCTGGTCGCTGGACTCCCCGGCGAAGGTGGAGTCGCCCCGGTTGTGGTACATGGCGGGGTCGTTGAGCCAGGCGGGGACCTTGAGGTTCTTCTTGGCCTCGGGCACCACCGGGGTACGCGGGAAGGCCGTTGCCGGGTCGGTCTTCGGGAACGGCCGCTTGCCGTCTGTGTGGTCGGCGTAGTCGGAGTCGTTGAAGGGGACCCCGTCCTTCGTCAGGTAGGGGAAGGCACCCTTGGAGAGGTAGGAGTAGGACTTCTCCCGATAATCGACAACATCCGCGGTGTGGTTGGTGATGACGTCGAAGAAGACCTTCATGCCCTTGGCGTGGGCCTTGTCGATGAGCCGCTCCAGATCGGCATTGGTGCCGAAGTGCGGGTCGACCTGGGTGAAGTCGGTGATCCAGTAGCCGTGGTAGCCGGCGGAGGCGTTCTCCCCGGTGCCCTGCACCGGCTGGTTCTTGAAGATCGGCGCCAGCCAGATCGCGGTGGTGCCCAGGCCCTTGATGTAGTCGAGCCGGTCGGTCAGCCCCTTGAGGTCACCGCCCTGGTAGAAGCCCTTGTCGGCCGGGTCGAGGCCGGTCTCCAGCCGGGTGCCGGTGAGGCCGCCGCGGTCGTTGCGGGGGTCGCCGTTGGCGAACCGGTCCGGGAGGACGAAGTAGAACTGCTCCCGGGTGAGGTCGTGCCGGGCGGGCTGGGAGGCGAGCTTCGCGTCCGAGGGTGGTGCGGGCGGGCGCTGTCCCGCCGCGGCGGCGGGCAGGGCGGGCAGGAGGGTCACGGCCAGGGTGGCCGCGACGGTGCCTGCTGCGGAGCGTTTCAAGGCAGGGGCTCCTTGGTCGGAGAGGCGGGGGCGGGGCGGGCGGTCAGTTGCGCCAGGTGTCCGTCAGGGTGACCTTGCCGTTGGCCGGGACGGTGGCGGAGCGGTTGGCCCCGCTCTCCCAGGTGACGTTGCCGGACCCGTCCTTGCGGACGTACTTGTACTCGAACGTGGTGCCGGCGGGCAGGGCGACGTCGAGCTTCCAGACCGGGTAGGCGGCCGGGTCGAGCTTGGGGGCCGCGCCGGGGCTCCAGCTGCCGAGGGCGGAGTGGCTGCCGGCGATGTGGACGTTCTGGCCGGGGACGGTGGTGGCGGTCACGGCGAAGGAGGCACCGGCGGCAGCGGCGGAACAGCTGCGGGCACCGGCGTGCAGGGCCAGGGCGGTACCGGGCGCGACGGTCGCGGTGAACTGCCCGGACCCGTTGACGGTGACCGTCCGGCCGCTCTGCACGTCGCAGTAGTCACCGGCCGGCAGGGAGCTCTGGAAGGTCCGCGTCAGCGCGGCGCCCTCGTGGTTGATGGCCACATACGCCTTGGTGCCGCGCCCGAACGCAATGGCGTCGGCTCCGTTGTCCCACCAGTTCACGACACCCTGACCGCGGGCCGTGTTCCGGAAGGCGACCATGGAGGAGATCTCCCGCCAGGCGTGCTGACACTTCCACCCGTCGGCGTAACAGGCGTTCACCTGGCCCCCGTTGGGCGGCCCGGCGTCCTTGTCACTCCACTCGTACCCGGAGTGGACGTCCGGGGAGCCGTAGGGCCAGGCGAGCATGAAGACGCTTGCCAGGGTGTAGGCGGAGCCGTTCTTGTAGTTGAGGGTGTCGCCGCCGCGCTCGGTGTCGTGGTTGTCGACGAAGACGCCGGACTTCCCGGAGGGCATGTGGCCCCAGCCCTCGCCGAAGTTCTTCAGGTAGGCGAGGTTCTCATTCTGGAAGACCCGCTTGAGGTCGCGGGCGTAGCGGAACTCCTGTACGTCGCCGGAGCCGAGGTACTCGGCCGGGTCCACCGCCTCGCCGGCGCCGAATATCGCCTCGTGCTTCCAGTAGACGTTCGGGTCGGTCAGCCGGGACTTGATGTTCGCCAGGTCGGCGGCGGGCATGTGCTTGGCGGCGTCGATGCGGAACCCGTCGACGCCCAGCGAACGCAGATCGTTCAGGTAGGCGGCGATCCGTGCACGGACGTGCTCCTCGCCGGTGTCGAGGTCGGCGAGCTTGACCAGCTCGCAGTTCTGGACGTTGCCCTTGTCCTGGTAGTTCGAGATCTCGGCCCGGCAGTCGTCCATGTCGGCGCCGGAGTAGGTGCCGGGGTAGTCGTACTTGCGGTAGACGGACCCGCCGGTGCCGGTGAGGGTGGCGTTCGGGTCCGCCGGGCCGGCCATGTGGTTGATGACGGAGTCCGCGACGACCTTGACCCCGGCCGCGTGGCAGGCGTCGATCATGTTCTTGAAGGCGGTGCGGTCACCGAGCCGACCGGCGATCTTGTAGCTGACCGGCTGGTACGAGGTCCACCACTGCGGACCCTGGACGTGCTCCTGCGGCGGGGACACCTGCACGTACCCGTACCCGGCGGGCCCGAGGGTCTCCGTACAGGCCCGGGCGACATCGGCGAACCGCCACTCGAAGAGGACGGCGGTGACGTCCTTCCCCCCGGGCGGCACGGCGACGGCGGGGGTGGCCGCCGTGGCCCCGGCGGTGAGGGTCGCGGCGGCGAGGGTGGCGGCGGCCACCACTCTGGCGGTGCGACGCGGGTGTCTGATGGTGCGCATGGGGGGGATGGGGGGCATGGGGGCCTCCTGGCGGAGAGGTGGGGATTGTGAGGACCGTAGGGGTCACCCCCGCGTGTTGCAAGACCTTGCGCAAGACATTGCAGAATTGTTTCCGATCTTGGGGTTGCAGGCGGAACCGGGGCGCAGTACCGGTCTGTTGATGCCAGGGCAAGACATTCCGATCGCGGCGTGTCCGACATACAGGGAATGGCCGGTACCCCCGTCGTGGGAGGGGCCCGGGTTCCGGTGGGATATGGCTGCGCCGGGGAGGACGCGGTAGGACACCGTCACAGACCCCCGGCACATGCCGACCATTCCTCACTGTCACTGTCGTCATCGAGCACCCGGGAGATCCCCATGTCCCGTACGACCGTGTTACGCATGCGTTCCGCCGCCGTGGCCGTGGCCGTCACAGCCGTCCTGACCGGCGGCATCGGCTACGCCCAGGCGGCCCCCGCGGCCACGTCCTCCGCGTCCGCGAGCCCGTCCTCCGCGGCGGCCGTACCGGGCGGCGCGCACAAGTACGTCAACGCCGCCACCGGCAAGTGCCTGGACATCCAGGGCGCGTCCCACGATCCGGGGGTCCCGGTGCAGCAGTTCAGCTGCAAGTCCGGCTACCACCAGTCGTTCGCCACGTACTTCGCCCCCACGGACCCGACCACCACCCGCATGCAGCCCCGCCACTCCGGCAAGTGCATCGGCGCCGACGGGTCCGCCCCCGGTTCGCGGGTCACCCAGCAGGTCTGCCACGACGGGGCGATCCAGCGCTGGGAGCTCGTCGACCTCGGCGGCGGCCAGGTAACGGTCAAGAACGTGGCCACCGGCCTCTGCCTGGACGACGGCGCCAACCCGGCCGGCAGCCGCCGCGAGGTCCGCCAGGTGGTCTGCACCGGCACCGCCACCCAGATCTGGGTGCGGCACGCGGTCTCGTAACCACGGCACTCAGGCGTCGGGGCCCTGGACAGAGGGCCCCGGCGCCGAACGCGGTCCCCGTACGCGGAATCCTCACGTGGGCCGCCGTCGAAGCCGGACACTGACATGGGTGCGGCAGCGGTCAGGCGTCCCAGGCGCGGGGGCGGTTCAGACCTTCCCATTCGGGGCGGAGCAGCATGAACACGGCGAGATCGTGGCGGCGACCGCGGTGGAGGCAGGCGGCGCGGCTGGTCCCTTCCCTGCTGAAGCCCGACTTGGCGAGGACGCCGAGGGCGGGGTCGTTGTCGGTGTGCGTCTCTGCCGTGAGCCGGTACATCGGGAGTTCCCCGAAGGCCAGGTCCACCACGGCGTCCAGGGCGGCGGTGCCGTGGCCGCGCCCACGGTGCCCCGGGGCGAGCATCAGCTCGACCCGGGCAGTGCCGTCGACCAGGTTCTGACCGCACAGCGCAACGTGTCCGACCGGGGTGCTGTCGGGCAGCAGGATGAGGAAGTCGTCGCGGTCTTCGTCCTCGATGTCGCGCTCGATCCGCTCGCGCGTTGCGGTGAGCGGGCGCGGCCAGAAGCCGATGTGGTGGGCGGCCACGGGGTCGGATCGCCAGCTGTGCACGAGCTCGGCGTCGTCCGTGTCGAGTGCTGCGAGGCCGACGGACTCGGCCCGCCAGGAGAGCTCCCTTTCCGGTTCCACGCCCTGCTCGTCGCCCGCCATTCCGAAGTTTTCGATCACGGCCGGATGCTATGGGCGTCATCAGACCGGGACCACCGGGTTTCTCCGCTCAGCGGGATCGTCCGGCCGCCGAGGTTCGCACGATCCTGGCGTGGGCCGCCGTCGCGGGGCGGACGGAAAAAGGAAACTCCGCAACGGGGCCCGTTGCTACGGTGGCCCGATGACATCGATCAAGCAGTTCCAGGTCACCTTCGACTGCGCCGAACCCGAGCGCGTCGCCCGCTTCTGGTGTGAGGTGCTGGGGTACGTCGTACCGCCGCCGCCGAAGGGGTTCGACTCCTGGGACGCCTTCGACCGCTCGCTGCCGCCCGAGCACCAGGGTTCGGCGTTCGCCTGCGTCGACCCCTCGGGCGTCGGCCCGCGGCTGTTCTTCCAGCGCGTTCCCGAAGGGAAGGTCGTCAAGAACCGGGTGCATCTCGACGTGCGGGCCGGCACCGGGCTCGTGGGGGAAGAGCGCTTCGCCGCACTCGACGCAGAGCGCGCACGGCTGGAGGAGCTCGGCGCCGTATGCGTACTGGTGCAGCGCGCCGACGGCATCAACGAGTCCTGCATCACGATGCAGGACATCGAGGGCAACGAGTTCTGCCTCGACTGAAACCTCAGGGACCCAGCTCCCCCGGCCGGCCGGAGTGTGACCGGCTGTGCCCGGCCTGAGCATCAGCCCCGAACCAGCCCGATGCACTCGTCAGCTGAAACCGAGCTCGGTGAAGGCGCAGCCCCCGCGTTCGGCGTACGGCAACACCTGTCCGGATACGACCTTCGGCGCCTGCCGGAAGTACTGGCGGAAGCCGGAGGCACGGAATTTCAGATCGAACGCATGGCCTTCGATGTGCCAGAGCGGAACGTGTGCGAAGTTCGGGCGGGCGTCGTCTGATGTCAGCCGGTGCACCCCATCGATCTCCAGGTCCAGGGCGCGAACCTTGAAGTCGAGGTCGCCCTCGAAGTCGAAGACGTCCTCGAAGACGAGCGTCACCGGGGAGACCCAGAACGAAAAGTGTGTTGCGGGCGGGATCGGGTGAACCCAGCGCACGATGTAGTCGAGGTCAAGGAGAAGACGCGGCAGGACGTCTTCGGTCGGCTGGACGGACAGGCCGTGGATCGTGGCGTCGTGCCAGCCCATCTCCTCGAAGTCCGCATCGCTCCAGACACTCTTGGAGAGCCCTGATTCCTGGTGGCTGCCGTTACCCATGCCCGAATCCAATCAGACAGCTCATTGGAGACAGTCTGGGGACAGAGGCGGGTGGGAGGGGCCGGGGCCGGTGGTTCAGGCTGCTGTGGCGGCCGGCCGGGAGGCGCAGTCCTCGCAGTGGCCCGGGGTCGGGGCACGGAAGGCCCGGTCGCAGCCATCGCAGTTCCGGAGCGGGTGGATCGTACGGTCCCGGGGCATCGGTCCCGACGGCGGGGAGGCCCGGAGGGCGGGTGGGAGGAGTACTCGCAGTCGGTGTGCCAGCAGTGCGGCGGGGGCGCGGATCGGCTCCGGCGGCAGGCCCCCGGACAGTACGCCGCTGACCACGGCAGGTCGTACTCCGCGCTCCAACCACGCGACCGCGGCGGGCGCGAGCCGGGCCACGTCCCGTTCGGAGAGCAGCAGGCGGGGATCGCGGAGCCGCAGCCGTGCCAGCAACTCCGCTGCCTGTGCGTGCAGTTCGGGTCCTGCGGCGCTGGAGGGCTCCGGCAGGGCGGGCACAGCGGCGGGCGCCGGGGGTTCCGGGGTGGGCTGGGCCGGCGGAGCCGCCACCGACCCTTCCGGTTCTACCGGTTCTACCGGTGCTTGCGGCGCTTCCGGGTCTTCCGGAGCCTTGCGCTTCGGGGCGGGCGGCTCCGGCGAGGGGCCATCGTCCCTGCGCAGGGCCAGCGGGACGTTGTAGGAGATGACGTGGCTGACCACCTGCCCCGAGGGCAGCCGCTCCCGGTAGCGGGTCAGGTAGCCGTGCTCCTCCAGCTCCCGCAGGGCGGCGGCGATGCGCACCTCGCCTTCGGGGAAGCGCTCGGACAGGGACTTGACCGTCACCTTGGCGCCTGCCGGCAGCGACTGGATGTGCGTGGCCAGCCCGATCGCGGTGATGCTCAGCTCGCGGTGCTGGGCGAGGTGGTTTCCGATCTTGACGTACCGGTCACGCAGGACACGGTTGTCGTGCCGGATGCCGTACGAGGCGCGCGTGGGCGCGCTAAGCTGCCGATCAGCCATGGGGAAGGTTGTGCTTCCTCTGCGGCGAGGCCCTCGGTCGGGATGGCAGTCCCGTACGGGGGCCGTTCGCATGTATGGGGTTTGTCAGAGCCGAGCTTGCACGGCAATTGGCATATGCGCCAGCCAGGTTGGCCCGTTTCACCCGTCCGGGTGAGAGGGGGTAGGGGGAGGTTGGTAAGGTCATTTCCCCCCGTTATTTGTCATTAGGCGTCGAGCCGTACCGAAGGACGACCGGCCGGGTCGCGAGTTCCTCGATCCGGCGAAATACCGCCGGAGAGATCGATTTCCGCCCACACCGTTTTGAGTGGCGGCAGCCCCCGTTCCGTACCCCAGCGCGTGGCGAGCGCGGACACCAGCAGCAGCCCCCGGCCGGACTCCGCCTCCGGCACGGGGCGTTGGGCCGCGACGGCCGGCGCGGCCTCGCACCGGGTATCGGCCACCTCGATACGGAGCGTGCGGCCGGGCCGCAGGTCCATGGACAGGCGGAAACCGCGTCCCGGTACGCGGCCGTGCGTCACCGCGTTGCCCGCAAGTTCGGCGACGACCTGCGCCGCGTCATCGAACGGAACCGAGTGCGAGGCCAGTTGGGCCACGGCCAGCCTGCGGGCGAGCTGGGCTCCGCGCGGGGTCGCGGGAAGGGTGACGGCGAAGGAGATTTCCTGATTCACGTCACTCAGCGTGGTCGGTCCTGCGTAGCCTGAGAAGGGCCCGGGCCGCTGTGTACGGCCGCTGTCCACGGCGGTCCCGGCCTGTACCGCCGGTCCACGAGGAGGTGGAAGTTGAGCGCAGACGGCACGGACGAGTCGAGCTGGGAGCTCGATCCCGAGGACGAGTCCGGGGCGGTGATCGCCGCGGTGGGCCGACAGCTGAGAATGTGGCGCGAGGCGGGCGGTTTTGACCGCGCGCAGTTCGGTACGCGGATGGGATACAGCCAGGAACTGATCTACAAGATCGAGCGCGGCGCCCGCATTCCCCGCCCCGAATTCCTGGACAAGGCGGATGAGATCCTCGGGGCGTCGGGAAAGATCGCCGCTATGAAGGCGGACATCGAGAAAGCGCGCTACCCGAAGAAGGTCCGGGATCTGGCGAAGCTTGAGGCGCAGGCCGGCGAGATCGGGGCGTACGAGAACGCGTTCGTACACGGCCTGCTCCAGACGGAGGAGTACGCACGCGCCCTCTACGCGCTTCGGCGGCCCGCCTACGCCGAGAGCGAGGTCGACCGCCTTGTCTCGGCGCGCATGGCACGACAGGAGGTTCTTCGCCAACAGCCCGCGCCGCTGCTGACCGTCGTCCAGGAAGAGGCTGTACTCCGGCGGCCCATCGGGGGCAGGATGGTGTTGCGACGCCAGCTGGAACACCTGCTCCAGGTCGGTGGCCAACGCAACGTCGAAATCCAGGTCATGCCGACGGCCGTCGAGGAGCATGCGGGGCTCGCCGGCGCGCTGAAGGTGATGCGCCTGCGGAACGGAACAGCAGTCGGCCACAACGAAGTTCAGCTGGTCAGCCGCCTGATCACAAACCCCGGCGAGATCCAGATCCTCGACATGCGCTATGGCATGATCCGAGCGCAGGCTCTCACACCGAGGGAGTCCCTTACGTTCATCGAGAAGGTACTAGGGGAGACATGAGCAGCGTCCGGCCGCCGACCGAAGCACTTTCCCAACTGGTGTGGGTCAAGAGCAGCTACAGCAGCAACGACGGACCCGACTGCGTCGAAGTCGCCGGCGCCCCCGGCGCCGTCCTCGTCCGGGACTCCAAGCGCCCGCACGACGCGCCGTACCTCAGCCTGTCCCCCGCCGCCTGGGGCGCGTTCCTCGGGTCGGCCACCGCCCACAGCTGACCAGAAACGACAGCGCCGGGGCCCTGGACAGAGGGCCCCGGCACCTGGCGGGTCTCGGGGAGGAGCCCCGAGTTCGTGGGGGCCCCTACGGGGCCTGGGCGGTGGAGCCGCGGACCACCAGCTCCGGCTGGAAGACGTACTCCGTGCGCTGGACCGGGGTGCCGCCGACCGCCTCCAGCAGCGCGCCGACCGCCGCCGTCGCCATCGCGCGCACCGGCTGCCGCACGGTCGTCAGGGGCGGGTCGGTGAACGGGATCAGCGGGGAGTCGTCGAAGCCGACGACCGACACGTCCTCCGGCACCCGCAGTCCCCGCTCCCGCGCCGCCCGGATCACGCCCAGCGCCATCGGGTCGCTGCCGCACACGATGCCGGTGCAGCCGCGGTCGATGAGCGCCCCGCCCGCGGCGTGGCCGCCCTCGACCCGGAACAGGGTGGGCTGGATGTCCGCCTCGCCGCACGGCAGGCCCAGTTCCGCCATGGCCGCGCGGAAGCCCTCAGCCTTGCGGGCCGAGGGGACGTACCGGGTCGGGCCGATGGCCAGCCCGATCCGTTCATGGCCGAGGTCGGCGAGGTGGCGTACCGCCATCCTCGCCGCCGCCCGGTCGTCCGGGGAGACGAACGGCGCGCTCACCGCCTCGTTGAAGCCGTTGATCAGTACGAACGGCAGCCCGCGCGCCGCCAGCCGCTGGTAGCGCGCGGGATCGGCGGCCGAGTCCGCGTGCAGGCCGGAGAGGAACACGATGCCGGTGACGCCCCGCTCCTCCAGCTGCTCCACCAGCTCGTCCTCGGTGGCCCCGCCCGGGGTCTGGGTGCACAGCACCGGCGTGTACCCGTGCCCGGCCAGCGCCTGTTCGATGACCTGGGCGAAGGCCGGGAAGATCGGGTTGGTCAGCTCGGGTATGAGCAGGCCGACCAGGCCGTTGCTGCGGCGGCGCAGCCGGACCGGGCGCTCGTAGCCGAGCAGGTCCATGGCGGCCAGCACCTTGTGCCGGGTGCCGGCCGCCACGCCCGCCTTGCCGTTGAGGACCCGGCTGACGGTCGCCTCGCTGACCTGCGCCTGCGCAGCGATGTCCGTCAGCCGCAGCGGAGACGTCGGGGACGTCACACCTGCCACCACACCGTGCTGTCGGCGGCGAGCACCCCGTCCTCGGTCGGGCTGCTGGCCAGCAGGACCGTGCCGGGCGCGGGTATCCGCACCGCCTCGCCGGTGGTGTTCGCGGTGCAGACGAAGCCGCCGCGCCGGAACGCGAGTACGCCCTCGGGGGCGTCCAGCCACTCGACCGCCTCGCCCGCGCCCAGCTCCGGGTGCGCGCGCCGCAGCCGCAGGGCGGCCCGGTACAGCTCCAGGGTGGAGTCGGGGTCTCCGGTCTGCGCCTCGACGCTGAGTTCCGCCCAGGAGCCGGGCTGCGGGAGCCAGCTGCCGCCGGTGCCGAAGCCGTACGGGGCCTCCGTACCGGACCACGGGATCGGGACCCGGCAGCCGTCGCGGAAGCCGTCCTGGCCCGCCGCGCGGAAGAACGACGGGTCCTGACGGACCTCGTCGGGCAGGTCGGTGACGTCGGGCAGGCCGAGCTCCTCGCCCTGGTAGACGTACGCCGAACCGGGCAGCGCCAGCATCAGCAGGGTCGCCGCGCGGGCCCGGCGCAGGCCGAGCTCGCGGTCGCCCGGCTCGCGCAGCTGGGTGCCGAGCCCGGCCGGGTTGGCGAAGCGGGTGGCGTGCCGGGTGACGTCGTGGTTGGACAGCACCCAGGTGGTGGGGGCGCCGACGGGGCGCATCGCGGCCAGCGAGCCGTCGATGACCTCGCGCAGCGAGGCCGCGTCCCAGTCGGCGGTCAGGTACTGGAAGTTGAAGGCCTGGTGCATCTCGTCGGGGCGCACGTACCGGGCAGTGCGTTCGACGGTCGGGGTCCAGGCCTCGGCGACCAGGACGCGCTCGCCCTCGTACTCGTCGAGGATCCGGCGCCAGGAGCGGTAGATCTCGTGCACCCCGTCCTGGTCGAAGAACGGCATCACGTCGTTGCCGAGCAGCTTGAGCTGGTCCTTGGCGCCGAGGTCGGGCAGGCCGGGGGCCTTGACCAGGCCGTGGGCCACGTCGACCCGGAAGCCGTCGGCGCCCAGGTCGAGCCAGAAGCGCAGGATGGAGCGGAACTCGTCCTGGACGGCCGGGTGCTCCCAGTTGAAGTCGGGCTGCTCCGGGGCGAACAGGTGGAGGTACCACTCGCCGTCCGCGACCCGGGTCCAGGCCGGGCCGCCGAAGATGGACTCCCAGTCGTTGGGCGGCAGTTCGCCGTTCTCGCCCTTGCCGGGACGGAAGTGGAAGCGCTCGCGCAGCCGGGAGCCGGAGCCCTCGCGCAGCGCCTGCTTGAACCACTCGTGCTGGTCCGAGCAGTGATTGGGCACCAGGTCCACGATGATGCGCAGGCCCAGGCCGTGGGCCTCGCGGATCAGCGCGTCTGCGTCGTGCAGGGTGCCGAACATCGGGTCGATGGCCCGGTAGTCGGCGACGTCGTAGCCCGCGTCGGCCTGCGGGGAGGCGTAGAACGGGCTGAGCCAGACGGCGTCGACCCCGAGCTCCTTGAGGTAGGGAAGTCTGCTGCGCACGCCCTCGAGGTCACCCATGCCGTCGCCGTTGCTGTCGGCGAAGCTGCGCGGGTACACCTGGTAGATCACCGCGTCTCTCCACCATCCCGTGTGCGTGCCGGTGGTCGGTGCGGCGGGGGCAGCGAGGTGCTGGGTCATGTCATCCCTGAGGTTTCGGGGTGGGACGGCGCCGCCGTGGTCGGGGGCGGCGCCGTGCTGGGACGGGTACGTACGTCGGGCGAGCGGTACGAACGGTGCGAGCGAGGCGGGCGGGGCGGGCGGGTCAGCCCTTGGTGGCGCCGGCCGTCATGCCGGCGACCAGGTGGCGCTGGGCGAAGACGAAGAAGACCGCCGCCGGGATGGCGATGAGCACCGAGGCGGCGGTCATCGCGCCCCAGTTGGAGGTGTACTGGGTGACGAAGGTCTGGAGTCCGCCGGCCAGCGTGAGGTTCTCCTCGCCGACCATGAAGGCGGAGGCGTACGCGACCTCGCCCCAGGCGGTGATGAAGGAGTAGAAGCCGGTGACCGCGAGGCCCGGCTTGGCCAGCGGCAGGATCAGCCGCCAGAAGGTGCCGAAGGGGTTGAGCCCGTCGACCCGGCCGGATTCGTCGATCTCCACCGGGATGGTGTCGAAGAAGCCCTTCATCATCCAGGCGCAGAACGGCACCGCGATGGTGAGGTAGGTGATGATCAGGCCGAGCGGCTGGTTGAGCAGGCCCAGCTGCCCCATCAGGTTGTAGAGCGGCACGATGAGGATGGCCACCGGGAACATCTGGGTGATCAGCAGGGTCCACATCAGCGGGCGCATGCCGGGGAAGCGGAAGCGGCTGACGGCGTAGCCGGTGGTGGCGGCGATGAACACACCGAGGACGGTGGTGATGCCGGCGACCAGGACGGAGTTGCCGAACCAGGTGAAGAAGTGGGTGTCCGACACCAGGCTGCGGTAGTTGTCGAGGGTGGTGTCCTTGACGAAGTCCGTGGTCAGCGCCTGGTCGGCGGGCTTGAGCGAGGTCAGCAGGACCCACAGCACCGGGAAGACGGCGACGACGGAAGCCACGACCAGGGTGGCGTGCAGGCCGACCGAGGCGAGCGGGCTGCGCTCCCCCCGCTTGCGCGGCGAGCGGCGGGCGGCGGCAGGCGCGGTGGTGCCGGCGGCGGTTCCCGCGGGGGTCTCGGCAGTGGTCATGGTCACCACATCTCTCCCTGCTTGCGCAGCGAACGCCGGTAGACCAGCGCGAACATCATCAGGAGCAGCAGGATCAGCACGCCCCAGGTGGCCGAGCCGGCGAAATCGCGCGGGCTTTCCACGAAGGCCTCGCGGAAGGCCTGGGTCACCAGGATCTCGGTGGCGTCGCCCGGGCCGCCCCGGGTGAGCAGGAAGATCACCGGGAACATGTTGAAGGTCCAGATGGTGGAGAGCAGGATCACCGTCATGCTGACGGCCCGCAGGCCGGGCAGGGTGATGTGCCGGAACCGCTGCCAGGCGCTCGCGCCGTCCATCTCGGCGGCCTCGTAGAGCTCGCCGGGGATGGACTGCAGGCCGCCGAGGAGGGCCACCATCATGAAGGGGACGCCCAGCCAGACGTTGACGGTGATGACCGCGAACTTGGCCCAGGTGGGGTCGTCCAGCCAGGGGACGCCGGCGATGCCGCCGCCCTCCAGGATCTTGTTGAGGATGCCGTTGTCGCGGTTGAAGAGGAACCGCCAGGCGAACACGGAGACGAAGCCGGGGACCGCCCACGGGAGGATCAGGGCCATCCGGTAGAACCCGCGGCCCTTGAAGCTCCGGTTGAGCATGTTCGCCAGGACCAGCCCCAGCGTGAAGGTGATCGACACGCACGCGACGGTCCAGATCACCGTCCACACCAGCCGCTGCTGGAACACCGGGTCGCCGAGCACCGCCGTGTAGTTGTCGAGTCCGATGAACTCGTACGTGGCCTCGATGTGGTTGGCGCCGATGGTACGGCCCACATTGCGCTCGTTGGCGTCGGTCAGCGACAGGTAGATGCCGCGGACCAGCGGCCAGCCGATGATCACTCCGAGGACGAGCACCACGGGGGCGACCATCGTCCAGGCGTACCAGTGCGTGCCGAGTGCGCGGCGGAGCCGGCCGCGGCTCCGGCCGCGGGTGAGGTTCTCACCCGCGGCCTTCGCCACCGGCTGGCTGGTGTCAGCAGCAGCCATTCGCTTGTTACTTCCAGCCCTTGAGGATCTTGCGGAAGGAGGTGCCGGCGGACTTGGCGGCGTCCTCCGGGCTCGATGCACCGGTGACGGCCTTGGTCCACTCGACCTTCAGCGGCTCGAAGAGGCTGCCGTTCTCGGGGATCCAGGCGCGCTCGACGGCCTTGTCGACGGCCGGCTTGAAGAAGGTGACCATCTCGTTGCCCTTGACGTCCGGCTGCTCGTAGGCGGCGGTCCGGGTCGGCAGCAGGCTGAGCTCCTTGGTCGTCTGCACCTGGACCTCCTGCGAGGTCAGGTACTCGACGAAGGCGTGCGCGGCGGTGCGGTTCTTGGAGCCGGCGTAGACGGCCAGGTCGTGGCCGCCCTGCGGGGCACCCTGGCCGGCCGAGCCGGCCGGGACGGCGGCGACGCCGAGGTTGGCCTTGTCCTTGAACTGCTCGCCGGCGTAGGTGTCGGCGACCGCCCACGGGCCGTTCACCATCATCGCGACCTCGCCCGACTTGAAGGCGGCCTGCATGTTGGTGAAGCCGTCGGTGGCGTTGGTGGTCGCGGCACCGGAGGTGACCAGGTCACGGGCGGCCTTGAAGGCCTTGACCCCGGCCGCGTTGTCGATGGTGACGGTCTTGGTCTTGGCGTCGACCATGTCGCCGCCCTCACCGTAGAGGTAGGGGAGCGCCCAGTAGGAGTCGTCGCCGCGGAGGTAGAGGCCGGTCTTGCCGGTCTTGGCCTTGATCGCGGCGGCGGCGGTCTTCAGCTCCTCCAGGGTCTTCGGGGGCTGGACGCCGGCGTCGGCGAGCATCTTCTTGTTGTAGAAGAGGCCGAGGGTGTCGATGACCTGCGGGACGGCGTAGGTCTTGCCCTCGTACTTGCCGCTGGCCGCCGCCTGCTTCAGGAACTCGGCGTCGACCTTCTTCGCGGTCTCGGCCGGCACCTCGTCGAGGTAGCCCAGCGAGGCGAAGTCGGCCACCCAGCCGACGTCGGCGCGGATCACGTCGGGGGCGTCGGAGCCGCTGCTGAAGGCGTTCTTGACCTTGTTCTGAGCGTCGCCGTAGGGCACGTTGACGTACTTGACGGTCACCTTCGGGTGCTTCGCCGTGAACGCCTCTGCGATCTTCTTGAAGGTCGCCTTCTCGGCGTCGCCCGAGGTGTCCCACCAGGTGACGGTGCCCGAAAGCTCCCCGCCCGCCTTCGTGTCGCCACCCGCGTCCTTGTCGTCACCGCCGCAAGCCGTTGCCGCGAGCGCCAGGGCCGCGATCAGCGCGGTGGCCGCTATGCCACGCCGCATATGAACTCCTTCGATGATCCCGGCCGCGCCCTCGCGGTCCCGAGTTGCCAGGAACGTAACAAGGCTGAAAGAAGACCGAAAGCCCTTGCGGCAAATTTCTGCAAGCGGAGGCGATTGTTACATCCGCGTGTCCGGACGGTGCTCTCGGCGTTGACCCGGTATGACCCAGGAGCTCACCGACCGCGGCCTTGCAAGCGTTGCCGGCCTTGCAAGCGCTTCCGGCGACGCTGCCGCGAACGGCGGCTGGTGGCGCAAAGCCGTCATCTACCAGGTGTACGTCCGCTCCTTCGCGGACAGCAACGGAGACGGCATCGGGGATCTGCGCGGGGTCCGCGAGCGGCTGCCGCATCTGGCCCGGCTGGGCGTGGACGCCGTCTGGCTCACCCCCTTCTATGTCTCCCCGCAGGCCGACGGCGGCTACGACGTCGCCGACTACCGGGCCGTCGATCCCCTCTTCGGTGATCTCGCGGACGCCGACGACCTGGTCCGGGCCGCCCATGGCCTCGGTCTCAAGGTGATCGTGGACGTGGTCCCCAACCACACCTCCGACCGGCACGCCTGGTTCCGGCAGGCGCTCGCCGATCCGGCCCGCCGGGACCGCTACCACTTCCGTCCCGGCCGCGGCCCGGACGGGGCGGAGCCCCCCAACGACTGGGAATCGGTGTTCGGCGGCCCGGCCTGGACCCGGGTCCCGGACGGGGAGTGGTATCTGCACCTCTTCGCCCCCGAGCAGCCCGACCTCAACTGGGACCATCCGGAGGTCGCCGAGGAATTCGCCTCCGTGCTGCGGTTCTGGCTGGATCTCGGAGTGGACGGCTTCCGGATCGACGTGGCCCACGGGATGGTCAAGGCCGAGGGCCTGCCCGACGTAGGCGCCTGCGAGCAGGCCACCCTGATCGGCAGCCAGCCGCTCCCCTTCTTCGACCAGGAGGGGGTCCACGAGATCCACCGCTCCTGGCGCACCCTCCTCGACTCCTACGGGGACGAGCGCATCGGGGTCGCCGAGGCCTGGGCCCCGACCTCGGAGCGGCTGGCCCTTTACGTCCGCCCCGACGAGATGCACCAGGCCTTCAACTTCCGGTTCCTGAAGTGCCCCTGGGAGGCCGCCGCCATCCGCACGGTGATCGACGAGTCGATGGCCGCCACCGACGCCGTGGGGGCACCCACCACCTGGGTGCTGTCCAACCACGACGTGGTCCGCCACCGCACCCGCTACGGCACCCTGCGCCGGGCCCGCGCCGCCGCCCTGCTGATGCTGGCGCTGCCCGGCTCGGCCTACCTCTACCAGGGCGAGGAGCTCGGCCTGCCCGAGGTGGCGGACCTGCCCGCCGAGGCCCGCCGGGACCCCGCCTACCTCCGCACCGCCGGCCAGGACGGCCTCCGCGACGGCTGCCGGGTGCCGCTGCCCTGGTCCGGTACCGAGCCGCCGTACGGATTCGGGCCCGGCGGCAGCTGGCTCCCCCAGCCCGGCGACTGGGCCGGCCTGACCGTGGCCGCGCAGACCGGCGACCCGCACTCCACCCTGGAGCTGTACCGGGCCGCCCTCGAACTCCGCCGGGCCCTGCCCGGCCTCGGTTCCCCCGACGCCGGCCCGCTGCGCTGGCTGCCCGCCCCCGAGGGGGTGCTCCTCTTCACCCGGCCCGGGTTCGCCTGCACCGTGAACACCCTCCCGGACCCGGTCGAACTCTCGGTGCCCGGGCGGCCGGTCCTGTCCAGCGCCCCGGTCGAGCCGGGGGCCCGTACCGTGCTGCTGCCGCCGGATTCGTGCACGTGGTGGGCAAGGTGAGCGGTCGCCTTGTAGGGTCCAGTCCTATGACCGCGCGGCTTGCCGACATCGCAGCTCAGGCGGGGGTCAGCGAAGCCACCGTCAGCCGGGTCCTCAACGGCAAGCCCGGGGTGGCCGCGGCCACCCGCGAATCCGTGCTGGCCGCCCTCGACGTCCTCGGGTACGAGCGGCCGGTCAGGCTGCGCCAGCGCAGCGCCGGGCTGGTCGGACTGATAACCCCCGAGCTCGACAACCCCATCTTCCCGGCCCTCGCCCAGGTCATCGGGCAGGCGCTGACCCGGCAGGGCTACACCCCGGTCCTGGCCACCCAGACCCCCGGCGGCTCCACCGAGGACGAGCTCACCGAGATGCTCGTCGACCGCGGGGTCTCCGGCATCATCTTCGTCTCCGGACTGCACGCGGACACCACCGCCGATATGACCCGCTACGACCAACTGCGCGGGCAGGGCGTTCCGTTCGTCCTCATCAACGGCTTCTCCGACAAGGTGCAGGCCCCCTTCGTCTCCCCCGACGACCGGGCCGCCATGCACCTCGCGGTGACCCATCTCACCGCCCTGGGCCACACCCGGATCGGGCTCGCGGTCGGCCCCAAGCGGTTCGTACCGGTGCTCCGCAAGATCGAGGGGTTCCTGGCCGCCGTACAGGAACGGCTCGGCCGGTCCGAGGCGGAGGCGGAGGAGCTGATCCAGCACTCCCTGTACAGCCTGGAGGGCGGGCAGGCCGCCGCCACCGCGCTGATCGGCCGCGGCTGCACCGCGATCGTCTGCGCGAGCGACATGATGGCGCTCGGTGCCATCAGGGCCGCCCGGCAGCAGGGCCTCCGGGTCCCCCAGGACGTCTCGGTGGTCGGCTTCGACGACTCCCCCCTCATAGCGTTCACCGATCCGCCGCTGACCACCATCCGGCAGCCGGTCCAGGCCATGGGTCAGGCGGCGGTCCGGACCCTGCTGGAGGAGATCGGCGGCACCCCGGCCCCCCACAGCGAATTCGTCTTCCTGCCGGAACTCGTCGTCCGCGGCTCCACGGCCTCCGGGCCGGGCCGCGGATGAGGAAGGGTGAGGGGGAAGGTGCGGGTGGGGGTGCGGGGGCGGCTGGGGTTCGCCGTCCACCACAGGGCTGATGCCGGTACGGTCAAGACCGTACCCAGGGATGATCGGGCGCGGCGAGCCATCTGGCAGACTCTGTCCTCATGGGTGAATCGAGCGTGAAGACACTGGAAACCCGGACGGACCTCTCGTCGCCCAGCCTGCCCGACAGTGCGACCGCCGAGAGCCGACCGGGCAGCGGGCGTGCGCTGCTTGAGCGGCTGCGGTCCCCGCGCAGGCCGCGGATCTGGTTCGAGATCCTGCTCATCGCGGTGAGCTACTGGACCTATTCGCTGATCCGCAACGCCGTGCCCGAGCAGAAGGCCGCCGCGCTGCGGAACGCCGACTGGATCTGGGACGTCGAGCGCTCGCTCGGCATCGCCGTGGAGGAATCGGTCAACCACGCCGTGGACTCGGTGACCTGGCTGATCGTGGGCATGAACTACTACTACGCCACCCTCCACTTCGTGGTGACCATCGGCGTGCTGGTGTGGATCTACCGCCGCCACCCGGGCCGGTACGCAGCCACCCGATTCGTCCTGTTCGCCACCACCGGTGTGGCTCTGGTCGGTTATTACCTGTATCCGCTGGCCCCGCCCCGGCTGATGAACGGCCAGAACTTCATCGACACCGTGCTGGTCCACCACACCTGGGGCTCGATGGCCTCCGGCAACCTCAAGAACATGTCGAACCAGTACGCGGCCATGCCCTCGATGCACATAGGGTGGTCGCTCTGGTGCGGGCTGACCATCTTCGCCATCGCCTCCGCGCCCTGGGCCCGGATCCTGGGCCTGCTGTACCCGGCCGCCACCCTGGTGGTGATCGTGGCCACGGCCAACCACTTCTGGCTGGACGCGGTCGGCGGAATGATCTGCCTGGCCTTCGGATACGCGGTCACCTACGCCTGGTACGGCTCTCTCCCGCACCGCCTGCCGCAGCTCCCGCAGGACGACAGCCCGCATCCGGCCATGGCCTACCTGAAGGCCCGCTTCGCTTCCTCTTCCTCTTCCTCTTCCTCTTCCTAGGGCTCAGGGCCCTGGGGCCCTGGGGCGCCCGGCCGTATCACCCGTTTGCGCGGCCACCACGGGCCGGTGGCGCCTGCATGGGGCAGGGTGGTGGACCGGGGGCGGCCAGGGGCCGGACGGCTCCGGCCGGAGCCCCGTCGAGAGGGAACCCCATGATCACTCGCCGTACTCGCCGTACTCGCCGCATGCGCCGCATCCTCACCTCCGGCGGCCTCGCCGCCGCCCTGCTCGCCGGCCCGGCCGCACCGCTCGCCGTGGGATCGGCCGCGGGATCGGCCGCGGGCGGCGGATCCGACCGGGTCGACACCGGCCGGCAGCCGCTGGTCTCGTACCACGCGACCTTCGTACCGCCCGGGGCAGCCACCGCCCGCGTCCGGGCGCAGTACGGCGCGGACGGCGGGACGGTGGTGAGGCTGCGCGTCTGGGGCCTCGCACCGAACCGCGCATATGGCGCACATGCCCACAAATCCTCCTGCGGTGCAACGGATCCGACCGCGGCCGGGGGCCACTTCCAGCACGAGCAGGACCCGGTACAGCCCTCGACGGACCCCGCGTACGCCAACGCGCACAACGAGATCTGGCTCGACTTCACCACCGACGAGCACGGCAATGCCACCGCCCGCGCGGTCGTCGACTGGCGGTTCCCGGACGACCGGCGCGCCGGCTCCGTGATCATCCACGACCACCACACCAAGACCGGCCCGACGGGCCAGGCCGGCACGGCCGGCGCCCGCCACGGCTGCCTGACGGTCCCGTTCTGAGCACCCCGGCCCCGGCCCCGGCCCGGCGCGGATCTCCGTGCCGGGCCGGGGCCGGTCAGGCGCCGTAGAAGAGCTCGTCCACCACCGCGCGGGCGCGGCGGGTGATACGGCGGTAGTCGTCCAGCATCTCGCCGACCCGGCCCTCGCCGTAGCCGAGGTAGCGGCCGACCGCCGCCAGTTCGCGGGCCTCGGACGGGAAGGTGTCGCCGGCCCGGCCGCGGACCAGCATCACCGCGTTGCGGACCCGGGTGGCCAGTACCCAGGCCTCGTCCAGGATCTGCGCCTCCTCGGTGGGGATCAGGCCCGCCGCCTGTGCGGCGGCCAGGGCCTGCCGGGTGCGGGTGGTCCGCAGCCCCGGCTCGGCCCAGGCGTGGCGGAGCTGGATGAGCTGCACCGTCCACTCCACGTCGCTCAGCCCGCCCCGGCCGAGCTTGGTGTGCAGGGTCGGGTCGGCGCCGCGGGGCAGGCGTTCCGCTTCCATCCGGGCCTTGAGCCGCCGGATCTCCCGTACGGCGTCCTCGCCGAGGCCTTCCATGGGGTAACGCAGCGGGTCGATCAGCTCGGTGAAGCGGCGGCCTAGCTCCTCGTCCCCGGCCACCGGCTCGGCCCGCAGCAGGGCCTGGCTCTCCCAGACCAGGGACCAGCGCTTGTAGTAGGCGGCGTAGGAGGAGAGCGTGCGGACCAGCGGGCCGCTGCGCCCCTCCGGCCGCAGATCGGCGTCGATCAGGAGCGGCGGGTCGGCGGTGGGCAGCTGGAGCAGCCGGCGCATTTCGGCGATGACGGTCTGGGCGGCCTTGGCGGCCTCCTGTTCGTCGACGCCCTCGCGGGGTTCGTGGACGAAGAGGACGTCGGCGTCGGAGCCGTAGCCGAGTTCGTGGCCGCCGAAGCGGCCCACCCCGATCACCGCGAACCGGGTGGGCAGGGTGTGGCCCCAGTGGTCGCGGACGGCGGCGCGCAGGGCTCCGCCGATGGTGGCGGCGGTGAGGTCGGAGACGGCGTTGCCGACCCGGTCGACCAGGGCGCCGGGGTCCTCTTCGGCGGGCAGGTCCTCCGTGCCGTACGAGGCGATGATGTCGGCGGCGGCGGTGCGGAAGAGTTCGCGGCGGCGGACCCCGCGGACGGCGACGACGGCGGCCTCGGCGTTCTCGGCCCGGCCGACCGCGGCCAGTACCTCCTGGTCCAGGGCCTCGTGGGTACGCGGTGCCAGGCCCTCGGGGTCGCCGAGCAGGGCCACCGCCTCCGGGGCGCGCATCAGCAGGTCGGGGGCGAGCCGGCCGGCCGACAGCACCCGGGCCAGGTTCTCGGCCGCGGCGCCCTCGTCCCGGAGCAGCCGCAGGTACCAGGGGGTCTTGCCGAGGGCGTCGGAGACCTTCCGGAAGTTCAGCAGGCCGGCGTCCGGGTCGGCGGAGTCGGCGAACCAGCCGAGCAGGACGGGCAGCAGGGTGCGCTGGATGGCGGCCTTGCGGGTGACGCCGGAGGCGAGGGCCTCCAGGTGGCGCAGGGCGGCGGCCGGATCGGCGTACCCGAGGGCCTCCAGGCGCTGGCCGGCCGCCTGCGGGGAGAGCCGGGTCTCGCCGGGGGCGAGCTGGGCGACGGCGTCGAGCAGGGGCCGGTAGAACAGCTTCTCGTGCAGCCGCCGGACCACCGAGGCGTGCCGCCGCCAGGCCTTGTTGAGCTCGACGACGGGTTCGGTGCGCAGGCCCATGGAACGGCCGAGGCGGCGCAGGTCGGCCTCGTCCTCCGGGACGAGGTGGGTGCGGCGCAGCCGGTAGAGCTGGATGCGGTGTTCCATGGCGCGCAGGAACCGGTACGCGTCGCCGAGCTGGGCGGCGTCGGCGCGGCCGACGTACCCGCCGGCGGCGAGGGCGTGCAGGGCGTCGAGGGTGGTGCCGGAGCGGAGGGCGGGGTCGCTGCGGCCGTGGACGAGCTGGAGCAGCTGCACGGCGAACTCGACGTCGCGCAGTCCGCCGGGGCCCAGTTTCAGCTCGCGGTCGACCTGGGCGGCGGGAATGTTGTCCACCACACGGCGGCGCATCTTCTGGACGTCGGCGACGAAGTTCTCGCGCTCGGCGGCCTGCCACACCAGGGGCGTTATGGCCTCGATGTAGGCGGCGCCGAGCTCCTCGTCGCCGGCCACCGCCCGCGCCTTGAGCAGGGCCTGGAACTCCCAGGTCTTGGCCCAGCGCTGGTAGTAGGCGAGGTGGGAGGCGAGGGTGCGGACCAGCGGACCGTTTCTGCCCTCGGGGCGGAGGTTGGCGTCGACCGGCCAGATGGTCCCCTCGACGGTCGTCTCGGAGCAGATCCGCATCAGGTGCGAGGCCAGCCGGGTGGCGGCCTGCAGGGCCTTGCCCTCGTCGGCCCCGCTCGCGGCGTCGCCGACGAAGATCACGTCCACGTCGGAGACGTAGTTGAGCTCGTGGCCCCCGCACTTGCCCATGGCGATGACGGCGAGCCGGCACAGGGCGGCGTCCTCGGGGGCGGCGGCGGAGGCGATGCGCAGGGCGGCGCGGAGGGTGGCGGTGGCCAGGTCGGCGAGCTCGGCGGCGGTCTGGGCGACGTCGGTGGTGCCGCAGACGTCGCGGGCGGCGATGGACAGCAGGCAGCGGCGGTAGGCGATCCGCAGCGTGACCGGGTCGTGGGCCTGGGCCAGCCCGGCCTCGAACTCGGCGAGACCGGGGTGCAGGTCGGCGGCCTCGTACGTGACCAGGGCCTGCCAGTCCTGCGGGTGCCGGGCCAGGTGGTCGGCGAGGGCCTCGGAGGAGCCGAGCACCCCGAGCAGCCGGTCCCGCAGCGGCTTGGCGCTGATCAGCGTGGACAGCAGGGCGGGCCGTTCCGCCTCGCTCTGCGCCTCGGCCAGCCGCACCAGGCCGGCGAGCGCAAGGTCCGGGTCGGCGGTCACACCGAGCGCGTCGAGGAGCACCGGATCGGTGCGTACGGCGGCCAGCGCGGCGGAGTCCAGCAGCCGGGCGGCGGCCGAGGGGTCCGTGAACCCGCTGCGCAGCAGCCGGATGAAGGTGCTGCTCCTGCGTCCGGGGACCGTCATCCCGCTCCGCCTCCCGCCGTAATCCACGCCACTGGCCTGCCCCCGCCGAGCCTATCCATACCCTTCGTTCCGGCAGGTGCTGCGCCCCACGGTGCGTCATATCGCCGCGTGCTCCACGGCCTCCGCGGTGACTGCCGTCACATCGCGACGGGGCGGGAGCCCTGACGTGTCCAAGGTCACAAACGAGAAGCGGAATCCCCTGCCAGGCCCCGCCCCGGTAACCGGACCCGCATCCTCCGAACACGCTGCGCGCGGCCCGCGAATCATCGATTGCGGCGGCAACGAAGGGCCCCCGACCCCCCACCCCACCCGGAAGCCAACGCCCCGTCAGCCCCGCGCCTGGAAAAAGACCTGGTCAGCCCGCCCATCCTCAGCCCGGGTATGCAGTCGCACCGGAACCGATCGCCCACTCCAGAGCGATTCCGCCACCCCCGCACCCCCACCCAACAATCCGGACAATCCACCCCGAATGCCGCTAACCATCAACATCCCACACCACCTAGGACATACTGACGGAGCCTCATCGTCCGGATCCTGGGCGATTTTTCCTTTCACAAATGCACAGGGCACAATCGGAGCCGGTCGTAACCGGAATCAGTGGAGTCATCGGCAGACGCGGTGAACCAAGTTCCCCGTATTGACCTCTATCTGACTGCTCGGCGGATTTCCGCACCGGACCGACCACTCAGGGGTGACTGATGCTTCCTGCCCTGCGCATCCGCCTCGCGGCCCTGCTCACCGTGATCACCGCCGGCGCCACCGGTGTCCTCGCCGTTGCCTACGGCCAGGAGACCGGCGTGGACGCCGGGTACGAACCCAGTGACCGGAAGGCAGCAGTCCGCCCCGCCGCCGCGAACGACGGCTCGGTCCTCCAGATCGTCGCCCACCCCGACGACGACCTGTTCTTCATGAACCCGGATCTCAGCCGCACCCTGGTCTCCGGGACCAAGCTCACCACCGCCTACCTCACCTCCGGCGAGTCCGACGGGATCAACGCGGCCGGCAAGGGCCCCAAGCCGCCGGCCGACAAGCCGGGCTACGCCGAGGCCCGCCAGAACGGCATACGCGCCGCCTACGCCCAGATGGCCACCGGCGACCGCACCAGCCCCTGGCAGCGCATCGCGATACCCACCGCCGGCGGCGGCCAGGCCGAGGTCGACACCCTGCTGGCCAAGCCCCAGGTGAACCTGGTCTGGCTGGAGCTCCGTGAGGCCGGTCACATAGGCGCCCCCCGCCCCCACAGCCTGCGCGGCCTGTGGGACGGGAAGATACCCGTGCTGGAGTCCCAGCTCAGCGCCCACAGTCCGGTCAAGCAGCCCTTCGCGTACAGCAAGGACCAGGTCATCGCCACGATCGCGGGCGTGATCGAGCGGTACAAGCCCACGACGATACGGATGCAGGACCCGACCCCGGGCAAGCACCCGAAGAGCGGCACCCCGGACGACCACCAGGACCACATGTACGGCGCCCGCTTCACGCAGGCCGCCACCGAGCGCTACGCGCAGGTCAAGAACCGCCCGCACTTCACGGTGCAGAACTACCTCGGCTACCACAACGGCGTCCTGCCCCGCAGCCTCGACGCGACCACCGTCCAGGCCAAGGTCGGCTACCTCCGGACGTACGGCTGGGCCGACAAGCAGAACCACTGCGGCAGCCCGGCCGGCTGCGGCGACCGCAAGGTCGGCAACCTGCCCTCCGGCCACATCTGGGCCCACAGCATCCGCTACACCCGCGCCGACACCACCTCCTGGCTGGTCGAGGGCACCGGCGGCCGGCTCTGGGCGTTCGCCGCCCTGGACGGGCGTATGGCCCACTGGACCCGCAACGGCACCGGCCCGAACGCCTCCTGGACCGGACCGGTCCTGCTCCCCGGCACCGGCATGGACCCGGGCGCCTCCGCCGCCCGGCTGCCGGACGGCCGCATCGCCGTCTTCGGCACCCGCACCACCCTGGGCACCCGCGCGCAGGACTACCGGCGCGAGGTCGTGTACGCCGTCCAGTCCGCCCCCAACGGCCCCTTCGGCGCCTGGCAGTCGGCCGGCACCCCGGAGGGCACCGACGCCGACGGCACCTCGGCGATCAGCGGACCGGCGGTCGCGGTGGACCGTACCGGCCGCCTCACCGTGTACGTCCGCGACGCCAAGCGCAGCCTGCGCGCCCGCACCCAGCTCCCATCCGGCGGCTTCGGCCCCTGGCACCAGCTGGGCGGCGGTGACCTGCAGAGCGACCCGGTGGCCGCGACCGACGCAGCCGGCCGCACCCACGTCTTCGCCTCCACCGGCCGCACCGTCCTGGCCTGGACCCGCGCCACCCCGGACGCCCCGCTCCAGGGCCCCTTCGCCACCGGCCTGCCGGCCACCACGGTCCCGCTGTCCGCGGCCCCCGACGGCCAGGGCATCCGGCTGTACTTCCGCCGCCCGGACTCGGGCGTGGTCCGCTCGGCCCTGGTCACGGCGGGCCCCGGCAAGCCCCAGGTCTCGGCCGTCACCGAGTCCGGCGGCCGGGCGGGCTACGGCGCGGTGAGCGCGGCGGGCCGCCTCCTCTCGGGCCGCTCGGACAAGGGCACCATCGCCAGCACGGGCCTCGACAGCCCGGCGGCCTGGTCCCAGTCCCCGATGCTCTACGCGGGCGCCCCGGCCGGCGTCCTGGAGTCCACCGGCCCCACCACCACGGCGGTCCTGGGCCTCGACGCCCGCCTCCACATCACCACGTCCCCCACCCAGCCCACCCCGGCCCCCACGGCCTCAACCCCACCCCTGACAGCCTGGTACCGCGCCACCGACTGACACCGGACCAGCGCACCGAAAACACCGAAGGCCGGGACCCCGTGGGGGTGTCCCGGCCTTCCGCTTGCCCGCTGCTACAGGACCGGGAGGTTCTTGCGGAGTTCGAAGGCGGTGACCTCCGAGCGGTACTCCTCCCACTCCTGCTTCTTGTTGCGGAGGAAGAAGTCGAAGACGTGTTCGCCGAGGGTTTCGGCGACCAGTTCGCTGCGTTCCATCAGGGAGATGGCCTCGCCCAGGTTCTGCGGGAGGGGTTCGATGCCCATCGCGCGGCGTTCCGCGTCCGAGAGGGCCCAGACGTCGTCGTCGGCGCCGGCCGGGAGTTCGTAGCCCTCCTCGATGCCCTTCAGGCCCGCGGCCAGGAGGACCGCGTAGGTGAGGTAGGGGTTGGCGCCCGAGTCGATCGAGCGGACCTCCACACGGGAGGAGCCCGTCTTGCCCGGCTTGTACATCGGGACGCGGATCAGGGCCGAGCGGTTGTTGTGGCCCCAGCAGATGTACGAGGGGGCCTCGCCGCCCGCGCCGGCGCTGCGGGAGGAGCCGCCCCAGATGCGCTTGTAGGAGTTCACCCACTGGTTGGTGACCGCCGCCGTCTCCGCCGCGTGCCGGAGCAGGCCCGCGATGAAGGAGCGGCCGACCTTGGAGAGCTGGTACTCGGCGCCCGACTCGTAGAACGCGTTGCGGTCGCCCTCGAAGAGGGAGAGGTGGGTGTGCATGCCGGAGCCCGGGTACTCGGAGAAGGGCTTCGGCATGAAGGTGGCCTGGACGCCCTGTTCGAGGGCGACCTGCTTCATCACCAGGCGGAAGGTCATGATGTTGTCGGCCGTGGACAGGGCGTCGGCGTAGCGGAGGTCGATCTCCTGCTGGCCGGGGGCGCCCTCGTGGTGGCTGAACTCCACCGAGATGCCCATGGATTCGAGCATGGTGATCGCCTGGCGGCGGAAGTCCATGCCCACGTTCTGCGGGGTGTGGTCGAAGTAGCCGGAGTTGTCGGCGGGGACCGGACGGGAGCCGTCCAGCGGCTTGTCCTTCAGCAGGAAGAACTCGATCTCCGGGTGGGTGTAGAAGGTGAAGCCCAGGTCGGAGGTCTTGGCCAGGATGCGCTTGAGGACGAAGCGGGGGTCCGCGAAGGACGGCGAGCCGTCCGGCATCAGGATGTCGCAGAACATCCGGGCGGTGCCCGGTGCCTCGGCCCGCCACGGCAGTATCTGGAAGGTCCCCGGGTCCGGCTTGGCGATCATGTCGGACTCGTACACCCGCGCGAAGCCCTCGATCGCCGAGCCGTCGAAGCCGATGCCCTCGTCAAAGGCCTGCTCGAGTTCGGCGGGGGCGACCGCGACCGATTTGAGGAAACCGAGCACATCGGTGAACCACAGGCGCACGAAGCGGATGTCGCGCTCCTCGAGCGTCCGGAGGACGAATTCCTGCTGCTTGTCCATGCCTTCATCCTCGCAGTTCAGACGGCCTGTGCACCAGTTGCTCCGGGGCCTGCCGGGCCCAGTATCGCGGGCTGTGGTTTCCGCCAGATTACGCACCCCGGAAGTCCGGTGGCACCCCGCACTGACCTCTGGCCCGACATGAGCATTACCATCTGCGCCCATGGGGGGCCGGCAGCACACGCAGCGCGGGCGCAGAGTGCGCCGAGCGGCACTGCTGTGCGCCTTCGGCACGCTGGTGGCCGCGCTGTACCTGTGTGCGCGGGCCGGCGGGGGCGAGGGGCTGCCCGGGGTACACCCCGTGGGTCCCGGTTCCGGGCCCGGGCCCGCGGTTGCGCACTCCGCGCTCCCGCACGCCCCGGACCGGACGGTCCCGCTCGGCTATCCGGCGTACGTGTGCCCGTACGACCTGCCCCGCTGTTCCCCCTTCTCCCATGTGACCCCGGGTGTGCTGCCCGTCCCGCCGCCCGCCGTGACCGCGCCGCGGGCCGAACCGCCCGCCGCGCGCGTGGCGGCTTCGGCCGGAGCGGTCCGGCCACCGCAGCCCGCGGCCCGGCCGCCCGATCTGCACGTCCTTCAAGTGCTGCGGACCTGACCGGTCCGGTTCGATCGATGACCACGACGCATCACTCCACCCCCCTCAGCAGAAGGACAGGCATACCGAGATGGCTTCCAAGACCGGCCGCAACGCCAAGAACTCCGGTCCCGAGAACTCCCGCCAGGCCCGCATAGCCGAGATGCGCCGGGCCGAGCAGGCCCGCGACCGCCGCAACAAGATCCTCGCGATCACCGCCTCGGCGGTCGTGATCATCGCTCTGGCCGGCTTCGGCACGTATGTGATCAACGACCAGAACGAGAAGGAGCGCAAGCGCGACGAGGCGATCAAGGCGCCCGTCACCGGCGAGCAGGTCTGGGACGCGAAGAAGCTGAGCCGCAACCACGTCGACACCCCGGTCAAGTACGAGATGACCCCGCCGGTGGGCGGCGACCACCACCAGCGCTGGATGAACTGCGACGGGGACGTCTACACCAGCCCGGTCCCCGAGGTGAACGCGGTGCACTCGCTGGAGCACGGCGCGGTCTGGGTGACGTACAACGACAAGGCGCCCAAGGCCGAGGTCGACAAGCTCGCCGAGAAGGTCAAGAAGACCCCGTACACGCTGATGAGCCCGGTGAAGGAGCAGGCCAGCGCGATCATGCTGAGCGCGTGGGGCAAGCAGGTCACCGTGGACAATGCGGGTGACCCGCGGGTGGACCAGTTCTTCGGCAAGTACGTGCAGGGCCCGCAGACCCCGGAGCCGGGTGCGGCCTGCACGCAGGGGCTGGCCGCACAGTGACCCGCACCCGTACGTACTGGACGGCGCTCGGCGGCGGCGTCAGTGGACTCGCACTGCTGCTCGCGGCGGCGGCCACGGTGGCCACCGCGAGCGGATCCTCGGACTCCGGGAGCGGCCATCCCGACGTGGCCTCGGCGGACGCCGGGTTCGCCCGGGACATGTCGGTGCACCACCAGCAGGCGGTGGAGATGTCCTTCATCGTGCGCGACCGTACGAAGGACGAGGGGATCCGCAACCTCGCCTACGACATCGCCAACACCCAGGCCAACCAGCGGGGCATGATGCTGGGCTGGCTGGACATGTGGGGGCTCCCGAAGGTGGCTCCGGGGCAGGAGCCGATGGCCTGGATGGCCGAAGAAGGCGATGGGCACGGCAGCGGCCATGGCGGGCACGGCGGGCATGGCGGGCACTCCATGGGGGGCGTCACCGCCAAGCCGGGCGCGCTGATGCCCGGCATGGCGACCAAGGCGGAGCTGGCCCAGCTCGGCACCCTGGAGGGCCGGGCCGCGGAGATCCTGTTCCTCCAGCTGATGACCGACCATCACAAGGGCGGGGTCGCCATGGCCGAGGGCTGCGCGAAGCTGTGCAAGACCCCGGTCGAGCAGCAGCTGGCCCAGGGGATGGCGGACGCCCAGCAGTCGGAACTGCTGCTGATGGCGGACCTGCTGAAGCAGCGCGGGGCCGCGCCGCGCACCCCGTAGCAGGACGACGAGCGGAAGCGGCCGTACGGGTTTACCCGTACGGCCGCTTCTCGTTGTACGGGCCGGGGCCGGCGGCCTCGTCGGCCGCCGTCAGCACCGCATCCGCCACCTCCTGCGGACGGTCCAGCATGACCAGGTGGCCGGAGGGTTCGGCGACCCGGAAGCGGGCGGACAGGGCGTCGGCCAGCCCGGCCTGGCGGGTGAGCCAGCGGAGGGCGGCCGGGCGGCCGGAGCCGTCGTGGGCGGCGAGGACGGTGACCGGGGCGGTCAGCGGGCGGGTGGCGCGCAGGACCAGGAGCTCGGCGGCCATGTCCGGGTAGCGGGCGTTCTCCAGGAGGGCGCCCTGCCAGACCCGGCCGGTGCGGTAGCAGCGGCGTACGAGTTCCCGCGGAGCCGGGTCGGGGCCGCCGACGCTGCCGGCGCGGACCGCCGCGCTGCGCAGCAGGGGGCCGATCGCGGCGGGCAGCCCGGCCGCGGTGACGGCCCGCCCGAGCGCACGGGCGGCGGCGGTCCGCAGGGCGGCGGCGCCGGGGGCGGGGGTCCGGGCGGTCGCCTCGACGCTGCTGTCGAGCAGCACCAGGGCGGCGGTACGGTCCGGGTACAGCCGGGCGAAGGCCTCGGCGTGGAATCCGGCGAGGGAGTGCCCGGCGAGGGTCACGGGTCCGGGCAGGCCGAGCGCGTCGAGCAGGGCGGCGATCCGGTGCGCCTCTCCGGCGGCGGTGGGCGGCGCGGCCGGAGCGGCGCTGAGGCCATGGCCGGGGCGGTCGAAGCGGACGACGGTGCGGTGCGCGGCGAGCAGCGGCGGAACGACCGGGGCCCAGTCGAACCAGCTCATGGCGAGGCCGGTACTGAGCACGCAGACCGGGCCGCGGCCCTCGACCCGGACGTGGAGCGGGACCCGGTCGGTACCGGCCCGCACAAAGCCCTCGAAGCCGGCGGGGTCGGCAGAGTCGCCGGAGCCGGTGCCTGCGGTGCTCATGTGCGGCGTTCCGTCCAGACCGAGTAGGCGAGTACGCCCAGCCAGACGGCCACCAGCAGCACCTGGAGGCGCTGGCCGAGGCCCAGCGCCCAGGTGCCGTGCCCGGCGGTGAACAGGGCGATCGCGCTGAGCGTCCAGACGGTGGCGGCGAGCTCCACGACGACCAGGGCCGGGCCGTAGCGGGCGAGTGGGGCGAAGCAGCCGTAGCGGCGGGCGGCGACGGTGAGCGCCACGATGGCGATCAGGGCCCCGCACATGGCGAGGCTGCTGCTGATGGCGTGGGCCTGGTGGGTGGCGGGGACCAGTCCGGCGGTCTCCCGGGAGGCGCACGCGGGGTCCACGGTGGGTTTGCAGCTGAGCGGCAGCCAGGCATCGGCGGCGGTGGCGGCGCCGAACAGGGCGACGCCGTGCCAGCCGATCACGGTCCAGGGCCGGCGTGCTTCGGGGTGCGGGGCCAGCCGGATCAGGGCGAGCAGGCCGCCGCTGAAGGCCAGCAGGCCGGCGGTGAAATCGGTGGCCCGGAACAGGCCGCCGAGCGGCTGGTCCTGCGCGGCGAGCTCGCTGACGTACGTCTCGATGGGGTTCAGCCCGGTGGAGAGGACGACTTCGAGCACCCAAGCCGTGTAGGCCGCGGCGCTCAGGCCGAGGAAAGCGGCGATCAGCCGCGTACCTTTTGTCGACATAATGTGACTCATCCTAAGCAGGGTGCGATCCGGTACGACGATCGGATACCCACCCGGGGTAGGGTACGGCCCATGACGCGCCCTGCCCTGCGCACGGTCCCGCGAGCCGCCCGGTGGCACCGGTTGCTGCTGCTCGCGGCCCTGCTGCTGGGCATTGTGACCATGCACACCCTGGGGCATCCGGACGAGTCACACGCGTCTTCCACCAGCAGAGACGGTTCTGCGGCCCATTTCGTTGCCCCGGCCGATCCAGGTCCTGCCCCGGAGTCCCACGCCCGGCACCGGCCGGCGGATCCGCCGTCGGAACCCGCGCCCACGGCCGGGCTGCGCGCCGAGGCGCCGGCCCCCGGCACCGGGATGGACCCGATGGCCGTCTGCCTGGCCGTACTGGCCGGGCTGACCCTGTTCCTGCTCGGCCGGACCTTCGGCGTCCGCGGCCGGGCCGGGCGCGCGGCCGGCAGCGGGCCGGCCGTACGGGCCGGGGGCGGGCCGGATCCGCCGGCCGGCCGTGAGCTCCTCGCCCGGCTGGCGGTGCTGCGCGTATAGGCGCGGGCCCGGCTGCCGTCGCGCCCCCGGACCACGGGGTGGCCGGCAGCAGACGTGCCCACCTGCTCGCCTCACCACACCACGAGGTGCACCATGCGCTTTCTTCCCACGCGTCACCCCTCCCCCTCCCCGTCCCCCTCCCCCGCTTCCGCCACCCGTCGCACCGTGCTCGGCGCCGGACTCGCCGTCGCCGGATCCGGGCTGCTCACCGCCTGTTCCACCGGTGGCGACAAAGCCGCCGGCGGCCACGGGGGCATGAACCACGGCGGATCCGGGGCCGCAGCCCCCGCCGCCCCCGGCGGCTTCGTCGACCCGGCCGGACCCGAGGTGCAGGCCGCCGAACGGGCCCGCAACGCCACCGGACCCGTCCGCGAGGTCCGTCTGACCGCCACCGCCACCCCGCTGGACCTCGGCGGCGGCCGTACCGTCCGGTCCTGGGCGTACGGGGACGCGCTCCCCGGCCGCGAGGTACGGGTCACCGCCGGCGGCACCCTCGCCCTCACCCTCGCCAACCACCTGCCCGAGGCCACCTCCCTGCACTGGCACGGCCTCGCGCTGCGCAACGACATGGACGGGGTGCCCGGCCTGACCCAGCGGGACATCAAGGCCGGCGGGTCGTTCGGCTACCGGTTCGCGGTCCCCCACCCGGGCACGTACTGGTTCCACCCGCACTCGGGGGTCCAGCAGGACCGCGGCCTGTACGCCCCGCTCATCGTCGAGGACCCGAAGGAGCCCCTCGCCTACGACAAGGAGTGGGTGGTCGTCCTCGACGACTGGCTCGACGGGGTCGACGGCTCCACCCCGGACGCGGTCCTGGCCGAGCTCCGCAAGGGCATGGACACCAGCGGCGGCGGACACGGCGGGCACGGCTCCGGCTCCGGTACGGGCAGCGGCTCCGCCAGCCCCGGCGCCCCCACCGGCCCCTCCCGGACCGGTATGGGCTTCGACAGTGACGTCCTCGGTCCCGATGCCGGCGACGTCGCCTACCCGCACTACCTCGTCAACGGGCGGGTGGCGGAGGATCCGTCGGTGTTCCAGGCCAGGCCCGGCGACCGGATCCGGCTCCGGATCATCAACGCGGGCGGGGACACCGCCTTCCGGATCGCCCTCGGCGGCCACGAACTGACGGTGACGCACACCGACGGCTACCCGGTGGAGCACACCAAGGCCCGCTCACTGCTCCTGGGCATGGGCGAGCGCTACGACGTGCTCGTGACGGCCGGGGACGGGGTGTTCCCGCTGACCGCGCTGGCGGAGGGCAAGAACGCCTCGGCGCTGGCCCTGCTGCGCACCGGAGCGGGGACGGCCCCCACGGCCGCGACCCGGCCCGCCGAACTGGACGGCGTACCGCTGACCGCGGACCGGCTGAAAGCGGCCGGGGCGGCGGTGCTGGCGACGCGGGAGCCGGACCGTACGGTGAAGATCAAGCTGACCGGCGGAATGGCGAAATACGACTGGGCCTTCGACGGCCGGCCGTACTCGCCGGACCGGCGGCACGAGGTGAAGGCGGGCGAACGGGTCCGGCTGGTGTTCGCCAACTCCACGACCATGTGGCACCCGCTCCATCTGCACGGGCACACCTTCGCCCTCGGCGGGCGGCCGGGCGGGGCCCGCAAGGACACCGCCGTGATCCTGCCCAATGGGAATCTGACCGTTGACTTCGACGCGGACAACCCGGGGCTGTGGATGGTGCATTGTCACAACGTGTACCACGCGGAGGCCGGGATGATGACGGTGCTGGGCTACCGCCGGGCATAGCGGAATACGGGGCTCCGGGACGCCGGTCCCGGGGCCCCGCGGCGGTGCGGGGGCAAACGTGGTGTCAGGGGGGCCCGGGGCATGAAAAGCTGGGCGACCATCAGCCCGTTTCGGCCACGTAAGGATCCCCCTCAGGCATGAGTACGCCCTCGAACCCGCCCAGCGACACCCCGCCCGCCGGTCCGACGCCGACGGAACCCGAGGGCACCTCCATACCCGGCCCGAGCTCGTCCGCGGACCAGCCCGAATCCCCGGCCGCGACGCCCGAGCCGGCCCCGGTGACGCTGTCGCTGGAGAAGCCGGCCCCGGCCGAAACCCCGGCGCCCGGCACCGAGCCGGCCCCGGCCACCCTCTCGCTCGACAAGCCGGCCCCGGCGGCCGAAACCCCGGCCCCCCAGCCCGAGCCGTCCCCGGCCCCACCCCCGAGCCGGCCCCCGCCACCCAGCCCGAGCCGACCCTGGCCGACGCGCCTTCCCCGGCTCCCGCCGCGGCGGAAGCGCCGTCCGAAGCCCCGGCCGCGCAGCCCACCGAGCACGCAGCCGCGCACGCCGCCCTCGCGCCGCCGAACCCCTTCGCCGCGCCCTCCCCCACGGCCCCGCCGGCCGCCGCATTCGGCACGCCGGGCGGACCCGGCGCCCCCGGCGGACCCGGCAACCCCTGGGGCCCGCCCCCCGGTTACCCCGCACCGCCCTACCCGGGCGGCCCCGGCTTCCCCCCGCCCGCCGACACCAACGGCCTGGCCGTCGGCGCCCTGGTCCTCGGCATCCTCGCCGTCCTGACGGCCCTGCTCCCGTTCGTCTTCGCCCTCGCCCTCACCGTCGCCCCCGTGGCCATCGGCCTCGGCATCGCCGGCGTGGTCAAGGCCCGCCGCGGCTCGCCGCGCAAGGGCATGGCCATCGCCGGCATCGTCCTCGGAGCACTCGCCCTCCCTGCGGCGGCCGGCGGCGTCTTCTTCACCGTCCAGATCGCCGACGAACTGGAGGAGCGTTCCGACCGGTACGAGCGGAACATCGACGACGCGTACGACGACGGCTACGACGACCTCTACGGCGCCCCCGAGCCGACGGCCTCGCCAACCCCGAGCGACCTCCCCGGCCGGACCAAGCCGCTCGCCTTCGGCCAGACCTTCCGCTACGACGACGGGGTGGAGGTCACCGTCAAGGAGGCCAAGGGCTACAAGCCGGAACCCAACCGGTACCTGCCCGACCGCCCCAAGTTCGCGGCGAAGGTGACCGTCACCATCACCAACAACTCCGACAAGCGCATCGAGGTGCGGCTCGCCCTGCCCTCCGCCCGCGACGACAAGGGTCTGGAGGCGACCCGGATGTACGACGCCGAGGTGTACAAGCCCTTCGACGGTTCGCTGCTGCCGGGCCAGTCCGCCACCGGTGTGTTCGGCTACGGCCTGCCCGAGGACTCCAAGGGCCTCCAGTTCGAGATCGACCCCGGCCCCTCGGAGTACGAGGGCGCCATCTGGTCCGGCGCGCTGAGCTAGGCACGTCGACAAGGCGCGCTCGCCCAGGCCGCCCAAGGGGCCGAGGCGCCGAAGCGCCGAGGCCGAGGCACGGAACCCAGGACATCGCGTCAGAAAGACGATTACACTGGATCCGTGCCTCAACTTCGCCTCGCGCTGAACCAGATCGACGCGCACGTCGGCCACATCGCGGCCAACGCCGACTCGATCCTGCACTGGACCCGGCACTCCGCCGAGCAGGGCGCCCACCTGGTGGCGTTCCCCGAAATGGCGCTGACCGGCTACCCCGTCGAGGACCTCGCCCTGCGCGAGTCCTTCGTCGAAGCCTCCCGGACCGCCCTGCGCGAGCTCGCGGAGCGGCTCGCCGCCGAGGGGCTCGGGGAACTGCCGGTGATCGTCGGATACCTGGACCGGGCCGACCGGGCCGAGCCCCGGCTCGGCCGCCCGGCAGGCGCCCCCGAGAACGCCGCCGCCGTCCTGCACCGGGGCGCCATCGCACTGCGTTTCGCCAAGCACCACCTCCCCAACTACGGGGTGTTCGACGAGTTCCGCTATTTCGTCCCCGGCAACACCCAGCCGGTGATCCGGGTCCACGGGGTGGATGTGGCCCTGGCCATCTGCGAGGACCTCTGGCAGGACGGCGGCCGGGTCCCGGCCACCCGGTCCGCCGGGGCCGGGCTGCTCATCTCGGTCAACGCCTCGCCGTACGAGCGGAACAAGGACGACGCCCGCCTGGAGCTGGTGCGCAAGCGCGCCCAGGAGGCCGGCTGCACCCTCGCCTACCTGGCCATGATGGGCGGCCAGGACGAGCTCGTCTTCGACGGCGACTCGATCGTGGTCGACCGGGACGGTGAGGTCCTCGCCCGCGCCCCGCAGTTCTCCGAGGGCTGTGTGCTGATCGACCTGGATCTGCCGGCCGCCGCCGCGGACGCCCCCGAGGGGGTGGTCGACGACGGCCTGCGGATCGACCGGGTGGTGCTCTCCGAGGAGCCCCTGGCCCCGTACGAGCCGGTGGTGACGGGCGGTTACGCCGACCGGCTCGACGACGACGAGGAGATCTACGAGGCGCTGGTGACGGGCCTGCGCGCGTACGTCCGGAAGAACGGCTTCCGGTCGGTCCTGATCGGGCTCTCCGGCGGCATCGACTCCGCCCTGGTCGCCGCCCTCGCCTGCGATGCGGTCGGCGCGCAGAACGTGTACGGCATCTCGATGCCCTCCAAGTACTCCTCGGACCACTCCCGGGGCGACGCGGCCGAGCTGGCCCGCCGCACCGGCCTGAACTTCCGCACCGTCTCCATCGAGCCGATGTTCGACGCGTACATGGGATCGCTGGGGCTCACCGGCCTTGCCGAGGAGAACCTCCAGTCCCGGCTGCGCGGCACGATGCTCATGGCCGTCTCCAACCAGGAAGGCCACCTGGTGCTGGCCCCGGGCAACAAGTCCGAGCTGGCGGTCGGCTACTCCACCCTCTACGGCGACTCGGTCGGGGCGTACGGGCCGATCAAGGACGTCTACAAGACGGACGTCTTCCGGCTGGCCCGCTGGCGCAACCGGGCCGCCGGGGAACGCGGCGCGACCCCGCCGATCCCGGAGAGCTCCATCGAGAAGCCACCGAGCGCCGAGCTCCGGCCGGACCAGGTGGACACCGACTCGCTGCCCGACTATCCGGTGCTGGACGCGATCCTGGAGCGGTACGTCGACCGGGACCAGGGGATGGCCACGATCGTGGCGGCCGGGTTCGATGCGGAGCTGGTGGCGAAGACCCTGCGGATGGTGGACACCGCCGAGTACAAGCGCCGGCAGTACCCGCCGGGCACCAAGATCTCCGCGAAGGGCTTCGGCAAGGACCGCCGGCTGCCCATCACCAACGGCTGGCGCGAGCGCCCGTAGCCACGGGCTGTCGGCCACCGGCCACCGGCTACCGGCTACGGCTTCAGCGTCAGCCGGGCGGCGATCGGCAGGTGGTCGCTGCCGGTGCGCGGCAGGGTCCAGGAGGCCTCCGGCTTGATCCCGCGGACCATGATCTGGTCGATCCGGGCCATCGGGAACCCGGCCGGCCAGCTGAAGCCGAAGCCGTCACCGGCCGCGCCCTGGGTGGAGCGCATCTGCGAGGTCACCGGGGACAGGGCGCGGTCGTTCATGGTGCCGTTGAGGTCGCCGAGCAGGATGACCTTCCGCAGCGGTTCGGCGACCAGGGCCTGCCCGAGGGCCTCGGCGCTGTTGTCGCGCTGGTTGGCGGTGAAGCCGGCGTTCAGCTTGACCCGTACCGAGGGCAGGTGCGCGACGAACACCGCCACCTCGCCCTGCTCGGTGCGCACGGTGGTGCGCATCGCACGGGTCCAGCCCATCTTGATGTCCACCGGAAGGGTGCTGGTCAGGGGGTACTTGCTCCAGACCCCGACCGTTCCCTCGACGGCGTGGTAGGGGTACGCGGCGGCCAGTGCGCGCTCGTAGACGGGGACCGCGCTCGCCTTGAGCTCGGTCAGGGCCAGCACATCGGCGCCGGAGGTCGCCACCGACTCGGCGGTGCCGCGCGGGTCGGTGTTGTCGGCGTCCACGTTGTGGGTGGCCACGGTCAGGTTGCCGCCGCCGCCGGACTTGTCGGTGACCAGGCCGCCGAACAGGTTCAGCCAGACGCCGGCGGTCAGCAGTATCGCGATGAGCGCGGTCGCCGACTTCCGCCAGACCGCGCCCGCCAGCAGCAGCGGAACGGCCAGCCCCAGCCAGGGTAGGAAGGTCTCGATGAGGCTGCCGAGGTTGCCGATGTCGTTCGGCAGGTGGGCGTGGAAGATCATCACCAGCGAGAGCAGCACGGCCGCCGAGGCGAGCAGGATGCCCCGCCGCCAGATTCCGGGGTCCCTGCGCAGTTCGGCGAGCCGGCGCCGGACGGGGGATCCGGAGGGCTCGGGCTCCGAGCCGCCGTTCCCGGTGTCCGTCATATACGCCTGTGCCATGCGACTGCCCTCACTGCCGTGCTTGCGCTCCGTTCCCGCCCCTTGACCCTAGGCGATACCGGGAGCTCTCCGTGCCGTCCGTTCCGGTCCTACGGCCGAGAGGACGACCGGCTCCGGCACAAGGGTTCCCCTTGTCACGAAACGCGCACATTCACCCGGGCGGGCCCTGCGTGGCCACCGCCACGGCCCATGGCCACTTCCGCCCCGGGCCGGGCGGGTGCAACCATGGTGGGTGAGTCCGGGGACGCCGTCAGGGTGCCTCGAGATGACACAAGGAGCAGTTGCAATGACGCATGCCTCCGTTTCGCCTGCGCGCGAAACCTCCGGGCCCGTCCTCTACGGAGGAAAGGGTTCCCGGCGCATCACCGTCCGCGACCTCACCCTCGCCAAGGAACGCGGCGAGAAGTGGCCCATGCTCACCGCCTACGACGCGATGACCGCGTCCGTGTTCGACGAGGCCGGCATCCCGGTCATCCTCGTCGGTGACTCGATGGGCAACTGCCACCTCGGCTACGACACCACCGTGCCGGTCACGATGGACCAGATGACCATGCTGTCGGCGGCGGTGGTACGCGGCACCAGCCGGGCGCTGGTCATCGGCGACATGCCGTTCGGCTCGTACCAGGAGGGCCCGGTGCAGGCGCTGCGCAGCGCCACCCGCCTGGTCAAGGAGGCCGGGGTCGGCGCGGTCAAGCTGGAGGGCGGCGAGCGCTCGCTCGCCCAGACCGAACTGATCGTGCAGGCCGGCATCCCGGTCATGTCCCACCTGGGCCTGACCCCGCAGTCGGTGAACGCCATGGGGTACCGGGTGCAGGGCCGCGGGGACGAGGCCGCGCACCGGCTGCTGCGGGACGCCAAGGCGGCCCAGGACGCGGGCGCCTTCGCGGTGGTCCTCGAACTGGTTCCGGCCGAGCTGGCCGCGGAGGTGACCCGGTCGCTGCACATCCCGACGGTCGGCATCGGCGCCGGCGCGGAGTGCGACGCCCAGGTGCTGGTGTGGACCGACATGATGGGCCTCACCGGCGGGAAGATGCCGCGGTTCGTCAAGCAGTACGCCGATCTGCGCGGCACCATGACGTCCGCGGCCCGGGCCTTCGCCGAGGACGTGGTGGGCGGAACGTTCCCGCTGGAAGAGCACAGCGTCCACTAGCTCCGACCCGGCCCGATGGTTCCGGGCCCGACAGCCCTCCGACACCTCCGTGTCGGAGGGCTGTCGGCAGCCTGTCGGTGCGTTGTCGGTGGCGGCTGTTCTCATGGTGGGCATGACGCGAATCGACAAGAACCCCCAGAGCGGCGTGACGAACGCCGTGGAGGTCCGGGGACTGGTCAAGCACTACGGCGAGACCAAAGCACTGGACGGCGTGGACCTGGACGTCCGCGAGGGCACCGTCCTCGGCGTGCTCGGCCCCAACGGCGCCGGCAAGACCACCTTGGTGCGCTGTCTGTCCACCCTGGTCGTCCCGGACGCGGGCCGGGCGACCGTCGCGGGCTACGACGTGGTCCGCCAGCCGCGGCAGCTGCGCCGCACCATCGGCCTGACCGGCCAGTACGCCTCGGTCGACGAGAAGCTCTCCGGCTGGGAGAACCTGTACATGATCGGGCGGCTGCTCGATCTCTCCCGCAAGGACGCCCGTCGCCGGGCGGACGAGATGCTGGAGCGGTTCTCGCTCACGGACGCGGCCAAGAAGCCCGCGATGAACTACTCCGGCGGTATGCGCCGGCGCCTGGACCTGGCCGCTTCCATGATCGGCAACCCGGCGGTGCTCTACCTGGACGAGCCCACCACCGGCCTCGACCCGCGGACCCGCAACGAGGTCTGGGACGAGGTCCAGCGGATGGTGGCCGAGGGGGCCACCGTGCTGCTCACCACCCAGTACATGGAGGAGGCGGAGCAGCTCGCGAGCGAGCTGACCGTGATCGACAAGGGCCGGGTCATCGCCAACGGCAAGGTGGACGAGCTCAAGGCCCGGGTCGGCGGCCGGACCCTGCGGATCCGCCCGGTGGACCCGTCGGACGTGCCCGGGATGGCCCGGTCGCTGACCGAGGCCGGCCTGGACGGGCCGGCCGGCTCCCAGGCCATCCCGGATGAGGGCGCCCTGCTGGTGCCGATCCTGAGCGACGAGCAGCTGACCGCCGTGGTTGGCCTGCTGGCGGCCCGCGGGTACGCGATCGCCGATCTCGGCACCTACCTGCCCAGCCTGGACGAGGTCTTCCTGTCCATCACCGGCCACCGGGCCGAGTCCACCGAGCCCGCGGATGCCGCCGCCGAGCAGTCCGAGCAGTCCGAGCGGGCCGACCAGAACAAGGAGGTCGCGGCATGAGCACCGTCATCACCACGCGCACCGACGCCGACGCCGCCCCCGCGACCGCCCCGGCGGCGGCGCCGGCCGCCGAGGGCCGGATCGGGCTGCGGGCGCACCTGCGGCACATCGGCGCGCTGGCGCGCCGCAACACCCTGCAGATCAAGCAGGACCCCGAGTCGATGTTCGACGTCCTGTTCATGCCGATCATCTTCACGCTGCTGTTCGTGTTCGTGTTCGGCGGCGCCATCTCCGGCAAGGGCAACCAGGACGTCTACGTCAACTACCTCATCCCCGGCCTGATGGCCATGATGGGCATGAACATCGCGATGGCGGTGGGCACCGGTGTCAACGACGACTTCAAGAAGGGCGTGATGGACCGGTTCCGGTCCATGCCGATCGCCCGTTCCTCGGTGCTGATCGCGAAGATCGTGGTCGAGATCGGCCGGATGCTCGTCGCCATGACCATCCTGCTGATCATGGGCTTCATCCTGGGCCTGACCCTGCACGGCTCGGTGTTCCAGCTGCTGGCCGCCGTGGGCCTGTCCATGGTCTTCGGCGCCTCGCTGATGTGGATCTTCATCCTGCTGGGTCTGGCCATGAAGACCGCGCAGGCGGTCCAGGGCATGGCGATGCTGGTACTGATGCCCCTGCAGTTCGGCAGCTCGATCTTCGCCCCGACCACCTCGATGCCGGGCTGGCTGCAGGCCTTCACCGACGTCAACCCGCTGTCCAACCTGGCCGACGCGGCCCGCGCCCTGATCAACGACCAGGGCGCGGTCGCCCAGCCGGTGCTGATCACCCTGGCCTGGGCGGTCGGCATCACCGCGGTCACCGCCCCGCTGGCGGTCCGCAAGTTCCGCAGCAAGACCTGACCTCCGCGTCAGACGAGGGCGGTGGCCTGCTCCAGGGTGAGGCCGCCGCCCTCGGCGTACGCCGCCTCGTACGCGGCGTCGCCGAGCGCCTTCCGGGCCAGTTCCTCGGCCCGGGCGGCGTCCTCCCGCTCGGTGACGACGGGCACATGGCCGTCCGGCAGCAGGGCCCGGTAGGCGCCGAGCAGCCGGGCCGCATCGGCGGCCCGCTCCGGACCCCCGAGCCCGGCCAGCGCAGCCGCGCCCGTCATCAGGAAGACCGCCGGCATCTGCGGGGCCACCAGCAGCGCGAGCGGGTCCCGCATGGTGGCCAGGCCCTGCCGGAGCACCGTCCGGGTCTGTTCGTACGCGCCCTCCTGGTTGTCCAGCCAGGCCGTCACCGCGAACAGGTAGGCGTCGAAGACCGCGTACACGCCGTATGGCAGCTCATCGGTCAGCAGCCGCAGCTGGGCCCGGGCCTCGGCGAACCGGCCGGTCCGGCCGAGCCGGGTGGCGAGGAACATCCGGGCGGCCGGCATGGCCTCGTTGCCGAACCGCTGCCGGCCGCCGGTGATCTCGGTGAGGATCTCCTCCGCCTCCGCCCCCTCGCTCTCGCCCTGCTGGGAGAGCGTTCCGGCCAGCCGCACCCGCAGCACCGCGACCTGGCCCTGGGCACCGAGCCGTTCGGCATGCCGGATGGCGGCCCGGAAGTCCTCGGCGGCGCGGACGTACTCCCCGCGTTTCTCCCTCGATTCGGCGCGGGCGGCGAGCGCCTCGGCGCAGCCCCAGTCGTCGCCGAGATCCTGGAAGACCGCCAGGCTCTCCTCCGCGTCGCGGGCCACGTTCCCGGCCCAGTCGGCCCGGTTGGCCATCACATTGGCGCGCAGTTGGAGCGCGGAGGCCAGCTCCCAGCGGTGGCCGAGCCCCCGGGCAGTGTCCACGGTGGCGTCGATGACCTGCTGGAGCAGCACCGTGTCCCCGGCGATCATCACGGCGTAGACCCACAGTGCGGCGGGGGCCCGGCAGGTCTGCGGCATACCGGGGACGTAGGCCTCCAGCATGCCGTCCAGCTGGGTCCGCACTTCGGGGCTGTACCAGTCGGCCTTGCTCTGGTCGCGGGAGGCGAGCCGGATCATCTGGATGCCGCGCCAGGCCTCGGTGAGCAGCTCGCCGGTGTAGGGCGGCGGTGTGTCGACGATCCGGTCGTAGACCGGCCGGGCCGGGACCACCGGCTGCTGGAAGGGGTCGGGGCCGAGGGCGGCGGTGGCGTCGGACCAGTGCCGGGATTCGGTGCGGAGGTCGTGCATGTGCCAGTACCAGACCAGGCTGTGCACCAGGCAGAGGGCTTCGTCCGCCTCCCCCGCGGCAATGGCGCGGCGCAGGGCGGTACGGAGGTTCTCGTACTCGGTGGCGATGGTCCGGGCGGCGGCGCGCTGCCGCCGGCCGCGGAACAGCGGCTCGGTGGTCCGGGCGAGTTCCCGGTAGTGGACCAGATGCCGGCGCTCGGTGTCGGTCTTGTCCCCGGGGGTTTCGGCGAGCCGCTCCGCGGCGTATTCGCCGACGGTCTCCAGCAGCCGGTAGCGCATCTCCCCCTCGGCCGTGGGGGTGGCCACGACCAGGGACTTGTCGACGAGGGCGCCGAGCTGCCCGGCCACGTCGGCGGGGGCTCCGGTGGCTCCTCCGGCGACGGGTGCCGCGCAGACGGCCTCGGCGGCGGCCAGGTCGCAGCCGCCGGCGAACACCGACAGCCGACGCAGCACGGTGCGCTCGTGCTCGTCCAGCAGGTCCCAGGACCAGTCGACCACCGCGCGCAGGGTCTGCTGGCGGGGCAGTACGGTGCGGCTCCCGCTGGTCAGCAGCCGGAACCGGTTGTCGAGCCGGTCGGCGATCTGCCGTGGGGAGAGCAGCCGCAGCCGGGCCGCGGCCAGCTCGATGGCCAGCGGCAGCCCGTCCAGCCGGCGGCAGATCTCCACGGCGGCGGCCGGGTCCTCGGCCACGCTGAACCCGGGCCGGGCCGCCGCGCCCCGGTCCTGGAGCAGCCGCAGGGCGACGGGGTCGGGCAGCGGGTCCACCGGCCGCAGCAGTTCGCCGGGCACCCCGAGGGGCTCCCGGCTGGTGGCCAGGATGCGCACCCCCGGGCAGCGCACCAGCAGCTCCTCGGCCAGCCGGGCCGCTGCGCCGATGACGTGCTCGCAGTTGTCCAGGAGCAGCAGCAGCCGACGGCCGGCGCAGAACTCGACGAGGCGTTCCAGCGGGTCGTCGCCGGTCCGGTCGGTCAGGGCCCGCAGTTCGTCGGCCGCGCCGCCGCGCAGTTTGGTCTCCCGGGCACCGAGGGCGGCGAGGGTGGCCTCGGCGACATCGTCGGGGTCGTCGACCGGCGCGAGTTCGATCAGCCACACCCCGTCCGGCCAGCCGGCTCCCCCGGAGCCGGCCGCCGCGCCGCCACCGCCATGTGCCTCGGCGGCCTCCTGCGACAGCCGGGTCTTCCCGGCCCCGCCGGGGCCGAGCAGGGTGACCAGGCGGGCCCGGGCGAGGTCCTGGCCGATCACCCGGATGTCGTCCTCCCGGCCGACGAAGGTGGTGAGCCGGGCCCGCAGGTTCCCGGCGGGCGCTGCGGGGCCGCCGGGACCGCCGGGTCCTACTCCGGCCGGTGCAGCCGGTGCAGCGGGATCGCGCGGGCCGGGCGGGTTCAGGAGTTCCGTCTGGAGTTCGCGCAGGCCCGGGCCGGGGTCGGTGCCGAGCCGGGCGGCGAGGTCGCGGCGGACCTCCTCGTAGGCGGCGAGGGCCTCGGCCGGGCGGCCGGTCTCGCGCAGCGCCCGGATCCGCAGCGCCTGGAGGGGTTCGTCCAGGGGGCGTTCCGCGCAGAGGGCGGTGAGCTCGGGCAGCACCCGGTCCGCCCGGCCGAGGGCGACCGCCGCGGTGAGCCGGCCCCGGCGGGCGTCCATCCGTACGGTTTCCCAGCGGGCGGCCTCCGCGCCGGCGTCCGGCAGATCGGCGAGGGCGGGGCCCCGCCAGAGCGCGAGGGCCTCGCCGTAGAGGTCTTCGGCCCGGCCGGGGTCGTCTGCCGCCAGGGCCCGGCCGGCGGCCCGGGCCAGGTCCTCGAAGCGGAAGAGGTCGATGTCCTCGCGGTCGGCGGCGAGCCGGTAGCCGCGCCCGCCGGAGGCCACCGCCGCGTGCCCGACGGCGCGGCGGAGCCGGCCGACCAGCGCCTGCAGCGCCGCGACCGCGTCCGCGGGCGGGGTGGCGTCCGCGTCCCCGCTGCCGCCCCACACCTCGGCGACCAGCACCTCGGCGGGCACCGCCCGCCCGGGTCGCAGTGCGAGCGCGGTCAGCAGGGCCCGCAGCCGCGCACCGCCGAGGGCGACGGGGCTTCCGTCGTCCCGCTCCGCCTGGGCCGTACCGAGAATCGCATAACGCACCGACCCATTGTCACCGCCCGGGCGCCGGTGCCCCTGTGAATATCGGTCTGGGCCGTCCGGGTATGTTGCGGCCCATGGTTCATTCGGCGCGCCGCAGCGAGCGGCAGATCAGTCCGGTCTTCCTCGGCATCGTTGCGATCATGGCCGTGACCGGCTGGGCCGTCTGGACCGGCTACTCCACCAGCACCGGCCTCGCGATCTTCCTGTTCGTGACCTCGGCCTGGATCGTCTCGCTCTGCCTGCACGAGTACGCGCACGCCCGCACGGCGCTGCACAGCGGCGATCTGACGGTCGGCGCCAAGGGCTATCTCACGCTCAACCCGCTCGCCTACACCCATGCGCTGCTGAGCATCGTGCTGCCGGTGCTGTTCGTGATCCTCGGCGGTCTGGGCCTGCCCGGCGGTGCGGTGTACATCGAGCGCGGCCGGATCACGAAGCGCTGGCAGCACAGTCTGATCTCGGCCGCGGGCCCGCTCACGAACGTGGCCTTCGCGGCGGTGTGCACGGCGCCGTTCTGGCTGGACGCCCTGGACGGGGTGCCGTACGCCTTCCGCTTCGCGCTGGCGTTCCTGGCCCTGCTCCAGGTCTCGGCGGCGATCCTGAACTTCCTGCCGGTGCCGGGCCTGGACGGCTACGGGGTGATCGAGCCGTGGCTGTCGTACTCGGTCCGGCGGCAGGTGGAGCCGCTCGCGCCGTTCGGTCTGATCCTGGTCTTCGCGCTGCTGTGGATCCCGGAGGTCAACCGGCTGTTCTTCGACTTCGTGCACGGCCTGCTGGGCGGGCTAGGCGTCTCCGACCTGGAGTCCTACTGCGGCTGGGACCTCTACCGCTTCTGGCAGGACGCCCCGGAGATCTGCCTGGTCACGGAGTGAGCCCCGCGGTCCCTCCGGCCTCGGCGGCCCGGGCGGCCTTCTCGGCCTTCGCCTTGCGCAGGTAGAAGTAGGCGAGGTTGGAGGTCACCCCGGCCATCAGCACCCAGATGATCCCGAGGAAACTGCCCTCCACGAAGGCGACCACGGCCGCGGCCACGGAGAGCGCGCAGACGACAAGGGCGAACACGGCAAGGCGGGGCATGGGACGGGGCTCCTCGGGGACACTGGGGGGGTGATGCGTGATGCCCCTCCAGTGTCCCCCATCCCCCGCAGGGTTCCCGTAAGCCCCTGCCCTCAGATGTCCGTGACGCTCAGACGTCCGTGACCCGCAGGCCGGCGTGTGCTTTGTAGCGGCGGTTGACCGAGATCAGGTTGGCGACCAGGGATTCGACCTGGTGGGCGTTGCGGAGCCGGCCCGAGAAGACGCCCCGCATGCCCGGGATACGGGCGCACAGCGCCTGGACCAGGTCGGTGTCGGCGCGGGACTCGCCGAGCACCATCACATCGGTGTCGATCTCCTCGATGGACTCGTCCTGGAGCAGGACGGCCGAGAGGTGGTGGAAGGCGGCCGTGACCCGGGAGTCGGGGAGCAGGGCGGCGGCCTGCTGGGCGGCGCTGCCCTCCTCCGGCTTGAGGGCGTAGGCGCCCTGCTTGTCGAAGCCGAGCGGGTTGACGCAGTCGATCACGAGCTTGCCGGCGAGTTCCCCGCGCAGCGATTCCAGGGTCTTGGCGTGGCCGTCCCACGGCACCGCGATGATCACGACATCGCTGCGGCGGGCGCATTCGGCGTTGTCCGCGCCCTCGATGCCCAGGCCGAGCTCGTCGGCGGCGGTCCGGGCGCGCTCGGCGGCCCGGGAGCCGATGATCACCTTCTGGCCGGCCCGGGCGAGCCGGTAGGCGAGGCCGCGGCCCTGGTCGCCGGTGCCGCCGAGGACGCCGACCACCAGGCCGGACACGTCCGGGAGGTTCCAGGGGTCCTTGGCCGCCGGCTTGCTGTTGCTCTCTGTGGAGGTCATGGGGGCGAGCGTACTGCCGGGTAGCGCAAGGCCGAACGGGTGAGGCGCAGGGAACCCCGCCCGCGGGCGTCACACCTGCGGCAGGATGCCCCGTATGGATGCCGTCCGGGTCGCACTGCTGCGCGAGGTCCTCGCCGGTACCGAGTGGCCGGGTGCCGCCCGGCGGTTCGCCGGATCGCTGCGGAGATCGGTGGTGCCGTCCGGCCGGTCGGGCGGCCGGTCCGGCAGCGGGCTGCTGCTGGTGGGCACCGAGGCGTACGAGCCCTGGCACCTGGGGGCACACCTGGTGGACGAGGCGGCCTGGTCCGGGCTGCCGGAGCTGGCCCCGACCCTGGTGCGGCACCGGGTGCTGCCCGGGGAGCCGGCGCACCTGTCGGTCGGGCTGGGGCGGCTGGAGGCGGCCGGGCGCGGGGCGACGCTGCTGGTGGTCGCGCCGGAGGAGCCCGGGCAGGGACTGCTGGAGCGGGTGTACGGGGCGCGCCGGGCGGGGGCCACGGTGCTGTCCCTGGACGGTGGCGACCGGGAGCTGGGGGGCCTCGCGCACGAGGTGCTGTCGGTGCCGGTGGACGCGGACCTCGATCTGGACACGGTGCAGCACCTGGTCGGCGCGGCGGCCGGGGAGAACGCCGGGCCGGTGCAGCGGGGCGGCCCGCGGCGGTTCCGGGACCGGCTGGCGCGGCTTGCCGACCGGCTCGACCGGCTGACCGCACCGCCGCCCAGCCGCTGGTAGGGGTTCTGCCACCGGACCCGCCGGACCCAGCCCCGGACCCTCAAGGCGTCGCGGTGCCCTCGTCCTCCTCGCGGGACTTGTCGTTCCACTTGGGGTCGTTCTGCCATTCCAGGTTGCGCTCCTGGGCGGTCTCCATGGCGTGGGCCGCCTCTTCCGGGGTGCCGTACGGACCGAAGCGGTCCTTGGCGGGGCACTCCGGCCCTTCCTCGACCTTCTGGTGGACCAGGCAGTAGTACCACTCGCCCGGTTTGCCCACCTGGCGCTTCTTGAACAGGGCCATCCGCTGCTCCTTCCTCTGCCGCCATGCTGCCCGATACCCGCTGGATACACTCGCTTGCATGTCTGGCCAGTCGCTGCTCGTACCAGGGGAGCTCTCTCCCGCCCGTTCCGTCCCCGGAAACATCCGCCGGCCCGAGTACGTGGGGAAGCCCGCGCCCACTCCGTACCAGGGGCCGGAGGTGCAGACGCCCGAGACCGTCGAGGCGATGCGCATCGCCGGCCGGATCGCCGCCCAGGCGATGGAGGAGGCCGCCAAGCTGATCGCACCCGGGGTGACCACCGATGAGCTGGACCGGGTGGCGCACGAGTACATGTGCGACCACGGTGCCTACCCGTCGACGCTGGGGTACCGGGGTTTCCCGAAGTCGCTCTGCTCCTCGGTGAACGAGGTCATCTGCCACGGCATCCCGGACTCCACGGTGCTGCGGGACGGCGACATCGTGAACCTGGACGTGACGGCGTACATCGGCGGGGTCCACGGGGACAACAACGCCACCTACCTGTGCGGGGAGGTGGACGAGGAGTCGCGGCTGCTGGTGGAGCGCACCCGGGAGGCACTGAACCGGGCCATCAAGGCGGTCCGCCCGGGCCGCCAGATCAACGTCATCGGACGGGTCATCGAGTCGTACGCGAAGCGTTTCGGCTACGGCGTGGTCCGGGACTTCACCGGGCACGGCATCAACTCGTCCTTCCACTCCGGCCTGATCATTCCGCACTACGACAGCCCGCACGCGACCACCGTCATCGAACCCGGGATGACCTTCACCATCGAGCCGATGCTGACCCTGGGGACGCACGAGTACGACATGTGGGCGGACGGCTGGACGGTGGTGACCAAGGACCGGAAGCGGACGGCGCAGTTCGAGCACACACTGGTGGTGACGGACAGCGGGGCGGAGATCCTGACCCTGCCGTAGTTTCTTCAGATTCTCCGAGGTTTTGCCGACGCGGAGTCGGGAACAAGCTTTACCGACAGCACGTCGGGAACACATTGACTTAGGTAAGCCTAAGTAGCAGGATCGGGTGTGGCGGCGGGGGCCGCCACCCCTGGTTCGCCTTCCTCTGGAGGTCCTGTTTTGGACGCCTTCTCTACGGTCATCCGCGTCGCGTCACACGAACAGCACACCGAGGCCGAAACCTCGACCTTCATGAGCGACCTGCTGGGCGGCCGGCTCGGAGTGGATGCGTACGCGCGCTACACCGAGCAGCTGTGGTTCGTCTACCAGGCCCTGGAGGAGGGCGCCGAGGCCCTGAAGGACGATCCGGTCGCCGGCCCGTTCATCCGGCCGGAGCTGATGCGGCTCACCGAGATCGAGCGCGACCTGGCTCACCTGCGCGGCCCGCAGTGGCGCGAGACGCTGACCGCCCTGCCCGCCACCCGCGCCTACGCGGACCGGGTCGCGGAATGCGCCGCCACCTGGCCCGGCGGCTATGTGGCCCACCACTACACCCGCTACCTCGGCGACCTCTCCGGCGGCCAGATCATCCGCGACAAGGCGGAGCGGACCTGGGGCTTCGAGCGCAAGGGCGACGGCGTCCGGTTCTACGTCTTCGAGGCGATCTCCAACCCCGCGGCCTTCAAGCGCACGTACCGCGAGCTGCTGGACGCCATCGCCGCGGACGACCTGGAGAAGCAGCGCATCATCGACGAGTGCAAGCGGGCCTTCGACTTCAACGGGGCGGTCTTCCGCGAACTGGGCAACCAGTTCCCGCTGTCAGCGTGACCGCCTGACCGCCGCGCCACACATCGTCCAACGCAGTCAGGGGGCGGGCCCGTTCGACGGGTCCGCCCCCTGACCGCGTGATTCCGTGGTTCAGGAGGCGAACCGGACCCGGCCGCCGATCTCCACGGTGCCGTCCGGCCCCGGAGCCGTGAGGATCTGGGAGCCTGCACCCTGGGTGATGTTCAAGGCCCGGTTCAGCTCCGCCGTCAGCAGCAGCGCCGCCGAGCCGGTGGCCTCGTCCTCCACGATGATGCCGTCCGCCCGCCGCGGGAACCCGCGGGCGCGGACCCGGCCCGCCCGCTCGTCCTCCCACGCCCATGCGTAGAGCCAGCCCTCGCCCGGCGGCGGGGCCGGCAGGGCCTCGACCTCGGCGGGGGTGGCGTACTGCCGGGTGTGCTTGGTCGTGACCCACTCGGGGCGGGCCGTGATCCAGGTGAACTCGCCGTCGTCGCGCGCCCACACCGGCCCCACCGGCGGGTTCAGCTCCTCGATGTCCAGCAGCCAGGCCACCCCGACCAGCGGGTGTCCCGCGAAGGACATCCGGGTGCCGGGGGTACGGATGTCGACGACCCCGCGCTCGGAGTCGTCGACGAACACCGTCTCGCTGTAGCCGAGTTCGGCGGCCAGGGCCTGCCGGGCCGCGTCGTCGGGGACCGGGCTGCCGTTCGGGCCGGCCCGTACGACACCCAGCAGGTTGCCGTGCCGCCCGTCGCCCGCACAGAAGACCTTGAGTACATCGAGATCGTTCACGCGGGCATTGAAGCACGGTCAGATGCCGGCCGTACGGCGGCGGCGGGCGGCGAACACCGCACCCGCGCCGGCCGCCACCACCACACCGGAGGCGGCGAGCAGGCTGCCGGCCGGGATCTCGGCGCCGGTGGCGGCGAGGTTGCCGCCGACGGAGCCACCGCCTCCGGCGGTCCCGGCGCCTCCGGTGCCACCCGTGCCGCCGCTGCTGCCGCTGCCACCGGCGGTGCCGGACGGGAGGGCCGCGTCCCGGTCCACCGCCACCGAGAGGGTCAGCGGGTCCACCGCCTGGCCCTTCTGGTACATCGAGCCGGTGGTGCCGTTGGCGAACACGGCCGCACCCTCGGCGGTGAAGACGGCCGGAACGGAGTTCAGGGTGAGCACCCCGCCCTTGGTCCGGTAGTCGGCCTTGGAGAGGTCGAGCGTGGCGAACGGAACTCCGGTGCGGGTACCGGAGGCCGTCTTGACGTCGAGAACCAGGGTGCCGGTCTTCCCGGCTGCGGTGACCCGCAGGTTGCTGAAGGTCATGTCGATGCCGTGGGCGGCGTACAGGAAGCGCAGGCTGCCGTTGAACGAGGCGGTCAGCTTCTTGTTCTTGGCGTCGAGTTCGCCCTTGCCGAGGGTGAAGTCGAAGAGTTCGCCGTTCTTCACGGCCCCGGCGGCCGGGGTGACCGAGCCGCCCGCGCCCTGCACATAGCGGCGGAACGATTCCTTCATGCCCCAGGTGGCCTTGCCGCTGAGGATCTTCTGCGGGCCGTCGGCCGGCTTGGTGGTCTGGGCCGGGGGCTTGGAGGGGGTCGCGGGGGTGCCGGAGGTCTGGGTGGGGGCCGGCTTGGTGGTGGTGCTCGAAGGGGTCGGCTTCGTGGACGGCTGCCCCGAGGGCTGCGGCTTGGGCTGCTCGAACTCCGGCTTCACGGTGAGCGGGTCGCCGGGCTTGTTCTCGTACGAGGCCGAACCGAGGGAGTCCGCCGCCTGCTTGGTGAGGGTGGTGGCCAGCTTCTCCATCGCCGGCCCGGTGAAGGCCACGCCCGCCAGCGGCACGTCCTGGTCGGTCTTGCCGCCCTTGGTGACGTCCGCGGTCACCTTCTTGGTGCCGGAGTCGATGCGGAAGTCGGAGAGCTTGACCTCGAAGCCGTGGCCGGCGGGCGGGGCGGGCGAGAAGAAGGTGACGCTGCCCTGGAAGGCCGCCTTCACCACATGCGTGGCCGGGTCGTACTGGCCGGTGGCCGAGCCGAACCGGAAGGTGCCGTCGGCGTTCCGCACGGCCCCGTCCGCAACGGTGATCTTTCCGGCCGCCATGCCCGTCACGTAATTGCGGTAGCTCTCCTTCACGCCCCAGTCGAGCGTGCCGCCGACGATCTTGATCGGGACGGTGGGCCGTTCCGCGGCGACCGCCGGGAGCATCAGGGCGGTCGCGCCCAGGGCGGCGGCGGTCAGGGTGGCAGCCGCGATGGCAATCGGGCGGCGGTGGGACAAGGACATGGCTGAGGTTCTCCTGAACAGAGGATAGGTAGGCAGGTAGGTAGGTCAGTCCTGCGGTACGGATCCGCGGCGCTTGCGGACGGTCAGGAACGCGGCACCGCCGGCCAGGACCAGCAGGGCGGCGCCGAGGGCGACGTACAGCCCGGTGGACGAGGACTCCTCCGCCTGCCCGGCCTTCGCGGGGGCGGGCGCGGTGCCCTTGCTCGCGTCCGGGGCGGGGGCGGGCACCGGCGAGCCGGTGGAGCCGAGGTCGGGCAGGGCCGGCAGCTTCGCGGCCGGGTCGAGCGCGACCGCGAGGGAGACCGGGTCCATTTCGGTCCCTGCCTTGTACATCGAGTTGAAGGCCTTGGAGCCCGCCTCGGTGAGGGTGGCGGGGGCTTCGGTGAGGACGGCCAGCTGTCCCTCGGTCTTCAGACCCTTGGCGTCGAACTCCACCAGGGGGACGGCCGGCTGGGTACTGCCCGCTGTGGTGACATCGGCGGCGAGCACGCCCTTGCCGTTCTCGACCCGGACCGCGACCTTGCCGAGCCGGAGGTCGAGGTGGGCCCCGGTGAAGTGGACGGTCCCGGCGAAAGTCGCGTCAAGGGTGCCCTTTCGGCCGTCGTACGCACCCTTGCCCTGCGGGAAGCGGAACAGTGCACCGCCGTCCTGGGCGCCCTCGGCAAGGGTCCACTTGCCCTGCCCGATCGAGCCGGTGACGTACTCGCGGAAGGTGCGGCGGACACCCCAGTCCACGGCCGCGTCGGCGAAGGCGCCCTCGGCGGTCTGGCCGGCGGCCGGGCTGCCGGAGGGGGCGGCCGGGGACGCCGTCGGCGAGGCGGCCGGTTCGGCGACGGCGTCCCGTACGTCGACGGAGAGCGAGACCGGGTCGAGCCGGGTGCCGGCCGGGTAATAGCCGGCGAAGGAGGCGGCGCCCTGCTCGGTGAGGGTGGCCGGGACGTTGTTCAGGGCGATGGGGCTGCCGCCGCCCGTCATCCGGATACCGCCCAGGGACAGGGCGGCGAAGGGCACCTGGGAGCTGGTGGTGACCGTTCCGGTGTCCTTGGCCTTGCCGGTGACGTCCACATGGAGGGTGCCCTTGCCGCCCGAGATCCGGACGGTGGGCCGGCTGAGGGTGAGGTCCAGTTCGTACGAGCCGTCGGGCTTGGCGTGGCCCTGGAACTGGACCCCGCCGGTGAAGGCCGCGTCGAGCGATCCTGCACCGGGGTCGTAGGAGCCGGCCGCGGAGTGGAAGCGGAACAGGCTGCCGCCGACCGTGGCGGCTCCGCTCTTCAGCCGGAAAGCGCCTTTCCCGATGGGCCCGGTGACATAACTCTGGAACGAGGACTTGATGCCCCAGTCGAGCCGGCCGCCCTGCACCGTACGGCCCGCCGCCTCGGCGGGGGCGGCGGGGAGCAGGACGCCCAGCAGCGCCGCGAGCAGGACCAGGGAAAGGCTCAGCGGCAGGGCCGGCGGCAGGGTGTACCGCCGCCGCGGCGACGGGGTCACTGCGCACGCACGGACAGGTCTGACGGGCATGAAAAGTCCCCTCCAAGGTCTGGCAAGTGAGGTTAGGCTAACCTAAGCTTCACCCGCCCGGGTTTGGCAAGACCCCGGCCCCCAGAACCTCAGCCGGACGACAGGACGGTGCCTTCGTGCCTACGCCCGCCGCTTCAACCCGCTTTCCCCGCTTGGCCGTTGCCTTCGCGGCACTGGCCCTGGCGGTGACCGGATGCGCAGGGAACGCCGCCGACCCGGGCCCCTCGGCCCGGCCGGCCGCCGCACCGGACCGGGTGGAGCCGCTCGCACCGGTGCCGGTGCCGGCGCTGCCGGCGACCGTCCCCTCGGCCGACGGCCGACAGGTCACCATCACCTCGGCGGACCGGATCGTGCCGCTGACCGGCAGCCTCAGCGAGATCGTGTATTCGCTGGGCCTGGGCCCGAAGGTGGTGGCCCGGGACATCACCACCACCTTCGAACAGGCCGCACAGCTGCCGGTGGTGACACGAGCACATGACGTCTCGGCGGAGAGCGTGCTCTCGCTGCGCCCGACCCTGGTCATCGCAGAGACCACCACCGGCCCGGCCGAGGCGGTGCAGCAGATCCGCGATGCGGGCATCCCGCTGCTGGTCGTGGCCCCGGCCAAGTCCCTGGACGACGTACCGCAGCGGATCGGCGCGGTGGCGCAGGCGCTGGGCGTGCCGCAGGCCGGGGAGCAGCTCAGGCAGCGCACCGCCGACCGGATCGCCACGGCCCGCAAGGAGATCCCCGCGGAGGCGGGCGCGGGCGGCGGGGCGGGGGCGTCGAAGAAGCCGCGGGTGGCCTTCCTCTACCTGCGCGGCACGGCCTCCGTGTACATGCTGGGCGGCGCCCAATCCGGCGCGGCCTCGCTGCTGGAGGCGGCCGGTGCGGTGGACGCGGGCAAGGAGTCGGGCCTGGACAAGGACTTCACCCCGATCACCAGCGAGGCCCTGGCCGCCGCAGCGCCGGACGCGATCCTGGTCATGGCCAAGGGCCTGGAATCGGTCGGCGGGGTGGACGGGCTGGTCAAGATCCCGGGCGTCGCCCAGACCCCGGCCGGGATGGACCGCCGGGTGGTCACCGTGGACGACGGGATCCTCCTCAACTACGGCCCCCGCACGGACCAGGTCCTCAGCGCCCTGATCGCCCAGCTCTACCACCCCGGCAAGGCGTGACCGGTGACCCTCCCCTACGACCCCGCCACCCCGCGCCCCGCGGCCGAACCGACGACGGTCACCCCGGCGGATTCCCGGGCCGGCGGCCCGGCGAGACCCGCGGCAGCGCCCAAGCCCGGCGCCACGGCCGGCATCCCGGCGGGCCCCCGGGCCGGAACGTCCGCGGAACCCGGCGCCGAAACCCCGGCAGATCCGTGGGCCGGCGGCCCGGCGGGCGCCACGGCAGGGCCTCGGCCCGGGAACCGGGCCGGGAACCGGGCCGGGACCCCGGCGAGACCCGAGGCCGATACCCCGGCGGAGCCGAAGGCGCGCACACGGCTTCGCCGTGGCACCGGACTGGCCGTCGCCCTCCTCACCGCCCTGGTCCTGCTCGCCCTGCTGTCCGCAGGACTCGGTGCCTACCGGATCCCCACCGCCGACGTGCTGAGCTCCGTCCAGTACCGGCTCGGCCTCGGCGGAGCCCCGCTCGACCGGGTCGCGGAGAGCGTGCTGTGGAACGTACGGCTGCCCCGTGTGGTGCTCGCGCTGCTCGTCGGCGCCAGCCTCGGCTGCGCGGGCGCGCTCATGCAGGGCGTGTTCGGGAACCCGCTCGCCGAGCCCGGGGTCATCGGCATCTCGGCCGGCGCCGCCGTCGGCGCGGTCGCCGCCATCGCCTTCGGGCTCTCCTTCCTCGGCAACTGGACCGTCACCGCCTGCGCGTTCATCGCCGGACTGATCACCGTCGGCTCCGTCTACCTGCTCTCCCGCAGCGGCGGGAAGACCGAAGTGGTCACCCTCATCCTCACCGGCATCGCCGTCAACGCCTTCGCCGGCGCCCTGATCGGCCTGTTCGTCTTCTTCGCGGACAGCGGCCAGGTCAACCAGATCACCTTCTGGCAGCTCGGCTCACTCGCCCAGGCCACCTGGGCGAAGGTGCTCGCCGTACTCCCCTGCGCCCTCGCCGGGCTGTTCCTCGCCCCGCTGTACGCCCGCCGCCTCGACCTGCTCTCGCTGGGCGAACGCCCGGCCCGGCACCTCGGGGTGGACGTGGAGCGGCTGCGTCTCGCGCTGATCCTGCTGGTCGCCCTGCTCACCGCCGCGGCGGTCGCCGTCGCCGGAGTCATCACCTTCGTCGGCCTGCTGGTACCGCACCTGCTGCGGATGGCCAACGGCCCCGGCCACCGCTTCCTGGTGCCCGGCAGCGCTCTCGCCGGAGCCCTGGTGCTGGTGGCCGGCGACCTGGCCGCCCGTACCATCGCCCAGCCGGCCGAGCTGCCGCTCGGCGTGCTGACCGCGCTCCTCGGCAGTCCGTTCTTCTTCTGGCTGCTGCGCCGCACCCGCCGGAAGCAGGGAGGCTGGGCATGAGCATCAGCATGAAGCCGGGCATGAAGCTGCTCGGCGGGCTGCTGCCCACCCGCAACCGGCGCAACCTGCCCGGGCCCGCCGCACCCGGCGCCCTCCTCGCCGAGACCGCCGGGCTGCACGTCCGGCTCGGCCAGCGGGAGGTGCTCGGCGGGGTCGACCTGGCCGCGCGGGCGGGCGAGGTGCTCGCCCTGGTCGGGCCGAACGGCGCCGGCAAGTCCACCCTGCTGGCCGCGCTCGCCGCCGATCTGCCCGCCTCGGCCGGCAGCGTGCGGATCGACGGCCGCCCGGTCGGCGACTGGTCCCCCGCCGAGCTCGCGCTGCGCCGTGCCGTCCTCCCCCAGTCGGCCGCGATGTCCTTCCCGTTCGAGGTGGCGGAGGTGGTCCGGATGGGCCGCGCCCCCTGGGCCGGCACACCGTACGAGGACGAGGACGAAGCCGCCGTGGCCGCCGCCATGGCCGCCACCGAGGTCACCGGGTTCGCGGCCCGCCCCTTGTCCGCGCTGTCCGGCGGGGAGCGGGCCCGGGTGGCCCTGGCCCGGGTGCTGGCCCAGCGGGCTCCGCTGCTGCTGCTCGACGAGCCGACCGCCGCACTGGACCTGCGCCACCAGGAACTGGTCCTCCGGGTCTGCCGGGAGCGGGCCGCGGCGGGCGACGCGGTGGTTGTGGTCCTCCACGACCTGGGGCTGGCCGCCGCCTACGCGGACCGGGCGGCCGTCCTGCACGACGGCCGGATCGCCGTGGCCGGACCGCCCTCCGAGGTGTTCGAGGACGAACTGCTGAGCCGGGTCTACCGGCAGCCGGTGGAGGTACTGCCCCATCCGCGGACCGGCGCCCCCCTGGTGGTACCCGTACGGGCCTCCGTACGGGCCGCAGTACCGGGCTCCGCGCAGGACCCGGACCGGGCTCCGTACGGGCCTGAGCGCGGAGCGGCCCGCGGCCCCCGATAGGGTTCACCGCGTCGGTGTGGGGGCGGGGCGCGACGGGGCGAGGGGCGGAGCGGGAGCCATGTGCAGCAGGCGGCAGCTGATGACGGCCCTGGTGACGGCAACGCTGGTGACGGCGGCGACGACGGCGACCGCCGGCTGCGCGGCGCACTCCGGGCCGGACCGCACCCCGTCACCGAGGGCCGAGGCGGAGCGGACGGCCCGACTGGCACTGGACGGCTTCCTCGCCGCGTACAACCGCGCGGAGCAGTCCTCCGACGCATCCCTGCTGGACCCGGTGGCCACCGGGCCGTACGCCGAGACGAAGAAGGCCGGCCTGCGGGCCGGCCGGGCCCTCGCCCCTGCCGGGCCCCCCGAGCCGGAGCCGCTGCGGCTGACCGACCCGCAGTTCGCGATCCCGGAACACGGCAGGTTCTTCCTGGTGCACACCGACAGCAACCGCGACGCGGGCACCGACCGGGCGGACAGCCGGGTGGTGCTGGTGTTCACCCGGGCGGACCCGGCCGACCCCTGGCGGGTCGCGTACGTCTCGGTGATCGAGCGGTCCGACCTCCCGGTGTTCCGGCTGACCCCGGCCGGCTGGGCGGAACCCGTCGCCCCGGACGCCCGTGACGTATCGGTCCCGCCCACCGAACTGAGCCGCCGCTACGCCCGCCTGCTGACCGACGGGACCCTGGACGGCTTCGCCCCGGGCAATGCCACCACCGGCCGCCGCACGGTCCGGGCTCGGGATGCCGAACAGCCCGGCCTGACGGCCCGGTTCGAGGACCGGCCGGCCGAGGACGGGGCGTACGCGGCGGTGGCCCTGCGCACGGAGAACGGCGGCGCACTGGCCTTCTTCGCCTCCCGCCACGTCGACCGGCTGACCCTCGACCCGACGGCAAAGGGCGCGGTGTCCCCGCTGACCACGGGGGTCCGCGCCCTGATGCGCGGGGAGTTCACCGACACGCTGACCCGCGAATCGGTGTCCACCCAGGCGGTGGTGGTGCCGCCGGCGAACGCACCGGGCCGGGGCGTGGTGTTCGTCGCCCAGGCCCAGGGCGTGGTGGCGGCGACGGCCTCGTAGCGGCCACGGGTGATCGGATCACCAGAGCCGGTCGACGGCCCCGGGGTAGAGACCGATCCGCGCACCCCTGAACACCCGCAGGTCCACTGCGTCTTCGGACCGCGGGGGCACTGCCGCGAGGACCACCTTGTCGAAACCGGGGTCCGCGGTGGTCAGCGGGTCCTCGGGGGTCCCGCCGACCAGCACGCTGCCGGGCAGCGGGGTGAACCCGGCCGCGGCGTAGAAGGGCACCAGCGGCCGATCGCAGCTGAACAGCACGAGATCGACCGCTCCGGCTCCGGTCAGCTCGTGGCGCGCGGCCTCGACCAGCCGCCCGCCGTACCCGCGCCCGCGCAGGCCGCTCCGGGTCACGACGGCGCTGAGCCCGGCGGCCCGGTACGTCCGGCCCGCGTGCCGGATGTCCTTGAACAGCAGCGCCAGCGAGGCGGCCACCGTCCCGTCCTCGCCGACCAGCGCCATCACCTTGGGGGCGAGCTCCGGATCGTGCCCCGGGGCGGAGCCGGGCCAGGCCTCCGCCTCCAGCTCGGCGATCTGCCGGGCGATCCCGGCGGGCAGCTCTGCCTCGGCCCAGACCCGTACGCCCGGGGGCGCCGGACGGCGGTCCGTCACCCGATCCTCGCGCCCGCGCCGCCCACCCGCACGCGCGGGTCGCCCGCGCGCAGCTCGACGGTCAGCACGCCGGGCCGCCCCATGTCCTCGCCCTGGTGGAGGGTGAGCACGGCATCGGCTCCCACCAGCCCGAGCTCCCGGGCGTACGCCCCGAACGCGGCGGCAGCCGCGCCGGTGGCGGGGTCCTCGACGACCCCGCCGACCGGGAAGGGGTCCCGTACGTGGAAGACCTCCGGGCCGGCCCGGTACACCAGCTGGACCGTGGTCAGGTCCAGCCTCTGCATCAGCGCCTCCAGCCGGGGGAAGTCGTACGCGAGGTCCGCGAGCCGGGCCCGGGTGGCGGCGGCGAGCACCAGGTGCCGGGCGCCGGCATAGGCGATCCGCGGCGGAATCGCCGGATCCAGGTCGGCGGCGGGCCAGTCCAGCGCGGCCAGCGCCTCGGCGAGATCGGCGGGGGCGATGTCGCCGATGTGCGGTTCCACGCTGGTGAGGGTGGCCCGCAGGCCGTCGCCCTCGGACACCACCGAGACCGGAACCGGCCCTGCCTGGGTCGAGAAGAGCAGCTCACCGGGGCCGATGCGCTCGCCGAGCGCCACGGCGGTGGCCACGGTGGCATGTCCGCAGAACGGGACCTCCGCCTTGGGGCTGAAGTACCGGACGGTGAAGGCCCGCCCGGCCTCCCCGCCGAGCCCTTCCGGGGGCGGGGTCAGAAAGGCGGTCTCGCTGTATCCGAGCCGGGCGGCGATGCCGAGCATGGCGGCCTCGTCGAGCCCGGAGGCGTCCAGCACGACCCCGGCCGGGTTGCCGCCGTCGGGGTCGGCGGAGAAGGCGGTGTAACTCAGTACTTCGGTCATGGTCACCACAACTCCGCCCGGGGCACCGCCCATTCCCGCACCCTGTCAGCCGCGCCCGATGTAGGGCATGGCCGTGGCCATGACCGTGGCGAACTGGACGTTCGCCTCCAGTGGGAGTTCCGCCATGTGGCGCACCGTGCGGGCCACGTCCGCCGCGTCCATCACCGGCTCCACCGCCAGCTGCCCGTTGGCCTGCAGGATGCCCGTCTGCATGCGCTCCGTCATCTCCGTCGCCGCGTTGCCGATGTCGATCTGGCCGCAGGCGATCCGGTACGGGCGTCCGTCCAGCGACAGCGACTTCGTCAGGCCCGTCATGGCGTGCTTGGTCGCCGTGTAGGCGATCGAGTTCGGCCGCGGCACGTGTGCCGAGATGGAGCCGTTGTTGATGATCCGGCCGCCCTGCGGCTCCTGCTCCTTCATCATCCGGAAGGCCGCCTGCGCGCACAGGAACGCCCCGGTCAGGTTGACGTCCACCACCTGCTTCCACTCCTCGTACCCGATGTCCTCGAGCGGGACCCCGGCCGGGCCGAACGTGCCCGCGTTGTTGAAGAGGAGGTCGAGGCGGCCGTACCGCTCCCGGGTGGCGGCGAAGAGTGCGGCCACGTCCTGCGGATCGCTGACGTCCGCCCGTACGCACAGCACCTCGGCCGAGGGTCCGGCCGCCGCAGCGGTGGCCACCAGCGGTTCGGTCCGGCGCCCGGCCACGGTCAGCGACCAGCCGGCCTCCGCGAGGGCCAGGGCGACGGAACGGCCGATACCGGAACCGGCACCGGTCACAACAGCGATCTTGTTCCCGCTTGCGTTCATGAGGCCGGAGAGTACGTCACACCGTGCGCGGGACCCGGGACGTTCCGACAGCTGAGAACATGGGTCGGCCGGTGGTGTGTAGAGACGATGAGATGACTGGAGCTGTCCATGCCCGAGAGAGGCCCCACCGAGGCATCCTCCTCAGCAGCCGTCCCCGCACCCGCCCCTTCCGCCGCCACCGCCGCGGCGCGCCGCACCGGCCTGCTCGTCACCTTCATCCTCGGCGGGCTCAGCGCCCTCCCGCCGCTGTCGATGGACATGTACCTGCCGGCCCTGCCGGAGGTCACCACCTCCCTCCGCAGCCCGGCCGCGACCATCCAGCTGACCCTCACCGCCTGCCTCGCCGGCATGGCCCTGGGGCAGCTGGTGATCGGCCCGATGAGCGACCGGTGGGGCCGCAAGCGCCCCCTGACCATCGGCATGGTCGTGTACGTGCTCGCCACCGCCGTGTGCGCGCTGGCCCCCACCGCCGAGCTGCTCATCGCCTTCCGGCTGGTCCAGGGCCTGGCCGGGGCAGCCGCGATAGTCATCGCCCGGGCCGTGGTCCGCGACCTCTACGACGGCGTGGAGATGGCCCGCTTCTTCTCCACCCTGATGCTGATATCCGGCGTGGCCCCGATCATCGCCCCGCTGATCGGCGGTCAGGTGCTCCGCTTCTCCGACTGGCGCGGGGTGTTCCTGGTCCTGACCGCCATCGGCGCGGTCCTCACCGTGGTGATGTGGCGCGGACTCGGCGAGACCCTGCCGCCCGAGCGGCGGCACACCGGCGGGGTCGGCGCGGCCCTGCGCACCATGCGCGGGCTCCTCGCCGACCGGGTGTTCGCGGGCTACACCCTGGCCGGCGGCTTCGCCTTCGCGACCCTGTTCGCGTACATCTCGGCCTCCCCCTTCGTGATCCAGGAGATCTACGGGGCCTCCCCGCAGACCTTCTCGCTGCTGTTCGGCCTGAACTCGGTCGGGCTGATCGCCGCCGGCCAGATCAACGGCAAGCTGCTGGTCGGCCGGGTCAGCCTGGACAAGGTGCTGGCCGTGGGCCTGACCGTGATCACGGTGGCCGCGGTTGCGCTGCTGCTGATGTCGACGGGGGTGTTCGGGAAGGCCGGGCTGGTGCCCGTCGCGGCCGGACTGTTCGTCCTGATGTCCGCCATGGGCGTGGTGCTGCCCAATACGAACGCCCAGGCGCTGATGCGGACCCCGCACGCGGCCGGCTCCGCCTCCGCCCTGCTCGGCACCTCCTCCTTCCTGGTGGGCGCGGTCGCCTCACCGCTGGTGGGGATCGCCGGGGAGGACACCGCGGTGCCGATGGCCGTGGTGCAGGTGGTGTGCGCACTGCTGGCGGTGGCCTGCTTCGCGGGCATGTGCCGGCCCTGGCGGCAGGCCGCGAGCGTCACCGCACCGGCCCCGGCCACCCGGCCGGCGCCGTAAACTTCGCAGGTGAACGCCTTCGCCCCGGCCCCGTCCGAACCCACCACCGCCGAGAGCCTGCGGGCCGCCCTGGCCGGTCTGCTCGACGGGCTGCCGCCCAAGCAGGCCGCCGCCGCGGTGGAGCGGCTGATCAGCAACTACCGGGGGCGCACCCCGACGGACGCCCCGGTGCTGCGGGACCGCTCGGACGTGGCGGCGTACGCGGCGTACCGGATGCCGGCCACCTTCGAGGCGGTACGGGCGGCCCTGGCCGGGCTGGCCGCCGCCGCGCCCGGCTGGGCGCCCGCCTCGCACGTGGACGTGGGCGGCGGCACGGGGGCGGCCACCTGGGCGGTGGACGCCACCTGGGAGGGGCCGCGCGAGACCGTGGTGCTGGACTGGGCGGAGCCCGCTCTGGTGCTGGGCCGGGAGCTGGCGGCGGGCGCCGGTTCCGCCGTGCTGCGCGGCGCCGAGTGGCGCAAGGCGGTCATCGGGGCGGGGCTCGCGCTGCCGGAGGCGGAGCTGGTCACCGTCTCGTACGTACTGGGCGAACTCACCGCGGCGGCCCGGCGGGCCGTGGTGGCCGAGGCGGCCCGGACCGGTCGGGCCGTGGTCGTCATCGAGCCGGGCACCCCGGAGGGATACCTGCGGATCCGGGAGGCCCGGGACGCGCTGATCGCGGCCGGGTTCTCGGTGGCGGCGCCCTGCCCGCACGACGGGACCTGCCCGATCGTGGTGGGCGAGGACTGGTGCCATTTCTCGGCCCGGGTCAGCCGGTCCTCCCTGCACCGGCAGGTGAAGGGCGGCTCGCTGGCCTACGAGGACGAGAAGTTCAGCTATGTGGCGGCGGTCCGGTTCCCGGTGACCCCGGCCACCGCCCGGATCACCCGGAAGCCGCAGATCCGCAAGGGTCTGGTCCTGCTCGACCTGTGCGGCCCGGAGTCCGAGGGCCTCGGCCGGGCCACCGTGAGCAAGCGGCACGGCGAGGCCTACCGGGCGGCGCGGGACGCCGAGTGGGGCGACGCCTGGCCGCCGTCGGCCGGGGACTGACCCCGGCCGACGGCACCGTACCGGCCCTGCGGTTCAGTCGCGGAGCTCCAGCGTGCAGCACTTCACGCTGCCGCCGCCCTTGAGGAGCTCCCCCAGGTCCAGGCCGATCGGCTCGAAGCCGCGGGCCCGCAGGGGTTCGAACAGCCCGGTCGCGGCCTGTGGGAGCAGCACGTGCCGGCCGTCCGACACCGCGTTCAGGCCCAGCACCGCCGCGTCCTGCCGGTCGACGATCAGGGCGTCCGGGAAGAGCCGTCGCAGCACCGCTTGGCTGCCCGGTGAGAAGGCCTCCGGGAAGTACATGACCTCGTCGCCGTCGAGCACGCTCAGCGCGGTGTCCAGGTGGTAGTAGCGGGGGTCGACGAGGTCCAGGCCGATCACCGGGCGGCCGAAGAACTCCTGTGCCTCGTCGTGGGAGAGCGGGCTGGACCGGAAGCCCCGGCCGGCCAGCAGCCAGCTCTCGGTGACCGCGAAGTCGCCCTCGCCCTCGTTGATGTGGGAGGGCTCGTGGACATCGGCGTCGGCATAGCCGTGGGCCCGGAACCAGTCCAGGTGCGCCTCGGCTTCGGCGGCGCGTTCGGGGAAGGCGAAGCGGGCTCCCAGCACCCGGCCGTCGACCACGGTCGCGCCGTTCGCCGCGTAGACCATGTCGGGCAGGTCCGGCCGGGGTTCGAGGATCTCGACGGTGTGGCCGAGCGAGCGGTAGCGGTCGCGGAGGTCCTCCCACTGGGTGAGTGCGAGGGGCAGGTCCACCGGTTTCGTGGGGTCCATCCACGGGTTGATGGAGTACGTGACCTGGAAGTGCACGGGTGGGCACATCAGATAGCGCCGGGGTGTGGCTTCTCTGCGCAAAGAAGGCTCCTCACGAAGATGGTGAAGAGAATCGTCTCTCCTCAGGCGGCACCACGCAGTGAACTGTTCGGGTGGTTTACCTGACGATGGGATTCCGGTACGGATGGAGACGAGACGTCTCGGCTTGATAGGCTGGGGGCATGGGCAAGATTCCTGATGCTTCACGCCGTAGCGACCGGTCCCGCCGGGCCATTCTGGACGCGGCGCTGACCCTGGTCGGCGAGGTCGGCTACAACAAGCTCACCATCGAGGCCATCGCCGCCCGCGCCGGGGTCGGCAAGCAGACGATCTACCGGTGGTGGCCCTCCAAGGCGGCGGTCCTGCTGGACGCCTCGCTCGCACTGGCCGGGGACGCGGCGGAGGAGGGCGAGTGGACCGGGTTCCCGGACACCGGGGACCTCGCGGCCGACCTCAAGTACGTGCTCCGCGCCACCGTCGACGAGTTCAACGACGAGAAGTACGAAGCGCCGGCCCGCGCCCTCACGGCCGCCGGGGCCACCGACCCCGACCTGGGCGCCCGCTTCACCGAGCAGCTGCTGGAGCCCCAGCTCGCCCTGTACGAGGAGCGGCTGCGGGTGGCCCGGGAGGCCGGGCAGCTCGCCGAGGACGCGGATCTGCGGCTGGCGGTGGAGATGCTGCTCGGACCGTTCACCTACCGCTGGCTGATGCGGACCGGCCCGCTCACGCATGCGTTCACCGACGCGCTGGTCGACCGGGTCCTGAGCGGTCTCGCACCCCGCTGACCCTCCGCAGACCCTCCGGTGAAGCCCCGGTGGAGCCGATATGGAGCCGGCATGGAGCCCCGGTGAGCAAAGTCACCGCCCCCTCCCGGCCGGAACCACCCGGCCGGGAAGTGCGGTTATGTCGTGGTTTGTGGCAGCCCTTGGCCAATCGGCCGAAGGCCCCCGGTTGAGGAGTACGGTCACCCGGGGCGCAGGATGGTGGGAGCATGTGAAGGTCTGCCGGGGCCAACGGTGAGGTGAGGGGATACATGGGGTCAGAGTCCGGCCGCTTCAAACGCGGTGAGCAGAGCAGGATTTCCCGCTGGCTGCGCCGGCGGAAACCCGCGGCCGAGGATCCCGCACGAGAGCGCGAGGCGCTGCTCCTCGCCGTGGCCGCCGCGGGCCTGCCGCTCGCCCCCGCGGCCCATCCCGCCGGATACCGGTGTTCGTGCGAACGCATCGGGTGTCCCACCCCCGCGCGGCATCCGCTGTCCTTCGCCTGGCAGACCCAGTCGACCACCGACCGTGCACAGATCGAGCGCTGGGCGCGCAATCAGCCCCAGGCCAACTTCATCACCGCGACGGGCATGCTCCACGACGTCCTGGACGTCCCGCTGGAGGCCGGCCACGACGCGCTGCAGCGACTGCTCGCCGCGGGGATCTCCGTCGGCCCGGTGGCCGAGTCCGGTGTCGGCGGTCCGGCCGGCCAGGCCCGGATGATGTTCTTCACGGCCACCCGCGGCACCCCCGAGGACGAGGACGAGTGGTGGCCGTGCGAACTGGACTGCCACCCCGAGACCATGGACGAACACCCGGGCCTGCGCTGGCACTGCCGCGGCAGCTATGTGCTGGTCCCGCCGGCCGCGCTCCCCGGTGAGCTGTCCGTCTCCTGGCTGCGCGGCATGGAGCACCCGCTCCCGGACCCGCTGACCCTGCTGGAGACCCTCACGGACGCGTGCGCCCTGTACGCGGGTTCGGCCGACCACGACCCGGCCGCCGCCATCGCCTGGCCGCTCAGCCGCTAAGCGGCTGATGCCCGCCCGCCGCGCGGGGTCCGGGGCGGAGCCCCGGGGAGCGGGGAGGGGCGGGTAGGGGAAAGCTCCGCGCAGCGGCACCCCAGCCCCGCCCCAGCCCCGCAGCCCCGCCAGGCCGGGCCGGGCCAGGCCAGGTCTCAGTGGATCTGGGTCACCACGACATCCAGCGCCCACGCCTTCCCCGGCTTCGCCGGAGCATCGGCCTCCACCACATGGCCCAGATCCCGCAGGACCGAGACCAGTTCGGCCGGGGTCGCCGGGTCCGCCCCGGCAAGCAGCAGGTCCCGTACCAGCCGGCCCTTCGTCGCCTTGTTGAAGTGGCTGACCACCGAACGCTTCTCCACCCCGTCGACCAGCTGGGCGTGCAGCACCCGCACCGTCGCCGTGCGCCCGGCCGGCTCCCCCTTCGGCTTCCAGGCCGTCGCGTACGCGGAGGACCGCAGGTCCAGGACCAGCCCGTCCCCGGCCGCTTCCGGCAGCGCCGTGGCCATCGGCGTGCGCCAGTGGGCGCCGAGCGCGCCCAGCCCCGGCAGCTTCACGCCCATCGAGCAGCGGTAGGACGGGATCCGGTCGGTGATCCGCACCGCGCCCCACAGGCCGGAGAAGACCAGCAGCGACTCCTCCGCCCGCGCCCGGGCCGCCGGGGTCAGGTCCGCGAGGCCGAGGGCGTCGTAGAGCACGCCGGTGTAGATCTCCCCGGCCGGGCGGGCCGCCGCGGACCGGAGCGAGGCGTTCTTCGCGACCTCGCCGCGCAGTCCCTCGCTGAGGCCGAGCACCTCGCGCGCCTTGGACTCGTCCGCCGCACACAGCTCGACGAGCTCGTCCAGGACGGCCGCCCGCGCCTCCGCCAGCCCCGGCAGCGAGAGCCCTTCGGGCTTCAGGGGTGCGCCGGAGCCGCCGGCGGCCTTTCCTTCGGACGGCGGCAGCAGCACGAGCACGGTGGTTCTCCTTCTTCGCGTACGAGCGCGGGGGTGCGGCCCCGACCTGCCAGCGTAGGCCCTCCCGGGCGTACCCCTTCCCGGCCGGCCCCGCTCACCGCGCCCCCTCGGGGCCACCGGCCTACGCTCGGAACATGCCCCGTCACCCCATGCACCTGTCCGGCGCGGCCGAGGCCGCCCTGCGCACGGCCCTGAAGCAACTCCGGACGGAGCTCGAGGTCCCCACGGCCTTCCCCGTGCATGTGCTCGCAGCGGCCGATGCCGCCGTGGCCGCGCCCCGGCTGCCCGACGAGGACGCCACCCACCTGCCGTTCTTCACGATCGACCCGCCGGAGTCCAGGGACCTCGACCAGGCCATGTACCTGGAGCGGCGGTCCGGCGGCGGCTTCCGCGTCCACTACGCCATCGCCGATGTCGCCGCCTTCGTCACGCCCGGCGGTGCGCTGGACGCCGAGGCCCACGCGCGCGTGGAGACGCTGTACTTCCCCGACGGCAAGGTGCCCCTGCACCCGCCGGTGATCTCCGAGGGCGCCGCCAGCCTGCTGCCGGACCGAGTCGTCCCGGCCCTGGTGTGGCAGCACGACCTCGACGCCGAGGGCGAGGTGACCCAGTCCTCCGTGCGCCGGGCCCTGGTGCGCAGCCGGGCCAAACTCGACTACGCGTACGTCCAGCAGGCCATCACCGCGGGGACCGCCGAGGAGTCCGTCGCCCTGCTGCGCGAGATCGGCACACTGCGCGAGGCCGTCGAGGTCAAGCGCGGCGGCATCTCGCTGACCCTGCCGGACCAGGAGGTGACCCTCGAGGACGGTTCGTTCCGGCTGAGCTACCGGGCACCGCTGCCCGTGGAGGGCTGGAACGAACAGCTCTCCCTCATGACCGGGATGGCCGCGGCCAGGATCATGCTGGACAGCGGTGCCGGGATCCTGCGGACCCAGAAGACGGCCAAGCCCGACGTGGTCGCGCGGGTGCGCGCGATCGCCCAGAGCCTGGGCATCGACTGGCCGCACCACGTCTCGTACGCCGAGCTGGTCCGCTCCCTCGATCCGGACGACCAGAAGCACGCCGCCTTCCTCAGCGAGGCCACCGCCATGCTGCTCAAGGCCGAGTACACCGCCTTCCGGGACCACCGCATCCCCGAGCACACCGTCCACGCGGCGATCGCCGCCCCCTACGCGCACTGCACCGCTCCGCTACGGCGTCTGATCGACCGGTACACCGGTGAGCTGTGCGTGGCCTCCTGCGCCGCCCAGCCCCCGCCGGACTGGGTGCTGACGGCCCTGTACGGGCTGCCGTGCGAGATGGCGCGGGGGAAGGGGGGCCTCGCGGACCGGCGCGCCGTGGATCTGGCGGAAGCCGCGGTGCTGATGAACCGGGTGGGCGAGGTCTTCGGCGCCACGGTCATCAACACCGACAAGGAGTTCGGCAAGCCGCGCGAGGGCCAGCTGCACGTGACGGACCCCGCCGTGCTGGGCAAGGTGACCTCGGCTCAGGATCTCGTGCTCGGCGCGAGCGTCCGGGCCATCCTCAAGCGGGCGGACCCCGCGCACCCGGGCGAGGGCAAGGTCCTCTTCACCCTCCCGTAGCGGCCTCCCGGCCGGCCCGCACCGCCGCAACCAGCGCGGCCGGGTCGTCGGCGTGGAAGCGCAGCCCGGTGGCCTCGCCACGGGCCCCGAGCGGCCGGATGAAGGGCAGCGGCCGGGTCAGCTCCACGGCCACGGTGGTCTGGCTGCCCACGATCAGGTCCAGTACGCCGTCCTCGCCGAGCTGCACCAGCCGGCCCTCGGGGTAGCGCCGTACGACCCGGACCGAGGCGATCGCGTCGGCGGGCACCCGCAGGTCGAACAGGGCGCCGTAGCGGATCCGCAACGAGCCGTCGGGGGACACGACGTGCGGCCGGACCACGCAGGCCGCGTGCATGGCCAGCAGCAGGAGCACGCCGTACACGTCGATCACCAGCAGGATCCGGTGCACGGTGGGCCAGGGGATCAGCACGGACAGGGCGACCGTCTCCACCACCGACACGAAGACGAACCCGTACATCATCGCCGTCTGCGGCGAGGTGTAGGCGGCGGCCAGATCGCCCTCGCGGAGCCCGTGCGGACGCCGGGCGATCCACCGGACCAGCGAGGCCGCCGCCCTCAGTTCGTGCACCAGCAGCCGTCGCACCTGCACCGGCACCACGCCCCGGACCGCCGCCCGTATCCCGCTCGTCCTCATCCCCGTCCCCTTTCCATGAACGCCTCCATCACCCTGCGGACCACCTCGGCCTGGGCGGGTTCGTACTCGGCCAGCAGGGCCTCCTTGAAGCCCGGGGCCACCGTGCCGCCGTCGGCCGGGATGGCCGCGAACACCTCGTCCGGTACGGCCGCCACCAGGTCCCGGGCCAGGGCCGGGATGCGCGGGTCGTCGGCGGGTGCACCGTGCAGTTCGTCCAGCCGCTCGTACAGGGCCAGCACTCCGGGGTCCTCGGTCAGCGGGCCGAGGAGCGAGTAGAGCGCCTCGCCGCCGCCCGCCGCGTCCAGCAGTTCCAGGTGCTCCCGGTCCTTGCGGGCCGTCGCCGAGCCGGTCTCCGGCGCCCGGGCGAACAGCGCGGCCAGGGCCGGCGAGACGGGTTCCGCCTCGCCGGGCGGCGCGGCGAGCAGGACCGCGAGCCGCCGCCGGCGCTCGTGGATCTCCGCCTCCTGCCGGGCCAGGTCCGCGTCCAGTTCGTCCAGTACGTCGGCCAGCTCGCGGCCGGCGTCGTCGGCGAGGACGTCCCGGACCTCGTCCAGGCTGAGCCCGAGTTCGGTCAGCCGCCGGACCCGGGCCAGCAGCACGGCGTCCCGGACCGTATAGGCCCGGTATCCGTTGGCGCGGCGCTCCGGCTCCGGGAGCAGTCCGACGTGGTGGTAGTGCCGGATCGCCCGGGTGGTGACCCCGACGAGCGCGGCAATCTCTCCGATCCGCATGGGCCCAGTAGAAACGTTGCCGTTGCGTCAAGGTCAAGCGGCGCCGCCGTGCCGGGTAGCATGGTCGTTCGCAGAACAACGCCGGCGGACGGCCGCGTCAGGGTTTCGGCCCTGCCGAGGAACGTCCGGGCTCCACAGGGCAGGGTGGTGGGTAACGCCCACCCGGGGTGACCCGCGGGACAGTGCCACAGAAAACAGACCGCCGGGGGCCTCAGGGCCTTCGGTAAGGGTGAAACGGTGGTGTAAGAGACCACCAGCGCCTGGGGTGACCCAGGCGGCTAGGTAAACCCCACTCGGAGCAAGGTCAAGAGGGGTCCTCCTCGGAGGGCCCTGCGCGGACGATCGAGGGCTGCCCGCCCGAGTCCGCGGGTAGACCGCACGAGGCCGGTGGCAACACCGGTCCTAGATGGATGGCCGTCTCCCCGGCGACCGCGAGGTCACCGGGTGACAGAACCCGGCGTACAGCCGGCGTTGTTCTGCGCTGGACATGGCTCGGGCCCCGCACACGATGTGTGCGGGGCCCGAGCCGTTCTCCCGTTGTCCCGCTATCGCAGGTGGGAGGTGTCGTTCAGCAGGCGCAGCGAGGCGTTGCCGTCGGCGTAGTAGGCCACTGCGGACAGGGAGGCCGCGGCCAGCTCCATCCGGAACAGGGATTCCGGCGGGGCGCCGAGGGCCAGCCGGACCAGGGTCTTGACCGGGGTGACATGGCTGACCAGCAGGACCGTACGGCCCGCATGGGCGGCCAGCAGCCGGTCGCGGGCGGCCGAGACCCGGCGGGTGACCTGGCTGAAGCTCTCGCCGCCGCCGGTCGGGGCGGCCTTCGGGGAGTCGAGCCAGGCCTGGAGGTCCGCCGGGTAGCGGTCCTTGACCTCGGCGAAGGTCAGGCCCTCCCAGGCCCCGAAGTCGGTCTCGCGCAGCCCGTTCTCGACCGTGACCGGCAGGCCGAGCCGGTCGGCGACCGCCTGGGCGGTCTCCCGGCAGCGGCGCAGCGGGGAGGTGACGACGGCCTGGATGGTGCCGCGGGCGGCCAGGGCCGTGGCGACGGCCTCGGCCTGGCGGCGGCCGGCCGGGGACAGCTCGGGGTCGGTGCCGCCACTGCCGGAGAACCGCTTCTCCGGGGTGAGCGCGGTCTCGCCGTGCCGGAGCAGCACAAAGGTGGCGGGCGTCCCGAGATCGGGCGCAGCCCAGCCGACGCCGGGCGTGGTGCCCGCCGCGAGGGCTTCGGGCCCGGTCGAGGGCCCGGGCACCTGTGCCCCGGCCGCCCGGGCCGCATCCCGATCCCGGTCCGCTTCCGCGGCCGTGACCTGGCCGGCGGCGGCCAGCGGGTCGCCCTGCCCGAACAACGCCTCGTCCGCTTCGGCCGCGCGCGCGGCCGTGACCAGGCCGGCCGGCGCGGCCGGAGCCACAGCGGCCCCCGCACGGCCGGAGCCGGCGGAACCACGGGCACCGCCGGAGGCGTTGGCGCCGGCCAGCGCCGCGCGGGCCGCCGCCGCGCCGGCGGCCTGGTCACCGGGCGGGCCGGACGGCGGCGGGGTGGCCAGCGCACGGGCCGCGCCACGGTCCAGGGCCGCCGCCGAGTCGGACGGCGACCACTGCCTGCCGCGCTTGCCCGCGTCCATCGCCTCGTTGGCGAGCCGGTCCGCGTGCTTGTTCATCTCCCGCGGGATCCACTCGTACGTCACCTGGGACGCCGGGAGGATCCGCGCGGCCTCGGCCGCGAGCGGCTTCATGTCCGGGTGCTTGATCTTCCAGCGGCCGGACATCTGCTCCACGACGAGCTTGGAGTCCATCCGGACCCGGACCCGGGCGTCCAGGGACAGTTCCCGGGCCGCCTTGAGTCCGGCGATCAGGCCCTTGTACTCGGCCACGTTGTTCGTCGCGACGCCGATGAACTCGGCCCGTTCGGCGAGGGTTTCACCGGACACCGGGTCCAGGACCACCGCGCCGTAGCCGGCCGGGCCCGGGTTGCCCCGGGACCCGCCGTCCGCCTCGACCACCAGCTGCATCAGATGCCCGAGTCGGCCGTACGGACCAGGATGCGACCGCAGTTCTCGTGCCGGACGACCTTGTCGCGGGCCGCAGCCTTGACCTCGTTGATCTCGGAGAGGTCCAGCTCCAGCTGGCAGCCCAGGCAGCGCTTCTGGTACAGCTTCGCGGCGCCCACACCGCCCTGCTTCGCGCGGATCTTCTCGTACAGGGCGATCAGGTCGGCGGGGATGGCGCCGACGACGATCTCCCGGTCCTTGGTCACCGAAGCGGTCTCGGCGTCGAGTTCGGCGGTGGCCGCGTCCCGGCGGGCCGTCGCGTCGTCGGTCTTGGCCTGCAGGGCGGAGACCCGTTCGGTGAGTTCGGCGACCCGCTCCTGCGCGGACTCGCGGCGCTCCATGACCTCCAGGACCACGTCCTCCAGGTCGCCCTGGCGCTTGGCAAGGGAGACCACCTCGCGCTGGAGGTTCTCCAGGTCCTTCGGCGAGGTGACCGCGCCGGAGTCCAGGCGCTGCTGGTCGCGGGCCGCCCGCTGGCGGACCTGGTCGACGTCCTGCTCCGCCTTGGTCTGCTCGCGGGCGGTGTCGCTCTCCTCGGTCTGCGCGGCGACGAGCAGGTCGCGCTGCGCCGTGAGGTCCTTGGTGAGGGAGTCTAGCTCGGCGTGCTCGGGCAGCGACTTGCGCTTGTGGGCGAGCTGCGACAGCCGGGTGTCCAGGGCCTGGACGTCGAGAAGTCGGATCTGGTCGGCGGGCTCGGCGTTCAGTTGGGGGCTCCAGGGATAGAGGGTGAGATGACGGACGGCGTGTGGGCCGTCCAGGGGTCGGTGACCGTGCGCGAGACATGGGTCCGCAGACCCCAGCCGTGGCGCTCGGAGATCGCGTCGAGCTGGGCGGCGGCCTGTTCGCACCAGGGCCACTCGGTGGCCCAGTGGGCGGCGTCGACGAGGGCGAGCGGGCTCTGCTCGCGGGCCTCGGACACCGGGTGGTGGCGCAGGTCGGCGGTGAGGAAGGCGTCCACGCCGGCGGCGCGCGCCTGCTCGAAGAGGCTGTCGCCGGAGCCTCCGCTGACGGCGACGGTACGGATCAGGGCGTCCGGGTCGCCGGCGGCCCGGATGCCCTGCGCGGTCGGCGGCAGCCAGGCGGCGGCCCGGGCGGCGAACTCGCGGAGGGTCTCGGGGTGGTCCAGCTCGCAGATCCGGCCGAGGCCACGGCGGCCCGTCGGGTCGGCCGGGTCGGGGACCAGGGGGCCGGTGACGCGCAGGTCGAGGGCGCCGGCCAGGGCGTCGGAGACGCCGGGGTCGGCGGTGTCGGCGTTGGTGTGGGCCACGTGCAGCGCGATGTCGTTCTTGATCAGCGTGTGCACGACCCGGCCCTTGAAGGTGCCGGCCGCGACCGTGGTGGTGCCGCGCAGATAGAGGGGGTGGTGGGTGACGAGGAGGTCGGCGCCCAGCTTCACCGCCTCGTCGGCGATCTCCTGGACCGGGTCCACGGCGAACAGGACGCGGGAAACCTCGGCGTCGGGGTCACCGCAGACGGTTCCGACGGCGTCCCACTGCTCGGCCCGGGCGGGGGGCCAGAGGGCATCGAGCGCGGAGATGACTTCAGAGAGACGGGGCACGGGCCAAGGCTACCGTCCACCACACCCAAGCCGCCGCGGAGCAGCACCTTTGACGCGATGCCCTGGCCGACGGCGGGGCACGGGCCGGCCCTGGCCGGCTCGAACCGGGCGGACGGCAGGCCGCGCCCGGAGCCGAACACAGCCGGCCCGGGCCGGCCGGCTCGGCGGCGGCACCGGGCCCCGGCGCACCCGTGCCGCCGCGGAACAGCCGCCCAACGCGACGGCCACGACCGGCCGCGGGTCGGCCGGCAGGCCGGGCACAGGCCGCAATCGCCGACCGGCTCGGCGGCGGTACCGGTGAGCGGCAGGCCGCGGGCGCCCCGGCGTCCGTGCCGGCCCTGGCCGGCCGGCAGGCCGGAAACAGCCCGGGCCGGGCGGCTCGGCGGCGGTACCGGGGCCGACGGGCCACGGGCCCGGAGCCCGGGCCACCGCCGAGCAGGTGCTCGACGCCACGGCCACGACCGGCGGCAGGGCGGCGGGACCGGCGGCGGCAGACCCCGGGCCCCGGAGCCCGGGCCACCGCGGGTGCCGGCCCCGGCCGGCTGGCCGGGCGCTAGCCCGAGCCGACTCGGGCCGGGCGGCTCGGGACGGTGCCGGGGGCGGCGGGCCGCGGGGCCCCGGCCGCCGGGCCGCCGGGCCGCCGGAGGCATGGCACAGGGGGCTCACCCCTCACAGCAGAATCGCCGGGTCGCCACCCGTATGTGTGAAGCGGGAGTGCTCGTGTTGTTCGGCTGGAAGTGCGAAAACTAGCTTCCTCACCGGAGGTGACGCACAGATGACTGCCTGTGCTGTGACTACTGCTGTGGAGACCGGGCCGGCACCGTTCACGATCGCCGCGGACGGGTCGTACGCCGCCCGGCTCGCCGGGGACGCCGACGCCCGCTACCCGGAACGCTGGACCCTCGACGGGCCCGAGCCCTATGCCGTACCGCTCCCGCTGGAGCAGCCCGAGGAGGCGGACAGCGAGGTGCTGCCGCTCGCCGACGGGCGGGTGCTGATCCACCGGCGGGTGGCCGACCGGCACGCCTTCGCCCTGCTCTACCCCACCGGCCCGCGGACCGGCGAACTCCCGCTCGGCTCGGTCCCGGCCGGCGAAGGCCTCCACGTGTCCCTGCTGCCGCCGTCGCCCGACGGCCGCAGCGCCTACGCCCTGGCCGTGGCCGCAGGGGCCGAGACCGTGGTGTGGCGGGTGGCGGGCGGCGGCCCCGGCGGCCCGGAGCGGGTCGCCCGGATCCCGGGCCGCTGCACGGGCGGGGTCTGGCTGGACCGTACGGGCCGGCTGCTGGCCCTGGACCGGGCCCAGGGCGGCCGTACCAAGGCCATCGCGGTGGACCTGGGCCGGGCCGGCGAGATCTCGCCCCTGCTCCAGATCGCCGAGGCCAGCAACGACCGGCTGCTGCTGGCCGACCCGGACAGCGGCCTGCTGCTGATCCGCTCGGACGCCCCGGGTGAACAGCGGCTCGGCTGGGGGGTCCTGGGCAGCTCCCGCCCGGTCCGCTTCCCGGACTGCCTGCGGGCCGAGGGCGCCACGGCGGTGCCGTTCGCCGTGCAGCCGGGGCAGGCGCTGATGCCGGAGAGCTGCGCGGTCGCGCTACGGCTCCCCGGCACCGGCGGCACCGGCCCCGGCGAGGCGCTGGCCCTGTGGCGCCCCGCCGACCGGCACGTCTTCCGGCTGGGCGGCCCGCCCGGCTGGCTGGGCGGCGCCGGGCTGTGGACCCACGAGGGCCGCCTGAGGCTCCCGTACGCGACCCCCGACGTGCCCTGCGGCATCATCGGCCTGACCATTCCCCAGGCCCCGCCACCCCCGGTCCGGCTGGCCTCCGGACCACGCCCGGCAGCCACCCGCCCGGTCCCCCTGCAACAGGCGCCCCTCGCCGCCAGCCGCTAGCCGTGTTTGAGGGCCAGGACCTCCGCCGCCGCGAACGTTTCGCCCGCGGGCCGGGACTCGTAGTGCGGGGTGAGCACCTCGTCCAGCTCCTCGAAGGAGAACGCCTCCTTCGAGGTGTCGAACTTGGCCGCCACCCGGGGGCGTTCCATGACCACCACGATCCCGCCGTGCACGACGAACAGCTGCCCGTTGGCCTTGGCCGAGGCCGGGGACGCCAGGTAGCCGACCAGCGGGGCCACGTGCTCGGGGGCCAGCGGGTCGAGCTTGCCCTCCTCCGGCACCTGGAAGCCGGCGAACACGTCCTCCGTCATCCGGGTGCGGGCCCGCGGGCAGATCGCGTTGGCCGTGACCCCGTACTTCGCCAGCGCGAGCGCCGTCGAGGTGGTGAGGCCCACGATGCCGCCCTTGGCCGCCGCATAGTTCGGCTGGCCGGCGGACCCGCCCAGGAAGGCCTCCGAGGAGGTGTTGACGATCCGGCCGTAGACCGGGCCACCCACCGCCTTGGAGCGCTCCCGCCAGTGCACGGACGCAAAGTGCGTGGTGTTGAAATGCCCCTTGAGGTGGACCCGGATCACCGAGTCCCATTCCTCCTCGGACATCGAGAAGACCATCCGGTCCCGCAGGATGCCCGCGTTGTTGACGAGGATGTCGAGCTTGCCGAAGCTGCTCACCGCCAGCTCGATCAGCTCGCGGGCCTGGTCGAAGTCGGCCACGTCACCGAGGTGCGCCACCGCCTTGCCGCCCGCAGCGCGGATCTCCGCGGCGACCTCCTCGGCCGGTGCGGCCGAGGCCTCCCCGGAGCCGTCCCGCCCGGGCTGTCCGAAGTCGTTGACGACCACGCTCGCGCCGAGCCGGGCGAGCTCGACCGCCTCGGCCCGGCCGAGCCCGCGGCCGGCGCCGGTGACGACGGCGGAGAGTCCTTCGAGTGGCAGAGCTGGCAGTGCTGACAGTGCCATGAAGCCGGGTCCTCTCTCGGAGTCAGAGTTCGATGCAGGTGCGCAGGGCCACGCCGGTCCGCATCTGGTCCAGGGCGTCGTTGATCTCGGCGAGCTGCACCCGGTGGGTGATCAGCCCGGCCAGGTCGATACGGCCGGCCCGCCAGAGCGCGATGGTCCGCTCGTAGGACCGCAGCACGTCCCCGCCGCCGTACATGGAGGGCAGGATCCGCTTCTCGTCGAAGAACAGCGAGAACATGTTGATCTGGAAGTTGTCGTCCAGCGCGCCCGCGCCGACCACGCACACCGTGCCACCGCGCCGGGTCATCTGGTACGCGGTCTGGGCCGTGGCGGACTTGCCGACCACCTCGAAGACGCAGTCGAAGCCCTCGCCGGCGGTGATCCGGTTCTTGGCGTCGCCGAAGGCCTCCGGGGCGACCGCCTCGGTGGCGCCGAACCGCAGGGCCGCCTCGCGCCGGGACGCCACCGGGTCCACCGCGATGATCTGGGCGGCACCCTGCACCTTGGCCCCCTGGATGACGGAGATCCCGACCCCGCCGCAGCCGATGACGGCGACCGAGGAACCGGCCTCCACCTTGGCCGTGTTGATGGCTGCACCGAGTCCGGTGGTGACCCCGCAGCCGATCAGCGCGGCGATGTCGAAGGGCACGTCGTCCGGGATCGGTATCGCGCACCCGGCCGGGACCACCACCTCCTCGGCGAAGGTGCCGGTGCCGGCGAAGCCGAAGATGTCCCCGCCGGACCGCCGGAAGTTGGGGGTGGCCACATTGCCGAAGCTCTCCAGGCACAGGTGGCCCTGGTTGCGCTTGCAGGCCGGACAGTGCCCGCAGGGCGGCAGCCAGCACACCAGGACCCGGTCGCCCTCCTTGTGCGTGGTCACCCCGTCGCCCACGTCGGTGATCACCCCGGAGCCCTCGTGGCCCGGGATGAAGGGGGCCGGCTGCGGCAGCACGCCGTTCATCGCGGAGAGGTCGGAGTGGCACAACCCGGTCGCCTTGATCCGGATCTTCACCTTGCCGGGGCCGAAGCCCACGGTCTCCATGTCGTCGACGACTTCGAGCTTGTCCTGGCCGATCTCGCTCTGCAGTGCTGCGCGCACGGTGCGGCTCCTTCTGTCGGTCTGTCGTGCGTGGTCCTTACGCGTGTTCGACGACGGTGTCCGCGAGGACCGGCGCCTCGTCCCGTTCGACCGCGGTCACCGACACCTGGACCCGGCCGGGCTCCTGCCACATCCGGATCCGCAACGTCTCGCCCGGGAACACGATCCCGGCGAAGCGGGTGCGGTAGGCCTTGACCCGGGACACGTCCCCGTCCAGGACGGTGTCCACCACGGCCTTGAGGGTCATGCCGTACGAGCACAGGCCGTGCAGGATCGGCTGGTCGAAGCCGGCCAGCTTGGCGAACTCGGGGTCGGCGTGCAGCGGGTTCCAATCCCCGGAGAGCCGGTACAGCAACGCCTGCTCCTCCCGGATCCGGCGGTCCTCCACCCGGTCGGGCTCCCGCTCCGGCACCTCCAGCCGCTCCGAGGGCCCGCGCTCCCCGCCGAAGCCGCCCTCCCCGCGTACGAAGATCTGCGCGTCGGAGGTCCACAACGGGCCCTCCTCGTCGGCGACCTCGGAACGCAGCACGATGACGGCGGCCTTGCCCTTGTCGTAGACGGCCGCGACCTTCGAGCGGGAGGTGGCGCTGCCCTTGACGGGGATCGGCCGGTGCAGCTCGATGGAGTGCCCGCCGTGCAGCACCGCGGCGAGGTTGACCTCGATGCCCGGTGCGCCCAGGCCGCCGAGCATGGCCATCCCGGCGCCGGCCACGGTCGCGAAGCTGGGGAGTACGTGGAGCTTGGATTCGAGCGTGTAGCGCAGCTCGTCGGGGTCGGTGGCGGGGATGCCCGCGCCGAGTCCGAGGTGGTAGAGCTGGATGTCCTTGTGGTCCCACCCGATGTCACTCAGTCGAGGTTCGGCGGCGAGGGCCCTGGCGGCATCGATCGGCATGAGGATGCTGCTCCTTGTTCCTTTGGGAAGACCTCGGTGCGACCGTCCGCACCGTCGGCCGCACCGAGGTCGTATGCGGACCGGTTCAGGCGTTCTAGAACGCGTTCTATCTGTTCCGGTGAGGGAATGTATAACGCACGCCCCGGAACTTGTGAAGACTCCTGACGTTACGTCAGATCAAGCGTCGGGAACCCTCCTGACCTACCCTGAGCGGGTGGACGAAATGCCCCGGGACCCCCGCCCCGCCAAGTCCCTGCGGGTCCTGCTGATCCCGCCCGACCCGGCCCTCGCCGTACTGCTCGGCCTCCAGCCGGACATCGAGGTGGTCCCCTCGCTGCTCCAGCGCCCGCAGGTCGCGCTGGTCGATTCGGTCGCCGCGGTCGGGGCCCTGGCCGCGGAGGACCCGGAGTGCCGGCCCCTGGTGGTGACGGGCTCGGCCCACCCGGGCCTGGCGGAGGCGGCCCTGGCCGCCGGCGCGGCGGGCCTGGTCCTCCGGGACGGCCCCGTGGAGGACCTGGCCCAAGCCCTCCGCGCCGCCGCGACGGGTGAAACCGTCATCGACCCCGCGCTGGAGCTCTGAGCCTTATCAGGTCACGTCCATCCGGGTGCGCTTTCCGCTTGCGTCATACACGTCCACGAAGTCGGGCTTTACCCATGCCTTCGCTCCCGCTATGAACCAGAGGCGATCGCTCTTGGGAACGCTCTGCAGCCTCGGCTCGCTCGTGGAGCCGTCCTCCCACGTGATCACCACGCGCCGGAACTCCGGCCTGACCTGGCCTACGGCCAGGGTGCGGAAGCGCTCCATCGCATCGCCGGGGCGATCCAGGTCCACCCTGTGAGAACTGAACAGCACCCCCGTCTGATCGGCTTCCAACCCCGATGGTCTGAAATGAAACATTGCCGGCTCCCGGAGCGGCGGCCCGTCGAAGTCGATGAAGGACCATGGCCACGGTCCCTCCTTCGGCACCTCCCAATCGGGTGGCAGGCTGGCTGGACGCGGCATGATCCTCGTCGGGAAGCGCTGCACAGTGATCTTGGCGTGGAAGAGCACGCCGTCGGCCTCGACACTGCCCAGGTCCGCGGTAACGGAGTCGTCTTCCGGCGGCTGGGGCACCGCCACCTCGGCGGGCCGGTCCTCCCGGGCCAGCGACACCGCCACCCCGCCCAGCGGAACGAGAACCGCCAGCGCCAAGGCACCCGACAGCAGGGCCCGCCGGACCCGCCGGCGACGGCCGCCCCGCATCAGGGCGTCCAGCGGGACGGCTCCCACGACGACTTCGTCGGCGGCGCGTGCCAGGCGCTCCGTCATCCGGTCCTGCTCCTGCGTGTCCATCGCCGTCATCCCGTGCTCGTCTCCCCCGCTCATCGGCCGACCACCGCCACCAACGCGGGTATGGCCCGCAGTTTGGCGATCCCTTTGGCCGCGTTGCTCTTCACCGCGCCCACGGAACACCCCATCGCCGCGGCGGCCTGGGTCTCGCTCAGGTCCTCCCAGTACCGCAGCACCACCGCCTGCCGCTGCCTGAGCGGCAATGCCGCCAAGCCGCGCATCAGTGCCGCACGGTCATCCGCCTGGGCGATCCGGTCGCCGCTCTCCGGCCGGTCGGCAAGGGTGACCGACGGTTCGTCCACACCTGGTGGCGCCAGGTCCTCTCTGAGCCGTCGGCGGAATTTCCTGGCATGCGTATTGGCCAGCACCCGCCGCACGTACGCATCGGCGTCGTCCGCCTGGCTGACCTTCCGCCAGGACGCGTACACCTTCTCCATCGACGATTGCAGCAGGTCCTCAGCTGCGTGCTGCTCGCCCGTCAGCAGGTACGCCGTCCGCATCAGCCTCGGCCACCTGCTCGTCACAAAGCCCTGGAATTCCTCGTCCAGCGCTTGCTTCCGTCCCCCCATGGACTCCACCTCCTACCTTTCAGAGTCCATGAGCCTCCCGGACCGTTGCCTCCTCCCCCACCGCTCCGCGCCCGCCCCGCCCCGTCACCGCCGCAGCATCGTCACCACCGCCGCGCCGCCCAGGCCGATGTTGTGGGCCAGGCCCACCCGGGCGCCGTCCACCTGGCGCGGGCCGGCCGTCCCGCGCAGTTGCCAGACCAGTTCCGCCGCCTGCGCCAGCCCGGTCGCGCCCAGCGGGTGGCCCTTCGAGATCAGCCCGCCGGACGGGTTGACCACCCACTGCCCGCCGTACGTCGTGGCCCCCGACTCGACCAGCTTCCCCGACGCGCCGTCCTCGCACATCCCCAGCGCCTCGTACGTCAGCAGTTCGTTGACCGAGAAGCAGTCGTGCAGCTCGATGACGTCCACGTCCTCGATGCCGAGCCCCGACCGCTCGTACACGGCCCGCGCCGCCGCGGCCGTCATCGGTTTGCCGACCACGTCGATACAGGAGCCGGAGGCGAAGGACTCGGGCGTGTCCGTGGTCATCGCCTGGGCGACGATCTCCACGGCCTTGTCGTGCAGCCCGTGCTCGACGAGGAACCGCTCCGACACCACCAGGGCCGCCGCCGCCCCGTCCGAGGTCGGCGAGCACTGGAGCTTGGTCAGCGGCCGGTGGATCTCCTTCGCCGCCAGGATCTCCGCCACCGAGTACACGTCCTGGAACTGCGCGTTCGGGTTGTTTGCCGAGTGGCGGTGATTCTTCTCCCCCACTGCCGCCAGCTGCGCCGCCGTCGTCCCGTACCGGTCCATGTGCTCGCGCGCCGCGTTGCCGAAGATCTGCGCGGTCGGCGGGGACATCTCGAAGCCGTGCCCGGCGGCCATGATCCCGTAGTGCCGGGCCACCGGGGAGGTCTTGAAGTCACCGCCGTCGGCGCCCCCGCCCAGCGCCCCGCGCTTCATCTTCTCGAAGCCGAGCGCCAGTACGCAGTCGCTGATCCCGCCCTCGACGAACTGCCGCGCCATCATCAGCGCCGTCGATCCGGTCGCGCAGTTGTTGTTGACGTTGTAGACGGGCACACCGGTCAGCCCCAGCTCGTACGCCGCCCGCTGACCCGCCGTGGAGGCCTGGAAGCAGTAGCCGACCGGGACCTGCTCCACCCGGTCGTACGGCACTCCCGCGTCGGCGAGCGCCGCCGTCCCCGCCTCCCTCGCCATGTCCCAGTACTGCCAGTCCCGCGACTCCGGCTTCTCGAACTTCGTCATGCCGACGCCCACGATGTACGACTTCATACGAGGACTCCTAGTCCCTGGGAAGGCCGAGGATCCGCTCGGCGACGACGTTCAGCTGGACTTGCGTGGTGCCCCCGGCGATGGTGAGGCAGCGCGACATCAGCACCCCGTGCACCGCCCGCTCCCCCGCCCCCTCGGTGACCGCGCCCGCCGGCCCCAGCAGTTCCAGCGCCAGCTCGGCGGTCCGCTGCTGGTGCGGCGTCTGGACCAGTTTCCGTACGGACGCCCCGGCGCCCGGCTCCAGCCCCGACACCTGTTGCAGGGTCGTCCGCAGCCCGATGCAGGCCAGTGCGTGCGCTTCGGCCGCGAGCGCCCCGATGCGGGCCCGCTGCGCCCCGTCCAGGTCCGCGGACCGGGCGATCAGCGCCTCCAGGCCGGTGTCGAAGGTCATCTGGCCGGCCATGTGCACCCGTTCGTTGCCGAGGGTGTTGCGCGCCACCTTCCAGCCCCCGGCCGGCTCGCCGACCAGCGCGTCCGCCGGGAGCCGGACCTCGTCGAAGTACACCTCGTTGAAGAGGGCCTCGCCGGTGATCTCCTTCAGCGGGCGGATGTCGATCCCGGCGGACCGTTTCATGTCGACGAGGAAATAGCCGAGGCCCTGGTGCTTGGGGGCGGCCGGGTCGGTCCGGGCGAGCAGGATGCCGTAGTCGGCGGTGTGGGCCGAACTCGTCCACACCTTCTGCCCGTTGACCACCCAGCCGCCGTCCCCGGTCCGTTCGGCCCGGGTCCGCAGCGCGGCCAGGTCGGAGCCCGCCCCCGGCTCGGAGAACAGCTGGCACCAGGTGAGATCGCCGCGCAGGGTCGGCATCAGGTACTTCTCCTGCTGCTCGGCGGTCCCGTAGGCGAGCAGCGAGGGCACCACCCAGGTCGCGATGCCCAGTTCGGCGACCTTGACCCCGGCCGCCGCCAGCTCCTCCTGGACGACGAGCTGCTGGACGGGCCCGGCCCCGAGCCCGTACGGCGGCGGGAGGTGCGGGGCCGCGTACCCGGTCGGCGCCAGCACCCGGCGCGCGGCGGCCGGGTCCAGCCCGCGGGCGTCCCCGATGACCTCGCGGGCTGCGGCCCGGTAGGCCTCCGCCTCCTCGGGCAGCTCCAGCCGCAGCTCCCGCCGTGCGCCCTGGGCGGCGAGCCGCACCGCCCGCAGCCGGTGCCCGTCACCGGCCCCGAGCAGCTGCCGGGCCACCAGGGCCCGGCGCAGGAAGATGTGGGCGTCGTGCTCCCAGGTGAAGCCGATGCCGCCGAGGATCTGTACGCAGTCCTTGGCGGCGGACCAGGCGGCATCGAGCGCGGTGCCGGCGGCCAGGGCCGCGACCGTGCCCCGCACCTCGGGGGTGTCGTCGGCGGCCCGGACCGCGTCCCAGGCGAGCGCCCGCGCCTGCTCGACCCGTACCAGCATGTCCGCGCACAGGTGCTTGACGCCCTGGAACTGCCCGATGGGCCGCCCGAACTGCTCGCGCACCTTGGCGTACTCGGCTGCGGTGTGCAGGGCCCAGGCGGCCGTGCCGCAGGCGTCGGCGGCGAACAGGGCGCAGGCCAGGTCCCGTACGAGCGCGGGGTCCAGCTCCAGCAGCCGCCCGGCCGGGACGGCCACCCCGCGCGCCCGGACCTCGGCGGTCGGCCGGGTGGGGTCGGCGCTGTCGTGCGTACGGACGTCCAGCGCGGCGGCGTCCACCGCGAACCAGAGCGTGCCGTGGGCCGCCTCGGCGGCCAGGACCAGCAGATCGGCCTCGCCGGCGCCGAGCACGGGCGGCGCCGTCCCGTCGAGCAGGTGCCCGCCGCCCTCGACGGCGACGGCGGTCATACCGCCGGAGCCGAGGGCCACGGCCCCGATCCGGGACCCGTCGGACAGCGCCGCGGCGAGCTCACCGGCACCGCCCCGGTCCAGCAGTACGGAGGCCAGCGCGTTCGGGAGGTACGGCCCGGGCAGGGCGCCCCGGGCGGCCTGCTCCACCACCACGGCGAGGTCGAGGAGGGTGCCGCCCTCCAGGTGCGGGGCGAGCAGGCCCTGCGCGGCCATCGCGTCCCACCAGGCGGGCCGCACCCCGGTCCGGGGCGGGCTGTCGAGCAGCTTGCGCACCTCTTCCGGCGGCACGGCCCGCGCCACCCAGCCGCGCACCGCCTCGGCCAACTCCTGCTGTTCCGCAGTGATTCCGATGCCCATGCGCGGCAGGGTAGAACACGTTCCATTCTGACGGAAGGTCAGATTGGAACGTGTTCTCGGAACGGGGGCGGGCGAGCCGTCAGAGGCTGCGCACGAATGCGCCGAAGGCGGCGGAGCTCACGGTGAAGGCGGGTCCGTCGGGGTCCTTGGAGTCCCGGACGGCGACGAGGCAGGGCTGCGCGGCGACTTCGACGCAGTCGCCGCCGGTGGTGCCGCTGTAGCTGGACGTGCGCCAGGCGGCGGCGCCGAGCGGGGCGCACTCGACGCAATCGCCGCCGGTGTCGGAGCTGTACGAGGACTTACGCCACGTCGCGCCCGTCAGGTCCTGGCTGGTGCCCATAACGCTCCTCCATTACGCGGGCGATCAATGCCGCCGAGTCCTCCACGGAGAGCGCGGCGGCCTGCAAATGATCGTAACGGAGCGAACCTTCCTTGAGAGCCTGCGGATTGGCCGTCATATGGCCCTGCACGAAGTCCTCGGTATAGACGAGGTCCGGGTCGTCCTCGAACCGCAGGAGGTTGAACGTACCCTGCAGCCCCGCATGGGCCCCCGCCTCGAAGGGCAGGATCTGCACCTGCACCCACTCCCGCCCCCACAGGGACAACAAGTGGGCGAGCTGGTTCCGCATGACCTCCCGGCCGCCGATCTCCTGGTGCAGTACGGCCTCGCTCAGCACGATCCACATCAGTGGCGGGTTCTCGCGGTCCAGGATGCGCTGCCGCTCCATCCGCGCGGCCACCCTCGCATCCAGGTCGCCCTCCTTCCGCACGCCCAGGACGGCGCGTGCGTACTCCTCGGTCTGCAGCAGGCCGTACACCAACTGGGCCTGGTAGGTGGAGATGTAGGCCGCCTTCGCCTCCATCTCGGCGTACGCCTGGAACCAGCTCGGCAGCTGGCTCCGCAGCACCAGCCCCACCAGCCGGGAGAACACCCCGCCGGTCCCCAGCGCCGCGTCCACCCGTTCCGAGAAGTCCCGCGTCGGCACCCTCCGCGCCGTCTCGATCTGCCCGATCAGCGAGCCCGTACAGAAGACGATCCCGCCGAGCTGCGCCTGGTTCAGCCCCGCAGCCTCTCTCAGCTGCCGCAGCTCGGAGCCGTAGTAGTCCAGCGGCGATGCGCTGGGATCGAGGTCGCGGACACGGACCATGGGACGGTCACCCCCAAGCTCACGCCGCGACGCGGCGTTCGTTCCGGTACCTGACCGAACGTAACCGTCCCGGCGCGGTCCGGTGGCCCGAATCACGCAACTGACCACCGCACGGGGTCCGGGCCGGGCCCGGCCTGGTGCCCTACCGGGCGGTAGGGCAGCATGGGCCCGCCCGATCCACCTCGCACCGCCGGAGACACCATGGCCGCCACCCCCAAGCCGGAATCCCTCGCCGCCTTCGAGGCCGCCAAGGGGTTCATGCCCGTACGCGAGGGGCTCGCCCTGTACGAGGCGGCCGTCGGGGCCGGCCGGCTGGGGCTGCCGCTGCTGGAGGTCGGTACGTACTGCGGGCGCTCCACCATCCTGCTGGCCGATGCCGCCCGCGAGGCGGGGGTCGCGGCGATCACCGTGGACCACCACCGGGGCAGCGAGGAGCAGCAGCCGGGGTGGGAGTACCACGACCCGACGGTGGTCGACCCCGAGGTCGGGCTGATGGACACCCTGCCGACCTTCCGGCGCACCCTGCACAAGGCGGGCCTGGAGGAGCACGTGATCGCGATCGTGGGGCGGTCCCCGCAGGTCGCGGCGGCCTGGGGCGGGCCGCTCGGCTTCGTGTTCATCGACGGCGGGCACACGGACGAGCACGCCACCGGCGACTACGAGGGCTGGGCCCCGCACCTGGCCGAGGGCGGCACGCTGGTCATCCACGACGTGTTCCCGGACCCGGCCGACGGCGGCCAGGCCCCGTACCGGATCTACCTCCGCGCGCTGGCCTCCGGCGCGTTCGAGGAGATCTCCGTCACGGACTCCCTGCGCGTCCTGCGCCGCATCGGCCCGGGCCTTTAGTCCGCGCCGGCCAGGCCCCCGCCTGCGACCGCGCCCCCGGATGGCCGAGGATCCGCCCGGCCGGCCGCGCAGCGGTCTAGCATCGCGACGTGCCGTACGACGACAGCCACGACAGCCCCCCGCCGCCGGAATCCGCCTCCTCGGTCAGCCCGGACCGGCCGTGGTACGCCCGCCGCTCCACGCTCGCCATCGTGGCGGCGGCGCTCGCGCCCACCTGCCTCGCGGGATGGGTGCTGGTCCAGGTGTCCTCCGGGGCCGGTCCGGACCCGAAACAGCCGCAGCCCCAGGTGCTGCCGCTGCCCGCCTCGCATGCGAGCGGCACCCCGGGGCCCGGGGACTCCAAGGCCAGCGGCAGTCCGGCCGCGAGCAGCGGCGCCCCCGCGCCGAGCGGCTCCGCAGCCCCGGCGACCGGCCAGGCCATCCCCGCCCCCGCGCCGTCCGGCAGCCTCCCGCAGGGCCCGGGCAAGGGCCCGCTCGCCGGCCGCACCGTGGTCATCGACCCCGGCCACAACCCGGGCAACTTCCGGCATGCGCGCGAAATCAACCAGCAGGTGGACATCGGCACCGGCCGCAAGGAGTGCGACACCACCGGCACCACCACCAACTCCGGCTACCAGGAAGCCGAGTTCACCCTCGACGTGTCGAAGCGGCTGCGCGCCGCCCTGGAAGCCCGCGGCATCCGCGTGGTGTTCACCCACACGGCGGAACGCCCGTACGGCCCCTGCATCAACGAGCGCGCCAGGATCGGCAACGAGGCCAAGGCCGATGCCGTGGTCTCGGTGCACGCGGACGGCTCCTCCGCCGGCAACCGCGGCTTCCACGTCATCCTGCCGGCCACGGTGAAGGGCGGCGGCGCGGACACCGCCCCGATCGTCGGGCCCTCGCGCGAGCTCGGCGAGCGCATCGTCGGGAACTACGTCCGGACCACCTCCATGGCCCCCTCCAACTATGTGGGCGGCGGCACCGGCTTGGTGGTGCGCAACGATCTCGGCGGTCTCAATCTCTCGACCCGGCCCAAGGTGTTCGTCGAATGCGGCAATATGCGTGACGCCAAAGACGCGGCGCTGCTGACCAATCCGGAATGGCGGCAGCGGGCGGCGCAGGGCATCGCGGACGGCATCGTCGGCTTCCTCGGCGGGTAGGGAGTCGGGGCACCGGGAGCCCCGACCCGCTCGGACCCGGGAAACATCCGTACGATGGTCCCCGCCCGCGACCGAGACGAGAAGGACACCCAACAAGTGAACATCCGCTCCCTCACTCGAGGCGACGGCGTGGTGATCGGAGCAGCGGTGCTGCTGTTCATCGCGTCGCTCCTCGATTACTACTCCGCCGACGGCTTCGACGCGCCCAGCGCGTGGGACACCGACGTGTACGGCCTGGTGCTGCCGACGATCTTCCTGCTCGGGTTCGTCGCCGCGGGCATGCTGATCGGCGGGCGCTTCCTGCCCGAGGGCCGCAAGCTGGCCGGCATCCCGCTGACCGGCTGGGGCACCGTGCTCGCGGTGGCCTCCGCGTGGTCCGCCCTGTGGGCCCTGATCCTCTCCCCGGACCGCGTGGACCTCGGGGCCGGCGCGATCATCTCGCTGCTCGCCGCGCTCCTGATGGCCGGCGTCGCCATCGCCGGCCCGAAGGTCGGGGCGCTCGCCGGACCGCTGCTGCCCGCCGCGTCCCCGGCGGCCGTCCCTCCGTACGGCGGCCAGCCCGGCCAGTACCCCGGCCAGCCCGGCCAACCCGGTGCCGGCTACGGCTACCCCGGCGGCCAGCAGCCGTACGGCGCCACCCCGCAGCCCGTCCCGCCGTACGGCGGCCAGGGCCAGGACACCCCGGCCCCGGCTCCCGCGCCGGCGCCCGGCCCGCAGGACGCCCAGCCGCAGCCCCAGGCCCAGCAGCCGCAGCAGGCCCAGCCGCAGCCCCAGCCGGCCGCGGACTTCGCCCCGTTCTGGTTCGCGGTCCCGGTGGCCCGCCCCCTCTTCCCGGAGGACGGCTCCCCCAACCCGATCGCCGAACTGGCCCCCGGTACCTGGTACCTGGCGGTGGACCAGCGCGGCCCGCAGGCCCTGGTGGCCCAGACCCAGGACGGCCGCCGCGGCGTCCTGAACGACACCTCGGGCATCCAGCGCGGCTAGACGCCGCCCGCACCACCCGCTCCACAACGGCCCCTTGCCACTTCCCGGCAAGGGGCCGTTGCCCTACAGTCACCTGTCACCTGACGCATCGTCAGACAGACAGGGCAAGGCTCGGATCGCGGAGGGGATCGCCACATGCGTCTCGGACTCGCACTCGGCTACTGGGGGCGCGGCCCCAACCCCGCCCACCTCGACCTCGCCACCGAGGCCGAACGGCTCGGCTACGACTCCGTGTGGACCGCCGAGGCCTGGGGCTCCGACGCCTTCACCCCGCTGACCTGGATCGCCGCGCACACCTCGCGGATCCGCCTCGGCACCGCGATCGCGCAGATGGCCGCCCGTACCCCCACCGCCACGGCCATGCAGGCCCTGACCCTCGACCACCTCTCCGGCGGCCGGATGATGCTCGGCCTCGGACTGTCCGGACCGCAGGTGGTCGAGGGCTGGTACGGCCGGCCCTTCCCGCGCAGCCCGCTCACCGCGACCCGCGAGTACGTGGACGTCATCCGCCAGGTGCTGCGCCGCGAGGGCCCCGTCACCCTCGACGGCCGCTTCCACAGCCACCCGTACACCGGCCCCGACGGCACCGGAATCGGCAAGGCGCTGAAACCGATCACCCACCCGCTCCGCCCGGACCTGCCGGTCCTGCTCGGTGCGGAAGGGCCGAAGAACATCGCCCAGACCACCCGGATCGCGGACGGCTGGCTCCCCCTCTACTGGTCCCCCACCCGCACGGACGTGTACCAGGCCGCCCTCACCGACCTGCCCAAGGGCTTTGTGATCGCCCCGATGGCCCGGGCCCGGGTGTGCAAGGACGTCGCCGAGGGCCTGCTGCCGGTCAAGGCGATGCTCGGCTTCTACATCGGCGGAATGGGACACGCGGCCCGCAACTTCCACGCCGATCTGATGGCCCGGATGGGCTACGCCGAGGAAGCCCGGCGGATCCAGGAGCTGTTCCTCGCCGGGCGCCGGGAGGAGGCGGTGCTGGCCGTCCCGGACGCCTTCGCCGACGAGATCTCCCTGGTCGGCCCGCGCGAGCGGATCGCCGAACGCCTGGAGCTGTGGCGCGCGGGCCCGGTCACCGACCTGCTGGTCACCGCCCCGGATCCGGACACCCTGCGGGTGCTGGCCGAGCTGAACTCCTGACCGGCGGCCCGGCTGCCGGCCGGCGGGATCAGCCGCCCAGCTGGGCGGTGGACGGGACCTGGTTGGTGACCTCGGCGCCCGCGCTGGCCCCGGCGGTCTTCACATCGTTGATGACCTTCTCGAAGTTGCCGATGTCGGCCTCGGTCGCCTCGCCCTTGCGCAGCTTGGTGCCGAGCTCCTTGAGGGATTCGATCCCCGCGGTCAGCGGGGCCACCGCCCTCGACAGCAGCTCGTCGCCCTTGGCGTTGTTGATGGCCGCCTTGAGCCGGTTGTAGGTGAAGGCACCCGCGAGTCCCGCCTTGACCAGCGCGAAGGTCCGGCCGTCCGCGCCCTGCTTGAACTTGCCCTCGCGGTAGGGCTTGACGATCCACTGCCAGGTCGCGCCGGCCGCCAGCCCCGCGTTCGCCACGAACCGGGTCTTGGCGAACTTCTGCTGCTCCGCCGAGTTGACCGGCGTGGGCGTCGCCCCCGCTTCGCTGCCGTCCCCGCCCCCGCAGGCGGTGGCCCCCGCCAGCAGCGCACAGGACAGCAGCACCGCGAGCAGGGCACGGCGGACACGGGCAGTACGGAACACGGGCACGGCTGACCTCCGGGGTGCGGCTGTACTCCCCGCAGCCTCACCCGCCCCCGTCGGCCCCGCCACTGGGGGCAGCCCGTCCGGGTTTCAACCGCGTCATCCCGGCAAGACGCGGGACATGCCTTCCCATCGCAGCGGAAGCGGTACGGCGGCCCGGCTGGTGGCGCTCGTCGCCGACCTGCTGGCCGCCGTCATCGTCATCTGGATCGTGCTGTACCTGCTCGACGCCAACCGGGCCAACGAGGTGGTCGCCTGGTTCCACGACGCGGCCACCTGGCTCGCCGGCTGGTCCTACGACCTGTTCACCTTCGACGAGGAGTGGGCCCGGGTGGTCTTCGGGTACGGCCTGGCGGCCCTGGTCTACCTGGTGGCCGGGCACGCCCTGGCCCGGTTCCTGGCCCGCCGCTGACCCCCTACCCGCAGCAGGCCGGGTCCAGCCCCGGCGGCAGCTCGGTGCCGCCGAAGACCGCCACGGTGGCCGGGTCCCCGCCCAGCGCCGCCACCGCGAGCAGCAGGGAGCCCGCCGTCCAGCTGGTCTTCTCGACCGGCCAGACCGCCCGGTCGTCGAAGACGTAGCCGGTCCAGTACATGCCGTCCTCGGCCCGCAGGTGTGCGATGGAGCGCAGGATCTCCAGCGCCCGGTCCGACTCCCCCATGGCCCACAGGGCGAGCGCCAGCTCGCAGCTCTCGCCGCCGGTCACCCACGGGTTGGGCAGTACGCACCGCACCCCGAGGCCGGGGACCACGAACTCCTCCCAGCGCTCCTCGATCCGCGCCTTCGCGCCGGGGCCGGTGAGGGCACCGCCGAGGACCGGGTAGTACCAGTCCATCGAGTAGCGGTTCTTGTCCAGGAACCGCTCGGGGTGGCTGCGTATCGCGTGCCCGAGGGCACCCGCCGCCAGCTCCCAGTCCGGCTGCGGCTCCTCCCGGTGCTCGGCAATGGCCAGGGCGCAGCGCAGGGCCTGGTGGATCGACGAGGATCCGGTGAGCAGCGCGTCGGTGACGGCGGTGCCGTCGGCCTCGCGCTTCCAGCCGATCTCGCCGCCGGGCTGCTGGAGGCCGAGGACGAACTCGACGGCCGCGTACACGGCCGGCCACATCCGGTCCAGGAAGACGTCGTCCCCGGTGGCCAGGTAGTGGTGCCAGACCCCGACGGCGAGGTAGGCGGTGAAGTTGGACTCCTTGCCGGCGTCCTGGGGCACGGCGGTGTCGACGCCGTCCTCCCGGTCGGCGTAGGCGGCGTACCAGGAACCGTCCGGGTTCTGGTGCCGGGCCAGCCAGTCGTAGGCGCGCTCGGCGGCCCGGTGCTCCCCGGCCGCGTCCAGCGCCATCGCGGCCTCGGTGTGGTCCCACGGGTCCAGGTGGTGCCCGCGGAACCAGGGGATCGCGCCGTCCGCCCGCTGCACGGCGAGGATGCCGGCCACGGTCTCCGCGGCCTGGGCGGCCGTCAGCACTCCGGGCAGGACCAGGTGTTCCGTACGGCCGGGGGAGCTCACTGTGCCGCGCCCACGGGGAGGTGGGGCTTGGTCGCGTAGGCCACGAAGCTCTTGCCGATGACCGGGTTCAGTGCCTGCTCGGCGAGCCGGGTCGCGAGGGGCTTCTTCATGATGTCCCAGACCAGCAGCTTGTGGTACGCGCGGACCGGCAGGGCCTTGTCGTTGTCCACGCCGAAGGCACACTTGAGCCACCAGTAGGGGGAGTGCAGACCGTGGGCGTGGTGGGTGCCGTACGGCTTGAGGCCGGCCGCCTCCATCTTGCCGAGCAGCTCGTCCGCCTTGTAGATGCGGATGTGGCCGCCCTCGACCTCGTGGTAGGCGTCGGAGAGCGCCCAGCAGATCTTCTCGGGGCCGTAGCGCGGCACGGTGATCGCGATCCGGCCGCCCGGCTTGAGCACCCGCACCATCTCGGCGAGCACGCCCTTGTCGTCGGGGATGTGCTCCATCACCTCGGAGATGATGACCACGTCGAAGGACTCGTCGGGGAAGGGCAGCGCCAGCGCGTCGCCTTCCATGGCGGTGGCGGTGGCACCCGCCGGGGCCTCGCCGGCCTCCTTCATCGCCGCGAACCACTTGGCGACCTCGCGGATCTCCTCGCCGTTCTGGTCGAGTGCGACCACCTGGGCGCCGCGCCGGTAGCACTCGAAGGCGTGCCGGCCTGCGCCGCAGCCCAGATCGAGCACGCGGTCGCCTGCGGCGAGCGGGAACCGGGAGAAATCGACGGTCAGCACGAGGTCCTGCCTTCGCGGTCGAGGGTGACGAGGTGAGGGTGGAGGTGAGGGCGGAAGTGCGGGGTCACGGCGTACGGGTCACCGCGTGCGGCCGGCGCGGGCGATCGCGGCGCGGTAGTGGGCGACGGTCCCCCGGGCCGCGGCGGCCCAGGTGAACCGGGTCAGTACGCGGTCCCGCCCGGCCGCGCCGAGCCTGGCCCGCAGTTCCTCGTCGCCGAGCAGCCGGCCGAGGGCCGCGGCGAGCGCGCCCGCATCGCCGGGGGGCACGGCCAGGCAGGTCTCCCCGTCGGGACCGGCGACCTCGGGGATGGCACCGCCGGTGGTGGCGACCAGCGGGGTGCCGGTGGCCATGGCCTCGGCGGCCGGCAGCGAGAACCCCTCGTACAGCGAGGGCACGCAGGAGACCTGGGCGCTGCGGACGAGGTCCACCAGCTCGGAGTCGGTGATGCCCTTGACGAAGCGGACGGCGTCCTGGAGCCCGTACGTCTCGATGGCCTTGGCGACCGGGCCGCGCTCGGCGCGCTTGCCGACCACGACGAGGTGGGCGTCGGGGCGTTCGGTACGCAGTTTGGCCAGCGCCTCGACCAGGTGGACGAGGCCCTTGAGCGGGACGTCGGCGCTGGAGGTCGTGACGATCCGGCCGGGCACCTCGGCCACGGACGGGTCCGGCGACCAGAGGTCGGTGTCGGCGCCGATGTGGACCACGTGGATGCGGTCCTCGGCCACGCCGAGGTCCTCGATGATCTCCTGCCGGGAGGAGCCGGACACGGTCAGCACGGACGGCAGCCGCCGGGCCACCCGCTTCTGCATCCGCGTGAAGCCGTACCAGCGGCGTACGGAGGCACGCTTCGCGCGGCTCTTGGCGGCGGCGAGGTCGAGCCGCCGGTCCACGGTGATGGGGTGGTGGATGGTGGTGACGAGGGGGGCGCCGAGGCCGGCCAGCAGGCCGTAGCCGAGGGTCTGGTTGTCGTGGACGACGTCGAATTCGCCGGCCCGGGCAGCCAGATGGCGGCGGGCACGCAGCGAGAAGGTCAGCGGCTCCGGGAATCCGCCGGTCCACATGGTTCCGACTTCCAGGAGGTCGATCCAGTCCCGGTACTCGCCGCGGCCCGGCGTGCGGAAGGGATCGGGCTGCCGGTAGAGGTCCAGGCTGGGCAGTTCGGTCAGGGTGGCGCCCTCGTCGAGGACGGGGTAGGGCTGCGCGCCGATCACCTCGACGGTGTGCCCCAGTCGCACCAGTTCGCGGGAGAGGTGGCGGACGTAGACGCCCTGTCCACCACAGAACGGGTTCCCTTTATAGGTGAGGAGCGCGATGCGCAACGGGCGGTCGCCGTCAGCGGCGACGCCCGCAAAAGGGCTCGTCACCATGGCCTCAGCGGTCACTCTCGGCCCCCTTCTCAACTGCACTTTTCGCCGGAGCGTAACCGCTCGGATAATGTAGAACAAGTTTTAGATTTGATCCGTCAAGGAGATTGAATCTACCGGTCGGGAACCACACCGTAAGAGGCGGAGCAGGTGATTCGCGCCACGGCTGCGCGGCCTGCCATGCTGGGCCCCCGGGCCGGCCCCGGACCAGCCTCGGATCAGCTCTGGACAGCAGGAAAGAACTTCTCGGACACATCTCGGAACATCTCGGAACGGGACATATGACAGCGGAATCCAAGGCCGTCACCACACCGGCGTCCCCGCCCCTGACGGAACGCCAGGAGGCACGCCGCCGCCGGATCCTGCACGCGAGTGCCCAACTCGCCAGCCGGGGCGGGTTCGACGCGGTGCAGATGCGGGAGGTCGCCGAGTCCTCCGGGGTCGCGCTCGGCACGCTGTACCGCTACTTCCCCTCCAAGGTGCACCTGCTGGTCGCCACCATGCAGGACCAGCTCCAGCACATGCACACGACGCTGCGCAAACGGCCGCCGGCGGGCGAGGAGCCCTCCGCGCGGGTGGCGGAGACCCTGATGCGTGCGTTCCGGGCGCTGCAGCGGGAGCCCCACCTGGCCGATGCCATGGTCCGGGCCCTGACCTTCGCGGACCGGAGCGTGAGCCCGGAGGTCGACACGGTGTCGCGGCTGACGACGGCGATCATCCTGGACGCGATGGGCCTGACGGCCCCGCCGACGGCGGAGCAGCTCTCCGCGGTCCGCGTCATCGAACACACCTGGCACTCGGCCCTGATCACCTGGCTCTCGGGGCGCGCCTCGATCGCCCAGGTCAAGATCGACATCGAAACGGTCTGCCGCCTGATCGACCTGACGGCGGTACCGGCGTCTCCCGACGCGGCTGCGGCTACTGCTACTGCTACGGCCCGGGAAAAGTCCGGTTCCTGACCCCGCGCCGGCGTCGTCCCGGGCCGGTCAGTCCCCTCCGCCCGGGGTGCTGCCCCGCCGGCGCCGGTCACCCGCCTCGTCCAGCAGCTTCAGCTCCCGTTCCGTGAAGCTGTTCACGCAGGCGTCCTCGGTGGCCGTGAAGCCCGTCATCCACATCGAGTCGATCACGGTGTGCCGGGCTTGGAGGGACCAGTTCCGCTTGGTGAGCAGCACGTAGACGGCCGTACCGTTCTGCTTCCCGCCGCCGGTGGCGGATGGGTCGCTCACCGGCTCCTCGGTCCGCTTCCCGGTGGCCCAGCCGCGCGCGACCAGCTCCTTCACGGTCGCGTCGAACCTCCCGCGCGGGTCCTCCGGTTGCCCTGGACCGCCCGTGAACCCGACCTCCGACCACATGGCCGTGCAGGCCCAGCCCCGCACCAGGAGCGCGTCCAGCTCGGAATCCGGCTGCCCCTGCGGGGGCAGGGACGGCGCGTTCGTCCCGGGCGAACCGGATGCGGGCAGCCCGGCCGCGGCCGTGGCCGCATCGATGTCGGCCTGCGCAGCCGCCTTCCCGAAGTCCCGGGTGGCGACGGCCCCTTCGGCCGCTCCTCCGGCTGCCGCCGAAGGAGCAGCGGGCGTACCGGATGCCGCCCGGCCGGCCGCCGGACCCGTCGGGGATGCCGCGCCGGCCGGCCCCGCAGGCTTGGCGCAGCCGGCCCCCAGTGCCACCACCGCGGCGACCACCGCCGCAGCCGTAGCCGTGGCCGTGCCCACTCGCCCGTGCCCGCCCATCCGCTTCCCCGCCCCGTGCCACAGCCGCGCCGCCGGGCGTTCCGGCAGCCGTCGCAGGAGTGTCACACGCGCTGACCTGCGCACGGCGGCCAGGGGCCGGTCCGGGGCCGGGGGCCGGGGCCCGGGGCTAGTCCTCCGGGGGGAAGACCGGTTCGCCGGAGCCGAGCAAGGTGATCATGATGGCCTCGACCGGGCACCCCTCGGCCGCCGCCAGCACCCCCTCGTTCGCGTCCGTCTCCGGCGCCGCCGGGTGCGACTGCCGGGCCGAGTCCAGGGCGAAGCCCGTCGGTGCGTGGTTCACACACATGCCCGAGCCGATACAGACCCCCCGGTCGACCTCCACGTGCCAGCGGTCCCCCATCACGCACCGGCCCCGGGCGCAGGCGCCTGGTACCCGGCGGGCAGGTGGATCATCTTGTGCTCCAGGTACTCGCTCAGGCCCTCCGGCCCGAACTCCCGTCCCACACCGCTGCTCTTGTAGCCGCCGAACGGCCCGAGCATGTCCAGGCTGAAGGTGTTCACGTTGTACGTGCCCGTCCGCACCCGCCGTGCGAAGTCGATGCCGTGCTCCACATCGGCCGTCCACACGCTGCCGCTGAGCCCGAAGTCCGAGTCGTTGGCGATCCGGGCCGCCTCCTCCTCGTCCCCGTACGGCAGCAGGCAGACCACCGGCCCGAAGATCTCCTCGCGGGCGATCCGCATCGAGTTGTCGACGTCCCCGAAGAGGGTGGGCTCCACGTACCAGCCCCGCTCCAGCCCGGCCGGGATGCCGCCGCCCGTGAGGACCTTGGCGCCTTCCTCCTGCCCGATGCCGATGTAGTCGAGCGAGCGCCGCTGCTGCCGCTTGGCCACCAGCGGCCCGATCTGGGTCGCCGGGTCCAGCGGGTCGCCGACCACCTGTGCGCGGACCGCCGCCACCAGGGCCTCGGCCACCTCGTCGTACCGGCTGCGCGGCGCCAGGATCCGGGTCTGGGCCACACAGGCCTGGCCGTTGTTCATCCAGCCCGACTGGATCAGCCCGGGCACGGTGAGGTCCAGGTCCGCGTCGGGCAGGATCACCGCCGCCGACTTGCCGCCCAGCTCCAGCGTGACCCGGGTGAGGTTGCGCGCCGCGACCTCCATGACCCGCTTGCCGGCCGCGACCGATCCGGTGAAGGCCACCTTGTCCACACCCGGGTGCCCGACCAGATACTCGCTGACCTCCCGGTCCGCCGGGAGGATCGACAGCACCCCCTCCGGCAGCCCGGCCTCGCGGGCGATGTCGGCGAGGATGAAGGAGTCGAGCGGGGACTCCGGGGAGGGCTTGAGGATCACCGTGGAGCCGGTCAGCAGGGCCGGCGCCAGCTTCGCCGCCGCCACGAACTGCGGCACGTTCCACGGGATGACGGCCGCGACCACGCCCACCGGCTCCCGCCGGACCAGGATCGGCCCGAGCGCCCCGGCCCGGTACTCCTCGTACGGGAAGTCGCGGGCGACGGTGATCGCCGCGTCGTAGACCATCATCGGGCCGAGCGCCTGGGCGAGCACGCTCCACGAGTAGGGCGAGCCGTTCTGGGAGCTGATGGACCGGGCGATCTCCTCGTGCCGCACCGCGATCGCGTCCTTGATCCGCGAGACCACCGCGATCCGCTCTTCGAGGGCCAGCCGCGGCCACGGGCCTTCGTCGAAGGCCTTCCGGGCGGCGGCGACGGCCCGGTCCACATCCTCCCCGGAGGCGTGCGGGACCCGGCCGATGACCTGCTCGGTGTGCGGGGAGACCACCTCGATGGTCCCGCCGCCCAGCGGATCCGCCCATTCCCCGCCGATGAACAGCTTTCCGTGTTCCACGAGCTCGGTCATGGCTGATGCCTCCTGCGGCTGCGCGACCACCCTGACGACATGTGAGCTGAAGCTGAAGCTGAAGAACTGATACCAGTTCTAGTTCAAGGAGTCGAGATCCAGGACACAAGTGCGACGGGTGATCCAATGCGGTACCAACAGATGCGCAAGATGGTCGACTTGGGCTACTACTAGCAAGTGAAACAAGTTCTCGCCCGAACCGGACGGCAGCAGGGGGTCTCATGACACAGGCGACGGCGACCGACCACGGTGGCGGAGTCCACGCCCTGAAGGTCCCCATCCCCGACAACCCCCTCGGCCACACCCTCGTCCACGTCCTCGACACCGACCGCGGCCCGGTCCTCGTCGACACCGGCTGGGACGACCCCGCCTCCTGGGACACCCTGACCGCCGGGCTCGCCGTCCTCGGCCTCTCCCCCGCCGACATCCACGGCGTGGTCATCACCCACCACCACCCCGACCACCACGGCCTGTCCGGCAAGGTCCGCGAGGCCTCCGGCTGCTGGATCGCCATGCACGCCGCCGACACCGAGGTCGTCCTGCGCACCCGCTCCGCCGAACCGGGCGTCTGGTTCGACTACATGAGCGAGAAACTCGCCCTGGCCGGCGCCCCCGAGGAACACATCGCCCCACTCCGCGCCGCCCGCCGCTCCGGCCGCCTGCGCACCCTGCCGGGCCTGCACGCCGCCGTCCCCGACCGCGAGATCGAGCCCGGCGAACTGCTCCCGCTGGCCGGCCGCCGGCTGCGCGCCATCTGGACCCCCGGCCACACCCCCGGCCATGTCTGCCTGCACCTGGAGGAGGAGCACCCGGCGAACCTCCCCGGCAACGGCCGGCTCTTCTCCGGCGACCACCTCCTCCCCGGCATCTCCCCGCACATCGGCCTGTACGAGGCACCGGACGAGAACGGGGTCACCCGCGTCACCGACCCCCTGGGCGACTACCTCGACTCCCTCGAACGCATCGGCCGGCTCGGGCCCGCCGAGGTGCTCCCGGCCCACCAGCACGCCTTCACCGACGCCCCGGCCCGGGTCCGCGAACTCCTCGCCCACCACGAGGAACGCCTGACCGGCCTGCACCGGCTGCTGGCCGCCGAAGCCCTCACCCCCTGGGGCCTGGCCGAGCGCATGGAGTGGAACCGGCCGTGGGCGGACATCCCGTACGGCTCGCGCAACATCGCCGTCTCCGAAGCCGAGGCGCACCTGCGGCGGCTGGTGAAACTGGGCCGGGCGGAGGCCGTACCGGGCTCGGACCCTGTGACCTACCGCGCAGTATGAGGCCGGGTCCGGGCAGGGGCGGGCCGGTAGAGTGGCCCGGTCGTCAACACGCCCGCACGGGGGGAAGCCGGTGCGATTCCGGCGCTGACCCGCAGCCGTGACCCGCCGCCCTCACCCGGTCGGCGGGGAGCCGGAATGCCCCGTCCCGGACATGGTGACCGGCACCGTCGAGGTCATACGGAGCCGGAGCCCGGTGCCACCCGTACCAGCCTCCTGCTCCCCAGCAGGAGAGGCACCCTCCCCGTCATGAACATCCGCCGCAGCGCCGCCGCGCTCGCCGCCTCCGCCGTGCTCTGCGCGGTCGCCGCTCCCACCGCCCTCGCCGCGCCGTCACCCTCCCCCTCCCCGGTCATACCCTCCGGCCTCTACGGCACCGGCGACCCGACCTTCGACGGCGTCTTCCGCCAGTCGCTGGCCTTCCTCGCCCAGCACACCACCGGGGTGACCCCCGCCCCCAAGGCGGTGGACTGGCTGGTCGGACAGCAGTGCGCGAACGGTGCGTTCCCCTCGTTCCGCCCGGACACCGCCAAGGCGTGCGACGCGTCCACGGTCCTGGACACCAACGCCACCGCGGCGGCGGTGCAGGCGCTGACCGCGCTCGGCGGCCACCCGGAGCAGGTGAAGAAGGCCACCGGCTGGCTGAAGTCCGTACAGAACGACAACGGCGGCTGGAGCTACAGCCCCGGCGGCACCATGGACTTCGGTACGGACGCCAACTCGACCGGCATCGTGGCCGGCGCGCTGGCCGCGGCGGGCGAGCAGCCGGACGCGGTGAAGTCCAAGGCTGGCAAGACCGCGTACGACGCGCTGCGCGGCCTCCAGCTCGCCTGCGTACAGGAGGGCGTGTCCAAGCCCGAGGAGCTGGGCGCGTTCGCCAGCCAGCCGGACCCGGCGGGCAAGCTGCCCGCCAACCCGGATGCGACCGCGGCTGCGGTGCTGGGCGTGCTCGGCAAGGGGCTGGTCGTGGCGGCCCCGGCGGCCGACAAGCCGGTCGACCCGAAGGCGGTGACCTGCGAGGCGGGCGGCGCGAAGGACCCGGCGCAGTCGGCGCTGGGCGGGGCCGCCTACCTGAACACGAAGCTGGCCTCCTCCGGCGACCACCTGATGTCGGCGATGCCGGGCGCGACCGACCAGCCCGACTTCGGCAACACGGCGGACGCGGTCGTCGCCCTGGCCGCGGCCGGCCACAAGCAGGCCGCCGCGAAGCCGCTGGCCTGGCTGGAGAAGAACGCCGCAGGCTGGGCGAAGACGGCCGGCCCGGCCGCGTACGCCCAGCTGATCCTGGCCGCGCACGCGGGCGGCGCGAACCCGAAGGCATTCGGCGGCACCGACCTGGTGGCCGAACTGAACGCCCAGGGCCCGACCCCGGCAAAGACGACCGCAACGAAGGACGCCAAGGACACCAAGGAGGCGGACACCGCGTCCGACTCCTCGGACTCCTCGGACTCCTCGGGCAAGATCTGGTGGATGATCGGCGCGGGCGCGGCTGCCGGCGTGGGCATCGGCATCCTGCTCAGCGGACGCCGGAAGAAGCAGCAGCCGTGACCCGACGGCACCTGGCCGCACCGGCCCTGCTCCTCTCCGTCCTGTTGGGCGTGCTCCTCAGCACTCCGGCGGCGGCGGCCGGCTACCGGTACTGGTCGTTCTGGGACGGCGCGGCGGGCGGCGGGTGGACGTATGCCACCCAGGGACCCTCGCTGGCCCGCCCGGCCGACGGTACGGTGCAGGGCTTCCGCTTCGCGGTGAGCAAGGACGCCTCGGCGGACGCCGCGAAGCCGCGGGTGGCCGCGGACTTCGCGGCGATCTGCGGGGCGACCCCGGCGGCGGACGGCAAGAAGCGGGTCGCTCTGGTGGTCGACTTCGGCATCCCGGCGGACGCGCCCTCAGGCGAGACCCCGCCGCAGGACACCCCGCGCACGGCCTGTGCGCAGGTGGCCCCGGCCGCCACGGCGGCGGAGGCGCTGGCCGCGGTGGCCAAGCCGCTGCGCTACAACAGCTCGGCGCTGCTCTGCGCGATCTCGGGCTACCCGCGGCAGGGCTGCGGCGACCAGATCTCGGAAACCGAAACCAAGCCCGACTCCTCCGCCCAGCCGACGGCTTCGGACAACAGCGACAACGGCGGTGGCCCGTCCCTCGGCCTGCTGGCCGGCATCGCCGCGGTCCTCGCCCTGGCCGCCGCCACCCTCTGGCAGTCCCGCCGCCGCTCCCGATGACCGGCCCCAACCACCCGGGGCTCGGCGCTGACGGTGCCGCCGCAACGCCCGGCCGGACCGTGGCGCACGGCGCTGACGCTGCCCCGACACCCGGCCAGGCCGTAACGCACGACGCCGCAGACGCCAACACTGCCGCAACGCCCGGCCAGGCCGTAACGCACGACGCCGCAGACGCCTACGCTCCCGAAACACCCGGCCAGGCCGTGACGCACGACGCCGCAGACGCCAACACTGCCGCAACGCCCGGCCAGGCCGTAACGCACGACGCCGCAGACGCCTACGCTCCCGAAACACCCGGCCAGGCCGTGACGCACGGCGGCGCGGACGCCGACGGCGCGGCACCACCCACCGGGGCCACCCGCACCCGTCCCACGACCCGCACGGGTGGTGCGGGTGGGAACACCGCCCGGCCGCAGGCCGGGCGCACCCCCGACCCCGCCGCGCCAACGCCCAGCAGGGCCACAACCGCCCCGCGCAGCCCCAGCGCGGCTCGCCCCGCCGCGGCCGGCCGCGCCGAAGGGGGCCCGCACGGCAGGGGCGGGGCCACCGCCCGGCCCGCCTCCGCGCCGGGCGGAGCCATGGCCCGCCGGCCGGTCCCGCTCCGCCGGCCGACGTACATCCAAAGGCTCCGCGCCCCCGAGGCGAGCCGCGGCAACGCCCTGCACGCCGGAGCCTGGTGGCTGTGGGCGCTCGGGCTCGCCACCGCCGCCTCCCGGACCACCAACCCCCTCCTCCTCGGCCTGATCGTCGGCGTGGCCGGCTACGTCGTCACCGCCCGCCGCACCGACGCCCCCTGGGCCCGCTCCTACGCCGCCTTCCTCAAGCTCGGCCTGTTCGTCCTCGCCCTCCGGCTCGTCTTCTCCGTGGTCCTCGGCTCCCCGATCCCCGGCACGCACGTCCTCTTCACCCTCCCCGAGATCCCCCTCCCCTCCTGGGCCCAAGGGATCCGCCTCGGCGGCCGGACCACCGCCGAGCAGCTCGTCTTCGCCTTCTACGAGGGCGCGAAACTCGCCACCCTCCTCATCTGCGTCGGCGCGGCGAACGCCCTCGCCAACCCGGCCCGCCTCCTGAAGTCGCTCCCGGCGGCGCTCTACGAGGCCGGGGTCGCGGTCGTCGTCGCCATGACCTTCGCGCCGAACATGGTCGCCGACGTCCTCCGCCTGCGGACCGCCCGCCGGCTGCGCGGCCGGCCCACCGGCGGGGTGAAGGCCGTCCTCCAGATCGGTCTGCCCGTCCTCGAAGGCGCCCTGGAACGCTCCGTCGCCGTGGCCGCCTCCATGGACGCCCGCGGCTACGGCCGAACCGCGGACGTTCCGCCCGCCGTCCGGCACACCACCAATGTCCTCACCCTCGGCGGCCTGCTCGGCATGTGCGCCGGTACCTACGGTCTGCTCGCCGCCGAGGGCGCCCGCTACGGCCTGCCGGTCCTCCTCGTCGGGCTCGCGCTCGCCCTGGCCGGGCTCCGGCTCGGCGGCCGGCGCAGTGTGCGTACCCGCTACCGTCCCGACCGGTGGGGTGTCCGCGCCTGGCTGGTGGCGGGTTCCGGCGCGGCCGTCGCCGCCCTGATGATCTACGCCGTGACGCTCGACCCCGAAGGCCTGAAGCCCGGGGTGGTGCCCCTGGTCGCCCCCGGCCTGCCGCTGTGGCCGGCCGCCGCGGTCCTCATCGGCCTGCTCCCCGCCTTCGTGGCGCCCGTACCGCCGAAGGAGGCGTCGTAAGTGGTGATCCGCTTCGATCAGGTGTCCGTCACCTACGAGGGTGCCCCCGCTCCCACCCTTTCCTCCGTGGACCTGACCATCCCGGAGGGCGAACTGACCCTCCTCGTGGGGCCCTCCGGTGTCGGCAAGTCGACCCTTCTCGGCACGGTCTCCGGCCTGGTGCCGCACTTCACCGGCGGCCACCTCCGCGGCCGGGTCACGGTCGCGGGCCGGGACACCCGTACCCACAAGCCGCGGGAGCTGGCCGATGTGGTCGGCACGGTCGGCCAGGACCCGCTCTCGCACTTTGTGACGGACGTGGTGGAGGACGAGCTCGCCTACGGCATGGAGTCGCTGGGCCTGCCGCCCGCGGTGATGCGGCGGCGGGTGGAGGAGACCCTGGACCTGCTCGGCCTGAACGAGCTCCGCGACCGGCCGCTCGCCACGCTCTCGGGCGGGCAGCAGCAGCGGGTCGCGATCGGCTCGGTCCTGACCCCGCACCCGCGTGTCCTCGTCCTGGACGAGCCGACCTCCGCGCTGGACCCGGCTGCGGCGGAGGAGGTCCTCGCGGTGCTCCAGCGGCTGGTCCACGACCTGGGGACGACCGTCCTGATGGCGGAGCACCGCCTGGAACGCGTGGTGCAGTACGCGGACCGCATCCTGCTGATGCCCGGACCGGGCGCGGCGCCGGTCCTCGGCACCCCGGAAGAAATCATGGCCGTCTCACCGGTCTTCCCGCCGGTGGTGGCCCTGGGCCGGCTGGCGGGCTGGCACCCCCTCCCCCTCTCCATCCGCAACGCCCGCCACCAGGCCCCCACCCTCCGCCAACACCTCCCGTCCCCGACACGGCATGTGCGGGCTGGCGCAGCCGCCGGGCAGCGGGGGCCCGCGGGCGCAGCCCCCGCCCACCCGGAGCCGGCGGGCGCAGCCCCCGCACCTCAGGCGCCGGCAGGCGCAGCCGCTGCGCAGGTGCCGGGCGAAGCCCGCACCGACCGGGGCTCGGCGGGCGCAGCCGCCCCCCACCCGAAGCCCGCGGGCGCAGCCGCCGCACCGCAGGTGCCCGCCGGCGCAGCCGCCGGGCAGTGGGGGTCCGGGGGCGGAGCCACCGGTTTCGGGAAGGGGCGGGGTGGGGGAAGAGCCCCGGGCAGCGGCCCCGGCCCCCGCCCCCGCCTGTTCGCCCGCCTCCGCCGCACCCCGCCCACCGCCACCCCCACCACCAAAGCGACCGGCACGGCCACGGCCGGCACGGCCACGGCCACGGCCACGGCCACCACCCTCACCGTCCGCCGCGGCAGCACCCGCACGGAAACCCTCCGCAACATCAACCTCACCATCCACCCCGGCGAAACCATCGCCCTCATGGGCCGCAACGGCGCCGGCAAGTCCACCCTCCTCGCCACCCTCGTCGGCATGCTGGAGCCCGCCTCCGGTTCCGTGACCGTCGGCGGAGTCACCCCGCACCGGACCTCACCCGCCGAGATGGTCCGCCGGGTCGGGCTGGTCCCCCAGGAGCCCCGCGACCTCCTCTACGCCGACACCGTCGGCGCCGAGTGCGAGGCGGCGGACGCCGACGCCGGCGCGGCCCCCGGCACCTGCCGCACGCTGGTGACCGCGCTGCTGCCGGACGTCCCGGACGACACCCACCCCCGCGACCTGTCCGAAGGACAACGGCTCGCACTGGCCCTGGCCCTCGTCCTGACCGGGAAGCCCGACCTCCTGCTGCTCGACGAGCCGACCCGAGGTCTGGACTACGCCGCGAAGGCCCGGCTGACCGAGATCCTGCGCTCCCTCGCGGCCGAGGGCCACGCCCTCGTGCTGGCCACCCACGATGTGGAGCTGGCCGCCGAGCTGGCCGACCGGGTGGTCATCCTGGCGGGCGGCGAGATCGTCGCGGACGGTCCGACCGCCGAGGTGGTCGTGTCCTCGCCCGCCTTCGCCCCACAGGTCTCGAAGATCCTGGCGCCGGACCCCTGGCTCACCGTGACCCAGGTGGCAACCGCACTCGCAACCCACCCCACCCCACACACCGCACCAACAGCACCAACCACACCACCCCCACCCCGCCCCGGCCGCACCTACCGCAGCTCCCCGCCCCCGTCCGCCCCCACCGCCCCCACCGGGGAGCCCACCCCGTGACCCGCCCGCACACAGCGGGCCCCGCCCGCCCCCTCCGCATCGGCCCCCGCGCCGCCGCCGCCCTTCTCCTCGTCACCCTCATCGGCATTGCCGCCTTCGGATGGCCCCTCCTCGCCGACCGCCAGTCCGGACTCGCGCATTCCCAGGACGCTCCCTGGCTGTTCGCCGCCCTGCTGCCGCTCCTCGTCGGCGTGGTCGTCGCGACCATCGCCGACAACGGCATGGACGCCAAGGCCGTCGCCATGCTCGGCGTACTCGCCGCGGTCGGAGCCGCCTTGCGCCCCCTCGGCGCCGGCACCGCCGGCCTGGAGCCGATGTTCTTCCTGATGGTGCTCAGCGGCCGGGTCCTCGGCCCCGGCTTCGGCTTCGTCCTGGGCGCGGTCACGATGTTCGCCTCCGCCCTGCTGACCGGCGGGGTCGGGCCCTGGATGCCGTTCCAGATGCTGGCCCTGGGCTGGTTCTCGCTGGGCGCCGGGCTGCTGCCCGGCCCGGACCGGATCCGCGGCCGGGCCGAGCGGTGGATGCTCGCGGCGTACGGGTTCCTCGGCGCCTTCGCGTACGGCACGGTCATGAACCTGCAGGGCTGGGTGCTCCTCCAGGGCATGGACCAGGGGCTGTCCTTCCACCCCGGCGACCCGGTGCCCGCCAATCTGGCCCGCTTCTTCGCGTACTGCCTCGCAACCTCCCTCGGCTGGGATCTGGGCCGGGCCGCGCTGACCGTCGTACTGACCCTCACGCTGGGCGGGACCCTGCTGAAGGCTCTGCGCCGGGCGACTCGGAAAGCATCGTTCGATGCTTCCGCCACCTTCGAAACAGGGGTCGGAGTGGCCCAGGACACACCCCAAGAACAGGTACAAGAGGTGACAGAAAGCGACAAAACCGCCCGTACCCGGTGAGGCGGCCCACAGGACCCACGTCACATACGACCCGGCCCCGTAGGCCCCGGCCCGCCCCCGTACCGCCGTCCGCGCACCCGGTTCCGGTCTTCCTCCGATCCTTCCTAGTAGGAGGGGACGTTGCCAGGGCTGCCGGGGCCTGGCTAACTGGTGATGTCGCCGAGGCGGCCGGGGCTCCCGCCCCCCGCCGGACGAACCCCTCTCCACCGCGTGAGTGGCTCACGCATGTCTTCGGCATGCCGCGACGGTCCTGTTCCCTACGGAAGGCTCATCCGTGTCCATTTCTGTCATCCGCCGCATCGCCACCTCCAAGAAGACCCTTGCTGGCACCGTCGTCGGTCTCGCCGCCGCCGGTTCCATGCTGGCCGCCACGGTTCCGGCTCAGGCCGCGCCGACGAGCGCCAAGGCGATCGCCCAGCAGATGATCAAGGACCCGGCCCAGTTCGCCGCCTTCGACAAGATCGTCAAGCACGAGAGTGGCTGGGACTTCACCGCCACCAACGCCTCCTCCGGCGCCTACGGCCTGATGCAGGCCCTGCCCGCCTCGAAGATGTCCTCCGCGGGCGCCGACTGGAAGACCAACCCCGCCACCCAGATCAAGTGGGGCCTGGACTACATGAACGAGCGCTACGGCTCCCCCGTCGAGGCCTGGAACTTCTGGCAGGCCAACCACTGGTACTAAGCCACCAGCGGCAACACAGCAGACACACGAAAACGCCCGGCCGGAACCCTCCGGCCGGGCGCTTTTGCATGTCCGGCGCACCCGTCAGACGGGCTGGGTGGCGAAGATGAAGAGGCCCTCGGGGCCGCGGACGGCGGCGTACCCGTTCGTCGTGAACTGCGGCATCTCCTCGATCCCGGAGGCCAGCAGCTTCTTGTCACGGGCGTCGAGCGCGGCTGCGCTGCCGTCCAGGTACGCGTAGAAGACGCCGTTGCCCGGGAGGGCGCGCGGCATGATGTTCACCTCGTCCGCGGCCTGGCGCCACAGTTCCTTGCCGGTCTCCGTGTTCCAGGCGACCGCGCCCTTGCCGTACTGCACCACGGCGGTCTTGCCGTCCGGGGAGACGGCGAGGCCGTCGTCATCGATGGTGCCGTTGGTGTCGATGCCCGGCCCCTCGGCGAGCCGGCGGCCACTCTTGACGTCGATCAGCGTCATGACCGCTTGGGAATCGCCGTACGAGGACCATTCGAGGAGGGCCTTGTCGCCCTGGTACGGCATCAGCCGCGCACTGGTCGCCTTGGTCGGGGTGACCAGCTTGGCGATGGCGGCCGGCGGCGCGAGGTCCTTGGTGTTCCACACCTTCTTGCCCGTGCGGATGTCCGTGGCGGTCAGCCACTCGGCGGACGGCTGGAAGGAGATGTCCCCCTGCGAGGAGTAGCCGAGACCTGAGCCGACCGCCCCCCGGAGATCGAGGTGCGAGGCCTTGGTCGTCAGGGTCTCCCCGTCACCGATCGGGATGAACTTGGCGCCGCCGGAGGCACCGGCGTCCACGAGGTAGCCGTGCCGGACCGGGGTGGACATGTGGTCGTCCCCGTCGAAGGACGAGCTCCCCAGCTTCTCGCCGGACGGCGCGTACATGGTCAGCACGGTCTGGGACGAGGCCTTCTTCAGGCCGTCCGCCGGGGTGACGACGTGGTTGCGGATCAGCAGGGCCGGCGAACCGTCCCGCCACTCGCCCACCTGCGCGGTGGCCGCCGTCGGGGAGGACGTGGACCCGCTGGTGTCCTCGGGAACGGCGAACTCGAAGCTCTTGCGCAGCTTGCCGCTCTTGGCGTCGAGGAGCCGGGCGGTGAAGGTCTTCGTGCCCGGCTGCCCGTTGCGGTAGCCGGTGACGATGACGGCGTCCCCGACCGTGCAGATGTCAGGCTGCGACGTCTCCTTCTCGGACGCCTTGCTCGCGCAGTTCCCCGCCTCCTCGGCCGTCAGGCTCCAGGCCGGCTGCGCGGCCAGCCCGGGCACCGGCTTGCCCTGGTAGGCCGGGCCCTTCGGCGTCGCGGGCGCGGACTCCGTGACCTTCCCCGTCTCCCCGCCGCCGGCCTTGGCACCGGGCTCCGCCTCTCCGGAGCACCCGGTCACCAGACCCGCGGACAGCACCAGACCGAGCGCCACCTTCGTACGTATGCGATGCAACTTCCTTGCCCATCTTCTCTCTTGAGTGATCACGCCCGACGGACCACCCTACTTCGATCATGGCGGGCGGCAGACACACGAAGGCCCCGGCGGCCGGCCTCCCCAGGTCCGGCCACCAGGGCCTTCCGCATCCCATCCCACAGGGTCGATGGCGCCCGCCCGGTCCGGAGGACCCACGGGCGAAGAGCTACAGACGCTGAATGATCGTGCCGGTCGCGAGCGCGCCGCCGGCGCACATCGTGATCAGCGCGAATTCCTTGTCGCGGCGCTCCAGTTCGTGCAGCGCGGTGGTGATCAGGCGGGCGCCGGTCGCGCCGACCGGATGACCGAGGGCGATGGCCCCGCCGTTGACGTTGACCTTCTCCAGATCCTGGTCGAAGACCTTGGCCCAGCTGAGCACCACGGAGGCGAAGGCCTCGTTGATCTCGACCAGGTCGATGTCCTTGAGGGACATGCCGGCCTTGCCGAGCACCGCCCGGGTCGCGTCGATCGGCCCGTCGAGGTGGTAGTGCGGATCGGCGCCGACCAGGGTCTGGGCGACGATCCGGGCCCGCGGCCTCAGTTTGAGCGCGCGGGCCATCTTCCGTGAGGCCCACATCACGGCGGCGGCGCCGTCGGAGATCTGGGAGGAGTTCCCGGCGGTGTGCACGGCCGTCGGCATCACCGGCTTGAGCCGGGCCAGGGCCTCCATACTGGTGTCGCGCAGGCCCTCGTCCCGGTCGACCAGCCGCCACATGCCCTGTCCGGCGGCCTGCTCCTCCTCCGTGGTCGGCACCTGCACGGCGAAGGTCTCCCGCTTGAACCGCTCCTCGGCCCAGGCGACGCCGGCCCGCTCCTGGGAGAGCACCCCGAGCCGGTCCACGTCCTCGCGGGTCAGCCCGCGGTTGCGGGCGATCCGCTCGGCGGCCTCGAACTGGTTGGGGAGATCGACGTTCCACTCGTCCGGGAACGGCTTGCCCGGACCGTGCTTGGACCCGGAACCGAGCGGCACCCGGCTCATGGCCTCGACCCCGCAGGCGATGCCGATGTCCATGACTCCGCCGGAGATCATGTTGGCGACCATGTGGTTGGCCTGCTGGCTGGACCCGCACTGGCAGTCCACGGTGGTGGCGGCGGTCTCGTACGGGAGCCCCATCGCGAGCCAGGCATTGCGGGCCGGGTTCATGGACTGCTCGCCGGCGTGGGTGACCGTACCGCCGACGATCTGCTCGACGCAGTCGGGCCGGATGCCGGTACGGGCGAGCAGTTCGCGGTAGGTCTCGCCCAGCAGGTAGGCGGGATGGAGGTTGGCGAGCGCGCCGCCGCGCTTGCCGATGGGGGTCCGTACGGCTTCGACGATGACGGGTTCCGCGGCCATGAGCTCGTCCTCTCCTGCACCTCTGTACAGCGCCACAGCGGGCGGGCCGTCCCGGCGCCCCGCCCTGAACCGAACTAGTACGCGTTCTAGTTCTCTCCGCAGTCTTAATGGCCCGGAGGCCCCGCACGCAAGGGTCTTGCACGCGACTTGCACGGATTCCACACGCACCGTTGCAGAGACGTCACCGCACAACAGGTGGCGCAAAGACCCTTGTCAGTTCTAGAACTCGTTACTACCTTCAGGACAGTTTCTGATGGGCCGTCAGACTTGGAGTTGCCCGATGACCTGCCCCGCGCTGCCCGACGGCTTCGACGCCACGGACCCCGATCTCCTCCAGGCCCGCGTCCCCCTCCCGGAATTCGCCCGGCTGCGGCAGACCGCCCCCGTCTGGTGGTGCCCCCAGCAGCGCGGCATCACCGGCTTCGACGACGAGGGCTACTGGGTCGTCACCCGGCACGCGGACGTCAAATACGTCTCCACCCACCCGGAGCTCTTCTCCTCCACCGCCAATACCGCGATCATCCGTTTTAACGAGCACATCCAGCGCGAACAGATCGATGCCCAGCGCCTGATCATGCTGAACATGGATCCGCCGGAACACACCCGGGTCCGCCAGATCGTCCAGCGCGGCTTCACCCCGCGGGCCATCCGCGGACTGGAGGAGGCGCTGCGCAACCGGGCCGGGCAGATCGTCGCGGAGGCGAAGACGGCGGCCGGCGACGGCAGCTTCGACTTCGTGACCCAGATCGCCTGCGAGCTGCCGCTCCAGGCCATCGCCGAGCTGATCGGCGTACCGCAGAAGGACCGCGCGAAGATCTTCGACTGGTCGAACAAGATGATCGCGTACGACGACCCGGAGTACGCCATCACCGAGGAGGTCGGCGCCGAGGCGGCGATGGAGCTCATCGGCTACGCCATGAACATGTCCGCCGACCGCAAGGAGTGCCCGGCGAAGGACATCGTCACCCAGCTGGTCGCCGCCGAGGGCCAGGGCAATCTGAGCTCGGACGAGTTCGGGTTCTTCGTGCTGCTGCTGGCGGTGGCCGGAAACGAGACCACCCGCAACGCGATCAGCCACGGCATGCACGCCTTCCTGACCCATCCCGACCAGTGGGAGCTCTACAAGGCGACCCGGCCGGCCACGGCCGCCGAGGAGATCGTGCGCTGGGCCACCCCGGTGGTCTCCTTCCAGCGGACCGCCACCCAGGACACCGAGCTGGGCGGCCAGAAGATCAAGGCGGGCGACCGGGTGGGGATGTTCTACTCCTCCGCCAACCACGACCCGGAGGTCTTCACCGACCCCGAGGTCTTCGACATCACCCGCGACCCGAATCCCCACCTGGGCTTCGGCGGCGGCGGCCCGCACTTCTGCCTCGGCAAGTCCCTGGCCATCCTGGAGATCGACCTGATCTTCAACGCGCTGGCGGACGCCCTGCCGGACCTGCGGCTGACCGGGGACGCGCCGCGGCGGCTGCGGGCGGCCTGGCTGAACGGAATCAAGGAACTCCAGGTCACCCACGGCTGACCTGGCAGTCCGGGACGGCAGGGGTCCTTCCTCCCACGCCCACGCCCCTGCCGTCCATCGGGTGGCCGGACAGCCGACGGCACCGCCCCGGCCCCCGGGGCCGTTCGACTGGCGCGCCCGGCACGCCGGGCGGATCATGACAGGACGCGGCGATCCACCGAAGGGGTGCCGGGGCGGTCCATCCACCCCGGCACCCCTTCGGCATGGGCACCCCTTCTGCACTGACTCGACATGGCCTCCGGCCACCGGCCACCGGCCACCGGCCACCGGCCACCGGCCTCAGGTTCTGGCGGGGGCTCTGACCTCCTGCGCGGCCGACCGCTGGGCCGGCATCCGCAACTGGAGCCGACGCGGCCCGGACAGTACGTACACCAGGCCGAATCCGGCCCCGACCACCACCGCGCCGCCCACCGCGTCGAGCACCCAGTGGTTGGCGGTGGCGACGATCGCGCACACCGTGATCAGCGGGTGCAGCACCCCGATCAGCTTCTGCCAGGCCTTCGGCGCGAGTATCACGATCACGACCCCGCACCACAGCGACCAGCCGAAGTGCAGCGAGGGCATCGCCGCGTACTGGTTGGAGATCGCGGTCATCGGCCCGTACTGCGGATTGGCCAGATCCTGCGGCCCGTGCACGGTGTCGATGAAGCCGAGACCGGGCATGAGGCGCGGCGGCGCGAGCGGGAACAGCCAGAAGCCGAACAGCGCGATCACCGTGGCCAGGCCCAGCGAGGCGCGGGCCCAGCGGTAGTCGGCGGGCCGCCGCCAGTACAGGACGGCGAGGATGCTCAGCGGAACCAGGAAGTGGAAGGAGGTGTAGTAGAAATTGAAGAAGCCCTCCAGCCAGCCGGTCCGCGCCACGACCCGGTTCACGGCGTACTCGATGTCGATGCCGAGCGTTTGCTCGAGGGAGAGGATCGAGCTCGCGTTCCCCTCGGCGAGCGTCCGGCTGTTCGGCGCGGCGGCCCGGATGTGCGAGTAGAGGGAGTACCCGACCCGGATCAGCAGCAGTTCCAGCAGCAGGTTGGGGCGGCTGAGCACCCGCCGCCAGAACGGCAGCAGCGGGATCCGCGCCCAGCGGGCGGCGGCCGGCTGACCGTACGAGGTGGGCACCGGCTCCCGCCAGTACGGCGAACTGCGCGGCAGGAACGGCACGACACAGGCCGCCAGCAGGGCGATCAGCAGCAGTACGTTGTCGCGTACGGGGGCCAGCGCGGCCAGGTTCGGCAGCAGCACCTGGCTGGGCAGGGTGATCACCAGCACCACCGCCACCGGCCACACCGGCCGGTCCGCAGCCCTCCGGCCCACCTTCCCGGCCACCGCCAGCAGCACCCACAGCAGCTGATGCCGCCAGCCGGTGGGGGACACGGCCACGGCCAGACAGCCGGTGACGGCGACGGCGAGCAGCAGCTGGCCGTCCCGGGCGTACCGGACGGCCCGGCGCAGGCCGATGTACCCGGCGGCGCCCGCCAGGACCAGGTACAGGCCGATCTCGACCGGTCCGGAGAACCCCAGGCGCAGCAGCGCCCCGTGCAGGGACTGGTTGGCGAGCCCCTCGGGACTGCCGCCCAGCCCTGTGCCCGCCAGGTGGTCCACCCAGTACGTCCAGGAATCGCGGGGCAGCGCGGCAAAGGCGAGGAGGGTGGCGCCGGTGAAGGTGACGGCGCCGGCCCGGGCGGTGGTGCGGCGGCCGGTCACCCACAGCAGCGGGGCGAAGAGCAGCAGCGCGGGCTGGAGGGCGGCGGCAAGACCGATCAGGAAGCCGGCGGGGCGTTCGCCCGGGACCCGGAAGACGGCGAACAGCACCAGCAGCACGGGCAGCACGGCGGTCTGGCCGGGGAACGCGGCCTCCCGGACGGGCAGCGAGACCATCATCAGGGCGACCAGCACGGGCGCGGCCAGCAGGGCGGTGCGCCGGGGCACGGGATCGGGCAGTCCGCGCGCCGCCACCAGCCCCACGGCGGCGACCAGCAGCAGGGTGGCGAGGGTCCAGGCCACCTCCAAGGACTGGTCGGCCAGCCCTGCCAGCGGCTTCAGCACCATCCCGGCGAAGGGAGTTCCGGTGAACTGGCCGCCGTCGTAGAGGGAGCCGGTGAGGGTGGGGAGATAGAGGCCGGAGAGCCACTCCCCCGGTGGCACCCGCAGCACGGAAGCCGCCTGTCGCACGGCCAGCACGGCGGCGAGCCCCCACAGCAGAACCCGCGCGGCGCCCAGCCGTCCGCGCGCGCCACCAGGGCCTATGACCCCGGCATGACCGTTCGCACCCCTGTGTTCCGCCGCATTAGCCACGCCCCGCCGGCCTCCCGCCCTGTCGCCCGCAACCCCGACTTCGCCTGGCTGCCGCGTCCATGTACCCGGGACGACGATATCCCGGGCCGGTACCGGACCCGGCCTGTCCTGTGGACAGCCTTCCCTAGGATGGCCGCATGAGCATCGTGAAGATCAACGCACTGACGGTCCCTGCGGAGCAGCGGGAGGTCCTGGAACAGCGGTTCGCGGCGCGCGCGGGCTCGGTCGAGAACTCGGACGGGTTCGAGTGGTTCGAGCTGCTCAAGCCGTTGGAGGGAACGGACCAGTACCTGGTGTACACGCGGTGGCGGGACGAGGCCGCGTTCCAGGCGTGGATGGAGGGCCCGATGAAGGCCGCCCACCAGGGCGGCGGCGCGGGCGCGGGCGGCGGCGAGCGGCCGGCACCGGCGGCCTCGGGGTCCACGCTGTGGTCCTTCGAGGTCGTACAGCAGGCGGCACCGAAGCAGGGCTGAACGGAGCAGGGCTGAACGGAGCAGGGGCGCGGCGAGTCCGCGCCCCTCTTCGTACCGGGGGCGGGGCGCTCAGCTCCAGAAGGCGTCGGCTTCCGCGATGTCCTCCACACACTCGTCGATGTCGGTGATCTTTCCGCCGACGAGGGTGAAGAACAGCCCTTCGTGCATCTCCAGGCCGCGGTCACCGCGGTCGGCCCGGAACATGTGGAAGGACATGACGTGCCCGCGGCCGTCGGCGAGCAGTCGCTCCAGGTCGACGCGCATCGTGCCGGCGGTCTCCTCGCCCAGGCGCCGGTAGAGCCCCAGGACGGCCTCCCGGCCCTTGTGGTGCCCGGACATCGGGTTGCTGCCGGGCACGTGGTGGATGACGTCAGCCGTCATCAGCGAGCCCAGGGTCGCCATGTCGCCCTTACCGAAGGCTTCGTAGCCGCGGCGGATGACGGCACAGTCCGGATGCTCCGACATGACGGATCACACCCTCCGTAGAAGAGAACTGTAGGAATGGCCCTTTTTCCTATCATCGGCCTGGCGATGTGGATATTCCATGCGGCGCGGAGTGCAGGGCCTCCAGAATCGACGCCATGAACACGCACATGAGCAGTTGGTCCGCAGCCCCGGAGGACTTCACCACCCCGGACGCCACTGCGCTGCGGCGCGCCTATTACGCCGAGGTGGCGGGCCGTTACTGGAAGCGTTCCGTCACCGAGGCCGAGATCGATCAGGGAATGCTGGACGACCCCGCCGACGACCTGGTCCCGCCGACCGGCCGGTTCGTCGTGGGGCGGCTCGGCGGCGAGCCGGCGGCCTGCGGCGGCATACGCCTGCTCGATCCGGCCACGGCGGAGCTCACCCGGGTGTACGTCGCGCCGGGCGCCCGCGGCACCGGCGGCGGGGCGGCCGTGCTCGCGGCCCTGGAGGAGGCGGCCCGTGCGCTGGGCGCGGTGCGCGTGCGGCTGGACACCCGGTCCGATCTGGTGGAGGCCCGAAGCCTGTACGCAAAACACGGGTACGCGGAAATACCGGCGTACAACTCGGGCCCGTATGCGGAGCACTGGTTCGAGAAGCAGCTCGTCTGACTCGTCTGACTCGTCTGACGAGCCTGTCTGACGAGCTCGGCGGACCGCCGCCCGGCGGCTCAGGGCGCGGCGTGGTCGCGGCGGGGCGGGTGGTCGTAGGGCTCTTCCGAGTCCGAGCCGCACAGCTCCCTGTTGATCTCCTCGACCAGCTTGACCAGGTCGGTCGGCCGGTCCGGGCCCCACCAGTCGCCCAACAGCTCCGCGAGGGACTCCTGGCGTGCCTGGGCCAGCCGTCCGGCCACCTCACGGCCCTGGTCGGTGAGGACCAGCGGCAGCCCGTCGCGGACGGCGAGCCGGCGTTCCTCGATCTGCCGGGCCGCATCGGTGATGGCCCGTAGCGGTACCGCGGTGCGCTCGGCGAGCAGCGCGGGCTCGGCCGAGCCGTACCGGGCGATCCGCAGCAGCAGCCAGCTGGCCGCGGGCAGCAGGTCGTAGCCCGCCTTCGCGGTGATCTTCTCGTAGATGTGCTTCCGGCCCTGCAGGGTGCCGAGCACCGAGAGGGCGCGGGCGACCTCGTCGCGGGAGCTGCGCTCGACCGGGTTGGAGGCGAGGGTCTCGGTCACATCGGGTGCGGTCACCGAGGCACGCAGCTTGTCCTCCTTGAGGAACCAGGCCACCACGAAGGCGATGAGCACGATCGGTACGGCGTAGAGGAAGACATCGGTGATGGAGGTGGCGTAGGCGTCCAGGACGGTGGCTTGCAGTTCTGCGGGGAGTTGGCCGATGGCTCTGGGGTCGGCTTCGAGCCGGGCGGCACTCGCGCCGGCCGGCAGCGTGACTCCGGCGAGGGAGGCGGCGAGCCGGTCGTCGAGGAGGTTGGTGAAGACGGTGCCGAAGATGGCGACGCCGAAGGAGGCGCCGATCGAGCGGAAGAAGGTGGCACCGGAGGTGGCGACGCCGAGGTCGGCGTAGCTGACGGCGTTCTGGACGACGAGCACCAGGACCTGCATGACCAGGCCGAGGCCGGTGCCGAAGACGAAGAAGTAGATGCTCATCTCCCAGGTGGAGCTGGTGCGGTGGAGCTGGTGCAGCAGGAGCAGGCCGAGGGCGGTGACGGCGGTGCCGAGGAGGGGGAAGACCTTCCAGTGGCCGGTGCGGCTGACGATCTGCCCGGAGGCGGTGGAGGCGATCAGCATGCCGAGGACCATCGGCAGCATGTGGACGCCGGACAGGGTCGGTGAGACGCCCTGGACGACCTGGAGGAAGGTCGGCAGGTAGACCATCGCGCCGAACATCGCGAAGCCGACGATAAAGCTGATCACGGAGCAGAGCGTGAAGGTCCGGATCCGGAACAGTTTGAGGGGCAGTACGGGTTCGGCGGCGCGCCGTTCCACCCGGATGAAGGCGACGAGCAGCACGGCGCCGAGGACGGCGAGGCCGATGATCCGGGCCGAGCCCCAGCCCCAGCTGCCGCCGAGGGAGGCGACGAGCACCAGGCAGGTGGCGACGGCGGCGATGAGGAAGGTGCCGAGGTAGTCGATGGTGTGCTTCTCGGAGCGCACCGGAATGTGGAGGGCGGCGGCGATGGTGACGAGGGCGACGATGCCGATGGGGATGTTGATGTAGAAGACCCAGCGCCAGGACAGCTGGTCCACGAACAGTCCGCCGAGCAGGGGCCCCAGCACGCTGGTCGCGCCGAACACGGCGCCGAACAGGCCCTGGTACTTGCCGCGCTCCCGGGGCGAGACGATGTCGCCGACGATGGCCATCGACAGCACGATCAGTCCGCCGCCGCCCAGGCCCTGCAAGGCGCGGAAGCCGATGAGCTCGGGCATGTTCCGGGCGAGACCGCAGAGGGCGGAGCCGATCAGGAAGATGACGATGGCGGCCTGGAACAGCTTCTTGCGGCCGTACTGGTCGCCCAGCTTGCCCCAGAGCGGGGTGGCGGCGGTGGAGGCCAGCAGATAGGCGGTGACCACCCAGGACAGGTGGTCCATGCCGCCGAGGTCGCTGACGATGGTGGGCAGAGCCGTGGAGACGATGGTCTGGTCCAGTGCGGCGATCAGCAGGCCGAGCATCAGCGCGCCGATCGAGGCGAGGATCCCGCGCGAGGTGTGGTCGGCGCCGGAACCGGACTGCGGGCGGGGGCCGGGGTCCACGGCCGGCGGGGTCGCTTCCTGAGCCATGGACGTCCTCCTCAGGGCTGGTCCACCCCTCCATCCTGAGCGGTATGCCCGGTTATGGCCCGTTGAGCGGCGGGGCGGGACGTCCGGGGGCTGCCGCAGTGGCGCAGTACGCCCTCTGTTTTGTATAGTGAAGAAACAAAGTGGTTCCGTCCGCACTCCCTGACCGGTGGACGGAACCACTTGTTCTCTTTCCCCGCCCCTCTGGAGCCCCGCCGATGCCGGCCAGTACCGCCTCCGCCTCTGCCCCCGTCGTCCTCACCGCCAAGGCGCTGCTGCTGGACATGGACGGCACGATCGTCAATTCGGACACGGTGGTGGAGCGCTGCTGGCGGGACTGGGCCGAGTCGCACGGACTCGACCCACAAGAGGCCCTCAAGGTGGTCCACGGCCGCCAGGGGTACGCGACCATGGCGATCCTGCTGCCCGACCGGCCCATGGAGCTCAACCACGCCGACAACGCCGTGATGCTGGCGCGGGAGACCGCGGACACCGCCGGGGTGGTCCCGGTGGAGGGTGCACCGGAGTTCATGGCGGCGCTCGGCGAGCTGCCGCACGCACTCGTGACCTCGGCCGACGAGGCGCTGGCCACCGCCCGGATGACGGCTTCCGCGCTGCCGATGCCGGAGGTGCGGGTGACGGCCGAGCGCGTGGCCGCGAGCAAGCCGCACCCGGAGGGATTCCTGCGGGGCGCCGCCGAGCTGGGCGTGGACCCGGCCGACTGCATCGTCTTCGAGGACTCGGCCGCCGGGATCGCGGCCGGTCAGGCGGCGGGCATGCGGGTGGTCGGCGTGGGCCCGCGGGCCGGCGAGCACGGCCCGACGGTGCACGTGGCGGACCTGAGGGCGGTCCGGGTGGAGCCGGCCGAGGACGGTTCGATCCGCCTGACGGTGCACGCGCCCGCCGCCTGACCGGCGGCCCCACCCGCCGACGGCCGGTCAGCCGGCCATGGCCTCGTAGAGGGAGAAGGCGGCGAGGGCGGCCATGACGGCCGCGGCGATCTTGGTGATCAGACTCAGCGGCACGTACTTCATCAGGGTGCGGCCCCCCAGGATGCCGATGGCGGCGACCGCCCAGAGGGCGAGGACCGCACCGAGGCCGACCGAGACGGGGTCGTCGTAGCGGGCAGCCAGATTGGCGGTCATGATCTGGGTGAGATCGCCGAACTCGGCGACCAGGATGAGCATGAAGCCCGCCCCCGACACCTTCCAGAAGGACTGGTCGGCAGGCGCCTTGATCGTCTCGTCCCCGTCGCTCTTCTTCATGAGCAGCATGACGGCGCCCGCGAGGAAGAGCAGGCCCACGACGGCCTGGACCAGGCGGTGCGGCAGCAGGGTGAGGACGCTTCCGGCGGCGATCGCGAGGGCGACGTGCACGGCGAAGGCGGCGGCGACTCCGGCGAAGACATAGGAGGCGCGGTAGCGGGTGCCGAGCATCAGGCCGGCCAGGGCCGTCTTGTCGGGGAGCTCGGCGAGGAAGACGACGCCGAAGGCGATCGCCAGGATGCTGAAGCTGATCACGGGCAGGAAACCTCAATCGGTCGGCAGGGCGCTGCCGCACCGAGGGACCTGAGCTGTTTCAGGGGTCGCTTCGGCCCGACAGCTCCCTGTGCGTACGACGTGCTGCGTACTGCGTACAAGGACACTGCGGCCGAAGGTCTCGCTGGCCTGCCGCCGACGCGGCCTGCCTCCGGGCGCCGGCTGGGATGACCCAGCAGTATGTCGACGGTCCGGCGAAGAGCTACTCCCCTTCTGCTCCGTACAGGGTACGCGAGACCGGGGCGCGCCCGGAATGGCCCCTTGATCCCGGCCTTGGCGCCGATCCGGGCCGGAATATCAACTTCCGCTTGAGTAGAGGCCGTTGCGCGACTTGATGTGACGTGCCCATGTCGTCACGCTGTCATCTGGCGCCCATCCCCGTGACACCTGGCGCCGCCACCATGGCCGGGCCCCGACGGGGTCGCACGGCCGCCCAACCCCCCGCATCCAGGGAGTCCCCATGTCGCCCATGCCCTCGTTCTACGCGCGTCGTATTGGCGTGCTCGCGTCAGTCGCCGCCCTTGCCGTCACCGCTCTGATCACCGCCCCGGCCGCCCAGGCCGCCCCTCCCACCCCGATCAGCGCCGCCGCGGCCCGCGCCTACCTGGCCACGGTCACCCCCAAGGCGGAAGGTTCCTCCAGCGGCTACAGCCGTGACCTGTTCCCGCACTGGAGCACCGTCTCCGGCTCCTGCAACACCCGCGAGACCGTCCTCAAGCGCGACGGCGTGGGCGTGGTCACCGACTCCTCCTGTGCCGCCGTCAGCGGCAGCTGGTACTCCGAGTACGACGGTGCCACCTGGTACGCCGCCAGCGACCTCGACATCGACCACGTGGTGGCCCTCTCCGAGGCCTGGCGGTCCGGCGCGAACTCCTGGACCACCAGCAAGCGCCAGCAGTTCGCCAACGACCTCAGCCGTCCGCAGCTCATCGCCGTCACCGACAACGTCAACCAGGCCAAGGGCGACCTCGACCCGGCCGAATGGCTGCCGTCCCGGACCGCCTACCGCTGCACCTACGCGCGCAGCTGGGTCCACGTGAAGCAGTACTGGGGCCTGAGCATGGACAGCGCCGAGAAGAGCGCCCTGCAGGGCGTCCTGAACGGCTGCTGAGAATCTCCCCCACGCGGGGGAGGATCTCTCCCCTGCCCGGGGGAGCCGCGCTCCCCCTCTGCCGCGTACCGTGAATCATGGGTTCAAGGGGCGAGGGAAGAGGGGGAGTTGCATGGCCGGATTGCGCTTGGGACCGCTGCTGAGGCACGTCGACTGGGACACCGGTGCCGCGGCGACGGTGTGGGTCGAGACCGACCGCCCGTGCACCGCACAAGTGCGCTGCGCGGACGGGGCGGGCGGGAGCGTGCGCACCTTCCAGATCGCCGGCCATCACTACGCCCTGGTCCCGGTGACCGGCCTCACCCCCGGCGGCACCACGGCATATGAGGTGCTGCTCGACGGCGTCCGGGTCTGGCCGCTGCCCGACAGCCGGTTCCCGGCGAGCACCATCACCACCCCGGCCGTGGAGGGGCCGGGCCGCCCCGCGCCCGGGCTGCGGATCAGCTTCGGCTCCTGCCGGCAGGCCGCACCGCCGGCCGGCTCCCGCGGGCCGCACGGACCGGATGCGCTGGACACCCTCGCGGCGCAGCTGGCCGCCGCCCCGCAGGCCGACCGGCCCGATCTGCTGCTGCTCCTCGGCGACCAGGTGTATGCGGACCAGCTGTCCCGGGAGACCCGGCGGTGGCTGGCGGCCCGGCGGGACCTGCGGGAACCGCCCGGCGCCCAGGTCGCGGACTATGAGGAGTACACCCGCCTCTATGACGAGTCCTGGCTGGACCCGGAGATCCGGTGGCTGCTGTCGACGGTGCCCAGCCTGCAGATCTTCGACGACCACGATGTGGTGGACGACTGGAACACCAGCGCCGCCTGGCTGGCGGAGATGCGGGCCACCCCGTGGTGGCAGGAGCGGGTGGTCAGCGGGCTGATGTCGTACTGGGTGTACCAGCACCTGGGCAATCTCTCCCCGGCCGAACTGGCGGCGGACCCGCTCTACGCCGCGGTCCGGAACACCCCGGACGGGACGGATGTGCTGCGGGCGTTCGCGGCCGAGGCGGATGCCGATCCGGCCTCGGTGCGGTGGAGCTACCGGCGGGACTTCGGGCGGGTCCGGCTGCTGATGGTGGACACCAGGGCGGCCCGGGTCCTGACCGAGGACCGAAGAGCCATGCTCGACCCGGCGGAGCAGCAGTGGGTGCGCGAGAACGCGCTCGCGGGCCACGGCGGATACGACCACCTGCTGGTGGGGTCCTCGCTGCCCTGGCTGATGCCTCCGCTGATCCATGACGCGGAGGGCTGGAATGCGGCCCTGTGCCGCGGGGAGCGCGGGGAGCGCTGGGCGCGCATCGGGGAGAACCTGCGGCGGCGCAGCGATCTGGAGCACTGGGCGGCGTTCCCGGCATCGTTCGCGGCGCTGAGCGATCTGGTCGAGGAGGTGGGGACGGGCCCGCGGGCTCCGGCGACCGTGTGCGTGCTGTCGGGCGATGTGCACCACGCCTATGTGGCGGAACCACTGATACCCAGCACCGCCCGGGTCTTCCAGTTGACATGTTCTCCGGTGCACAACTCGATTCACCTTGCCGTGAAGCTGGGGTTCCGGTTGGGCTGGTCGCGGACCGGGCGGTGGCTGGGCAGGCTGCTGGCGAAACACGGCCGGACCGGCCGGCCCCCGGTGGCATGGCGGCGTACGGGCGGCCCGTGGTTCGGAAATCAGCTGATGACACTGGCTCTGTCCGGCCGGACGGCCCGGCTCCGGCTGGATCAGGCACGGCTGTCGGGCAAGGGCGCGCGCCTGGTCCAGGTGCTCGACCGGGAGCTCACCGGGAGCTGACGAGAGCCGGTGAGCGGCGGCCGGAGGGGGCGGCCGTCCGGTCCGTGGACACGCAGGCGGCCCCCGCCCGGATTCGCCGTGTCCTCGCGGCGTACGCTGTATGGCTGTCAGCCGCCCCTGCCGCTCCCCCGCGACGTCGCGGCCTTCACTGCCGAGGCACGCCAACCGGACTGGGGAGTCCTGTTTTGTTTGAGACTGTGGGGTCGTTGACCACGAGCCCGTGGATCTACGGGCTGGTGGCCCTGTCCGTGGTGCTTGATGTGTTCCTGCCGGTACTGCCGAGCGGGGTCCTGGTGATCGCGGCTGCCGCCGCAGCCGCCGCGGCCGGGGCCGCCGGTTCGACCGATCCGGTTCCGGAGCAGGTGCCCGACATCATGGCGCTGCTGGTCATCGCGACCACCGCCTCGGTGCTGGGCGATCTGGCGGCGTACCGGCTCGCCTGGCGCGGCGGCGCCCGGCTGGACCGGGCCATCGCCCGGTCGCGCCGGCTGACCCGGGCGCAGGAGCGGCTGGGCACGGCGCTGGCGCGGGGCGGGGGTGCGCTGGTGGTGATCGCCCGGTTCGCCCCGGCGGGACGTTCGGTGGTGTCCCTGGGCGCGGGCAAGATGCACCGCAAGGTGAAGGAGTTCCTGCCCTGGTCCGTCCTGGCGGGCATGGCCTGGGCGGGGTACAGCGTGGCCCTGGGCTACTTCGGCACCCAGTGGCTGGGCGCGACCTGGCTCGGTACGGCGGTGTCCCTGGTCGCCCTGTTCGCAGCGGGGGCCCTGGCGGCCTACCTGGTGCGCCGCCCCGCCCCGGCACCTGCCGCGCCCTGAGCCCGCTGAGCCCCCTGCGGCCTCCCCCGGGCGGAGCAGCACCCTCACCCGTTCACCCGGCCCCGATCGCCGCGCCGGGAGAGGGCTCCTAGCGTCCTGAACACGGTGCGCAATCCGTGGCACGCCCGTGCCGCATCCGTGCCCTGGCCGCGCCGTGCACTCAGGAGCCAGAGGAGTCCCGCCATGCCCTCCACGCACCGCCGCCGCCAACTGGTGGCCCTCGCGGCCACGACCCTGATCATCGCCGTCGGCCCCGTCACCGCGTACGCCATCCCCTCCGCCTCCCTGACGCCGAACACGGTGGCTCCCGGGGGCCGGGTCGGCCTGAACCTCGCGGGCTGCGGCACCAAGACCGGCAAGGCCTCGTCGAGCGCCTTCGGCGACGTATCGCTGACCCCGGGCAATCTGGAGGCCACCAACCTGTTCGGCACGGCCGCGGTCTACCGCGACGCGCGGGCCGGGGCGCACCAGGTCATCTTCGAGTGCGGCGGCACGGGCGGCCAGCGGGTCACCCTGTCACTCCAGGTCACCCCGGGTGCCGCCCGCGGTGGCACGGGCGGCAGCATCGGCCGGATGAGCCCCGGCGAAATCGCGATCGGCGGCTCCCTCGCCGCCGGCGCCCTGGGCGCAGCCGTCTGGCTGCTCCGCCGCCGCCCGGCCTCCACCCCCTAGGAAGGAACGGCAGCCCGCCCCCTGACCTGCAACCCGTCCAGCAGCACCCGGGTCGCATCGGCCACCGCGTCGACCGCGGCGTCGAACACCTCCCGGTTGTGCGGCGCGGGGTGGTGGAACCCGGACACCTTCCGTACGTACTGCAGGGCGGCGGCCCGGATCTCCTCCTCGGTGGCCTTCTCGGGGAGGGCGGGCGGGCGCAGGGTCTTGATGCTCCGGCACATACCCCCACTATGCCTCCGGCAGCGCGGCCCCGGACAGCTTGATGATCAGGCCCGCCTGGAGCCGGGCCTTCAGCACCGGATCGCCAACCTCGGCGATCAGCTGCACAGCCTGCCGGGTGGTCTCGGCCGCCCGCCGGTCGTCCCGCAGCGAGGCGGCCTGCTCGGCCATGTGCCGGAGCGCAAGATCGGCCCGCCGATGGAACAGCTGCCCGATCAGCGCGACCACCACCCCCACCGAACTGGTCACGATCCCCAGATAGAGATCCCCACCGCCCTCGGCCTTCCACACGGCCAGCGCCACCCCGAACAGCAAAATCCCGGCCCCGAACCCGGCGAACAGCTGACTGGCCAGAAAACTGCTGCGCGCCTGCGTCAGCCCGTACGCGTAGTACTCCACGAGCAGCACCGTGAACTCATCCCGCCGCCCCCCGCCCCTTCCGGAGTCAACGTACTTCCCCCCACCCTCACCCTCCACCTGAGCCAGCAACCGCTCCCGCTCCACCCCCCGCCGCCGCTCAAACCCCCGCCCCAGCCACCCCATCCACCCCACGCCGACACCTCCCCACACCCAGCCCTGACTGACTGCCCTCCACCCCCCACCCCCACGCCCCGACCGACGCCGTTCGCGGAACGGGCGTGGAAGGAGCGACAAACGGTCGGCCGGAGGTCTTATCGAGCGTTGTTCTGCTCACTCCCTGACCGGATGCGCCGGTACACCGGCGGCTGGAGATCGTCTCGCATCAACTGCTGCAGAGACTCCAAATCCGCAAAGAACGGCCCTATGACGCGCTGGTACTCAGGCGCTTCAACTCCCGCCGCATGCACGACGAGTAAATCGCGAGCTTCGCGAAGCTGCTGGTAGACCGCCGCAGCCGCTCGGTAGACGTGATCAGGCGCAGCCAGGGCCAACTCCCGGAGCACAGACTTGGCATCGGAGTACTGCGGGTCATTGAGGAAGGCATCATGCACCGCCTGCTGCCTTGCGGCCCCGTGCTCCTCCTGATAGGCCATTTGTGTCATGCGGCTATGGGCTTGAGCCAGGGAGGTCAGGAACCGCACATAGACCATGCGTTTCGTTTCGGCCCATAGCTGATCTTTCTCTCGGCGCGCACGCAAGACGTCCGTGAGCAACGTCGCCCCGATCCCAAAAACAGCGCCGACTGCGGCTACGGCCAGAGTCCCCCACTCCATTCGCACACAGTACGGGTCCCCTCACGCACGGTCCATACAGCGCGCGGCCACCGACCCGAACGCATCAGCACCGCATGGGCCACCACCCCCTACAACGTGGTGGCTTGCTTCGAATTGGACTTCCTCGTTGACGACGTGTGCATCGAACAGGCCCTCGAAGCCCGGCGATGCCGCCACCAAGTCCCGCACCAGCTGAATATCCCGCTCCACAGCACCCCCTCCCTGAGCGCTCACGATGGATCCACTCCGGTTCCGAAGGTGATCGGCCGGACAAGTCCTGGCCGGGGGAACGGAAGCGGCCGGCCTGAAGCCGTACGAGTACTGCTCCGCCATCGCCAACAACCCCGGCGGTCGGAGGACGGCGTGAACCGCCGCGAACACCCGCCCACCCGAGCTGCACCGAGGGTCACTCGCGCCGGGTTCCCGCAGACAGCGTCGGCAGCATCTGGCAACGCAGCGAAGGCCGTTACGAGGCCTGCTGTTCGCGGCCGGGGTGGCACCTCGTGGCCGACAGCGGCCGGCGGGAGGCCATGGAGCACGGGACCGGCTGCTGCGCCGCCGACGGCGGCCGAGTAGCCATTGCCGTCGCTCTTAGCCGTCAAAGGCCCCCCGCCGTGATTGGCGGGGGCCTTCTGACCGGTGGGCGCGGACGGTTTCGAACCGCCGACATCTGCTTTGTAAGCTCGCCCGGCGCCCGCTCCTCGCCCCTCCACCCCCAGGACCCGACGCCTGTGCGCGACCGCCCGCCACCGTCAGTGTTCACCGGCGTTGATGTCACCCGCGGATGTCAGCTCCGGCGGCGGCTGGCCCGGTGCCCTCACTCCTCGTCGCAGCGCTCCAAGACCAAGCCCACGGACCCGTCCTCCAGTCCGTTGCTGTCTTCGAGGTGCAGGTGGGCGCCATCGTGAACCCCATCGCCGGCCAACACGAGCAGATGCCCGGCAAGCGTCCTGAGACCCGCGGCATTGGCCTCGATGACGACCTCTCCCCCAAGGTTCCGCACCTCGATCCACGCGTCCGCGTCCCACGTGAAGACAAGCGCAGCACCATCGGCCGCAGCCGTGACGTGGGTGCTCTCGAGACCATAATGCCGCTCACGGCACGCGGCTCCGGAGGCCCCGTGTGTTCTCATGAGTCTCTCCAGGTCAGCAACCTACGGGCGGCAAGCCGAGCCCTTGTCGGTCCACGAATAGGCCACAGCTCGCAGAAGAGCCAGTTGGATATCACCCTGCGGTCACGTGGGCACAGAGGCTGCGCTGCCGATACCTGCCGGGGACCTCGGCGCCCATGGCTGCCCAGGCTCGGCCGCCGGGCACGCCCAGCCTGATAGGCCAGGGCCCCCACCGTGTCTGGCAACACAGTCGGCGCAAGGAGTGCGGCTTGACTGTCAGCACGAGCGTGCGAACAGACCACGAAATGCCTGTTCAGCGCCGTGCACCACAGGTTCCAGCCACACGGTGGCGGCTTCCAGATGTTGCGCTTATTTCGACTGTTTCAGATACTGTAGCCGTCGGTCGTAGGCGCGCCGCCTACCTGAGCAGCGAGGGGTGCGAAATGACCAAGACAGATATCAGGCCAGTGACGATCCCCCCGGAGCAGACCGCCTCCACCAACCGGGCCCTACAGCGTGTCCGTAGCTACCTGGAGGCCCACAAGGACCGCCGCGAGATCACCGTCACGGTCGAGGACGGCGAGCCAGAGCAGCTGACGCTGCCCCGTGAGGCTGTAGAGCTCCTCGCCGGCCTGCTTGCCCATCTGGGAGCAGGTCGCGGTGTCTCCGTGGTTCCAGCAGACGCGGAACTGACCACCCAGCAGGCGGCTGACATGCTCAACGTGTCCCGACCGTTCCTCGTGGGACTTCTCAACGCCGGTGAGATCGAGTATCGACACGTGGGGACTCACCGCAGGATCAAGGCTTCGTCACTCATGGAGTACAAGCAGCAGGACGACCTGAGGCGTCGCACTGCCGCCGATGAGCTCACCGAGCTCGGCCAGGAGATGGGAATGATGTAGTCAATGGCTTTCGTCGCCATCTATGACGCTAATGTGCTCTACCCGAGCGTCCTGCGTGACGTGCTTATCCGTGTTGGTGCCGCAGGCCTGGTGCAGGCGAAATGGACGGATAGAATCCTTGACGAAACTTTCCGAAACCTGAAGGCCAAAAGGCCCGATCTAGATGAAGGCAAACTAGATCGGACCCGCGTTGCAATGAAGGCTGCGATTCGGGACTGCATGGTCATTGGATACGAGCCCCTAATTGAAGCCATACGACTCCCGGATCCCGATGATCGCCACGTCCTGGCAGCAGCGATACGCGCCAAGGCTCAAGTCATTGTCACCTTTAACCTTAAAGATTTCCCGCAAGAGGCCTTGGCCCCCTGGGATGTGGAAGCAATCCATCCAGACGCATTCCTGGAAGCGCAGATCGACCTTAACCCGCAGATCATCTACGCTGTGCTTCAGCAGATAGCCGATGGTTGCAAGAAGCCGCCTCTTGTGGTCGCAGACCTAATTGAGAGCCTGGAGCGCACGGGCCTCGTCTCGTCTGTGGCAGCACTGCGGGCTCTGAGCTGAAATCAATCCGCATGCGCACCTCATCCAGCATCTTCGGACGGGGTGCGCAATGCTGTTTGGCGAACAGGGGAGCCGTGCCCTGAGTCCTGAGGTCTACTTGGGGGAAAACTTCCGAGCGCCCACCTGGGCAGTCTCCCAGCCTCTGAGCCACGTTGCTGGGGCTGCCGCTCGCGACTTGTGCGCTAACAGTACGTTGAGCCATCCGCACCCCACGCCTATCGCAGGTCCGCTACATTGAAAGTTCCTCGCAAACAATTAGGTGAAGTTGCGCAGAAGCGTCGGAGATTTCCTCGGCAATGTCGCGTCGTGCGAGCTGTTTAGGAATCGGGAACCGACTCTCATTAACTTCGTCGATCCAATCAGCTGCATGATAGAAAATCGCCCCGGCAAGATCGCGCGCTTCGGATTCTTTCCATACAGACTGGAAATCTGCCACAGCTCCCACAACCGAGGCGAACTTGGTCACAGCTTGGGTTCTGAGGTCTTCGACTGTATCAGGCTGGGAGGCCCTGCGGGATTTAGCTGCTGCATGCTTAGCCTCTGCGGGAATCCACTCTGCAAAACATGCCCGAAGTTCTTGGTAGGTTGCGAGTCGGTCCGCCTGGCCTTCTCGGTTGCTGAGATTCCCCGAAAGTAGCGGATTCAAGTTCGCCTTGTACTGCCGCATGGCTTTCAGGCCTATAGGGCCGTGTGGGTCGTCAAAACGAGTGTGGCATGTTGGGCAAAGTGCAATTAGGTTCTTGAATTCATGCTTCCGCACCTTCGACCACGGGACGATGTGTGCGATCTCCACGGGAGTCGCCTTGCAGGTTGGGATGGCGCAGCGGTGGCCAGCCTCGATGAGCACACGCCGGCGTAGTTCGCTGGGCACTTTCGGTCGCTTTGCTGCCACGCCTGCATGCTAGTCGTCTGAGCTGACAGGCCATGTGCCCTTTAACGACAGGGCGCCCTCATCACGAACCGTCGGCAGACGCAGGACGGGCCCCGGGCATCCCGGAGTCGGAGCGCCCCCGCCGGAGGCACCGCACCAGAGGGAAAGCGGCGCGCCTCCAAGCGGGCCAGATGCGTAACGGCTTCCCCGCCGTGCACATCACGCTCGGCGGCCGGGACCGTACCGGCACCCTGCGCACCATCACCGCTCATTGCCCTGTCTGCCACGGCACCGGCACCCGCCGCTCCACCCGCCGTCTCAGCCGGACGGTGAACGCGTGACCGACTCCGCGACCCTCGCGGACCTGGACCCCGGCCTCCTCGGCGACATGCTGAGGGTGGCCGGGGCTTCCGGATACGCCCGCTGGGAAGACCAGATACGCCGTACCGGCGGCTGCTCCGACCCGATCCACATCACGGGCTGGACCGTCGCCAACGACTGGGACGCCGAGCCGGACACCGTGCTCGTCCTCGCCTCCTGGCAGTACGCCGGCCACGGGCACTCGCCCGGCGAATCCGTCCTGGCCGCGACCATCGCCCGAGACATCCAGCTCAACCGTCGGACCGCAAGCGGGGCCCTGCACGACCAACTCGTCCTGGAAGGAGCCGCGTCATGACCACCGCCGCCCCCGAACTGCTGACCGTGCCCGAGGTCATGGAGCTGCTCAGGCTCGGGCGCTCGACCGTCTACGACCTGATCCTGTCCCGGCGGCTCGTGTCCATCACCATCGGCCGCGCCCGCCGCATCCCCGCTGACGCCGTCCGGAGATTCATCGACCACGAGATCGGGGAGGCTTCCTGATGGCCACACAACGCAAGCGCAACCCAACGGTGCCGGCACCATCACCCAGCGGAAGGACGGGCGTTATCAGGCGGCCGTGTACGTCCTCCAGCCCGACGGCACCCGCGCCCGGAAGTTCGCCTGCGGCAAGTCCTGGACCGAGTGCGATACCTAGCGGCGTGAGCTGCTCGCCAAGGTGGACCAAGGCGTGCCTGTGCCCACCCGATCGGCGAAGCTCGCCGAGTGGCTGCCGTACTGGCTGGAGACCATCGTCCGGCCGCACCGCAAGCGCACAACGTACGTCAAGTACGAGACTCATGTCCGGCTCTACCTGGTGCCGTTGCTCGGTACGAAGCGGCTGGAGTCGCTGGGCGTCACCGATGTAGGCGGTCCCTGGCTCAGCTGCAGAAGCGCACCAGTGCGGCGACCGCCAAGGAGTCGCACCGAGTGCTGCGGACGGCCCTGGCAGCGGCCTGCCCGGAAGAACATGTCAGCCGGAACGTGGTGACGCTTGTCGAGCCGCCCAAGGTGCAGGTTCGCGAAATGTCGCCGTGGGAGCTGGACGAGACCCTGGACTTCCTCGCCGCCGCCCGCAAGGACCCGCTGCACCCCGCCTTCGTCCTCGCCATCGCCCTCGGCCTGCGGCGGGGTGAGTTGGTCGGGCTACGGTGGAAGAACGTTGATCTGGACAAGCGGGAGATCCGGGTTCGGAGCCAGCGCCAGCGTGTTCGGGGTGAGGCCTACGAGGACGACCCCAAAGGGCGACGGCGCCGGCAGACCCTGCCGCTGCCCGGGATCTGCGTCGCTCCCCTGCGCTGGCAGCGGATGCGGCAGGCCGCCATGCGAGAGAACGCGGGCGACAAGTGGGAGGAGACCGGGTACGTGTTCACCACTCGGACCGGGCGGCCCATCGAGCCGCGGAACGTCTATCGGTCCTTCACCCGCGTGGCGAGAGACGCCGGGCCCCGGGTCGTTCGGCTGCACGATGCCCGGCACGGAACCGCAACGTTGCTGACCGCCGCCGGGGTGCCGCCCCGGGTGGTGATGGAGATCCTGGGGCACTCGCAGATTGCCGTCACTATGAACGTCTACGCCCACGTCGTACAGGACACGCAGCGCGAGGCAGTCGGGCACATGGACCGGCTGCTCAGGACCCGGCGCGACCGTTCCTGACCGCCCCCGTTGATGTCAGATGTGGATGCCGAAGGCCCCCGCCGTGATGGGCGGGGGCCTTCTGACCGGTGGGCGCGGACGGTTTCGAACCGCCGACATCTGCTTTGTAAGAGCAGCGCTCTACCCCTGAGCTACGCACCCGTGGATGAGTGGACAGCCTACATGCAGGGCATGCCCCCGACGCAAACGACCGGGGGTGGGTGAGAATGGAGCGAGGCAGGGTGGGGCAGGGCGGACGCGGTACGGGAGAGGGATTGTGACGACGGCATCCCGGCGGTGGTTCGGTGGGCGGGACGAGAGCCGGCGGGCGGATGCGCAGGCCGCGAAGGATGCCGCCGCCGCGGCTTTCTACGAGCTGGACACCGCGCAGCGGGATCTGCGGATCTCGGTGGAGACCATCGCCGCGGTGGACGGGAGTCCGGCGGGCCGGCAGGCCGTCGAGGGGTTCGGGGCGCTGGGGCGGCGGATCGATGAGGTCAGCCACGCGTACATCGAGGCCGTCGACGCACACGATCTCGACCGGGTCGATCTGGATTCCGGGACCGCAGCACGTGCCAAGCAGCAGTTGGTGCGGGCGCGGGAGGACCTGGTCCGGGTCAAGGGGGAGCTGGAGCGGTTCGCGCAGGGGTTGCAGCCGTTGCTGGACCGGGCGGAGAGCCAGCTGGCGCAGGTGGCGCCGGCGCGGGAGCGGGCCAGGGCCGCGTTGCTGGCCGCCAGCAACGCGCTGGACGCGGTGCGGGCCGCCGGGATGCGGGCCGATGAGCTCGCGGCGCGGCTGGCCGCGCTCGGGCCGGAGCTGACCAAGCTGACCCAGGGGGCCGGGCAGCACGGCGTACCCGAGACGCTCCAGCGGGCCGACCGGATCCTGCGCGACGCGGAGGCCATACGCGCCGAGGCCGAGCGGCTGCCGGAGCGGGCCGCGGAGATGGACCGCCGGCTGGTGAGCCTGCGGACCCGGGCGCAGGCGCTGCGGAACCGCGCGGAGCGAGTCGATCCGGTGCTGAGCGAGCTGCGCCGCCGGTTCAGCGCGGCGTGCTGGCAGGACCTGCAGCCGGTGCCCGAGCAGGCCGCCCGGGACGTGGCGCATGCCGAGGAGCGGCTGCGGGAGGCGGGCAAGGCCCGGGAGGAGCAGCGGTGGGCGGACGCCACCGCGCTGTTCGGCACCGTACGGGCGCTCCTCGATTCCGTGGACGAGGCCGTTTCGGCTGCTCAGGACCGGCTGGCCCGGTTGGAGGCGGTGGCCCGGGATCCGCAGGTGGAAGTGCAGCGGACCCGGTTCGCGATCCGGGACGCGCAGCGGCTGGCGATGGAGGGCCGTACCGTGCCCGATCCCCGGCATGCGCGACCGCTGGACGAGGCGGTGGCCCGGGTGGACCGGGCGATGGCGGGCCTGGAGGACCGCCACCCCGACTACTGGCATTTCCTCCGGGAGCTGGAGGACGTACGGGAGGCCGTGGGCCGGGTGGTCGGCGACATCCGGGCTGGGCGTACTCCGCGCTGACCCTCCCGACGCCGGCGCCACCCGCAGTCGGAAGTTGTCGCCTGGGGCGGTGCGGCGGATGCTGGGGGCAGGGAACGGAGCAGAGGAGGGCGCCATGGCTGCCCACACGTCCCACAGGTTCCATACGTCGCATACGTCACGCAGGTCTCGGACGTCGCCCGCGGTCCCTCCGGAGTCGTATGCACCGCACGCGGCCTACGGGTGCACCGAGCCCCATGAGCATTACGCGCCCTACGTGGCCCACGAACCGTACGAGACCCACGAACCGGAACGCAGCCACCTGGTCCGGCGCCTGCTGCACCCGGTCAATGCCCGGCTCGACGACCATCTGCCCACCGATCACAAGCTGAGCAAGGTCTACCGGGTCGGCGCCGGCCTGACGGGCCTGCTGCTGGTCGTCTTCGGGATCCTGGGGCTCATCGACCGCATCGGGTTCTTCGACACCGGCGGCGACACGGTGCTCGCGCTGAACACCAACGGCGCGCTGAGCGTGCTGTCGATCTGCGTCGGGCTGCTGCTGTTCACCGGGATGGTCATCGGCGGGACCTTCGCCTCGACCCTGAACATCGTGCTGGGCCTGGCGTTCATCGCCAGCGGGTTCGTGAACCTGGCGCTGCTCGACACCGGGCTCAACTTCCTGGCCTTCGAGATCCAGAACGTGCTGTTCAGCTTTGTCGTCGGCGTGATGCTGATGTGGTTCGGGATGTACGGGCGGGTGGGCAGCGCCCTGCCGCACGACAACCCGTACTGGCGGGCCCGCCACCCCGAGCAGGCCGCCCGCGAGCAGCGGGCCGGCCTCGCCCACCGGCTCTGAAGCTGGTCCGCCGGGGCCGGCGCACCTTAGCCTGTGCGCATGCCTCGCTACGAATACCGCTGCCGGACCTGCGACGACACCTTCGAGGTCAGCCGTCCGATGGCCGAGTCCTCCGCCCCCGCCGACTGCCCCGCCGGGCACGCCGACACCGTCAAGCTCCTCTCCGCCGTCGCCGTCGCCGTCGGCGGGACGGGCAGCGCCCCCGCCGCCCCGGCCGGCGGAGGCGGCGGCGGGTGCTGCGGCGGCGGGGGCTGCTGCTAGAGGCCCCGGACGCCCCGGGCGCGGCAGAACCTAGGCACGGCGGGACAGGGTCAGGCCGTCCGAGATGGCCAGCAGGACGCTGTCCATCCGCCGGTCCGCGCGCACATGCTCGTTGAACGCCCGGATGACCGCGCCCGCACCCGTCTCGGACGGGTCCAGCACCGTGCCGTGGAACAGCGTGTTGTCGGTGACGATCAGGCCGCCCGGGCGGAGGCGCGGAACCAGTTCTTCCCAGTACGCGATCTGGTTGCCCTTGTCCGCGTCCACGTACGCCAGGTCGATGTGCGGCTCCGTGGGCATCGCGCGCAGCGTGTCCAGGGCCGGCGCGATCCGCAGGTCGATCCGGTCGGCGACACCCGCCTCCTCCCAGGCCCGGCGGCCGTACGCCGTCCACTCCTCGGAGATGTCGCAGGCGATGATCCGGCCGTCGGCCGGCAGGGCCTGGGCCATGGACAGGGTGGAGAAGCCGGTGAAGGTGCCGACCTCCACGATGTGCCGGGCGCCGGTCAGCCGGACCAGGAAGGCCAGCAGCGGGCCCTGCTCCTCCGCCGACTGCATGCCGGCCGAGTCCGGGAACTTCTCCCAGGTGGTCGCGATCAGCCCGCGCTGAACCGGGTCCAGCGGCGGGTTCTGCGCGAGCATGTAGGCGTACAACTCATCGGTGATTTTGGTGCTGTTGCCCTTGGTCATGGGGCCAGTGTGCCAACGCCCGCCGTCCTGCCGAATTCCCTGACGATCGTCTCGCCCGCCAGGACACCCGCCTCGGCCAGCGCCCGCACCCCCGGAGCGGTCCACTCCGAATCCGCCAGTTCACCGTGGCCGGGCCGCCAGGCCCGGTCCGCGGCCAGCAGCAGGTCCGCGTCCAGCAGCGAGTCGCCCGCCGCCAGGGTGAGCTCCGCGCCGGTGCGCCGGGCCACCTCCCGCATCGCCGCGCTCTTGGTCAGCGGGCGCGGCACCGCGTAGATCTTGCGGCCCTGGAGGGAAACCGTCCAGCCGCGGGACTCGGCCCACTCCGCCAGCGCCTTCAGCCACTCCTCCGGCACCAGCGCCCGCTCCACCACCAGGTAGGCGAACAGGTCCTCGGCCACCCGCGCCTTGCGCAGCCACGCCGGGTCCGCGACGGCCAGCAGGTGGGCGTGCACCTCCTCCAGCGGGGCGCACTCCTCCGCCAGCCGGGCCGCGACCGTGCGCCGCCAGGCCCGGTCCGGGACCCCGTCCACCAGCAGCTGTCCGCCGTTGGCGCAGATGGCGTACGGGGCCGGGCGGCCGGGGAAGTTGATCCGCTGGTACTGCTTGCGGGTACGGGTGGTGGTCGGGACGAAGACCACCGAGGGGTCCTCGGTGAGTTCCGCCAGCAGCGCGGCTGCCGTCTCCGTCATGAAGGAGAGCGGCCTGCCCTCGTGGATCTCCACGCACAGCAGCCGCGGGGCCTCCGGGTCCGGCATGGTCAGCCCGAGGGCCGCCGCCGAGTAGATGAGCGTACGGTCCAGATCGCTTGCTACCAGGACAGTCACGAGGTGGCCACAGCCTTTCCGTCGGCGCCGGTCGCGCCGCGTGTGAAGCGGGGGTGGATGAGTCCTACGCAGGTGTACGGCAGCCCGTCGACCTCCTCGACCGGCACCCCGCGCTGCTCGGCGAGCAGCCGTACGTGGTCCAGGTCGGCCCCGGCACCGCGCTGGGCCAGGATCTTCCACGGCACCCGGCGCAGCAGCACCCGGGTGGTCTCGCCGACGCCCGGCTTGACCAGGTTCACATCGTGGATGCCGTACTCCTCGCTGATGCGCTCCACCGCCGCCCAGCCCTCCCAGGTGGGGGCGCGGTCGGCGGCCGGCAGGTCCTTGAGCTCGGCCTCGACGGCGTCGGCGACCTCGTCGAAACGGGCGGCGACGGTGTCCACGAAGGCGGTGGAGACATCCGCGGCGGCCAGCTCGCGGTAGAACTTCGCGCCGTGGAAGTCGGCCGGACCGACCAGGTCGGATCTGAGCACCGTACGGGATATGAGTCCGGACACGGTGGAGTTGAGGCAGGCGGAGGGGATCAGGAAGTCCTCGCGGGTGCCGTAGGTGGAGACGCAGCCGCCGGGGTCGGCCAGGACCACGATCTCCGGGTCGAAGCCCGGGCCCCCCTCGATCTGGTTGTGGGCCCGCAGTGCCTCGCGCAGTTCGCGGGTGATGGCGCCCTTGCCGGTCCAGCCGTCGACGAAGACCACGTCGGCCGGGTCGTGGTGGGCGGCCAGCCAGCGCAGGGCGTTGGCGTCGATGCCGCGGCCCCGCACGATGGAGACGGCGTAGTGCGGGAGGTCCAGGCCGTGCCGGTGGGCGGCCCAGCGGCGCATCAGGACGCCGACCGGGGTCCCGGCGCGGGCCAGCGAGACCAGGACCGGACGCGGGGACCGTTCGGCGAGGACGGTTTCGGTGACCGTGCCGACGGCGCGGGCGATCCGGGCGGCGGAGGCGGTCAGCGCCTCGGTGTAGAGCCGCTGGTAGGCGGCGCTGGGCTGGTACTCCACGGGCAGCGACTCGGCGTAGTGCGCGCCGCCCGCCTGGATGGCCTCCTCGCGCTCCTCGGTCGGGGCCTCGAGCTCGACGCCGGAGAGGTCCTGGAGGAGCCAGCCGACGTCCTCCGGGGCGTACGAGGAGAAGGCGGGGCCGCGCAACGGCTCGGGCAGCATGATCGGCTCCTGCCGGTCGGTTGCGCACGGAGGCGCGTACGGGGGCGTGTACGGGGGCGTGTACGAGGGGACGACCGCGAGCAGGATCCGGCCGGTGTGCGGGCGCAGCTCGGCCAGCAGGCCGGACTGGAGTTCGGGAGTGTCCCCGGCCGAGTCGACCACCACGACCACGGTGTCGAACCCGGCTCCGGCGACGTTGTACGCGAAACGGGCGCCGGGGCCGTCGGCCGGAGCGTCGTGGGCGGGGAACTCCAGCCGGGTGCGGATGGCATAGCCGGGGTCGTCCACGGCGAGCACGGGCGAGCGGGTGGTGGTGGAGAACCGGACCTCGGTGGCCGCCCCGCTCTCCTCGAGGGCGGTGGCGAGCCGCAGCGGGGCGTACATCAGCTCTTCGTTGCCGAGTACGAGGACCCGGCCGGGCCGCGCTCCGAGTGCCGCGGCCAGCTGTCCGCCGAGGCGGGGCAACGCTTCGTCCAGCCGGACCCGGTGCGCGGGCGTGAAGCCGTGTCGGCCACCGTCCGGAACACCGGCAGGCCAGTCGAGGACGACCCGCCGGACTCCGCCCGGACCGGACGGCGCGGCCGGGGCTCCGGCTCCGGCTCCGGCCGGCTGCGCCTCGTACTCCGCGACCAGGGCCCGGCCGCGCTCCAGCACGCCCTCCGGCAGGTGCACCGTGCCGCTCGCCAGGGCGATCAGGTCGACCCGGGCGCCGAGCTCGGCGGCGAAGGCGGCGAGCCGGTCCCGGTCGGCCGGGGAACGCATGTCGACCAGGGCCACCACCACGTAGTGCTCGCGCGGGTACCGGGAGTGCAGATCGCGGATGGTGTTGAGAACCGTGTTCCCGGTGGAGAACTCGTCGTCCACCAGGACCAGCGGCCCCGACCCGGCCAGCAGCTGCGGGTCCTCGGGCAGCAGCAGGTGGGAGGTGGCGTGCGAGTGGGACTCCTCGAAGCCGCCGGCCGGGGTCAGGCCCGGGACCGGGCGGCGGGTGGAGTGCAGGTAGGGGGCGACGCCCAGGCCGTCGGCCACGCAGTGGCCCAGCCCGGTCGCGGTCTCCGCGTAGCCGAGGACCACCGCCGACCCGGCGGCCTCGCCGAGCAGCTCCCGGACCCGCTCGCCGAGCCCGTACCCGGCGGCACGGACCACGGACGGGGACTGCGGGACGTGCTTGCCGAGCACCTGCGAAACCAGCAGGTGGGCCCGCTTGGGGTTGCGCCGCAGCGCCAGCCCGAGCAGCCCCGTCAGCCCCGTCGGCCCCGCATCCGCGCCCCCGCCCGCGCCCGCACCCCCGGCCGCACCGGCGCTCGCGCCCTCCAGCCGTATGCCCAGCCGTTCCGCGACCCACGTACCCGACCACACCGTGTCGATCGTCTTGCCTTCCGTCGCCTTCGTCACCCGCCCGGACATCACACCTGGAGTCCGGCCGTGAGCAGGTCGACAAAGCCGACCTCCTCCTTTGCCACCCCGAAGACCTCGGCGCGCAGCATGGTGCGCTCGGCCCAGGCCCGGTGGGGCTTCACCTCGTTCATTTTGTTCGTATAAGCCGACCGCAGCACCCCGCCGCCGCCCTGCTCCGGCCGCAGGATGTCCTGGGCGTCGCTGAATTCCTCGTGGGAGACCACCGACAGGGCGTGCACGGGGGTGGTGTGCGTGGGGTGGATACAGGTCTTGCCGAGCAGGCCGTTCGCCCGGTCGAGCTCGATCTCGCGCAGCAGCCCGTCCAGGTCGTGCTCGATGAGCGCGGTGCGCAGCTCCTCGGCCCGGCCCTCCAGGAAGGGGCTGCGGCGCAGCTGGGGCTTGAACATGCGCTGCTGGTGGCGGAAGTACTCCCAGACCGGGCCGGTGACCGTGAATCCGGTGCCGTCGGCCCGGCTGAGCACGTTGACCACGTCGGCGATCACGCCGGCGACGATCTGGACGTCGTACGCGGTCATGTCGGGCGTGCGGCGCAGCCCGTAGGCGGAGCAGAAGTCGGTGACGCCGAGGCGGAGGGCGAGGACCCGCTCGCGGTGCAGGTTGACCGTCCGCGAGATGCCGGCGAGAGCCTCGACCCGGGTTTCGAGGTGCAGCAGCTCGGGGGATTCCAGGACCGGCATGGCGTACAGCCGCTGTCCGACCGCGGTCTCGGCGGCTTCGACGGCCTCCAGGAAGGCGATTCCGCGGTTCTCGGTGAATTTGGGAAGAACGAATCCGGCCAATCGGCGGACGCTGCCGCCGAGCCGGGTCACCAGGTCCGGGATCTGCTCCGGGGTACGGACCCGGATGAAGAGCAGGGGGAGCTCGGCGGCCCCGGCGTCCGCGGTCTGCGCATCGAGCTCGGCGAACTGCCGGACCAGGTTGTCCTCACCGCCCTCGACCTCGGCGTCGCCGATGGAATCCTCCAGGCAGAGCACCATGGACACGACTCCGCGGGCGGCCTGCTTGCGGATGTCGGCGGCCAGTCGGGGGCGGGTCGCGGGGCTGTAGAGGGTGGCGCCGAGGGCAGCCGCGAGGATGCGCACCGGCGAGTCGGCGGTGAATTCGTTCGGCTCCCGGTGGAAGAGGTCCTTGCGGACCGCGGGCGCTATGTGCCCGAAATGACGCATCTGCTTCCCCCGTACTGCTTCGGCGGCCCATCTGCCGTGGCCGGTAATAGTACGTACGAATGAGATTCAAGAGTTCCTCAAGTACATGAAATCCAGGTAACCCTCTTGCACCATGCACGCGGCCCGGACCCCCCACAAGGGCCGTCACAGCCCCCGCACAACACCTTGCCCCCGCTACGGGGGGCCGCATTGTCCCGCTCCGCCCCACCAGGGCAGGATGACGGGCATGACGCACGCGATGCAGAAGGGCTCGAACATCCCGGTGACCGCCGCCTCGGTCCGGGCTGTGCTGCGCTGGACCAACGGCCCCGAGGTGCCGGACGTGGACGCCTCGGCGCTGCTCGTGGGCCCGGACGGGCGGGTGCGCTCGGATGAGGACTTCGTGTTCTACAACCAGCCGCGGCACCCCTCCGGGGCGGTGTGGCGGCTCGGGAAGAAGCGGATCGGCGAGGCGGTCACCGACGCCGTGCAGGCCGACCTCGGCTCGGTCACGGCACAGGTGGACCGGATCCTGGTGGTGGCCTCGGCCGAGGACGTCCCCTTCGAACGGGTCCAGGACCTGAGGATCCTGCTGTACGACGCCACGGGCGCGGGCGGCGCGGAGCCGCTCGCCTACTTCGACGTACGGCCCGAGACCGGCGGTGAGACGGCGCTGATCTGCGGGGAGCTGTACCGGCGGGGCGATGCCTGGAAGTTCCGGGCGCTCGGAGAGGGCTACTCCAACGGGCTGGTGGGCCTCGCCACCGACCACGGGATCTCGGTGGACGAAACCGGTGATGCCGCGGAATCCGCCGGAGCCGCCGATGCCCCGGCCTCCTCGGAGGCCCCCGCGGGGGCCGGAGGGCGGCAGCCCGCCGAGGCCGCGACCACGGCGATGCGACCGCCGGCCCCGGCCGTGCCGCCGCTGCCGGCCGCGCCGCCCACCCAGGCCCCGCCGGCCGCGCAGCCCGCGTACGGGTACCCGCAGCCGGTGTCCCCGGCCCCGGTGCCGGTGCCGGGGGGCGATTCCTCCTTCCGGCTGCCGCTCCAGGGCCCGCAGTTCATCCGGCGGTAGCCGGCCGGGGCCGGGTCAGCTCTTGGTGGTCTTGTAGCCCCGGCCCCACTGGAGCCCCCAGCCGTACAGCCGGTCCAGCTCGGCCTGGAACCCGTACACGAACCGGACCTCCCGGCGGACGATCAGTTCGCCCTTGACGGTCTCCAGGGAGACCACGGCGCAGGAACGGGCCTCCGGGGCGCGCTCGTCCAGCGGGACCTCGATCCGCGGCCCGGTGCTCGGGTACAGGGTCACCATGGCGTGCGTCCGGTCGAAGGCCGGGGTCTGGTCGTAGATGTAGACGAAGACCAGCAGCCGTTTGATCTCCTCGGCGTGGTCGAGGTTGATGTACAGGGTCTCCCCGGAGCCCGAGCCGAACCGGTCGTCCCCGCTGAGCTTGATGTACGGCGGGTCGTTGAGGTCGCCGAGCAGGGTGCCCAGGGGCTGGACCACGCCCCGGGTGCCGTCCGTCAGCTCGTACAGGCAGCCCATGTCCAGGTCGACGTTGACCATGCCCTGGGTGTGCGCCTGGACCATGTCGGGTTTGAAGAGTTTGAACGGATGGCGGAACAGCTGTCCGCTCTGGCCCGACCGGCCGCCGTCGAAGTCGGAGCTCCGCATCCGCCAGGACAGGTTGACCCGCAGGTTTCCGGTGACCGCCCCCTGTTTGGTCAGGGAGACCGTCGGATGCCGCCTGGTCAGCTCGATCGCACTCGACGACGTGCTGCCCGACTGGAACTGTGCCGCCCGGCCGCCCCGGAGCCCGTCGAAGAACCCCATGCCATTTCCCCCCACCTCGAAAACCCCGACAGGGGCGGCCGGAAGGCCGCCCCTGTCAATGGTTCCGCATGTGCGGGTGGGTCATGCCTTGGCGGCCGGCCCCGTGGCTGCTTCCAGTTCCATCCGCTTGTTGCGGCGGACCGAGGACCAGAAGGAGGCGGCGATCAGCACGACACCGATGGTGCCGGTGATGAGCTCGCTGATCTCGTGCTCGATGGTGATGAGCAGGATGACGGCGAGCGCGCCGATGGCGTAGTGCGCGCCGTGCTCCAGGTAGACGTAGTCGTCCAGGGTGCCCTGGCGGACCAGGTAGACCGTGAGCGACCGGACGTACATGGCACCGATGCCGAGGCCGAGCGCCATCCAGAAGATGTGGTTGGTGATCGCGAACGCGCCGATGACCCCGTCGAAGGAGAAGGACGCGTCGAGGACCTCGAGGTAGAGGAAGAGGAAGAACGCCGCCTTGCCGGCCAGGCCGACCGCGGAGACCGGCTTGCCGGCCGCCTTGGCCTTCTCCTCCTCCTCGTGCTCGCGCTCCTCTTCCTCTTCGAGCTTGTTCTCGAAGTAGGAGGAGAGACCGCCGACGATGAGGTACGTGATCAGACCGGCGACGCCGGAGAGCAGCACGGTGGAGGACTTGTCCGCATGACCGGTGCTGGTGTGGGCGTTGGTGGCGAAGGTCATCGCCGTGGCCAGCAGCGCGATCAGGGCGATGCAGACCGAGAGCATGTCGACCTTGCCGAGCTTGGCCAGGGGCCGCTCCAGCCAGGCCAGCCACTTGTGGTCACGGTCCTCGAAGATGAAGTCCAGGAAGATCATCAGCAGGAACATGCCACCGAACGCGGCGATCGCCGGGTGGGCGTCGGTGACCAGCGCCTCGTACCGCTCGGGCTCGTCCAGCGCGAGCTGGATCGCCTCGATCGGCCCGACCTGGGCGCTGATCGCGACGATGGCGACGGGGAAGACCAGTCGCATACCGAACACCGCGATGAGAATGCCGATGGTGAGGAAGATCTTCTGCCAGAAGGCATTCATCTTCTTCAGGATTCCGGCATTGACGACCGCATTGTCGAAGGACAGCGAGATCTCGAGGATCGACAGGATCAGTACGACCCCGAACGCCTCCCACCCCCACTGCCATGCGGCGAAGGCAAGGCCGAGCGCCGTGATGGCGAACGACCAGCCGAAGGTTTTCAGGACCACTGGCACCCCATGATCTTGTACGGCTTTACGAAACGTTGACCCCGAAGTCTAGAGCGATGCCCCTGAGGCCCGACGCGTACCCCTGCCCCACCGCACGGAACTTCCATTCGCCCCCGTACCGGTAGACCTCACCGAAGATCATTGCGGTCTCGCTGGAGGCGTCCTCGGAGAGGTCGTAGCGGGCCAGTTCCTGGTTGTCCGCCTCGTTCACCACGCGGATGAACGCATTGGTGACCTGGCCGAACGTCTGCCGGCGGGCGTCCGCATCGTGGATCGAGACCGGGAAGACGATCTTGTCCACCTCGGCCGGCACCGCGGTCAGGTCGATGATGATCGATTCGTCGTCCCCGTCGCCCTCGCCGGTGAGATTGTCACCTGTGTGCTCGACGGAGCCCTCGGGGCTCTTGAGGTTGTTGTAGAAGACGAAGTACTGGTCCCCGAGCACCCGGCCGCCGTTGCACAGCAGCGCACTGGCGTCGAGGTCGAAGTCCGCCCCCGTGGTGGAGCGCGCGTCCCAGCCGAGACCGACCAGGATCCGGGTCAGGTTCGGTGCGGCCTTGGAGAGGGAGACATTGCCCCCCTTGGCGAGTGTGACGCCCATGTTGTGGTCCTCCCCGGACGACGTGGTGATGGCAAAGCCGTCCGGCGCCGCACACGGTCAGTGCACGGCGCCGGACGGGTGAACCTGCTCCGCAGGCTCAGACGTTCACGCCGAAGTCCTGCGCGATGCCGCGCAGGCCCGAGGCGTAGCCCTGCCCGATGGCACGGAACTTCCACTCCGCGCCGTTGCGGTACAGCTCGCCGAAGACCATGGCGGTCTCGGTCGAGGCGTCCTCGCTCAGGTCGTAGCGGGCGAGCTCGGTGTTGTCGGCCTGGTTCACCACGCGGATGAACGCGTTGCGAACCTGGCCGAAACTCTGCTGGCGGGTCTCGGCGTCGTAGATCGACACCGGGAAGACGATGCGGTGCACGTCGGCCGGGACACCGGCGAGGTTCACCTTGATCTGCTCGTCGTCGCCCTCGCCCTCACCGGTGAGGTTGTCACCGGTGTGCTCCACCGAGCCGTCGGGGCTCTTGAGGTTGTTGAAGAAGACGAAATTGCCGTCGCCGGCGACCTTGCCCTGGTCGTTGGTGAGCAGCGCGCTGGCGTCGAGGTCGAACTCGGTGCCGGTGGTGGTGCGAGCGTCCCAGCCCAGACCGACGATGACCGCCGTCAGGTTGGGGGCGGCCTTGGTCAGCGAGACGTTGCCGCCCTTGCTGAGGCTGACTCCCACGGATCCTCCATTGGGTTCTTGTGTGGGGCGGGGCCCCGTAGTGCGGTTGCTACCGGATCAACGGTTGGATCCTAGTGACGGGTTCCCGACATGGGCACCCTTTGCACCGGAACGCGCCACCGGCGACCGGCTCAGAGGCTGTCGATGGCCGCGATGTACTCGTTCAGGTCCCGGGCGTCCGGCAGGCCGTTGACGACGGTCCAGCGCACGATGCCGTCCTTGTCGATGACGAAGGTGCCGCGCACCGCGCAGCCCTTCTCCTCGTCGAAGACGCCGTAGGCGCGGGAGGTCTCGCCGTGCGGCCAGAAGTCCGAGAGCAGCGGGTACTCCAGCCCCTCCTGCTCGGCGAAGACGCGCAGGGTGGGCACGGAGTCGTTGGAGACGGCGAGCAGCTGGACCTCGTCGTTCTGGAAGCGCGGCAGCTGGTCGCGCAGCTCGCAGAGCTCGCCGGTGCACACACCGGTGAAGGCGAAGGGGTAGAAGAGCAGGACCACGTTCTTCTCGCCGCGGAAGTCCGAGAGCCGGACCGTCGCGCCGTGGTTGTCCTTGAGCTCGAAGTCCGGGGCCTTGTTTCCGACCTCGATCGCCATCTCTCGCATCCCTTCGGTGGGCATGGGGCTGTCAGGGCAAAGCTTAGACACCCCCGCGCGGGGCGGGAGAAAAGCCTCGGGCCCCCACCGACCGGTGTCGGCGGGGGCCCGTCCGCTGGATTGCGGGCGCTTGTGTCAGCGCTTGGACTTTGCGGCCTTGGGGGTCATCAGGCGGCTGGCGACCCACTCCTTGCCGACGCTGACGCTCTTGGTCTGCGACAGCCCCGCGGTCGAGGCGGCCTCGCTGATGTCACTGGCCTCCACGTAACCGGGCCGGCCGGTCTTCGGGGTCAGCAGCAGGATCAGGGCGTTGTCCTCGACCAGCTCGGTGGCATCGACCAGGGCGTCCGTCAGATCGCCGTCGTCCTCACGGAACCACAGCACCACGGCGTCGGCCACGTCGTCGTAGTCCTCGTCGACGAGGTCGTTGGCGATGTGGTCCTCAATGACCTCGCGGAAATCCTGATCGACGTCCTCGTCGTAGCCGATCTCCTGGACCACCTGGTCGGACTGGAAACCCAGCCGGGCGGCCAGACTGGTCTCCGCGTGGTCCGCGGTCGCGCTCACGGGGTGCCTCCTGCTCATGTTCGGTGATTGTCTTCGGGCCGCGCGCGTACGCGCAGCATTGGGCGTAGTCCACACGGGCGCGGCGGATCGCGCAAGTACCCGGCCGTCAAGACCGTCGAAACGGTGACGATTACGGCTGTCTCGACGCACTCCGGTGACTCATCCCACACCATTGCAGCCTATTCGGCATCGTTGAGGACTTTCTTACCTGTTTGAGGGACGAACGGCCCTACGGACCTGCTGAATGGGTTGGGCGTAAGGTTGCGATTTGGCCGGACCCGTCCCGAACCGGTCCCCCGGCACGTCCCCGGCACCAGACGCAGTCGCCGGAAGTTCCAGGGGTTACCTAGCGGTACAGGTGACGATGACGGCCTGGCGGTACACGATGGGAGGCGGTGTGACTCAGGGCACGACTCCCCCGACAGCGAAGGAACAGCGTGGCTTCCGCATCCGATCGCAACCCGATCATCATTGGCGGCCTGCCGAGTCAGGTCCCGGACTTCGATCCGGAGGAGACCCGGGAGTGGCTCGACTCCCTGGACGCTGCCGTCGACGAGCGGGGCCGTGAGCGGGCCCGGTACCTGATGCTGCGGCTGATCGAGCGGGCCCGCGAGAAGCGCGTGGCCGTGCCGGAGATGCGCAGCACGGACTACGTCAACACCATCGCCACCAAGGACGAGCCGTTCTTCCCCGGCAACGAGGAGATCGAGCGGAAGGTCCTGAACGCCACCCGCTGGAACGCGGCCGTGATGGTCTCGCGCGCCCAGCGCCCGGGCATCGGGGTGGGCGGCCACATCGCCACCTTCGCCTCCTCCGCCTCCCTCTACGACGTGGGTTTCAACCACTTCTTCCGGGGCAAGGACGAGGGGGACGGCGGCGACCAGATCTTCTTCCAGGGCCACGCCTCCCCCGGTGTGTACGCCCGCGCCTACCTGCTGGACCGGCTCTCCGAGCAGCAGCTGGACGCCTTCCGCCAGGAGAAGTCGAAGGCCCCGTACGGCCTGTCCAGCTACCCGCACCCGCGGCTGATGCCCGATTTCTGGGAGTTCCCGACCGTCTCGATGGGCCTGGGCCCGATCGGCGCGATCTACCAGGCCCGGATGAACCGGTACATGGAGGCGCGCGGGATCGCGGACACCTCCAAGTCACACGTTTGGGCGTACCTCGGCGACGGCGAGATGGACGAGCCGGAGTCGCTCGGCCAGCTGACCCTCGCCGCCCGCGAGGGCCTGGACAACCTGACCTTCGTGGTCAACTGCAACCTGCAGCGGCTCGACGGTCCGGTCCGCGGCAACGGCAAGGTCATCCAGGAGCTGGAGTCCGTCTTCCGCGGCGCCGGCTGGAACGTGATCAAGCTGATCTGGGACCGCTCCTGGGACCCGCTGCTGGCCCAGGACCGCGACGGCATCCTGGTCAACAAGATGAACACCACGCCGGACGGGCAGTTCCAGACGTACGCGACCGAGACCGGCGGATACATCCGCGACCACTTCTTCGGCGACGACCACCGGCTGCGCGCCATGGTCGAGAACATGACCGACGCCCAGATCCTGCACCTGGGACGCGGCGGCCACGACCACAAGAAGATCTACGCGGCGTATGCGGCGGCCAAGGCCCACAAGGGCCAGCCGACGGTGATCCTGGCCAAGACCATCAAGGGCTGGACGCTGGGTCCGAACTTCGAGGGCCGCAACGCCACCCACCAGATGAAGAAGCTGACGGTCGACGACCTCAAGGGCTTCCGGGACCGGCTGCACCTCCCGATCACGGACGCGCAGCTGGAGGGCGGCCTGCCGCCGTACTACCACCCGGGCCCGAAGTCCGAGGAGATCCAGTACATGCACGACCGGCGCAGCGCGCTGGGCGGGTACGTACCGACCCGGGTGGTGCGCGCCAAGCCGCTGGCGCTGCCGGACGACAAGACCTACGCGGCGGCCAAGAAGGGCTCCGGCCAGCAGTCGATCGCGACGACCATGGCCTTCGTCCGCATCCTGAAGGACCTGATGCGGGACAAGGAGATCGGCAAGCGGTTCGTGCTGATCGCCCCGGACGAGTACCGCACCTTCGGCATGGACGCCTTCTTCCCGAGCGCCAAGATCTACAACCCGCTGGGCCAGCAGTACGAGGCGGTCGACCGCGACCTGCTGCTCGCGTACAAGGAGTCGCCGACCGGCCAGATGCTGCACGACGGCATCTCGGAAGCGGGCTGCACGGCCTCGCTGATCGCCGCCGGCTCGGCGTACGCCACCCACGGCGAGCCGCTGATCCCGGTCTACGTCTTCTACTCGATGTTCGGCTTCCAGCGCACCGGCGACCAGTTCTGGCAGATGGCCGACCAGCTGGCGCGCGGGTTCGTGCTGGGTGCCACGGCCGGCCGGACCACCCTGACGGGTGAAGGCCTCCAGCACGCCGACGGCCACTCGCAGCTGCTGGCCTCGACCAACCCGGGCTGTGTGGCCTACGACCCGGCCTACGGCTACGAGATCGCGCACATCGTCAAGGACGGTCTGCGGCGGATGTACGGGCCCGAGGCGGAGGACGTCTTCTACTACCTGACCGTCTACAACGAGCCGATCCAGCACCCGGCCGAGCCGGCCGATGTGGACGTGGACGGCATCCTCAAGGGCATCCACCGGGTGTCGGTGGGCCAGACGGGTGCCATCCCGGCGCAGATCATGGCCTCGGGCGTGGGCGTGCCGTGGGCGCTGGAGGCCCAGCGGCTGCTGGCGGCGGAGTGGAACGTGCGGGCGGACGTCTGGTCGGCGACCTCCTGGAACGAGCTGCGCCGGGAGGCCGTCGAGGTGGAGGAGCACAACATGCTCCACCCGGAGGAGGAGCAGCGGGTTCCGTATGTGACCCGGAAGCTGTCGGGCGCGGAGGGCCCGTTCGTGGCGGTCTCCGACTGGATGCGCTCGGTGCCGGACCAGATCTCCCGGTGGGTTCCGGGGGCGTACACCTCACTGGGTGCGGACGGCTTCGGCTTCGCCGACACCCGGGGTGCGGCCCGCCGGTTCTTCCACATCGACGCGCAGTCGGTGGTGCTGGCGGTGCTGACCGAGCTCGCCAAGGAGGGCCGGATCGACCGCTCGGTGCTGAAGCAGGCCGTCGACCGGTACCAGCTGCTGGACGTGGCCGCGGCCGACCCGGGTGCGGCGGGCGGCGACGCCTGACCGCCGCGGGGCGGCGGGGCGACCGGGGCCGGCTCGGCTCCCGGTGCCGGGGCGCGGGGCGTTGCCCCGCCCCCGCCCCGCCTCCCTGCCCCCCGTCCTCGCTCCTCGCGCTGAGTTCTTCGCCGACGCAGCTCCGGTCCGGCCGGGGCTGCGTCGGTGTGTGCGTTTACGGGTTCTTTACGATGCCCTGCATGAAGGAAGAGTCCCGCCAGGTGCGCTGGGAGCGGCGCACCCAGCTCCCCCTGCTGTTGCTCGCCGTGGCGTTCGCGGTGGCCTATGCCGTGCCGATCGTGGTGCCGGAGGCGAGCCCCGCGGTACAGCGGGCGTGCCTGCACGCCGAATGGGCGGTGTGGGGAGCCTTTGCGCTGGACTACTGCGTCCGGCTGCGCCTGGCGGAGGACCGGCGGCTGTTCGTCCGCACCCACTGGCTGGATCTGGCCGCGGTCCTGCTGCCGCTGATCCAGCCGCTGCGGCTGCTGCGGCTGGTGTCCACCCTGCTGCTGGTGGGCCGAAGGGCCCGGATGGCTCCGCAGGTGCAGCTGACCACCTATGTGGCGGGCTCGGTGGTGGGGCTGATGATGTTCGGCTCGCTGGCCGTGCTGAGCGTGGAGCGGGACGCGCCGGGCGGCAACATCAAGAACCTCGGCGATGCGGTGTGGTGGTCGTTCACGACCATGACCACGGTCGGCTACGGGGACCACTCCCCCACCACCGGCCTCGGCCGGGTGCTGGCGGTGGGGCTGATGCTGTCCGGGATCGCCCTGCTCGGTGTGGTCACCGCCAATATCGCCGCCTGGTTCATCTCCCGCTTCGAGCGGGACGACCAGGTGGAGCGGGCGCAGCTGGCGGCGATCCGGGAGCTCCAGGGAGAGGTGCGCGCGCTGCGCGCCGAGCTCGGCCGGCTGTCCGCGGGCGGCCCCGCCGTCCCGCCCGGGCCCGGCGGCGTACCCGCACAGGCCCCGGACGGGGCGGCCTCCGGACCGGCCCCCGGATCGGCCCACGGGCCGACGGTGGGCGCTGTCTAGTTCTCCCAGACCTTGAACGCGCGGATCTGGTACGGGGATTGCGGCAGCCAGACCCCGTCACCGGGATAGGTCTGGAACTCCCCCGTCTCGGCGCACACCTCCGACTGGTACGTGGTCACCGGCCGGCCGAGCCGGTTGGCCAGGGACTGCACGGTCTTCCCGGCGGGCAGCGGGGTGCAGCCGTCCACGTCGACCCCGCTCAGCTCGTGGACCTGCCGGGTCCCCTGGAAGGCGGGTTTGGCCCACAGGCAGAGCTGGCCGGTGGCGCAGGGCCCGAGCGCCGGCGGGGCGCCGGCCCGGGCGCCGGGCTTGTCCCGGCCCGCCGGGACGGCCTGCGTCGCGGTGGCTTCCGGGGATGTCTGGGGGACGAGGGCGAGGGCGGCGGTGGCGGTGGCAGCGGCGGCCAGCACGCCGGCGGCGAGGGCCAGGGCCAGGGAAGGGGTACGCATCACGGTCAACTCCTTCTACGGCGAGTCCCCCGCACGGGTGGCCAGGGTGGCCGAGGGGCCCGTACGGATCGCCGTGACACCACGCTGACCTGCGAAGATGCCGGGCGGAAGACCGCCGGGAGCGGATCATCCGAATAGGGGAAGGCCCGCCCGGGCCGCCCGGGTGGGCACCGCGGGCGCGCGGAGTTGACCCTTCCGCGCCGGAACGCGGGGGCCGGGGCCACCTCGGGGATGCCCCGATCGTGTCAGGCGCGACACCGCTCCCGAACGGCTCAACGGGTCCGCCGCGGCCGGCTCGGGCACCGGTACCCTGACCGCTCACCCGGGGTCGGCGAGCACAGCACTGAAGGCACGGAGAGGACCATGCGGTGATCACCCACCAGCGGCCCGCGACGGCGAGGGCGGCGACGGCCGGACTGCGCGAACGCAAGAAGCAGCGCACCCGTGACGCCCTGCTCCGCTCCGCCCTCCTGCTCTTCACCTCGCAGGGCTACGAGCAGACGACCGTCGACGAGATCACCGAGGCGGTCGAGGTCTCCCAGCGCACCTTCTTCCGGTACTTCGCCAACAAGGAGGAGGCGGCCTTCGCGGTGCAGGACCTGGTCGAGGCGCACTTCGTGGCCGCGCTGGCGGCCCGGCCCGCCGCCGAGGGCCCCATGGAGGCCCTCCGCAACTCCGTGCTCGCCGCCTGGGACACCCTCGAGGAGGCGCTCTCCGACGTGGTCCCGGTCGAGCTGCACATGCGCGCCTACCGGCTGATCGAGTCCACTCCCGCACTGCTGGCCGTGCACCTGCGCCGGTCCACCGAGCTGGAGGAGCGCATCGCCCGGCTGATCGCCCACCGCGAGGGCCTGGACCTGGACACCGACCCGCGTCCCCGGGTGGCGGTGGCCGCCTTCTCCGGGGTGATCCGGATGACCGGACGGCTCTGGGGGCGGGGCGAGGACACCAGCGTGGCGGCGATCCGGCGGATGACCGAGGACTGCCTGGACCAGATCGGCCCGGCCCTGGCGGCCGGCTGGCACGGCCGGCCGGCCTGACCGGAGGCGCACGGCGACACACAACACACCCCCCGGGGACGTGAGTCCTGCCACCCTGTGCACCGCGTCCGGAAAACGTCTCCTAGGGTATTTCCCAGTGAACGTGCCCGGCCCCGCCCATCCCCTCCCCGCTTCTCCCACCACCCTGCGCGCCCTGCTGGCGCTCGCGGTGGTGTTCGTCATGCTGGCGATCACCGGGTGGACCAGCGTGTACCGGCCCGAGGCGGGGGTCTCCCCGCGGGCTACGGCCCTCACCGAATGGGCCGGAGCCCGGGCCGACGGCCGGCCGGTGCCGCCCGCCGATGCACCGGTGCGGACGGTCGCGCGGTTCTTCGCGAGCCTCGACGGAGCGCAGCAGGCCCGGCTGGCCGACCGGTACCCGCTGGTGGTCGGCAACCTGAACGGCGCGCCCGCGCCGGTGCGCTACCGCGCCAACCGGGTCGCCCTCGACCATGCGCGCGCGGTGGAGCGGACCCGGGCGCGGGACGTCCGGCTGTCGCCGGCCGTCCGTGGCGAGGCGGGCCGGCGGGTGCACCGCTTCGGATCGATGATGACCGAAGGCCGGCAGATCCTCGCCTTCGACCCGACGGGCGGCGGCCGGGCCGCCGAGGTGTTCGGCGATCTCGACCGGGCCCGCCGGATCTCCGTGATCGTTCCCGGGGTCGACACCGACCTGCTGACCTTCGAGCGGACGGCGCGCCGCTGGACCGCCCCGGTGGGGATGGCCGAGTCGCTGTACGCCGCCCAGCGCGCGGCGGCCCCCGGCCTGCCGACCGCGGTGATCGCCTGGGCCGACTACACCGCGCCGGGCGGCGTCGGGGTGGACGCGGCCACCGGCCGGATGGCCGTGGACGGCGGGGTACGGCTGGTGGCCCTCACCGCGGCGCTGCCCTCGGACGCCACCACGACCCTGTTCTGCCACAGCTACGGCTCCGTGGTCTGCGGGGTCGCGGCGTCCCGGCTGCCGCGCCGGGTCACCGACATCGTGGTGGCGGGCAGCCCCGGCATGCGGGCCGGGAACGTGGACGAGCTGGGTGCCACCGCCCAGGTGTGGGCGACCCGGGCCCAGGGCGACTGGATCGCGGACGTGCCGCACCTGGAGGTCGGCGGCGTGGGCCACGGGGCGGACCCGATGTCCGAGGACTTCGGGGCACGGCTGCTGTCCTCGGCCGGGGCGAAGAACCACACCGGCTATTTCGAGCCAGGCACGGTCTCGGTGGACAACTTCGCCAAAATCGGAACCGGCTCATACGCTTCCGTGGTGTGCGCACCTCAGGATGAGGCGTGCCTCCGCGGTATTTCCGGGACAGAAGCGGACTGACGCGGGTAGAGACCGGGGAATCGTCAGGAAACCGGTCTTGGCAGCGAGACTCCCGGCCGAGCCCGCCGCCCCTTACCATGGCCCGCATGGGTGACGTACTGGCCGGAAATCATGCCGTCTGGGAGTTCGACTCGGACTCGGTGCTCATCCGCTTCGCACGGGGGATCAGGACACGGCGACTGTGGAACGCGCTCGGGGAGCGGCGTATCCCGTACGAGGCGCTGTCCGGGCTGAGCCTGACTCCGGGCAAGCGGGACACCAGCGTGCTGCGAGCCGCGCCGAGACCGGGCGCGGACCCGCTGATGGAGCTCGCCGACGGGCAGCTCAAGGAGGTCTGCGACCCGTACCGGCTGGTGCTGCCGGGCGACCGGGCGCCGCAGGCCGCTTCCCTGATCGAGGCGGTGCGCCCGGAGCTGGGCCCGGCCGAGGAGGCCCCGGCCTTCCTGGTGGAGGTGCCGGAGCCGCCCGTTGTGCTCAAGGCGTACGACGCGCGGGCCGCTTTCGACGGCTCCGCCGTCACGTTCCGCTGGTCCCGTACGGGCGCCAGCAGCACCAAGTGGAAGACCGGCGACCGGGAGTACCCGCTGACCGCGCTGAGCGGGGTGGAGTGGCACTCCCCGGAGCGCCCGGGCGGGCATCTGCGGCTGCGGCTGCGCGAGGACGGCGGCGGCCCGGACACCGCGCCGGACCAGGATCCGGCCGCGGTGGTCTTCGCGGTGGGGTACGGGGCGGTGCACGAGTCGCTGCCGTTCGCGGCGGCGGTGCTGGCCGCCGTGCGGGCGCGGACCCCGGTGGCCTCGGTGCCGGCGGCCCGGCTGTCGCCCGAAACCTCGGACCGGATGCGGCACTTGAGCGAGCTGCACGGGGCGGGACTGCTGACGGACGCGGAGTACACGGCCCTGCGGGATCGTTTCTCCACCGAGGCCGGCTGACCCGCTGAGCGGGCCCGGCGGGGCGCCGGGGCCGTGGCTTCACCCCGGCCCCGGCCCCGGCCCCCGTGGCTATTCGCGGGCCGCCGAGGTGGAGCTCATGTCCGGGTAGCGGTCGCCCGCGACCTCGGCGGCCAGGGGTTCCAGGGCCGCCAGCTCCGCGGGCGTCAGGGTGATCCGGGCGGCTGCCACGTTCTCCGCGAGCCGGCCGGAGTGCCGGGTGCCCGGGATCGGGACCACGGTCAGACCGTGGACCTCGGCCCGCTGGTGCACCCAGGCCAGCGCGATCTGTGCCGGGGTGGCCCCGTGGCCCGCCGCAATCTCCCGGACCGGGGCCAGCAGGGCCGCATTGGACCGGGCGTTGTCGCCGGTGAACCGGGGCTGGAAGCGCCGGAAGTCACCCGCGGACAGATCGGCACCGGCATCCGCGAACGCACCGGTCAGGAAGCCCCGCCCGAGCGGGGAGTACGGCACGAAGGCCACCCCCAGCTCCGCCGCCGCGGCCACCGCGCTGCGCTCCACATCCCGGCTGAACAGCGACCACTCCGACTGCAGCGCGGCGATCGGGTGCACCGCGTGCGCCTCGCGCAGCTCCGCGCCGGTGACCTCGCTCAGGCCGAGGTGCCGCACCTTGCCCTCGGCCACCAGCTCGGCCATCGCCCCCACCGACTCGGCCAGCGGCACCGCCGGGTCCCGCCGGTGCATGTAGTACAGGTCGATGGTCTCGATTCCCAGCCGCTTCAGACTGGCCTCCACCGCCTGCCGCAGGTACCGGCGGTCATTGCGGATGCCCCGGTGGTGCGGGTCGTCGGTGCGCTCGATGGCGAACTTGGTCGCCAGCACCACCTCCTCCCGGTGCGCGGCCAGGAACGGCGCCAGGAACTCCTCGTTCCGCCCGCGGCCGTAGATGTCCGCCGTGTCCAGCAGGGTCACCCCGGCCGCCAGGGCCGCGTCCAGGGTGTCCCGGGCCGCCGCCTCGTCCGTGTCCCCGTAGAACTCGCTCATGCCCATGCAGCCGAGGCCCTGGACGCCGACCTCCGGGCCGTCCGCCCCCAGCCGTACCCGCCCGATCCCGGTCCCGGCACCTATTCCGTTACTGCCCACCGCAGTTCCTCCCCGCATACGTTCCGATCTTGAGGTCCAGTACGGCGAGCGCGTCCGACAGTTCCGCGATCCGCGCCCGCACCTCGTCCCTGGTCCGCTCCAGCAGCTCCCGCCGGGCCCCGGAGGTGTGCTCGCCGGCGCGGACCAGTTCCGCGTACCGGACCATGTCCGCCACCGACATCCCGGTGGCCCGCAGCTTGCCCACGAAGGCCAGCCAGTCCAGGTCCCGGTCGGTGAACCGGCGCTGCCCGGAGTGCGAGCGGTCCACCTGGGGCATCAGCCCGATCCGCTCGTACCAGCGCAGCGTGTGCTGGCTCAGACCGGTCCGGGCCTCGACCTCGCTGATCGTGTACCGCGTCTCCGTCAGGCTCATGGCGCCCACGCTAAATCCCTGGAGCGCACTCCAAGCAAGTAGGCTCGGCGGCATGGAGAGCCTGGAGGGCCTGGAGAGCATGGAAAGTCTGCGCGTCATCGAGAACTGGCCGGTGCCGACCGCCGCCGCGGCCGTCGTCCGGGCGGACGGCAGCATCGCCGGTGCGCACGGACCGGTGGACCACCGCTTCCCGCTGGCCTCCGTCACCAAGCCGCTGACCGCGTACGCCGCCCTGGTCGCCTACGAGGAGGGCGCGGTCGAACTCGACGAGCCGGCCGGCCCGGAGGGCTCGACGGTCCGTCACCTGCTGGCCCACACCAGCGGACTGGCCTTCGACGAGCACCGCGCCATGGCCCCGGCCGGGCAGCGCCGGCTCTACTCCAACGCCGGCTTCGAGGTCCTCGGCGACCACATCGCCAAGGCCACCGGCATCCCCTTCGCCGAATACCTCCAGCAGGCCGTGTTCGAGCCGCTGGGCATGGCCTCGACCGCGCTGGAGGGTTCGCCGGCGAAGGACGGCGTGTCCACCGTCGCCGACCTGGTGCGGTTCGCCGCCGAGCTCCAGTCGCCCCGGCTGCTCGATGCGTCGACGGTCGCCGAGGCCACCTCGGTGGTCCACCCGGGCCTCAAGGGGGTGCTGCCCGGCTACGGAATCCAGTCCCCCAACGACTGGGGCCTCGGGATGGAGATCCGCAACGGCAAGTCCCCGCACTGGACCGGATCCGGCTCTTCCGCGCGCACCTTCGGGCACTTCGGCCAGTCCGGCACCTTCCTGTGGGTGGACCCGCAGGCCGGCGCCGCCTGCGTGGCGCTGACCGACCGCGCGTTCGGCCCGTGGGCGGTCGAGGCCTGGCCGCCGTTCACCGACGGGGTGCTGGCGGAACTCGCGCGCTCCGCCTGACGGACGGGGCTGCGTCCACCGGACACCCGCTAGGGCAGTTCCCAGATCAGCAGTTCCCCCGGGGACCCGGCCAGGATCGCGAGGTCCTTGCTCTCCTCCGGGGACCCCGTGCCGGTGATCCGCACCGAGTCCCCGGGCCCCAGCTCCGTCCCGTCCAGCCGCAGGTCCCCGCGCACCACGTGCACGTACACCCGGGGTGCAGCCGGCAGGGCGATCCGTTCGCCCGCGCCCGGCCGCCGGATGTGGAGCACCGCCGCCGCGGCCGGCAGCTCGTACGGTGTGGCGTCCGCGATCCGGCGGACGATCCCGTACGAGGGATCCGCGCCGGCCTGCGCGGCGGCATCGGCGGGCGCCAGCCACATCTGCACGAACCGCAGCGGCTCGGTGCCCTCGTTGCGCTCGATGTGCCGCACCCCGCCGGCCGCGCTCAGGTGCTGGAGGTCGCCGGGCCGGACGGTGCCGGTGTGACCGGCGGTGTCCTTGTGCGTCAGCTCGCCCTCGACCACCCAGGTGACGATCTCCGTGTGGCTGTGCGGGTGCTCGTCGAAGCCCGCGCCCGGGGCCAGTCTCTCCTCGTTGACCGCGAGGACCGGGCCGAACCGCAGGTTGTCCGGGTCGTAGAAATTTCCGAAGGAGAACGCGTGCCGGGTGTCGATCCCGGCCGCCTCGTCCCCGCCCCGGTACCGGTCCGCGCCTCGGCGTACTTCCATCATGACCGCCACGGTAGCGAACCCCGGGCCTCCGACCGGCCGCCCGGATAAGGCAGTCTTGTCCCGTGCCCCAACCCGAACGTGAGCATTCCCCCGAGCAGGTGCCCGAGGCTGCGCCCGCGCACCTGCCCGCGCAGCCCGCCCATCCGCACACCGCGACGCTGCGCCGGCTGGAGAAGTCCTCCGGGCGGCTGGCCGCGAACGCGATCGCCCGTATGGACGAGACGCTGCCGTGGTACCGGGCGATGCCCCCGGAGAACCGGTCCTGGATCGGCCTGGTCGCCCAGGCCGGCATCGCCGCGTTCACCGAGTGGTTCCGGCACCCCGAGACCCCGCAGGCGATCTCGACCGATGTCTTCGGCACCGCTCCGCGCGAGCTGACCCGGGCGATCACCCTGCGCCAGACCGTGGAGATGGTCCGGACGACCATCGAGGTCATGGAAACGGCCATCGAGGAGGTCGCCGCCCCCGGCGACGAGTCGATCCTGCGCGAGGCCCTGCTCGTCTACGCCCGGGAGATCGCCTTCGCCACCGCCCAGGTGTACGCGCAGGCCGCCGAGGCCCGCGGTGCCTGGGACGCCCGGCTGGAGTCGCTGGTGGTCAACGCGGTGCTGTCCGGGGAGGCCGACGAGGGCGCTCTGTCCCGGGCCGCGGCGCTGGGCTGGAACTCGCCGGAGCACGTGTGCGTGGTGCTGGGCACGGCCCCGGACGGGGACAGCGAACTGACCGTCGAGGCGATCCGGCGGGCCTCCCGGCACGCCAAGCTGCAGGTGCTCACCGGGGTGCTCGGCGACCGGCTCGTGGTCATCGCCGGTGGCAGCGACAATCCGCTCCAGGTTGCGAAGTCGCTGATCGGGCCGTTCGCGGCCGGCCCGGTGGTGGCGGGGCCGGTGGTGCCGGACCTGATGGCGGCGACCCGGTCCGCGCAGGCCGCCACGGCCGGGCTGAAGGCCTGCTCGGCCTGGCAGGACGCGCCCCGGCCGGTCCTCGCGGACGATCTCCTGCCGGAGCGCGCGATCGCCTCCGACCCTTCGGCGCGCGAGCAGCTGGTGGAGGAGATCTACAGACCGCTTGAAGAAGCGGGCTCAGCTTTGCTTGAGACGCTCAGCGTGTACCTGGAGCAGGCGAGCAGTCTCGAAGGCGCAGCTCGGATGCTGTTTGTGCACCCCAACACCGTGCGCTACCGGCTCCGACGTGTGACCGACGTCACCGGCTGGTCACCCTCCGATGTCCGCTCAGCGTTCACTCTGCGGATCGCGCTGATTCTCGGGCGTCTGGCCGACGGAGATCAGCAGTCCTAGACTTTTGTCGGACATCAACAATTCCCCCGACTGTTCTTCGTCCCTGTCCCCACGGGCGGGGCGGACCGACAACAAGAGAGAGTGTGAGGGTGCTCGTACTCGTCGCTCCCGGCCAAGGCGCTCAGACGCCCGGCTTCCTGACCCCCTGGCTCGAACTGCCCGGCGCCGCCGACCGTGTCGCCGCCTGGTCCGAGGCCATTGAGCTCGACCTTGCCCACTTCGGCACGAAGGCGGACGCGGACGAGATCCGCGACACCGCGGTGGCGCAGCCGCTGCTGGTGGCCGCCGGGCTGCTGGCAGCCGCCCACCTCGACGGCATCACGCCCGGCGCCGTCGCCGGTCACAGCGTCGGTGAGATCACGGCCGCCGCGTACGCCGGTGTGCTGAGCCACGAGGACGCGCTGTCCTTCGTCCGCACCCGCGGGCTGGGCATGGCGGAGGCCGCCAAGGTCACGCCGACCGGCATGTCCGCGGTGCTCGGCGGTGACCAGGACGTGGTCGTCGCGCACCTGGAGAAGCTGGGGCTGACCCCGGCGAACATCAACGGCGCCGGACAGATCGTGGCCGCCGGCACCGAGGAGCAGCTGGCCGCCCTGGCGGCCGACAAGCCCGAGGGCAGCATGAAGGTCGTCGCCCTCAAGGTCGCGGGCGCCTTCCACACGCACCACATGGCGCCTGCGGTGGCCCGGCTGGAGGAGGCCGCCCAGGCCCTGTCCCCCGCCGACCCGGCTGTCGCGTACATCTCCAACAAGGACGGTCAGGCCGTCGCCACGGGCGCCGAGGTCGTCGCCCGTCTGGTCGGTCAGGTCGCCAACCCGGTCCGCTGGGACCTGTGCATGGAGACCTTCGCCGGACTCGGCGTCACCGGGATCATCGAGCTGTGCCCCGGTGGCACCCTGACGGGGCTGGCCAAGCGCGCCCTCAAGGGCGTGCCCTCCGTGGCCCTCAAGACCCCGGACGACCTCGAGCAGGCCAAGGCGCTCGTCGCCTCGCTCACGGTCTGACAGAAGGAGCCCACACAGCATGTCGAAGATCAAGCCTGCCAAGGGCTCCCCCTACGCACGCATCCTCGGGGTCGGCGGATACCGGCCGACCCGGGTGGTGCCCAACGAGGTGATCCTGGAGACGATCGACTCGTCCGACGAGTGGATCCGCTCCCGGTCCGGTATCGCCACCCGCCACTGGGCCTCTCCGCAGGAGACCGTGGCCGCGATGTCGGTGGAGGCGTCGGGCAAGGCTCTTGCCGACGCCGGGATCTCCCCGGAGCAGATCGGTGCCGTGATCGTCTCGACGGTCTCGCACTTCAAGCAGACCCCGGCCGTGGCGACCGAGATCGCCGACCGGATCGGTGCCGGCAAGCCCGCGGCGTTCGACATCTCGGCGGGCTGCGCCGGCTTCGGCTACGGCCTCACCCTGGCCAAGGGGCTGGTCGTTGAAGGATCCGCCGAGTACGTGCTGGTCATCGGCGTGGAGCGGCTCTCGGACCTGACCGACCTGGAGGACCGCGCGACGGCCTTCCTGTTCGGTGACGGTGCCGGTGCCGTGGTCGTGGGCCCCTCGCCGGAGCCGGCCATCGGCCCCACGGTGTGGGGTTCGGAGGGCGACAAGTCCGAGACCATCAAGCAGACCGTGCCGTGGGACGAGTACCGCGGCGCCGACGGCGGCGAGAAGTTCCCGGCCATCACGCAGGAGGGCCAGGCGGTGTTCCGCTGGGCCGTCTTCGAGATGGCCAAGGTGGCCCAGCAGGCGCTCGACGCGGCCGGGATCACCGCGGACGACCTGGACGTCTTCATTCCGCACCAGGCAAACATGCGGATCATCGACTCGATGGTGAAGACTCTGAAACTGCCGGAGCACGTGACGGTCGCCCGTGACGTGGAAACCACCGGCAACACCTCGGCCGCCTCGATCCCGCTCGCGATGGAGCGGCTCCTGGCGACCGGAGCGGCGAAGAGCGGCGACACCGCACTCGTCATCGGCTTCGGGGCGGGACTCGTCTACGCCGCGACGGTCGTTACCCTCCCCTAGGGCCGGGGGATCGTTTCCCCGCCCGAGATCTACCCAGACAGCTAGAGAAGGAGCGCCACATGGCCGCCACGCAGGAAGAGATCGTCGAGGGCCTCGCCGAGATCGTCAACGAGATCGCCGGTATCCCGGTCGAGGACGTCCAGGTCGACAAGTCCTTCACCGATGACCTGGACGTCGACTCGCTGTCGATGGTCGAGGTCGTCGTCGCCGCCGAAGAGCGCTTCGAGGTGAAGATCCCCGACGAGGACGTCAAGAACCTGAAGACCGTCGGCGACGCCACGGAGTACATCCTGAAGCACCAGGCTGCCTGAGCCTGACGAGCGTTTGTCGCCACCCGGCGGTGGCGCCGTGACAATTCAGCACCCTCTACACGTGGAGAAAGAATTCCTGTGAGCCCGACCAATCGCACCGTGGTCGTCACCGGTATCGGCGCAACCACTCCGCTGGGTGGCGACAGCGCATCGACCTGGGAAGGTCTGCTTGCCGGCCGTTCCGGAGTGAAGCCCCTGGAGGGCGAGCGCTTCGCCGAACTCCCGGTCCGCATCGCCGCGCCGGCCGCCGTCGACCCGAGCGAGGTTCTGCCCCGGCCGCTGGCCCGCAAGCTGGACCGCTCGGCGCAGTTCGCGCTGATCGCCGCCAAGGAAGCGTGGGCCGACGCCGGATACACCGCTCCGGCGGGCGAGGACGCCTCGGTCGCCCCGGAGCGCCTGGGCACCGTGATCGCCTCCGGTATCGGCGGTGTCACCACGCTGCTCGACCAGTACGACGTACTGAAGGAAAAGGGTGTGCGCCGGGTTTCCCCGCACACCGTCCCCATGCTCATGCCGAACGGCCCCTCCGCCAACGTCGGCCTGGAGGTGAACGCCCAGGCGGGCGTGCACACCCCGGTGTCCGCGTGTGCCTCGGGTGCCGAGGCCATCGGCTACGCCGTCGAGATGATCCGTACCGGCCGGGCCGACGTGGTCGTCGCCGGCGGTACCGAGGCGGCGATCCACCCGCTGCCGATCGCCGCGTTCGCCAACATGATGGCGATGTCCAAGAACAACGAGGAGCCCACCAAGGCCTCCCGCCCGTACGACAAGGGCCGGGACGGCTTCGTCCTCGGCGAGGGCGCGGGTGTCGTGGTGCTGGAGTCCGCGGAGCACGCCGCCGCGCGCGGTGCCCGGGTGTACTGCGAGGTGCTGGGCCAGGGCCTGTCGGCCGACTCCCACCACATCGCGCAGCCAGAGCCGACCGGCCGCGGTGTCGCGGCGGCGGTCCAGAACCTGCTCGACAACACGGGTCTGAAGCCGGCCGAGGTGGTCCACCTCAACGCGCACGCCACGTCCACCCCGCAGGGCGACATCGCCGAGATCAAGGCGCTGCGCAAGGTGCTGGGTGACGACCTCGACCACGTGGCGATCTCCGCCACCAAGTCGATGACCGGTCACCTGCTGGGCGGTGCGGGCGGTATCGAGACCGTCGCGACCGTGCTGGCGCTGCACCACCGGACCGCCCCGCCGACCATCAACGTGGACGAGCTGGACGAGGACATCGACGCGGACATCGTGGTCGGCGAGCCGCGCAAGCTGCCGGCCGACGGCCAGATCGCCGCGATCAACAACTCCTTCGGCTTCGGCGGCCACAACGTCACCCTGGCGTTCCGGACCCTCTGAACCGTCTGAACCGTGTGAGACACATGCGCAGGCCCCCGCCCGGGGAACCGGGCGGGGGCCTGCTGCGTGATCAGACCACCTGGTGGAGCCAGCGGACGGGGGCGCCTTCGCCGGCGTACCGGAAGGGCTCCAGCTCGTCGTCCCAGGGCTTGCCGAGCAGCTTGGCGATCTCCCCCTCCAGTTCGGTCTCGCCGCGGGCGGACCGGGCCAGGGCGGCGCGCAGCCGGTCCTCGGGGATCAGGATGTCGCCGTGCATTCCGGTGACGGCGTGGAAGATCCCCAGCTCCGGGGTGGAGCTGTAGCGTTCGCCTTCGGCCGTGGAGCAGGGTTCGGCGGTGACCTCGAAGCGCAGCAGGTGCCAGCCGCGCAGGGCGGAGGCGAGCTTCGAGGCGGTGCCGGGTTCGGCCTGCCAGGAGAACTCGGCTCTCCAGGTGCCCGGCGAGGCGGGCTGCCTGATCCAGTCGAGGTTCACCCGTACTCCGAGCACGCCCGCGACCGCCCATTCCACATGCGGGCAGAGCGCGCGCGGTGCGGAGTGCACGTACAGAACTCCACGTGTCGTCACCGGGACCTCCAGTGTGGGACGAGGTCGGGAAGAAACTCCTGAAAACGGACAGTATGTGACGTGATGTAATTTACCGGAAACGATCAGACATTGCGTTACGGGCCCCGCGGCCGAAACGCCACGGGAAAAAGCTACCGTGCGCCGGGGGTCCCGGTGTGACGTACGGTCGGTCCAGGGCCAGGGAAACACAGAGCTTTCACTCGGCGGGACGTCCCGGGCGGACCGGCGAGGACGAGGGAGGGGAGCACGCGATGCGCACCACCACCGAGCGCCGGCGTGCGCGGACGGCGTTCGCGGGGGCGGCGGCAGCAGCAGCGGTCCTGGTGGGGGCGGTGACAGGCTGTCAGAGCGAGGGACCGGGGGCCGGCGGGGAGCGGGGCGCGCAGAACGCCGTGCGCCCCTCTCCCTCCCCCACCCCGCGCTGGAACACCTCTCCCGCGTCCATCGCCGCTGTGGGTGACTCCATCACCCGCGGTTTCGATGCCTGTTCGGTTCTCGCGGACTGCCCGGAGGCCTCCTGGGCCACCGGGGACGACCCGGAGGTCCAGTCCCTGGCCAGCCGGCTGCTGGGCAGCACCGAGGCCCCGTCGCGGAGCTGGAACCACGCCGCCACCGGTTCCCGGATGGCGGACCTGCCCGGGCAGCTGGCGGCGGCGGCCGGGAACCGGCCCGATCTGGTCACGGTGATGGTCGGGTCGAACGACGCCTGCCGTCCGACGGCTTCGGCGATGACGCCGGTGGCGGAGTTCCGGGCCGATTTCGAGAAGGGGCTGGCGGAACTGCGCAAGACCGCCCCGAAGACCCAGGTGTACGTCTCCAGCGTGCCGGACCTGCTGCGGCTGTGGCAGACCGGCAAGGACAGCCCGCTGGGCCGGCAGATCTGGAAGCTGGGGATCTGCCCGTCGATGCTGGCGGACGCAGGGTCGGTGACGCCGGCCGCGGTGGCCCGCCGCGAGCAGGTGCGGGCGCGGGTGGTGGCGTACAACGAGGTCTTGCGCGAGGTGTGCGCGAAGGACACGCTGTGCCGCTGGGACGGGGGTGCGGTGTTCCAGTACCCGTTCTCGGTGGAGCAGTTGAGCAAGTGGGACTGGTTCCATCCGGGCAAGAACGGGCAGGCCCGGCTCGCGGAGCTGGCGCACCGCCAGGTGACGGCGGCCGAACCACCGATCTAGGTGTGGTGCCCCGGCAGGGGTGCCGGGGGGACCGGGAGGGGTGCCGGAGGACCGGGAGGGACCGTCAGGTGCCGCTCCCGGTCCGGTTCGTGGGTGATTTCCGGCCACCGGTGGATCAGAGTTCCAGGGTGGCCCTCAGCCGGGTGTCGGCGGAGGAGTGGCTCGCCCGGACCTCGTAGCGCCCGCCGATCCGCCGCCAACCGGCGGCCTCCTCGTCCCAGATCTCGAAGGCCCGGACCGGCAGCGCGATCTCGGCCTCGACGCTTTCGCCGGGGCCCGCCTCGACGCCCGCGAACGCGGCCAGCCAGGCGGCCGGGCGGCCGTGGGCGTCCCCGTCCGGGGCCAGGTAGATCTGGACCACCTCGCGGCCGGGGCGGCTGCCGGTGTTGGTGAGGCGGACCCGTGCGGTGCTGCCGGTGACCTCCAGGGACTCGTACCTCCAGTCGGTGTAGCCGAGTCCGTGCCCGAAGGCGTAGGCGGGCGTGATGCCCTGCCGCTCGTAGGCGCGGTAGCCGATGAACAGGCCCTCGCAGTACTCCAGCCGGCCCTCCGTCGGGACCACCTCGGTCACCGGCGCGTCGGCGAGCACGGCCGGCCAGGTGGTGGGCAGCCGCCCGCCCGGCTCTACGGCCCCGAGCAGGACGTCGGCCAGTGCGGCCCCGCCCTCCTGGCCGGGGAACCAGGTCAGCAGTACGGCGGCGACCTCCTCGCGCCAGGGCAGTTCCACCGGGGAGCCGGCGTTCACGACCACCACGGTGTTCGGGTTGACCGCGGCCACCGCCCGGACCAGGTCGTCCTGGCGGCCCGGCAGGGCCAGGTCCTTGCGGTCGAAGCCCTCGGACTCCACGCGCTCGGTGGTGGCGACGACCACGACGGCGGTGTCCGCGGACCGGGCGGCGGCCACGGCCTCGGCGATCAGTTCGTCGGCGTCCCGCCGCGGCCCGAGGTGGAGCAGCGAGAACATGATGGCCTTGAGGGGCAGTGCGCTGGTGTCGGGGACCGTGAAGACCAGGGAGACCTCGGTGGGCTCGGCCGCGGTGAGGTGGACCCGGCCGCGCTCGCTGGGGGCGCCGAAGAAGGCCTCGAAGGGGTCGGCCTCGTCGCCCATCTGCTGGACGCCCTCCCACAGCACCCTGCCGCCGACGGAGAGGGTGAAGGCGCCCAGCCCGCGGGTGCCGAAGGCGTGTTCGCCGGTCTCGCGCGGGGTGAACGTGCCGGTGACCTCGATGGTGGCCATGGTCTCGTACGTGGCTCCGGCCGGCAGGTCGTCCCCGATCCACTGCACTTGGCCGGAGGGCAGGCTGCCCTCGCCGAGCACGGTACCGGCGGCGTCCCGGCAGACGGCGCGCAGGACGAAGCCCTGGCCGGCGGGGACGGGTTCATCGCCGGGGTCGGCGCCGACGGCGTAGCGGAGGGTGCCGGGCGGGAGGGCGGCGGTGAGGCCGTCGAGCGGGGAGACCACCCGCTCGGGGAAGACGGTGGCGGATCCGCCGCCGAGCACGCGGGCATCGCGGGCGGCGGCGCCGATGAGGGCGACCGTCCGGCCCTGCCCGGGGTCCAGGGGCAGGGCGCCGCCCTCGTTGCGGACCAGGACCATGCCGCGGGCGGCGATCTCCCGGGCCAGCGCCTGCCCGTCCACGGCCGGCGGGGCCTCGGTGACCACGGCCGGGGCGCCCTCCAGCAGACCGGCCCGGGCGGCCAGCCGCAGCACATTGCGGACGGCCTCGTCCACGGCGCTCTCCTGGACCGCGCCGGAGCGGACGGAATCGGCGAGGGCGGGCCCGTAGACGGTCTGCGGGCCGGGCATGGCCACGTCCAGCCCGCCGAGGATGCCGCGGACGGTGGACCGGGCGGCCATCCAGTCGGAGACGTTGCAGCCGTCGAATCCCCATGCGCCGCGGAGCACTTCGCCCACCAGGTGGCGGTGCTCGGTCATGGTGGTGCCGTTGACCTGGTTGTAGGCCGTCATGATGCCCCAGGGGCGGGCGTTCCTGACGATGGCCTCGAAGGGGGCCAGGTAGAGCTCGTGCAGCGGGCGCGGGGCGATGACGCTGTCGACGGTGAAGCGCTCGGTCTCGGCGTCGTTGCCGACGAAGTGCTTGACGATGGTGCCCACGCCCCCTTCCTGGACGCCGCGGACGTAGCCGGTCCCGGTCTCGCCGGTGAGGTGGGGGTCCTCGGAGTAGCACTCGAAGTGCCGGCCGCCCAGCGGGGACCGGTGCAGGTTGACGGTGGGGGCGAGCAGCACGTGGACGCCCTTGCGGCGGGCCTCCTGGGCGAGCAGCCGGCCGGCCCGGCGGGCCGTCTCGGGGTCCCAGGCGGCGGCGAGCGCGGTCGGGGAGGGCAGGGCGATCGAGGGGTCGTCGGCGGTCCAGCGGACCCCGCGGACCCCGATCGGGCCGTCGGACATCACCAGGGACGCCAGACCGATCCCGGGGATCGCGGGCAGGCTCCACATGTCCTGGCCGGCCAGGAGCCGGGCCTTGGTGTCGAGGTCGAGCTTGCCGAGCGCGGCTTCCACGACGTCGTTGCGGATCTGATCGGCATCGGTCACGGCCGGGCCTCCTCATCGAGTGCTGTGCGGGTGGCCCCATCGTGGACCTGCCACCTGGCAAGTGGTAGGTCTTGTTATGCATTCGTGACTTCTAGGGTGGGCGGATGCCGTACGGTCCTTCTGACGAGGCGAGGGGCCGAGCGAGACCGGAAGGGGCGCTGACGCGGATGCCGAGGGCCAGGAGCGAGGAGCGGCGGGGCGAGATCGTGCGCGCCGCCCTCGAAGTGATCGCGGAACGCGGTTACCGGGGCGCCTCCCTGAACACCGTCGCGGAGCGGGTGGGCCTCACCCAGCAGGGCCTGCTGCACTACTTCCCGACCAAGGAGGCCCTGCTCGTCGCGGTGCTGGAGGAACGCGACCGGTGGGACACCGGCGGCGGCTCCCGCACCGCGGCCGGGCAGTGGCGGCTGGACCTGCTGGCCTCGCTGGTGGACTACAACGCGATGCGGCCGGGCATTGTGCAGACCTTCTCGGCCCTGCTGGGCGAGAGCGTGACGGAGGGCCATCCGGCCCGGGAGTTCTTCACCGACCGCTACGCCCAGGTCCGGGCGGAGATGGCGGAGGTGCTGCGCACGGAGTTCGGCGACCGGCTGCCCTCCGGTCTCACCCCGGAGGCGGCGGCCCCGCTGCTGACGGCGGTGATGGACGGCCTCCAGTACCAGTGGCTGCTGGACCCCGCCGCAGTGGACATGCCGGCCGCCTTCCGGGCCTTCGTCACCCTGTTGCAGGGATCCGCCCCCGCCTGACCGGGTGGATCCGGGCGGGCATCCGGGCGGGCCGGCCGTGTCGGCCGCGGGCCGGGCGGGGCCCGTGCGGCACGGTGGGCGCGGTGGGCGGCCGTACGGACGCTGCGGCCCCCGGAGCGCGTATGAGGGGTTGGCCATGACCGACGACGACACCTCCCGGACGAGCCGCCGGACACTTCTGCTGGCCGCCGGATCGGCCGGGCTCGCCGGTCTGGCCGGGCTGGCCACGGCCTGCTCCGGCCCGGCCGCATCCGGCGGGGCGGCGGCCCGGCAGCCCGCGGGGGCGGCGGGGCGCGCCACCACCGGCAGCACCCCGGGCTGCGTCCTGACCCCCGAGTCGGGCGAGGGACCGTACTACGTCGCCAAGGAGCGGATCCGCTCGGACATCACCGAGGGGCAGACGGGGGTACCGCTGCGGCTGGACCTGACGGTGGTCGGGATGGCCTCGGGCTGCCGTCCGATGCCGGGGGTCGAGATCGACGTCTGGCAGGCCGGCTCCGACGGCGAGTACTCCATCGGCAAGGCCTCCTGGCTCCGCGGCACCCAGGTCACCGACGGCTCCGGCCGCTGTGTGTTCCGGACGATCGTCCCGGGCTGGTACGCGGGGCTGGCCCCGCACATCCACTTCAAGGTGCGCCCGGATGCCCGCAGCCACACCACCTCGGTGTTCTACCTCCCCGAGGACATGCTGCTGAAGGTGTACGCGGCCCAGCCGTACGCCCGCCGCAAGGCCCCGGCCCAGCCCAACGGCCGGGACGCCCGGTACCGGGACCACGGCCGCGCCATGACCCTGGCCCCGGTCACGGAGGGCACCGGCTACCGGGCCGCGTTCACCGTCGGCATCGCCTGAACCGGCCGGTGGGCGTCCGGGACGAGGTGCTTGCCGCCCCAGGCGCCGAGGGGCGCCAGCGCCTCGTTCAGTTCCACCCCGAGCGGGGTGAGCGAGTACTCCACCCGCGGGGGGACCTCGTCGTACGCCTCGCGGTGCAGGATGCCGTCCGTCTCCAGTTCGCGGAGCTGCGCCGCGAGGACCTTCTCGGTGACCCCCGGGATCATCCGGCGGAGCTCCCCGAAGCGCCGGGGACGCTCCGCCAGTGCCCACAGGATGAGCACCTTCCACTTGCCGCTGATGATCTCCATGGCCGCGTCGATGCCGCAGTGACTCGCTCCCGGACGGTGCGCCGTCATCGCCCTACCCCCTTCCGGCCTGCACGCTCACCCCAGGGTAAGCACCCACTTCGAAGTGCGTACTTGATCACCCTGCGGTCCGGATCAAGGCTAAGGGCATGACCGACACCACGGGGAAGACCCGCATTTCGCTGCTCGGGCTCGGCGCCATGGGCACCGCGCTCGCCCGGACCTGGCTCGCCGCCGGGCACCCGCTGACCGTATGGAACCGCACCGCCGCCAAGGCCGCCGCGCTGGCCGGTGAAGGGGCCGCGGTCGCGGCGAGTCCCGCCGAGGCGGTGGCGGCGGGCGACCTCGTCGTCCTGTGCCTGCTGGACGACGCCTCGGTCGGACAGGCCCTGGACGGGGTCGACCTGGCCGGGCGGGACCTGGTGAACCTGACCACCGGGACCCCCGCCGAGGGGCGGTCGCGGGCCGCCTGGGCCGAGGCCCGCGGGGCCCGGTTCGTGGACGCCGGCATCATGGCCGTACCGCCGATGATCGGCGTTCCGGAGTCCGGCGGGTACGTGTTCTACAGCGGGTCCCGCGAGGCCTTCGAGGCGCACCGGGCCGCCCTGGAGGTGCCGGCCGGCGCCCGCTTCGTGGGCACCGACCCCGGATTTGCCGCCCTGCACGATGTGGCGCTGCTGAGTGCCATGAGCGGCCTGTTCGCCGGGATGACGCACGCCTATGCGCTGGTCCGCGACGAGAAGGTCGACATGGAGGGCTTCGCGGGGCTGCTCACGGAGTGGCTGGCGGCGATGGCGCCCTTCTACGTCGCCTCCGGCGGGGCGGCCTCCGAGGACGCCAACCTGGAGATGCAGGCCGCGGGAAACCGGACCCTGCTGCGCACGGCCGCCGAGCAAGGAGTCGGCTCCGAACTGCTCGACCCCTACTTCCGGCTCATGGACCGGCAGGTGGCGGCCGGCGAGCCGGACGCGGTGGCACTGCTGCGCCACCCGGCCGACGGAGCCTGACGGCGGCGCAGCCCTACGGCCGGGCCTAGAAGGAGGCCGGGGGCGGGCCGAAGCCCGGGGAGGTCTCCGGGCCCTGGCCCGACGGCCAGGTCTGGGCGGCAGCGGACCCCTGCCCGGGAGCCTCGGGCCAGGCCTGGGCGGGAGCCTCCCCCGCGCCGTCCCCGGACTCGGTGGCAGAGCCGGTCTCCGGCTCCTCGGGCAGCAGGTCCCGCGCCAGCAGGGTGGCGCCCGCCACCGCGCCCGGCATCAGGAAGACCGCGACCAGCGGGACCAGGAAGGCCAGCACCAGCGGGACCCCGAAGCCGAGGGCCAGCCCGCGGCGGGCGCGCAGCAGGGCGAGTCTCCGGTCCAGGTCTATGTCCCGGCGCTGGAGGGCCACGGCGGTGAGTTCGAGGGTGAGGAAGAAGCCGGAGACGCAGAAGCCGATCACCGGGATCACGGTCTGGCCGATGAGGGGGATGAAGCCGAGGGCGAAGAGCAGGATGCCGTAGAGCAGCACCCGGCCGAGCACCCGCAGGCTGTCCCGGAGCGAGATCCAGAGCTCCTGGGCCAGGGAGCGGCCCGATTCCGGGACGGTACCGCCCTCGCTGCGCTCGACCTGCTCGGACAAGGACTCGTAGAACGGCTCGCCGATCAGCAGGGTCACGGCGGTGAAGGTGATCACCGCGAGGAACAGGCCGAGGCTGAACAGCAGGGCGGTCAGGAACCCGCGGAAGAGGCCGTCCCACGGGGAGGACCAGTCGTCCGCGAACGGGGTGGCCCAGCCGACCACGTCATCGGCACCGAAGCCGAGTGCGGTCAGCGCCGCCGCATACAGGACGAATGCCACCAGTCCGGGCAGCAGCCCGAATCCGAACCACCGGCCGTGCCGGAACACCCACTTCTGTCCGGCCAGCAGATAGCCGAATCCCCCACCGAAATCACGCATGGTGGCAGCTTACGGCGGAGGCCGCACCCCCCGGCGGGGGGTGCGGCCTCCGGTCACGCAGATGCCGGCGTCAGGCGTCAGGCGACGGCGAGCTCGACGGTGATGTTGCCGCGGGTGGCCTTGGAGTAGGGGCACACCTGGTGGGCCTTCTCGACGAGGTCCTTCGCGCGCTCCTGGTCCACGGTCGGAATGGAGGCGACGATCTTGACGATGATGCCGAAGCCGTCGTCGTTCTTGCCGATGCCGACCTCGGCGGTCACGGTGGCGCCGGTGATGTCGGCGTTCTCGTTGCGGGCGACGACGCCGAGCGCACCCTGGAAGCAGGCGCTGTAACCGGCGGCGAACAGCTGCTCCGGGTTGGTGCCGGCGCCGCTGCCGCCCATCTCCTTCGGCGGGTTCACGACGACCTCGAGCTGACCGTCGTTGGAGGCGACGCGGCCGTCACGGCCGTTCTCGGCGGTGGCGACAGCGGTGTACAGCACGTCGGACTGCTGGATGGACATGTAAGGAAATCCTCCTGATGTGCGCCGCGACTCGCGCCCACGGGTCGTGGCGGTGTGAGGAGAGCCTATCCGGTGAAAGAAACGATCATCTTTCCGGTGTTCTCGCCGCGCAGCATTCCGAGGAAGGCGTCGACCCCGTTCTCGATGCCCTCGACGACCGTCTCGTCGTACCGGAGCTCGCCGGAGCGCAGCCAGCCGGCCACGTCCTTGACGAACTGGTCCTTCAGCCCCCAGTGGTCGTTGACCAGGATGCCCTGGAGCCGCAGCCGCTTGCCGATGACGGCGACCAGGTTGCGCGGGCCGGGGGCCGGCTCGGTGTCGTTGTACTGGGCGATCGCACCGCAGAGGGTGGCCCGGCCGTGCACCTTGAGGGAGGAGATGGCGGCCTCGAGGTGGTCACCACCGACGTTGTCGAAGTAGACGTCGATGCCCTCGGGGGCCGCGCCCTTCAGCTGCTCGGCCACGGGCGCGGCCTTGTAGTTGAAGGCGGCGTCGAAGCCGTACTTCTCGGTGAGCAGCTTCACCTTCTCGTCCGAGCCGGCCGAGCCGATGACCCGCGAGGCGCCCTTGATCTTCGCGAACTGGCCGACGAGGCTGCCGACCGCGCCCGCCGCGCCGGACACGAACACCGCGTCGCCCTCCTTGAAGGAGGCCGTCTCGAAGAGGCCGGCATACGCGGTCATGCCCGGCATGCCCAGGACGCCGAGGTACGCCGAGAGGGGCGCGAGGGAGCCGTCCACCTTGGTGGCCTGTCCCGCCTCCACATCGGCGTACTCGCGCCAGCCCAGGCCGTGCAGCACATGGTCGCCCACCTCGAAGCCCTCGGCGGCGGAGGCGATGACCTCGCCGACCGCGCCGCCGTCCATCGGGCGGTCCAGCTCGAAGGGCGGGATGTACGACTTCACGTCGTTCATCCGGCCGCGCATGTAGGGGTCGACGGACATGTGGAGGTTGCGCACCAGGATGTGGCCGGGCGCGGGGGCGGCGACCGGTACCTCGCGCAGGGCGAAGTCGGCGGCGGTCGGCCAGCCCTGCGGGCGGGCGACCAGGTGCCACTCGCGGCTGACGGCAGGAATCGCGGAAAGGTCGGACATGAGGGCTCCCGATCGAAGAAATTACTTCAGGTGGTGAAACAACCATGCTCCTGGATATTTCATGTTGTCAAGTAAATGGGTAGGCTGGTCCCATGCCCCAGAGCCGCATCGACCCCGTCACCCTCGAAGTCGTGGACCTCATCGCCGCCGTCGTCGCCCGGTACCACGAGGAGTACGAGCACGCGGCTGCCCGCTTCCAGCTCACCGGAGCGCAGGCCAAACTCCTCGGCCTGCTGTCCCTGGAACCGCTGCCGATGCGACGCCTCGCGGACAAGCTCAGGTGCGAGCCGTCGAACGTGACCGGCATCGTGGACCGGCTGGAGAGCCGGGGCCTGGTCGAACGCAGGCCGGACCCGGCCGACCGCCGGGTGAAACTGGCCGCCCCCACCGAGGAGGGCCTGGCCACCGCCGAGCAGCTGCGCGATGCGCTCGACTTCGCGCGGGAGCCGCTCGCCGGGTTGTCCACGGCCGAGCGGGCGGTCCTGCGGGACCTGCTCCGGCGCATGCTGGACTGAGCCCGGGGCTCACCCCTCCTGGGTTACCAGCAGAAGAAGAGGAAGCACGTCTCCTCCGGCGCGGGCTCGGGCTCCGGCTCGGGTTCCGGCGGGGCCGGCGGCTTGGGCGTGTGCGTCTTGCTGCCGCCCGGTTTGGGCTTGCCCGGCTTGCCGGAGCCGCTCGGCGAAGCCCCCGTGCTCTGCGACCCGGTCGGCTCGGCCGTCCCCGATTCGCTCGCCTCGTCGGACGGCTCCGGCAGCTCCGGCCCCGGCACCCCGGACTGGGCCGCACGCGTCGGGCCCGGTTCGCCCTCGGCCTCCGCCGTCGGGGACACCGCAGCGGACTTGCCGGGCTTGGCCGAGGCCTTCGGGGCCTTCCCCAGCGAGGGCGCCACGGTCGGCGCCGCCACCGAGCCCTGCGGCGCCGGCTGGTCCGGCTGCTCCATGTCGTCCTGCAGGAGCACCGTGGAGGCCCGGTCCCGGTGCTCGCCGTCAGCCGTGAGCCGGGCCAGCGCCAGCGAGCCGCCCGCGGCGATCGCCATGCCCAGCGCGATGGTGAGCAGGGTCCGGCGGCGACGGCGGTGCAGGGCCCGGCGGCGTGCCTGGCCGCGGGCCCGCCCGTTGCCCTGGTAGGGCCCGCCGAGCACGATCGCGAGCTCGCCGGGCGGCGGCTCGTCCGCATCCGGCGGGGTGCCGCCGGGCGCCTGCGGGGCGGCCGGCACGTCCGGCGCGTACCCGGCGTACGGGGCATCGGCGGCGTACGGAGCGTTGGTGGCGTACGGAGCGTTGGAGGAGGCGTACGGACTCGCTCCCGGGCCTGCCGCATACGGGTCCACCGGCGCGGGCATGGGCACGGGCGTGGCCCCGGGCGCGGCGGCTGACGGCGCGGCGGTCAGGTATTCGGCCGGCGTCCCGCATCCGGCGCACGCGAGTGCGCCGTTGAGGTACCTGCGACAGGCGTGGCAGTAGTCCATGGCGCCCGCAGGCTATGCCGTCTACCGCAACATCCGTATCCCGAGAACGTAAGGATCCTGTGTGAGATTCGACGCCACCGCCTTTCAGCTGGTCCTCCTGCGCCGGATGGCCGACTTCCAGCCGGACCTCGCCGAGGAGGCCCGGCTCCGGCTCGGCGCCACCCTCGCCGAGCAGCGCGCGGCCAACAAACACTGGCAGGCCATGGTCCTCCCCCAGACTTCGTCCGGGAGGGGCCCCCAACCGCGCTCGCGCGGTGCCCTGGCCCGCTACCGCTCGGTCCTCGGCCCGCCCGAGTCGGTATCCGCCCGCACCGTCGGGGACCTGGAGTGCGAGGCGCTGCTCTGGCCGGTGCCGCTCTGGCCCGACCTGCGGTTCGAGGTGCTGGCCGGGCCGGACGGGGCGGTGTGGAACGAGTGGCTGGTACGGGCCCCGGGTGCGCCGGGGCCCGTCCTGCAGGGCCCGGAGGACCTGCGGCCGTGGTCGGCGACGGTGGACGAGGTGGCGCGGGCCTTCGCTCCGGTCCGCCCCATGGAGGGGACCGCGCCGACCCGCTGGCGGCTGTCCTTCACCGCGGCCGGGCAGCCCTGCGTGGCCGAGTTCACCCACGGCCTCCTCCAGCGGGTCTCGGTCGGACACCCCCCGGGGCCCAGCGCCGCGGCACCCGGCCCCGACACCGCCTAGGAGGCGAGGAAGGCGCGGACCCCGGCCGAGGTCGGGTCGTCCCCGAGCAGGTCGTTGTGGGCCAGGCAGCCGACGCCCGTGTTCTGGGCGCCGGTCAGCGGGACGCTGCCGTCCGGATTGACGACCTCGTCGCAGTTCGACCAGAAGGTCGCGTACTTCACCGCGCCCGGGGTCTCGTCCCCGGCGGCGAGGTTCTTCTGGACGTACGAGTTCGGGGTCATGTCCCGGCAGGCCTGGTCCCACAGGGCGCAGGCCCAGGCGGTCGAGGTGCCGTGGTTGGGGCCGGCCAGCGAGACCCAGTGGCCGACGGTCGCGGTGCCGCCGCCGAACTTCACGTACCAGCGGCTGACCAGCGACCCGAAGGAGTGGGCGACCACGTCGACCTTGGCCGCGCCGGTCTGCCGGCGCACCTCCTCGACGTACGAGGCGAACCGGCCGGAGAGCACCTCGTTGACCGACTGGTGGGTGTCGTAGCCCCAGGAGAACAGCTCCGCGTCGGTGTAGCCGGCGGCGCGCAGGTCCGCTCGGAGCGCGCCCCAGACGCCGGGGTCCGCGTTGTAACCGTGCACGAAGACCACCGGATTGCGGGCGGCGGCCCGGGCGGGCAGCGGCGCGAGCAGGGCCAGGCAGAGTGCAAGGCAGAGTGTCAGGAGTGCCGCAATCTTCTGGCGGGCCGTCAGCATCGGGTCCCCCTTACCTTGTTACGCGCGAGTAGCACGGTTGGTGGGGGCATGCTGCTGCCTGTCGGTACAGAAATCCACCCCTGTGCAGCACCCCGACCGGAGCAACCCAACAGGCAGTCCGCCCGCTTTGCCGTGAAAGATGACAGATGTGACCGGCAGTCCGCCGGCCTTCTTGCGTCAGCGCACTCGGGAGGATCTGCCGTGACCTTCAGTCTTGAGCAGCTGCGCCGCTGCCACGTCGGCGTCGACCTGGGGGCAGCCCGCACCCGTGTGTACGTCAAGGGCGCCGGCCTGGTCGTCGACGAGCCCAGCGTCGCCGCGGTCAACACACGTACCGGCGCACTCATCGCCGTCGGCACCTTCGCCGAGCGGATGACCGGCCGCACCCCCGACTACATCCGGGTGGTCCGCCCCGTCTCGGGCGGCACCGTCGTCGACATCGAGATGGCCCAGCGGATGCTGCGCCACCTGCTGGGCGAGAAGCTCCGGCGCGCCCTGCGCCGCAAGCCCCGGCTGCGCGCCGCCGCCTGCACCCCGCACGACGCCGATCCGCTGGCCCAGCGGGCTGCGGTGGAGACCCTGGTCGGACTCGGCGCCCGCCGGGTCGAACTGGTCGACACCCTGATCGCGGCGGCCGTCGGCTGCGGCCTGCCCGTGGAACAGCCCACCGCGACGATGATCATGGTGTGCGGGGCCGCCGCCACCCAGGTGGCGGTGCTCTCCCTCGGCTCCATCGTGACCGCGGAACGGGTACCGGTCGGCGGCGAGGCCATCGACCACGCGGTGGTCCAGCACCTGCGGCACGCCCACGAGCTGATGCTGCCCAGCCAGGCCGTACGGCCGCTCCAACTGGCCCTGCACGGCAACGGCATCACCGACGAGGGCCCCGCGTCCACCCTGATCCACGGCCGGGACGTGGCCACCGGCCTGGCCCGCTCGGTGCATGTGGACACGGCGGCGGTCCGGGACGCCATCCACACCCCGCTGACCGCGGTCCTGGACGGCATCGGCAAGGTGCTGCGCGACTGCCCGCCGGACCTGGTCGCCGACCTGACGGACCGGGGAATCATGATGGTGGGCGGCAGCGCGCTGCTGCCGGGGCTGGACCAGATGCTGCGCGACGCGACCGGGATGCCGGTGGCCATCGCGGAACGGCCCGATGTGTGTGCCGTCCTGGGTCTGGGCGCCATGCTGGAAGGAAAGATCGCCCCGATGGTCCTCAACCCGCTGTCCGAATGACCGGATGACCATGCCGGAGGAAGGCGGCACCGGCACCGCCGACGGCGGAAACCGCACGAGTGGCCCGGCCGGCGAGGCCTCGGCACCGGGGCGGCCCGCCGGGCCGCCCCGCCTGCCCGTGCTGCTGGAGGCCGTACTCGGTGTCGGTTCGGAACGCGAACTGCACACCACCCTCCAGCACCTCGTGGACTCCGCGGCCGAGCTGAGCGGGGCCCGGTACGCCGCGCTGGGGGTGGTGGACCCCGAGCGCGGCGGGCTGACCGCACTGTTCACGGCCGGCCTGACCGAGGAGGAGCGGGCGAGGATCCCGCACCTGCCGGACGGCCGCTCCGGCCTGCCGGGCACCCTGGTCACCGATCCGCGCCCGCTGCGGGTGGACCGGATCAGCGAGGACCCGCGCTCGGTGGGCTTCCCGCCCGGCCACCCCGCGATGGAATCCTTCGTCGGAGTGCCGATCCGGGTCCACACCGATGTCTTCGGCAACCTCTACCTGGCCGACAAGCAGGGCGGCGGGCCGTTCACCGACGAGGACCTGGCACTGCTGCGGGTCCTCGCCTCCCAGGCCGGCATAGCGATCGGCAACGCCCGGCTGTACGACACCGCCCGGCGCCGGGAGCACTGGATCGAGGGCGCGGCGGCCATCACCACCGCCCTGCTGACCGGACGGCCGGCGGCGGATGCGCTGATGTGCGTGGCGGAACGGGCCCGGCTGCTGGCCGATGCGGCGGCCGGGGTGGTGCTCCAGCCGACCCCGGAGGGCGGTATGGAAATCGTGGCCGCCTCCACCCATGGCGACCCCGGGGACCTGGTCGGCACCGCCATCGCCCCCGGGAGCGCGGTGCTGGAACAACTGCTGGGCGGCGAACCCGTCTTCATCGAGGACTCGGCGACCGATCCGCGGATGACCACACATGTGCGGGAACGATTCGGCCCCAGCATGATGCTGCCGCTGCAGAGCGGCGGACAGCTGATCGGCACGCTGGCGCTGCCGCGGGAGCGCGGGGGACGCCCGTACGATGCGGTGGACCGGCTGCTGGCCTCGCAGTTCGCCTCCCAGGCGGCGCTGGCGCTGGTCCTGGCGGACGCCCAGCACGACCGGGAGCAGCTGGCGGTCTACGAGGACCGCGACCGGATCGCCCGGGACCTCCACGACCTGGTGGTCCAGCGGCTGTTCGCGACCGAGATGATGCTGGAGAGCACCCGGCGGCGGTCCTCGGCCGCTCCGGCCGGGGACACGGTCGGCGAGGAGCTGGGCCGGGCGGTGGACGAGCTGGACTCCACCATCCAGGACGTGCGCACCGCCATCTTCGCGCTCCAGCAGCCGCCGGCCGACGCGCCGGCCACGTTCCGGGGGCGGGTCCTGCGGGAGACCGGCGGGGCGGGGGCGCTGCTCGGCTTCCAGCCCTCGGTGCGGTTCGCGGGGGCGGTGGACACGCTGGTGACGGACCCGGTGGCCGGGGACCTGCTGGCGGCCCTGCGGAGCGCACTGGCCGCGGCGCACCGGCGGGCCGGGGTCAGCTCGGTGGAGGTGGAGGTGGACGCGGACCCCTCGGCCGTCCGGCTGACGGTCGCGGACGACGGCCGGACCGAGTCGGGCACCAGGGGCACCACGCTGACCTGGCGGTCCGCCCTCTAGGGTCAGATCCGGTCCGGACGGTTGGCGGCCCGCAGGGCGATCCGGGTGCTGGACTGGGCGACCCCGGCCTCGGTCTTGAGGCGGCGCAGCAGCACGTCGAGGGCGGCGGGGTCGGCGGCGCGGGCCCGGACCAGGTAGTCGTACGCGCCGGTGACGTGCACCGCCTCGGTGATGCCGGGCAGCCGGGTGATGGCCTGCTCGAAGGCGTCGTTGGTGGTGTCGAGCCGCAGCGTGACGTCGATGAAGACCACCAGTCCGCCGCGGGTGTCGGCGGCCGGGTCGACCAGGACGGTGAACCCGCGGATCACCCCGTCCCGGCGCATCCGGCGCACCCGGTCGGCGGCGGCGTTGGCGCTGAGCCCGACGCGGACACCGAGGTCGCGGTACGAGATCCGCGCATCCTGCTGGAGGATGCCGAGGATTTCCCTGTCCAGGCGGTCCATGCCGCGATTGTCGCAGCCGGGGCCGGTATTCACCCGCGTGTTTGTGCGCTGCCCGCGCAGGCTGCCCGGCATGAGCGAGCTGAGCGTATGGATGAGCCCCGGGCTGGCGGGCGCGGCTGCGGGCCTGGGCGTGGCGATGCCGATGGGTGCGATGAGCGTGCTGCTGCTCCAGGAGGCGATCCGCTCCCGCCGGGCGGCGGTCGCGGGGGCGGCGGGCATCGCGGTGGTGGACTTCGGCTATGCGGCGCTGGCGGTCGCGGTGGGCCCGTGGGTGGCCTCGCACGTGGCCCCGGTCGAGGCCTGGGTCCGCCTGGCCGCCGCCACCATCCTCCTGACCATAGCCACCCACGGCCTCTGGCCCCGCCCCCGCACGGCCGGGCCAGAGGCCCGCCCCGCGGCGACCGGCGGCGCCGCCGGGGCACGCGTCACGGCCGGGACGAAGCCCCGACCCGCGGGCCCCGGGCCGGAGGGTCGGGCCGGCGGGGCCGGCGGGGCACGCGGGGCCGGGCGGGTGTTTGGGCGGTATGTCGCGCTCACCGCCGTGAATCCCACCACCGCGCTCTACTTCGCCGCCCTCACCACCGCCCAGGGCAGCGAGCTCCGCAGCGGCGCAGCCGCCACCGCCTTTGTCGGCGGGGTGCTGCTCGCCTCCCTCGCCTGGCAGCAGTTCCTCGCCGCGGTCGGCGCCTTCGCCGGGGCCCGGATCTCCCCCACCGTGCGGAACTGGAGCTTCCGTCTCGGTTACGGCCTGGTCGCCGCCTACGCCCTGAAAGTGGCCCTGCCCCTCCCCTGGTCCGCCTAGGGTGGCCCCGTGACCGTGACCCGCCTGTCCGCCCGTGCGGCCCTCGCCTCCGTCGCCGATCCCGGCAGCTTCGCCGAACTCACCGTCCCCGAAGCCCGGTCCGCCCCCGACGGCCCCCTCGGCTGGTCCGGCTACGACGAGTCCCGGGCCCGCGCCACCGCCCGTACCGGCGAGCAGGAGTCCGCGGTCGTCGGCACCGCCCGCATCGACGGTCGCGAAACCGTCCTGATCTCCTTCGAGTTCGGCTTCCTCGGCGGGTCCCTGGGCCGGCGTACCGGCGACCGCCTGGAGGCCGCCTACGGACACGCCCGCGCCCACCGCCTCCCCCTGGTCTCCCTCATCGCCACCGGCGGCTCCCGCATGCAGGAGGGCATGCTCGCGCTCACCCAGCTGCAACGGGTGGCCCGCCAGTCGGTGCTCACCCGCGCCGCCCGGCTGCCGCAGATCGCCGTGCTGCGCGATCCGACCACCGGCGGCGGCTGGGCCACCCTCGGCGCGGGCGCGGACGTGGTGCTCGCGCTCCCCGGTGCCCAGGTGGGCTTCGCCGGGTCCCGGGTACGACCGGCCGATGCCGATCCGGCCGCGTACACCGCCGAGGGCCAGTACGCCGCCGGGCACGTGGACGCCGTCGTGCCGGCCGCGGAGCTCCGCACCACCCTGGGCACCTGGCTGGGCCTGCTGACCGGCGGCGGCTCGCACCGCCCCGAGCCGCCGGCCGCCCTCGGCGCCCCGGACGGCGTACCGGCACCGGCGACCGGCTGGGAGGCCGTACGCCGGGCCCGGCACCCGGACCGGCCGCGCGCCGGGGCCTACCTGGACGCCTACTTCGAGACGCGCCTGCCCCTCTCCGGGGACCGGGCCGGCGGCACCGACCCCGGCATGCTGTGCGGATTCGGCTTCCGCGAGGGCCGGGCCATCGGGTACGCGGCCCAGTGCGGCACCGCAACCCGCCCGGCCGGCTACCGGACCGCCGCCCGGCTGATCCGGCTCGCGGACCGGCTCGGCATCCCGGTGCTCACCCTGGTGGACACCCCGGGCGCCGCCAACGACGCGGCGGCCGAGCACGCCGGGGCCGGCGCGGCCATCGCGGACACCTTCGCGGCACTGGCCGCGGCGGCCGTGCCGGTCACCACCCTGCTGATCGGCGAGGGCGGCTCGGGCGGCGCGCTGGCCCTGGCCGCCCCCGGCAACACCTGGGTCACCCCCGACAGTTACTTCTCGGTGATCGCCCCCGAGCTGGCCGCCGCCATCCTCAAGCGCCCCGCCGACCAGGCCCCGGCCACCGCCGACCAGCTCCGGCTGCGCCCCCAGGACCTGGTGGAGCTGGGGGTCGCCCGGGGCATCGTGGAGCACCGCAAGGACCGGTGAACGGGCTCCGTCAGTACAGGCTGCGTCAGTGCCGGCTGCGGGCCGGCAGCCGGACCTCGGCCGTGTAGAGGCGGGTGATCTGCTGCGGCAGCTCGTTGTCGTCGCTGGCCAGCAGCAGCCGCACCCGCCCGCGCCCGCCGTCCTCCGCCGTCACGGCCATGGCCTCGATGTTGTCCACCAGCGGATGGTTCTGCGGCAGCCTGGACGGCGCGCCCAGCGTGGGGCAGGTGTCGAAGTCGCCGATCAGGGTCTTGCGGGCGGTCCGCAGGCCCGGCCCCTCGGCGAGCTGCTCGATGCCCCGGGTGTCGGTGGCGCGCAGCGGGTCCGCCACGTACAGCCGTACGGTGATGGCGAATTCGCGGGTGAAGCCGCGCTCCAGGACGATCAGCCGGCCGTCCCGGGTGGCCGCCAGCTCGACCAGGCCGTGCCCGGGGTCGACGGCGTAGGCGTACTGCGGGCCGAGCACGAACTCCCCGTTCGGCTTCCGCTCCCAGGTCTGGATGCGCTGCAGGGTGCGCCCCTCGGCGTCCTTGCCGTCCCCGGCGAGCGGGCCTTCGACGCCCGCCACCAGGGTCCGGCCGCCGGGCAGCAGGGTCAGCGACTCGAAGGTCTGGTTGGCGGTGGCCCGGCCGCCCTGCGCCGCGAGCCTGAACGCGTCCGGCACCGGCAGGGTGCCGATCAGCCGCCCGGTGCGGCTGTAGCGGTTGACGGCGGGGGCGAACTCGTCGGTGACCAGGTACGAGCCGTCGCGGTCGATCACGATGCCCTCGGAATCCACCGGCTTCCCGGCGCCGTCGGCGAGTGGCAGCTGCGCGGTGGCGGTGGGCGGCCCGTCCGAGAGACTGCCGCCGCGCCCGGTCTTCAGCGTGAACAGCACCGAGCGGTCCGAGACCGCGGCGACGGTGCCGTCCCGCCGGACCGCGAGACCCGAAATCCCGCCCACCGGCCGCCCGTCGACGGTGGTCTTGTCGAGCGCGTCGGAGTAGCCGGTGACGGAGAGGTACGGAGAGCAGGCGCCGCGTCCGCCCCCGGCATGAGCGCCTCCGGCGTGGGCCGCCCCGGCGGGCTGGACGAGCGTGCCGAACACGGCAGCGGTGGCCACGGCGGTGGCGGCGAGCGTACGAAGGGAAAGGGGAAGACCTCGCAACAGGACGGACAAAATCCGGCCAACTTCCGTTCACACTCGGCCTGATCGGGCGAACCGTGCCGGGCTGGTTCCGACATACCGCCGGAAGTGCCGGGTCAAATGGGCCTGGTCGTGGAATCCCACCGCCACCGCCACCTCCGCCGGCCGCATCCCGGCGAGCAGCAGCCGCCGCGCCGCCGCCACCCGCCGCCCGGTCAGATAGGCGTGCGGCGGCAGCCCGAAGGCCCGGCCGAACGACCGGATCAGGTGGGTCGTATGGGCCTCCCCCAGCTCATCGGCCGCCTCCGCCAGGGTGATCCCCTCGACGGTCCGGGCGTCCAGCAGTTCCCGCAGCCGTACGGCGAGCCCGGCGCCCGGGGGCCGCGGCCCGGCGGGGCCCCACCCGGCCAGCCGGTCGCGCAGCCGTTCCCGTACGAAGGCCAGCCGCGACTCCGCTTCGAACAGCTCCCGCCCGCCCAGCGCCCGGTGCAGTCCGTGGACCCGGTCCCGCAGGGCGGCGTCGTGCAGCAGCGGGGTGTCCACGGCGGCCCCGGTCAGCCCGGCCGGCAGCACCGAGGTGTCCAGGTACAGCACCCTTTTACGGAACCCCGATTCGGTGACCGTACGGCCGTCGTGCACCACCCCCGGCGGGAGCAGCACCACGGTCTCCGGCACCCCGGCACCGTGCCGCTCGCGATCGAGCGCGAAATCGACCCGGCCGCTGTCCAGGATCATCAGCGTCCAGGTGTCGTGGACATGGGCCGGATAGGCGTGGGCGGTGAACCGGGCGTGGAACACCTCGGTGATCCCCGGCACTTCGGGCTGCCACGCCGAGACGGTCATGTCAGGAACGTACAAGACGGCCGTCGGCGGCCCCGGCAGGCTGCCGCCATGACTGTGAACCGAGTCGGCAAGGTCGACATCGCGGAGAAACTGGCCGGGTTCGACGAGCACTGGGCGCCGCGCCGCATCGCGCGGATCAACGACTACGAAATCAAGGCCGCCAAACTGCAGGGCGAGTTCGTGTGGCACGCACACGAGGACACCGATGAGATGTTCCTGGTGGTCAGCGGGGAGCTGACCATCCGGTTGCGGGACGGGCAGGTGGTGCTCGGACCAGGCGAGTTGTACGTCGTACCGCGCGGGGTCGAGCACTGCCCGGCCGCCTCGGAGGAGGTGTCGGTCCTGCTGTTCGAGCCGGCCGGCACGGTCAACACCGGATCGGCGGGCGGCGACCGCACCCGCGAACCGGTGGACGCCTGACCGGCTCCGGAGGCCAGCTCCGGCTCCGGCTCCGGAGGCCGGCTCCGGCTCCGGAGGCCGGCTCCGGCTTCGGGGGCTGGGGGCTACGCCACCGGCGACCGCGCGTCATAGCGGGCGAAGCCGCGCCAGCGGGCCGCGAGCAGGGCCACCGCCAGGACACAGGCCAGTCCGCCGCCGGTGATGGCAAGCTCCGGCGAGGTGAGGTCGGCGGCCGTGCCGGCCAGGAAGTCGCCCAGCCGGGGCCCGCCCGCGACCACCACGATGAAGACGCCCTGCAGCCGCCCCCGCATGTCGTCGGGGGTGGCGGCCTGGAGCATGGTGGTGCGGAACACCATCGAGATGGTGTCCATCCAGCCGGCCAGGGCCAGGAAGAACAGCCCGAGCCAGAGGTTCCGGGTGAGCCCGAACACCGCGATGGCCAGCCCCCAGGCCGCGACCGACAACAGGATCGCCAGGCCGTGCCGCCGGATCCGGCCCTGCCAGCCGGAGAACAGGCCGCCGAGCAGCGCACCTGCCGCAGTGGCGGCGCCCAGCAGCCCCACGGTGAGGGCATCGCCGCCGTACCAGATCACTGCGATGGCCGGGAACAGCGCCTTCGGCTGGGCCAGCACCATCGCGCACAGGTCGGAGAAGAAGGTCATCCGGATGTTGGGCCGGGTGGCGAGGAACCGCAGCCCGTCCAGCACCGAGGCCCGGCCCCGCTTGCCGTCCGCCCGCTCCGGCCGCATCGAGGGCAGCCGCCACATCGCGTAGAAGGCTCCGACGAAGGCGACCGCGTCGATCAGATACGCGGCCTGGTACCCCCACAGGCCCACGACCAGCCCGCCCAGCATCGGCCCCACCAGGAACCCGGAGGTGGTGGTCACCGACTGGAGCGCATTGGCGGCGGGCAGCTGCTCGGGCGGCAGCAGCCGGGGGATCATCGCCGACCGGGCGGGCGAGTTCAGCGCACCGCACACCGCCTGGAGGGCGACCACGGTGTAGAGGAGCCACACCCGGTGATAGCCGAGCAGCGCGGCGGCGGCCAGCACCACCGAGAGCAGGCCCAGCCCGCCGGAACTGGCGAGGCCCAGGGCGCGCCGGTCGACGGAGTCGGCGATGGCTCCGCCGTAGAGACCGAAGACGATCAGCGGGACGAGCGCGAACAGCCCGACGAGGCCGACCGAGAAGCTGGATCCGGTGATGTCGTACACCTGGAGCTGGACCGCGAGCACGGTCATCGCCGCGCCCATCCAGGAGACGGTGTTCCCGATCCACAGCCGCCGGTAGTCGGGCGAGGTCCGCAGCGGGGTGAGGTCGGCGAATATCCGCCGCCGGTCCGGGGCCGGGCCCTCGTCGCGCGGGGCCCGGTCTTCCGGCTGGGTGGAGGAGGGGGTACGCGTCACACGGGATGCTAACCGGGCACCGCATCCAAGCACCGGCCATTATTCCGCCGCCCCACGCCCCCGGCCCGGCCCTGCGCCGGGCGCGTGCCGCCGGCCGGGCACCCACGGCCCCGGCGACCGCTGGCGCCACGCCAAGGCACCCAGCCGGACCGGCATCCGGCATCCGGCATCCGGCATCCGCCGGACCGGTACGCCGCCCCGGCGACCTCCCCACCACCCCGACCCGTGCCACCGGCCCGGCCGCTGCCGCCGACCCGGCACCCGGCGCGGGGCCGGCGGCACGGGTCGGCGCCCGGCCCGGGCCGGGCCGGCCGCACGCCACGGCACCCCGCACGGCCCGGCCGCACGGCCCGGCACCCAGCGGCACCAGTCACCCCACCGGACCCCTGGGTCGCGGAGCCGGCCACTCCGGGCCGGTAACCCGCCATGGTTCCTGGAGATTTGACTGAATCGGCGTGCGCTCCCCACCTGGCGCTCAGCTCATGATGAAAAGACTCGTATGTCCAGGGAGGCGCAGTGATCGAACCTGGCAAAGGAACCGCGAGCAACACTCTTCGCACCATCGGGCGGGCCGGCGGCCGGGCCGGCGCCGTTCCGCTCACGGTCGGGGTGGAGGAGGAGTTCCTCCTCGTCGACGCCCGGACCTTCAAGGTGGTCCCGGCCGCCCCGCTCGTCCTCGCCACCGCCGGCGGGGAACCGCACCATCTGCACGCCGAGGGAACCCGGTACCAGGTGGAGATCTCCACCCCCATCGCCGACTCGGCCACGACCCTCCGCGAGGAACTCGGCGCGCTGCGGCGCTCCCTCGCCAAGGCGGCCCGGACGCACGGCTGCCGGCTGCTCGCCAGCCCCTCTCCGGTGGTGGCCCTGGACGGGCCCCTGCACCTGACCGACGACGAACCGCGCCAGCGCGAACAGCACCGCCGCTTCGGCGCCCTCACCGACACCCTGGTCGGCTGCGGCCGGCACATCCACATCGGCACCCTCGACGTGGACACCGCCGTGGCCGTGGCCAACCGGGTCCGCCCGTGGCTGCCGACGCTGATCGCGCTGGCCGCCAACTCGCCGTACTGGCAGGGCCGCGACACCGGCCACGCCAGCTGGCGGGCCATGGCCTGGTCCGCCTGGCCCTCGGCGGGCCTGCCGCCGCACTTCACCTCCACCGCCCACTACCGGCGCTCGGTCCAGACCCTGCTCGGCTCCGGGGCGGCGCTCGACACCAAGATGGTCTACTGGGACCTCCGCCCGTCCGGGAACTGGCCCACGCTCGAGATCCGGGCGCCCGACATGTCCCCGGACATCGAGACCGCGGTGCTCCAGGCCGAACTGGCCCGCGCCCTGGTCGCGACCGCGCTGCGCGAGATCGCCGGGCACCACCCGGCCCCGGAGGCCCGGGACGAGGTACTGCGGCTGGCCCGCTGGCGGGCCGCCCACGACGGCCTGGAGGGCTTCGGCCTGGACCCCTACACGGGCACCGAGCTCCCCGCGGCGGACCTCGCGGAGGCCCTGCTCGACCACATCGCCCCGGAACTGGCGGCGGCCGGTGACCTGGACCACGCCGCCACCACCCTGGCCGCTCTCCTGCGTGACGGCTCCGGCGCCCACCGCCAGCGCGCGGCCTACGCCCGCAGAGGAGACCTCACGGACGTCCTCCGCCACCTGGCGGACACCACCGAGGCCTTCTGACCCGAAGCCGCAGGTGACAGCGATCCTTCACCTGCGGCCCACGGCGGGGCCCGCTCTCAGGCGAGGACGTTCACGGCTCGGGCGATCACGAGCCCGAGGATGAGCAGCGAGACAAGGGACTGTACGGCCATGGCGATCTTCGCCCAGGGGGCCAGCGGCATGACGTCGGTGGGGCTGAAGGCGGTGGAGTTGGTGAGCCCGAGGTAGAGGTAGTCGACGTACCGGGGGCGCCAGTGCACGGCGTTCAGGTCGAGGTTGAGCTGCTGGGGGAAGGCGAGTTCCGGGGTGGCGGGCATCCGGTGGGCCCGGGCCGCCGCTCCGCCGCTGTCGAGTTCGAAGTACAGCAGGGAGAACGCCAGCACGGTGGAGGCCCAGACGACGCCGCCCGCCTGGAGCAGCCCGGTGGCGGAGTTCGTCTCGGCCCCGCCGTGGATGAGGTCGTCGACCAGCCTGACGGTCGACCAGATGGCGCTGACGGCCAGCACACCGACGAGGGCGATCGACACGAAGCGCAGAACGGCCGAGCGCCGGTTGATCCGGCCGGGGTCGCCCGCGATCAGCGTCACGAGCAGCAGCCCTTCGATGCACGGGAGCAGCCAGCGGGGCCCCAGGCGCAGGTCGTCGGGCGTCAGCAGGAGCAGCGCCATGGCGACGACGACGGCACCGGCCATCGGCCAGCGGGTCTCGCCGAACGGATCCCGCCGCGGCTCCGGCTCGTACGGCATGCCATCACCCCGGTCTCCTCAAGGGGCAGCGGGCGATATCACCCGCTTCGTCACCGACCGTACCCGGAGCCACACAAGAACGCCCCCTCCCGGCCACCCGTGTCCGCACCCGAGTCGCGCCAATGACAAAGCCGCAGGTGAAAACGATTCTTCACCTGCGGCTTGCAGTGGGGCGGGTGGGACTCGAACCCACGGCCGACGGATTATGAGTCCGCTGCTCTAACCGGCTGAGCTACCGCCCCTCCACGGCGTGGCGCGTACATGTGTGCGCGCCGTCTGCCGCAGCATAGCCGCTCATACGATCTCCTGCTCCGGCTGCCCCGCATGATCGGCTTCGTCCGTCCAGAGAGACCGCGCTGAGGGCTGCCCGGTTCCATGCCGGGCGGAAAAAATGAACGGAAACGAGAAGAGGACCCACTCGGGGGTCCTCTTCTTCACCGCTCCCCCGGCTGGACTCGAACCAGCAACCCTCCGGTTAACAGCCGAATGCTCTGCCAATTGAGCTACAGGGGATCGCGCTCCCCCGACTGGACTCGAACCAGTAACCTGCCGGTTAACAGCCGGCTGCTCTGCCAATTGAGCTACAGGGGATTGCTGCGTTGCACCGAACAGCCCTCCTCCGGCCTTGCCGGGGGGCGGTCGCTCGCTGCGAGACATAGATTAGCGCAAGCAGGGGGGTGCTCCGCCAATCGGTATCGACAGCAGGCCGGGCACCGACTCGACGAAGGGTGGCAGGCATGCGGTACAAGGTCACGTTCGCCGCCGGACTGGCCCTCGGCTACGTCCTCGGTACACGGGCGGGGCGGGAGCGGTACGAGCAGATGAAGAAGTCCGCACGGGAGCTGGCGCAGAACCCGGCGGTCCGCAACGCGGCCGAGCAGGCCGGGCAGACCTCGCGGCAGTTCGCCGGGAAGGCCTTCGCCACGGTGAGCGACAAGGTCGGGGACCACATGCCGGCCTCCGTGACCCAGCGGGTGCGGTCGCTGCGCGACCGGGGGCAGGGAGCCGAGGACGATTGGGGAACCAGCAACACCTGAGTCACCTGAGGGTGCGCGGGGTGCGGCAGAATTCTCCGCATGGGGATAGTCGCCGGGCTGGACAGCTCTTCCGCCTTCACTCGCATCGTCGTCTGCGACACGGACACCGGGGCGGTGCTCCGCCAGGGGTACGCACCCCATCCGCTGCCGGCCGATGACCCCCATGGCCCGGGCCCGCACGAGATCGACCCGCAGGCCTGGCTGCTCTCGCTCGGCGAGGCGGCCGGCGGCGGGCTGCTCGAAGGGGTCCAGGCCATCGGGGTCTCCGCGCAGGGGCACGGGCTGCTGCCGCTGGACGCACAGGGTGCGCTGGTCCGGCCGGCCCTGGTCGGCAACGACAAGCGGGCCCAGGTGGCCGCGGCGGATCTGGTGGAGCGGCTCGGCGGCCGGGCCGGCTGGGTGGAGGCGGTCGGGTCCGTCCCGCAGCATCCGCAGCCCATCGCGAAGCTGGCCTGGCTGGCCCAGACCGAACCCGATGCGGCCCGCCGGGTCGCCGTGCTGATGCAGCCGCACGACTGGCTGGTCTGGCAGCTGCTGGGCCGGCCGGCCCGGCGCACCACCGACCGGGGCGGGGCCTCCGGCACCGGCTACTGGTCGGCGGCCACCGGCTCCTACCGGCCCGACCTGGTCGAGCTGGCCCTCGGGCACCGGGCGATGCTGCCGGAGGTGCTCGGTCCGGCCGAAGCCGCCGGCACCACCCCGGAGGGACTGCTGATCTCCGCCGGAACCGGGGAGACCATGGCCGCCGCGCTGGGGCTGGGCCTCGGACCGGGCGACGCGGTGGTCTCGCTGGGCGCCTCCGGATCGGTGATGGCCGTCCACCACGAGGCGCTGTCGGAGCCGGGCGGCCTGATCACCTCGCTGGCCGACGCGGCCGGCCTGCACCTGCCGGTGGTGAACACCTCCAATGCGGTACGGACGCTGCGCGGCACCGCCGAACTGCTGGGCACCGATCTGGAGGGGCTGAGCGAGCTCGCGCTGCAGTCCACCCCGGGCGCCCACGGCCTCGTACTCCTCCCCTACCTGGAGGGCGAGCGGACCCCGAACCTGCCGCACACCGCCGGCACCCTGTCCGGGCTGCGCCGGGACTCGATGAAGCCGGAGCACCTGGCGCAGGCGGCCTTCGAGGGCATGCTGTGCGGGCTGGTGGACGCGCTGGACGTGCTGCGCACCCGCGGGGTGGAGATCCGGCGGGTGTTCCTGCTGGGCGCGGCGGCCGAGCTGCCCGCCGTACAGGCCGCGGCACCGGGGCTGTTCGGCACCCAGATCGTGGTGCCGGAGCCGGCCGACTACGCGGCGCTGGGCGCGGCCCGGCAGGCGGCCTGGGCGCTGGGCGTGGCGCAGGGCACGCTGGCCCCGCACACCCCGCCGGTCTGGCCTCCGGCCGCGGCCCGGGTGCTGGAGGTGGACGAGGAGCTGCTGCCGGCCTGGCAGGCGGTGCGGCAGCAGTACGCGGCCACCCGCGAGTCGGTGCACCCCGGAGCCTTCACGGCGTAGGCGTGGGTGCGTAGGTCCACGGTCCGGGTCCGGTCCGGCTTTTGGACCGGCTTTGCCAAAAGCGGTGGGTATCGGGACACGGGTGGTCGAAGATGGGGTGGACCCCCGATCTTGCCGACCCGGAGCCTGCGCGTGCTCATACAACTTCTACGGACGCACCTCGGTCCGTATCGGAAACCCATCGGCCTGCTGGTGCTGCTCCAGCTGTTCCAGACCAGTGCCAGCCTGTACCTGCCCACGCTGAACGCCGACATCATCGACAACGGTGTCGTCCACGGCGACACCGGCTACATCCTGGGCTTCGGCGCCCTGATGCTCGCGGTGTCGCTGGTGCAGCTGGTGTGCAATGTCTGTGCCGTCTACTACGGCGCCCGGACCGCGGCGGCGCTCGGCCGGGACGTCCGGGCGGCCGTGTTCGGCCGGGTCCAGAGCTTCTCCGCGCGGGAACTGGGGCAGTTCGGGGCCCCCTCGCTGATCACCCGCAGCACGAATGACGTGCAGCAGGTCCAGATGCTGGTGCTGATGGGCTTCACCCTGGTGGTGTCGGCGCCGATCATGTGCGTCGGCGGCATCGTGATGGCGCTCTCGCTGGACGTACCGCTGTCGGGCGTGCTGGTCGCGGTGGTGCCGGTGCTCGGCATCGCGGTCGGTGCGATCGTGATGAAGACCCGCCCGCTGTTCCGGCAGATGCAGGAGCGGCTGGACACGGTGAACCGGGTGCTGCGCGAGCAGATCACCGGCAACCGGGTGATCCGCGCCTTCGTCCGCGACGACTACGAGAAGGAACGCTTCCGCCGGGCCAACGAGGACCTCACCGAGGTCTCGCTGGCGGCCGGCCGCTGGCTGGCGCTGATGTTCCCGACGGTGATCCTGGTGATCAACGTCGCCGGGGTGGCCGTGGTCTGGTTCGGGGCCATGCGGATCGACAGCGGCGGCATGGAGATCGGCCAGCTGACCGCGTTCCTGGCCTATCTGCTGCAGATCGTCATGTCCGTGATGATGGCCACCTTCATGTTCATGATGATGCCGCGCGCCGAGGTGTGCGCGGAGCGGATCCAGGAGGTGCTCGACACCTCCTCCAGCGTGGTCCCGCCCGCCGACCCGGTGCGCACCCTCGCAAGGCGCGGGCAGCTGGAGCTGCGCGGCACCGACTTCCGCTACCCGGGGGCCGAGGCCCCGGTGCTGCGCGGGGTCGACCTGGTGGCCCGGCCCGGTGAGACCACCGCGGTGATCGGGTCCACCGGCAGCGGCAAGTCCACCCTGCTGGGGCTGGTGCCCCGGCTGTTCGACGCGACCGGCGGCGAGGTGCTGGTCGACGGGGAGGACGTACGGCGCATCGATCCGGACCTGCTGGCGCGGACGGTGGGCATGGTTCCGCAGAAGCCGTACCTGTTCTCCGGGACCATCGCCTCCAACCTCCGGTACGGGCGCCCGGACGCCTCCGACGAGGAGCTGTGGCAGGCCCTGGAGGTGGCGCAGGCCAGGGAGTTCGTGGAGCAGCTGGAGGGCGGCCTGGAGGCGCCCGTCAGCCAGGGCGGAACCAATGTCTCCGGCGGTCAGCGGCAGCGTCTGGCGATCGCCCGCACCCTGGTGCAGCGGCCGGAGATCTACCTGTTCGACGACTCCTTCTCGGCCCTGGACTACGCGACGGACGCGGCGCTGCGCTCGGCGCTGGCCCGCGAGACCGAGGACGCGACCGTGGTGATCGTCGCGCAGCGGGTGTCGACCATCCGCGACGCCGACCGGATCGTGGTCCTCGACGAGGGCCAGGTCGTGGGCGTCGGCCGGCATCACGAGCTGATGGCCGGCAACGAGACCTACCGGGAGATCGTGCTCTCCCAGCTGACGGAGGCGGAAGCCGCATGAGCGGGCCCGGCGGACGGATGATGATGGGGTCCTCGGGCCAGGGGGCCCTCGACTTCAAGAACTCGGGCAGGCGGCTGCTGCGGCAGATCGCCAAGGACCGGGCGAAGCTGTGGGGCATGGTGCTGGCCGTGGTGGGCAGCGTGGCCATGACGGTGATCGGCCCGAAGATCCTCGGCGAGGCCACCGACCTGGTCTTCGCGGGGATCGTGGGCCGGGAGATGCCGGCCGGGCTCACCAAGGAGCAGGCCCTGGAGGAGATGCGCGCCAGGGGCGAGGGCGGCACGGCCGACATGCTGTCGGGCACCGACTTCACCCCCGGGCAGGGCATCGACTTCGGTGCGGTCGGCACGGTGGCGGTCTCGGCGCTGGTGGTCTTCGCGCTGGCCGCGCTGTTCATGCTGGTGGCGACCCGGCTGTCGAACCATGTGATGAACGGCACCGTGTACCGGATGCGCGAGGAGCTCCAGGCGAAGCTGTCGCGGCTGCCGCTGTCGTACTTCGACCGGCAGAAGCGCGGCGAGGTGCTGAGCCGGGCGACCAACGACATCGACAACATCGGCCAGACCCTGCAGCAGACCCTGGGCCAGCTGATGAACTCCCTGCTGACCATCGTCGGCGTGCTGGCGATGATGTTCTGGATCTCGCCGCTGCTGGCGCTGGTCGCGCTGGTGACCGTGCCGCTGTCCGTGGTCATCGCCGCGAAGATCGGCAAGAGGTCGCAGCCGCACTTCGTCGCGCAGTGGAAGACCACCGGCACGCTGAACGCCCATATCGAGGAGATGTACTCGGGGCACACCCTGGTGAAGGTGTTCGGCCGGCAGCGGGAATCGGCGGCGGCCTTCGCCGAGGAGAACGAGGCGCTGTACCGGGCGAGCTTCAAGGCGCAGTTCGTCAGCGGTCTCATGCAGCCGGTGATGCTGTTCGTCTCGAACATCAACTATGTGCTGGTGGCGGTCGTCGGCGGGCTCCGGGTGGCCTCGGGCACCTTGTCGATCGGTGATGTGCAGGCCTTCATCCAGTACTCGCGGCAGTTCTCGATGCCGCTGACGCAGGTGGCGTCGATGGCGAACCTGGTGCAGTCGGGGGTGGCCTCGGCCGAGCGGGTGTACGAGCTGCTGGACGCGGCGGAGCAGGAGCCGGACGCGGTGGTTCCGGAGCGCCCGGAGAAGATCCGCGGCCAGGTGACCCTGGACAAGGTGGCCTTCCGCTACGAGCCGGACCGGCCGCTGATCGAGGACCTGTCGCTGACGGTCGAGCCGGGGCACACGGTCGCGATCGTCGGTCCGACGGGTGCCGGCAAGACCACCCTGGTCAATCTGCTGATGCGGTTCTACGAGGTGACCGGCGGGCGGATCGCGCTGGACGGGGTGGACATCGCGAAGATGACCCGCGAGGAGCTGCGCGGCGCGATCGGCATGGTGCTCCAGGACACGTGGCTGTTCGGCGGCACCATCGCGGAGAACATCGCGTACGGCGCCTCGCGCGAGGTGACCCGGGCGGAGATCGAGGCGGCGGCGCGGGCGGCGCACGCGGACCGGTTCGTCCGTACCCTGCCGGAGGGCTATGACACGGTGCTGGACGACGAGGGCACCGGGGTCAGCGCGGGTGAGAAGCAGCTGATCACCATTGCGCGGGCGTTCCTGTCAGATCCGGTGATCCTGGTGCTGGACGAGGCGACGAGCTCGGTGGACACGCGGACCGAAGTGCTCATCCAGAAGGCGATGGCGCGGCTGTCGCACGGCCGGACCTCGTTCGTGATCGCCCACCGGCTGTCCACGATCCGCGACGCGGACGTGATCCTGGTGATGGAGAACGGCTCGATCGTGGAACAGGGCGGCCACGAGGAACTGCTGGCGGCCGAGGGGGCGTACGCCCGGCTGTACGCGGCGCAGTTCGCGCAGGCGGTCGCCGAGGTCGACTGATCCCGCCGGGCGAGGGGCGGGGGGCGGGAGTCCGGTGGTGGAACCGGGCCCCCGCCCCTGTGGTGGTCGGGCCTCAGCCCCAGAGGCCCGGGATGATCCGGACCTCGGCGGTCGCCCGGCGGTTGGAGCGCTGCCCGTGGGCGACGTACGTGTAGGTGCCCGAGGGGGTGCTGCTGACCAGGTCGATGGCGAACTCGCCGTTCTCGTCGGCGGTGAGGACGTTCCCGCCGGTGTTGCCGCCGTCCCGGTTCAGGCGGATCTTCTCGCCGGGTTCGAAGTTGGACCCTCGGAAGGAGCACTGGTAGCCGGATGCATGGGTGCCGCACCCTGCGAGCCTGGCCGGCCCCTTCGGCACCCACGGTGTCGGCGACGGCTTTTCGGGGCTCGGCGAGTCCTCGGGCCCCGGCGATGTGGGCGGAGTGCTCTTCCGGCTCGGCTTCGGATCCGGTTTCCCGGTGGGCTTCGCACCTCCGTCCGAGGTGGATGACCGGCCGGGCTTCGGATCCGGGGACGGCTCCTCGCAGCCGGCCAGAACCAGCGCGACGGCCAGCGCCATCGCCGCGATGCCTGCTGCCCGTCGGGTGTGCTGCCCCATGGTCGTTCCCCCCTGAGTCTGTCGACTCCGTCAGTCCAGGTATCCGCGCAGCTGGTCGGCGAAGGCGTGGTCGCGGAGTTTGTTGAGGGTCTTGGACTCGATCTGCCGGATGCGTTCGCGGGTGACCCCGAAGATGCGGCCGATCTCCTCCAGGGTGCGGGGGCGGCCGTCGGCCAGCCCGTACCGGAGCTGGACCACTTTCCGCTCCCGCTCGCCGAGCGTGGAGAGCACGGCCTCCAGGTGTTCGCGCAGCAGGAAGAAGGCGGCGGACTCGACGGGCGAGGCGGCGTCCCCGTCCTCGATGAGGTCCCCGAGGGCGACGTCGTCCTCCTCCCCCACGGGGGCGTGCAGCGAGACCGGTTCCTGGGCGAGCCGGAGGACCTCGCTGACCCGTTCGGGGGTCAGTTCCAGGTGCAGGGCGACCTCTTCGGCGGTGGGCTCGTACCCGCGCTCCTGGAGCATCCGGCGCTGGACCCGGACCACCCGGTTGATGAGCTCGACCACATGGACGGGCACTCTGATGGTCCGGGCCTGGTCCGCGAGGGCGCGGGACATGGCCTGCCGGATCCACCAGGTGGCGTAGGTGGAGAACTTGTAGCCGCGGGCGTAGTCGAACTTCTCGACGGCCCGGATGAGTCCGAGGTTCCCCTCCTGGACGAGGTCCAGCATGGTGAGTCCGCGTCCGACGTACCGCTTCGCCACGGAGACGACGAGCCGCAGGTTGGCCTCGATGAGCCGGCGTTTGGCCATCCGGCCCATGACGACGAGCTTGTCGAGGTCCACGGCGAGCTGCGAATCCAGATCCGGGGTCAGCCTGAGCTTCTCCTCGGCGAACAGCCCGGCTTCGACCCGCCGGGCCAGCTCCACTTCCTCCGCCGCGGTAAGCAGCGGAATCCTGCCTATCTCGCGCAGGTACTGCCGGAACAGGTCGGCGGACGGTCCCCCGCCCCCGCTGCCGCTGTCGGCGCGCCGACGTGGCTCGGGCATCCGCTCGATCAGTTCCAGCGGCTCGAGCGGCTCGAGGGGCTGCGGCTCGTCATCGTCCACGGCCTCGACCTCGGGCTCGTCTGGGGCATGTGCGGCAGCGGTGTGCTCTGCGGTTTCGGTCAGGATCTGGGTCTGCACGGGGGCGACCTCCAGGGCTCCGAGGACTCAAGCACCGCAACTCAGTGTGGGGCACGGCACATCGCCGCCACGAGGGGCGTGCGAGCACTTTCTGAGTCCGGTGCGTGACCGGATGGTTACCCGCTGACCGGAACTCCGATGCCTTTCGCACACACGTCCGGCGACATCCGTCCGAGGAACGCCCCTAGGAACCGGCAGCAGCGTCCGCCGGTTCCACGCGGACTGCGCAGGTCTTGAACTCCGGCATTCGGGAGACCGGGTCCAGGGCCGGGTTGGTGAGGGTGTTGGCGCGGCCTTCGCCCGGCCAGTGGAACGGCATGAAGACCGTGTCCGGGCGGATCGTGTCCGTGATGCGGGCCGGGGCCACGGCCCGGCCGCGGCGGGAGGTGACGGCCAGTGGGGCGCCTTCGACCGCGCCGATCCGGTCGGCCAGGCGGGGGTGGATTTCCACGAAGGCCTCGGGGGCGGCGGCGTTGAGTTCCGGCACGCGGCGGGTCTGGGCCCCGGACTGGTACTGGGAGACCACCCGGCCGGTGGTCAGGAGGACCGGGTAGTCCGCGTCGGGGAGTTCGGCGGATTCGCGGTGGGCGACCGGGATGAACCGGGCGCGGCCGTCGTCGGTGGCGAACCGGTCCAGGAAGAGGCGGCGGGTGCCGGGGCCCGGGGTGTCCTCGGGGCAGGGCCAGAAGACGCCCTGGTGCTCCTCGATGGCGCGGTAGGAGATGCCGGAGTAGTCCGCCGGGCCGCCGGCGGAGGCCCGGCGGAGTTCCGCGAAGACTTCCTCGGGGTCTTCCGGGAAGCCCTTGTCGATGCCCAGGCGGGCGGCCAGGCCGTGCAGGACGTGCAGGTCGCTGCGGACGCCGGGGGGCGGGGTGAGGGCCTGCCGGCGGAGCAGGACACGGCCTTCGAGGTTGGTGGTGGTGCCGGTTTCCTCGGCCCACTGGGTGACCGGGAGGACCACGTCGGCGAGGGCCGCGGTCTCGGAGAGGACCACGTCGGCGACGGCCAGGAACTCGAGGGAGCGGATGCGGTCCTCGATGCGGGAGGCGTGCGGGGCCGAGACCACCGGGTTGGAACCCATCAGGAGGAGCGCGCGGACGTCCCCGCCGAGGGCGTCGAGGAGTTCGTACGCGCTGCGGCCCGGGCCGGGCAGGGAGTCGGGGTCCACGCCCCAGACCGCGGCCACATGGGCGCGGGCGGCCGGATCGGTGAGCTTGCGGTAGCCGGGGAGCTGGTCGGCCTTCTGGCCGTGTTCCCGGCCGCCCTGGCCGTTGCCCTGGCCGGTGAGGCAGCCGTAGCCGGAGTGGGGGCGGCCGGCCCGGCCGGTGGCCAGGCAGAGGTTGATCCAGGCGGAGACGGTGTCGGTGCCCTTGGCCTGCTGCTCCGGGCCGCGGGCGGTGAGCACCATGGCGCTGGAGGGGGTGCAGAACATCGAGACGGCTTCGCGGAGCCGGGGGACGGGCACCCCGGTGATGCGTTCGACCAGCTCCGGCCAGTGGGCCATGGCGGCGGCCCGTGCCTCCTCCCAGCCGGTGGTGCGCTCGGCGATGAAGGCCTCGTCGGTGTGGCCCTCGGCGACGACCAGGTGGAGCAGGCCGAGGGCGAGGGCCAGATCGGTGCCGGGGCGGGGGGCCAGGTGCAGATCGGCCTGGGCGGCGGTGCGGGTGCGGCGCGGGTCGATGACGATCAGCGTGCCGCCGTTCTCCTTCAGTTCGGTGAGGTAGCGCAGCGCGGGCGGCATGGTCTCGGCCAGGTTGGAGCCGACCAGGATGACGCAGCCGGTGCGCGGGATGTCCTCCAGCGGGAAGGGCAGGCCGCGGTCCAGGCCGAAGGCCCGCTGGTGGGCGGCGGCGGCCGAGGACATGCAGAAGCGGCCGTTGTAGTCGATCTGCGAGGTGCCGAGGGCGACCCGGGCGAACTTGCCCAGGGCGTAGGCCTTCTCGTTGGTGAGGCCGCCGCCGCCGAACACGCCGACCGCGTCCGGCCCGTGGGCGCGGCGGGTGCGGCCGAGGCCTTCGGCGATGGCGTCGAGGGCCTCCTCCCAGGTGGCCGGTTCGAGCGTGCCGGTGGCGTGGGTGCGGATCAGCGGCTCGGTCAGGCGCACCCGGGAGGAGAGCAGGGCGGGAGCGGTGCGGCCCTTGCCGCAGAGCGCTCCCCGGTTGACGGGGAAGTCCTCGCGCTCCACCACTTCGACCGCCGATTCCCCGGCTTCCCCGGCGGCGGGTCGCAGGTTCATGCCGCACTGGAGTGCGCAGTACGGGCAGTGGGTCGCGGTGGTGTGCATGGGCCCAGCGTGTGGCGCGGGTGTTACGCCCGCCCTCGGCTTGCGTTAAGAGCGGGGGTGTTCCGCCTCAGCGGGCGGGGTGTCCGCCGGTGAGGTGGCCGACCGTGGGGCCGGCGGTCCAGCCGCCGTCGACGGCGAGTTCCGCGCCGGTCATGTATCCGGCCGCGTCGGACAGCAGGAAGGCGACGGCCCCGGCGATCTCCTCGGGGACGCCGACCCGGCCCATCGGGGCGCCGGGGAAGTTGCCCTCACCGGTCCGGATGCCGACCGGGGCGGTCATCGGGGTCAGGGTCATGCCGGGGTGGACCGAGTTCACCCGGATCTTCGCCTCGGCGAGCTCCACCGCCCCGATCTTCGACAGGCCGCGGACACCCCATTTGGAGGCTCCGTACCCGGCGGTCAGGGCGAGGCCGGTGAGGCCGGCCGCGGAGGAGATGTTGACGATCGAGCCGCCGCCGGCCGCCCTGAGCAGCGGGACGGCGGTCTTGATGCCGATGAACACCCCGACCAGGTTGATCTCCAGGCAGCGGCGGAAGTGCTCGACGCTCTCCTCTTCCAGGAACCGGCCGGTGGCTATGCCGGCGTTGTTGACCAGGCCGTCGAGCCGACCGAACTCGGCCACCGCGTGGTCCAGGGCGGCCTGCCAGTCGGTCTCGCTGGTGACGTCGTGCCGCAGGAAGCGGGCGGATGCGCCGAGCCCGGCGGCCAGGGCTGCGCCCTCCTCCTCCAGCACATCGGTGACGAGCACCCTGCCGCCGCCGTCCACGACGGCCTGCGCCGCCGCCGCGCCGAGCCCGCGAGCCCCACCGGTGATGACGACGACCTTGCCGCTCAGATCCGCAACAGCCACGGGATACCCACCTCTGACCTTCGACCCAACCGGACAGTCATATGACTATTCGGAATAGCGCGGTCAGTCTGCCAGAGCGCCCAGGGCCTGCGACACCCCCTGCTCCTTGGGCCCCAGGAAGGTCGGCTCCGGGGTGAACACGGCGTCCAGCGCGGCCTTGCCCGCCGCCAGGACCTCCCGGGCGCCGCCGTAGTACCAGGTCGCGTCGTGCACGTCGGAGACGCCGACCCCGTACGGCTCGACGCCCGCTGCCCGGCACAGCGCAACCGCCCGGCGTATGTGGAAGCCCTGGCTGATCAGCACCGCCCGGTCGACGCCGAATATCTTCTTGGCGCGCACGCACGAGTCCCAGGTGTCGAAGCCCGCGAAATCGCTGACGATCCGCGCGTCCGGCACCCCGCGGGAGACCAGGTAGGCCCGCATCGCGTCCGGCTCGTCATACTCCTCGCGGCTGTTGTCCCCGGAGACCAGGACCACCTTGACCCGGCCGGTCCGGTAGAGCTCGGCCGCCGCGTCCAGCCGGCGGGCCAGATACGGGGTGGGGCGCTCGCCCAGCAGCCCCGCCCCGAACACCATCGCGACCTCGGTGGCGGGCACGTCCGCCGTGGTGTGCAGCCGGTCCTCGGCCACCGCGTGGGTCCAGGCCGAGGGCAGCAGCGCCAGCACGCAGCCCAGCATCACCGCCTGCACGGCCCACCGCCGCCCGGCCCTGCCCTTGCTCTTGACCTCGGCCTTGTCCCTGACCTTGGCCTCGCCCCCGGCCCTGCCCTTGCCGCTGCCCCAACGCCAGCCCCAGCCCATAGCCCGCCCCCACCTGTCAGTCCCCTGCCCTTGCACAAGATCGGACGAGCGGGCCCGGCCCCCAGTTCCGCCCCCGCCCCCTTTCACTCGTACGAATGACCGAGTGAGCGTCCGGAAAACACCCGTCACCCCCGTGCAACGGCCCGGCAACCTGCGCCCGTCAGGATCGGTTCATGACGGAGCCGGTGCACCCTCCCGAGTCCCCCGCCCCACCCGCCCTCCCGTGTCCCCAGCCCCTCCCCTTCGGCAGTGCGGCCGAGCTGCTGAGCCGGATCACCGCCCAACTCGGCACCCAGCTCAGCGGTCTGCGCCCGCCCGGAGCCCGGCGTAACGGAGCCCCCGCATGCCCACCCTCGTCGCCGTCGCCCACGGCAGCCGTGATCCGCGCGCCCTCGACACCGTCACCGCCCTCCTCGAACGCACCCGCGAGCTCCGCCCCCGCCTCGACATCCGCCTCGGCCACATCGAGCTGAACGCCCCGCTGCTCGACGACACCCTGCGCGAGCTGCGCGGCACGGCCGTGCTCGTACCGCTGCTGCTGAGCCGCGGCCACCACACCAAGCGCGACCTCCCCGAGGCCGCCCGCCGCGCCCCGCACCTGCGGGTCCGGACCGCCGCACCGCTCGGCCCGCACCCGCTGCTCGTCGAGGCCCTCCACGACCGGCTGCTGGAGGCCGGCTGGACCCCCGGCACCGCCGTCGTCCTGGCCGCCGCCGGCTCCCGCGACCCCGAGGCCGCCACCGACGCCCGGCACACCGCCGCCCAGCTCTCCGAACGTCTCGGCGGGGTCCCGGTCGTCCCCGGCTACGCCTCCGCCGCCGCACCGGCCGTCCCCGACGCCGTCCGGGCCCTGACCGCCCGTGGCCACCGGGTGGCCGTCGCCTCCTACTTCGCCGCCCCCGGACGGTTCGCCACCCAGAGCGCCGCCGCGGCCGGCGGCGGCCCGGCCGCCGGACCGCTCGGCGACCACCCCGCGCTCGCCCGGCTGCTGCTGCACCGCTACGACCGGGCCCTGGCCGCCCCGGCCGCCGCCCCCACCACCCCCACCGCCCCCGCCGGCCTGGAACTCGTCACGGCCTGATCCCGGTTTGTCGGTCGTTCCGGTTAACGTCAATGCATGGAAGGCACCCTGCACGACCCGTACGATCCGTCCGCCACCGAACGCTGGGCCGCAGAGCCCGACAAACGCCCGGGCCGGACCGCCTTCCAGCGCGACCGGGCGCGAGTGCTGCACTCCGCCGCCCTGCGCCGGCTCGCCGGGAAGACCCAGGTCGTCACCCCGGGCACGTACTCCCCCGACTGGGACGCCAGCCCCCGCACCCGGCTGACCCACTCCCTGGAATGCGCCCAGGTCGGCCGGGAGCTCGGCGCCGCCCTCGGCTGCGACCCCGACCTCGTCGAGGCCGCCTGCCTCTCCCATGACATGGGCCACCCGCCGTTCGGCCACAACGGCGAGGAGGTGCTCAACGACTTCGCCAAGGACTGCGGCGGCTTCGAGGGCAACGCCCAGTCCCTGCGGCTGCTCACCCGCCTCGAACCCAAGCGGTTCGTGCCCGACCCCCGGACCGGCGAGCCGGCGAGTGTCGGGCTCAACCTCACCCGCGCCAGCCTCGATGCCGCCACCAAGTACCCGTGGCCGCGCGGCGGCCACCCCACCGACCCCGGTTCGGTCAAGTTCGGTGCGTACGACGACGACCTGCCGGTCTTCGAGTGGCTGCGGCAGGGCGCGCCCGCGGACCGCAAGTGCTTCGAGGCCCAGGTGATGGACTGGGCCGACGATGTGGCGTACTCCGTCCACGACTTCGAGGACGGGCTGCACGCCGGGCACCTCGACCCCAATCTGCTGTTCGCCGAGCCGGAGCGGCGCGCCATCTGGCAGGTGGCGATCGGCCGGTACGTCCCGGCCGGCACCGACCCGGAGGAGCTGCGCGAGGCCCTCGACCGGCTGATGGAGGAGGACTGGTGGCCGCACGGGTACGACGGCTCGGCCGTCGCCCAGGCCCGGCTGAAGGACGCCACCAGCCAGCTGATCGGCCGGTTCTGCCTGGGCGCCGAGGGCGCAACCCGGGAGGCGTACGGCAGCGGCCGGCTGACCCGGTACGCCGCCGAGCTGGTGGTTCCGCGGGAGATCCGCAACGAGTGCGCCGTCCTGAAGGCGGTCGCCGACCTGTACGTGATGCAGCGCGAGGAGCAGGAGCGGGTCCGGGCCGAGCAGCGCATCGTCCTGGCCGAACTCGCCGAGGCGCTGCTGGCCCGCGCCCCCGAGGGACTCGACCCGCAGTTCCGGGCCCTGTTCGACGCGGCGGCGGACGACCGGGCGAGGAAACGCACGGTCATCGACCAGATCGCCTCGCTCACCGACGCCGCCGCCCGCTCGCTGCACACCCGGCTGACGGCCCGGTCGCGCGGCGCCGCCCGGTGAGCCGATCGGGCCACGTCCTCTTCACGCGGCAGGCTCGGTGCGGGACGCTCGCATGTGGTCGCATGTGACGCACAGGTTATGAGGAGGCATCAGGTGGTCGACGCACACCGGACATTCGTCATCGTCGGCGGGGGTCTGGCCGGGGCAAAGGCGGCGGAAACACTGAGGTCGGAGGGTTTCACCGGCCGGGTGATCCTGATCGGCGACGAGCGCGACCACCCGTATGAGAGGCCGCCGCTGTCGAAGGGGTACCTCCAGGGCAAGGAGGAGCGCGAGAGCGTCTTCGTCCACGAACCCGGCTGGTACGCGCGCGCCGACATCGAGCTGCACCTGGGCCAGCCCGCCGTACAACTGGACCGCGAGGCCAAGAAGGTGGTGCTGGGCGACGGCACCGCGATCCACTACGACAAGCTGCTGCTGGCCACCGGCGCCGAACCGCGCCGGCTGGACATCCCCGGCACCGGGCTGGCCGGGGTGCACCACCTGCGCCGGCTCGCGCACGCGGAGCGGCTGCGCGGGGTGCTGGCCACCCTCGGCCGGGACAACGGCCACCTGCTGATCGCGGGCGCCGGCTGGATCGGCCTGGAGGTGGCCGCCGCGGCCCGCGGCTACGGCGCCGAGGTGACCGTGGTCGAACCGGAGCCCACACCGCTGCACGCGGTGCTCGGCCCGGAGCTCGGCCGGCTCTTCGCCGATCTGCACACCGAGCACGGGGTCCGCTTCCATTTCGGCGCCCGGCTGACGGAGATCACCGGCCAGGACGGCATGGTGCTGGCCGCCCGTACCGACGACGGCGAGGAGCACCCGGCGCACGCGGTGCTCGCCGCGATCGGCGCGGCCCCGCGCACCGCGCTGGCCGAGACCTCCGGGCTCGCCCTGGTGGACCGGTCGCACGGCGGCGGCATCGCGGTGGACGCCTCGCTGCGCACCTCCGACCCGGATGTCTACGCGGTGGGCGACGTGGCGGCGGCCCACCACCCGCTGCTCGGCACCCGGCTGCGGGTCGAGCACTGGGCGAACGCGCTCAACGGCGGCCCGGCCGCGGCCCGCGCAATGCTGGGCCAGGAGGTCAGCTACGACCGGGTGCCGTACTTCTTCTCCGACCAGTACGACGTGGGCCTGGAGTACTCGGGGTACGCCCCGCCCGGCTCCTACGACCAGGTGGTGATCCGCGGTGACGCGGCCAAGCGGGAGTTCATCGCCTTCTGGCTGTCGCAGGGCCGGGTGCTGGCGGGCCTGAACATGAACGTGTGGGACGTCACGGAGACCGTCCAGGCGCTGATCCGGTCGGCGGCGGCGGTGGACCGGGAGGCACTGGCCGATCCCTCCGTCCCGCTGGCCTCCCTGGTACCCGCCGCGGGGCGTGAGGGCGCCTGACGGGTCTGTCGCACCCCGGCCGTAGAATTCACCCGTGGCAGGCAGGATCAATGACGACGATGTGAAGGCGGTACGGGACGCGGTCCCGATCGACGCCGTCGTGTCCGAATACCTCCAGCTGCGCAACGCGGGCGGCGGCAACCTCAAGGGTCTCTGCCCGTTCCATGACGAGAAGTCCCCGTCCTTCCAGGTCAGCCCCAGCAAGGGGCTGTACCACTGCTTCGGCTGCCAGGCGGGCGGGGACACCCTCGACTTCATCATGAAGATCGACCACCTCTCCTTCTCGGAGGCGGTGGAGCGGCTGGCCGGGCAGGCCGGCATCACCCTCCGGTACGAGGAGGGCGGGTACACCGCCGGGACCAGCGGGCGCGGCGAGCGGATCCGGCTGGTCGAGGCGCACAAGGCGGCGGCGCAGTTCTATGGGGAGCAGCTGGAGTCCCCCGAGGCGGAGATCGGCCGGAAGTTCCTGGCCGAGCGCGGCTTCGACCAGGCGGCAGCCGCGCATTTCGGGGTGGGGTACAGCCCGGCGGGCTGGGACCACCTGACCCGGTTCCTGCGCGGGCGGGGCTTCAGCGACAAGGAGCTGATCCTGTCCGGGCTGGCCCAGGACAGCCGCAGCGGGAAGCCGATCGACCGGTTCCGCGGCCGGCTGATGTGGCCGATCAGGGACATCACCGGCGAGGTGGTGGGCTTTGGTGCGCGGAAGCTGCGCGAGGACGACAACGGGCCCAAGTACCTGAACACCCCCGAGACGGCGATCTACAAGAAGTCCCAGGTGCTGTACGGCATCGACCTGGCGAAGAAGGAGATCGCGAAGACCTCGCGGGCGGTGGTGGTCGAGGGCTACACCGATGTGATGGCCTGCCATCTGGCCGGGGTGACCACGGCGATCGCGACCTGTGGCACGGCCTTCGGCGGCGACCACATCAAGATCCTCCGGCGGCTGCTGATGGACAATGCCACCGCCGAGGTGATCTTCACCTTCGACGGTGACGCGGCGGGCCAGAAGGCGGCGCTGCGGGCCTTCGAGGACGACCAGAAGTTCGCGGCGGAGACCTCCATCGCGATCACCCCGGGTGGCATGGACCCCTGCGAGCTGCGGCTCGCGGAGGGGGATGCGGCGGTGGCCGGCCTGGTGGACTCGCGCACTCCGCTGTTCGAGTTCGCGCTGCGGCACATCGTGGCCCGGCACAACCTGGAGAACCCGGCGGGCCGGGCGGCGGCGCTGGACGAGGCCGCGCCGGTCGTGGCCAACATCAAGAACATCGCGATCCAGCACGAGTCGGCGGTTCAGCTGGCGGGGATGCTGGGTGTGCGGGACGAGCAGTTCGTGGTCAAGCGGGTGGCGCAGCTGGCCCGTTGGGCGCGGGAGCGGGGCGGGGCCGGCGGGTCCGGCGGAGCCCCGGCGCGCCCGTCGCAGCGCGGCCGGGCGTACGAGCCGGCCGCGCCGGCTGCCGCGGCGGCCCCGGGCCCGGCCCTGAACCTGCGCAGCCCGGCCCACCGGACCGAGCGGGAGCTGCTGAAGCTGGCGTTGCAGCGGCCCGAGCTGGTCTCCCCGGCTTTCGATGCGTACGGGGTGGACGAGTTCACCGCCCCGCCGTACGCGGCGGTCCGCCAGGCCGTCCAGGACGCTGGCGGGGCGGCGCAGGGCGGCGAGGGCTACCTGGCGCGGGTCCGCGAGGCGGCGCCGAACGACACCGTCCGCGCGATGATCACCGAGCTGGCGGTGGAGGCGGTCCACACGAAGTCGGTGGACGAGCTGTACGCCGGCCAACAGCTGGTGGCGGTCCGGCTGCGGGCCGTCGAACGGCGGGTCAACGAGCTCAACAGCTCCATCGCGCGGCTGAATCCGCTGACCCAGGCGGAGCAGCACCAGGCGGTCAATCAGGAGCTGTGGGTGCTCCAACAGTACGCGCTGCGGCTGCGCGCCCAGGGCGCGGCGGGGCTGTAGCGGCCGGGGCTGTAGCGGTCGGGGCCGCGGCAGGCGCCGTCCCCGCGGTTCAGCTGCGGTGCCGCCAGTCGCCGCCGGGGATCGCCAGGCCGGTCTCGGCCAGGCGGCGGGCCACCGGCGGGGCCGCCAGGTAGACCCATGCGCGGACCGTGCTGCCGTCCGCGCGGTGGGCCTCCGCGGCCACCCGGTCGTACACGTTCCGCGGCCGGCCGGGCCCGTGGTACTCCTCCAGCCGGTCCAGATCGGCGAGCAGCTCCCGGTACACCCCCGGGGCCGCGGTGATCAGGTCCCCGGTGACCGAGGTGCCGGGGTGGTACACGGCGTACGGGTAGCCGGGGCCCTGGTAGAGCAGGGCGTCCGGGAGCCGGGCGGGCTCCTCGGCGGCCGTGCGGCCCCGCAGGAACAGGGCGTGATTGTACTCGCCGGGGCGCAGGGTGCCGTACACGAAGAAGGGCAGCTCGGCGGGGTCGGTCACGGTGCGACCTCCGCCGCGACCCAGGCGAGGTAGTCCGCGCTGCCGTGCACCACGGGGGTGGCGATGATCTCCGGCGTGTCGTACGGGTGGCCGGCGGCCAGCCGGGCCGCCAGGGCGGGGTAGCCGGCGGCGGTGGTCTTGAACAGGACCTGCCACTCCCGGGCGGTCTCGACCTCGCCCCTCCACCGGTACACGGAGGTGACCGGGCCCAGCACCTGGGCGCAGGCGGCGGTCCGCGACTCCACGGCGTCCCGGGCCAGCGCGTGGGCCGCCTCCGCCGAATCCACGGTGGTGGCCACGGTGACGACCGCCACCGCCGGCGGTTCGGGTACGGGCCGGTCGACCGATGCCACAGGAATCCCTCCTCGGACGGGAACGTCAGTGAGATTCTCGCTCCCGAACGCCGCGACCGGTCCCGGGGCCCCCTCTCACCCGGACGGCGGGTGCCGGGCGGATGGCCGGGACCTGCGGCTGACCTGGGCGGACGTCGGCGCGGGGCGGATGACCGGCCGGATGTGACGGTGCATCAGCAGGCGCGCCGGGGAGTGCCGGGTTGAGATCGACGCACGGCCCCGCGTCCGCGTCCTGTAGGAGCGGGGTGCGAGGAGCGAGGAGCCCCCATGCGCCGACACACCGCCCATCTGCTGACCGCCACCACGCTGACCGCGACCGCGATCACCGGGCCGGTCACGGGTGCGGTCGCGCTGTCCGGTCCGCTCGCCCCGGGGGACTTCGCTCCGCTGGAGGTCTGGCCGAGGTCCGCCGCCCCCGGCACCACCGTCACGGTGAACACCAGCGCCTGCGGGCCGGACGGGCAGGCCGACGGCGATGGCACCACCGTCGGCGGCGGCCGGTTCCGGCTGCTGCCGGGCACCCACGAGAACGTGGTGGTGGGGCAGTTCCAGGTGGCCCACGATGCCCGCCCCGGCAGCTACGAGATCGGCGCGACCTGCGCCAACGGCACGTTCGCCACCGGCGATCTGGTCGTCACCGAGAGCCGTGGCCCCCAAGGCCACGTCCGGACCGGAGTCGGCGGCGGTACGACCACCACCGTCGACCCCGCCAAGGTCACGGCGGGAGCGGCAGTGCTGGCCGCGGTCGCCGTCGGCGGTACCTGGCTCCTGCGTCGCCGGGCGAGCGGCACGCGGAGCTGACGGGCGCCCGCCGCGGCCCCGGCCGCGGTCCGACCGGTACCGCCCCCCCGTCGCCCGCCCTGCGAGGTCCCCCCCGTTCGCGGGGCCGGGCGACGGCCGCCACCGCCAGACCGAGGGGGCATCCATGGGAGGCGACACCCGGACGGCCGGTCGCGCCGGCCTCCTCGTCCTCGCCGCCTGCCTCGGGGTCTGGCTGGTCACCAGCGGTTCGGCCGAGCAGGTCCGGCCACCCCAGCCCTCCCCCGCGGAAGCCCTGCGTCCGCCCGCCGGACCGCCCGGAGGTCCGACCCGTCCGTCCGGCTCGCCCGGTCCGCTCGCCCGCTCCGGGGCGGTCGCGCCGCTGCCCGGTTCCCCGCCCAGCCGGATCCGGATCCCGTCCATCGGGGTGGATGCGCCGCTGACCGGGCTCGGCCTGGAGCCCGACGGCCGCCTCCAGGTGCCGCCGCCGGCCCGCCGCGACCTGGCCGGCTGGTACCGCGACGGGACCACCCCCGGCGCGGCCGGCACCGCCGTCATCGCGGGCCATGTCGACCACGCCACCGGACCGGCGGTCTTCTACCGCCTGGGTGCGCTGCGCCGCGGGGCCGCCATCGAGGTACCGCGGGCGGACGGCCGTACCGCCGTGTTCACCGTGTACGCCGTCGAGGTGTACGACGCCCGGGCCTTCCCGGACGAGCGGGTGTACGGCCCGGCGCCCCGGGCCGAGCTCCGGGTGATCACCTGCGGCGGCGGCTTCTCACCGGGCACCGGCTACCGCGGCAATGTGGTGGTCTTCGCCCATCTCTCCGGCTCCCGCGGGGAGCGGGCGAGCCGGTCAGGCCCACTGCTCCCAGCCGAGCTTGAGCACCAGCGCGCACACCACGGTCAGCAGCACCATCCGGACGAACCCGCTGCCCTTCTTGAGGGCCATCCGGGCTCCGGCCTGCCCCCCGGCCAGGTTGAACACCGCCATCAGGGCGGCCAGCTGCCACATCACCGCGCCCTGGAAGGCGAAGACGACGAGGGCACCGGCGTTGGTACCGGCGTTCACGATCTTGGCGGTGGCGGAGGCGGTCAGCAGGTCGAGGCGGAGCAGTCCGGTGAGGATCAGCACCAGGAAGGTGCCGGTACCGGGGCCGAGCAGACCGTCGTAGAGGCCGATGCCGACGCCCGCGAGGAGGATCGCGGCGATCATCCGCTGCCGGGTGACGGGCCCGTCGACCGGCACCGCCCCGAACGAGGGCCGGAAGATCACGAAGGCGGCGACCAGCAGCAGCACCACCATGATCACCGGCATCATGGCCTCTTTTGGGATGGACCCGGCGAGCAGGGCGCCGGCGGCGGCGCCCGCCATCGCCGCCAGGCAGATCCGGAGCGCCACCTTCACATCGACGGGCGCCTTGCGCGCGAAGGTGACGGCCGCGCCGGTGGTCCCGACGATCGACACCGCCTTGTTGGTGCCGAGCGCATGCGTGTACGGCACGTGGGAGGGCAGTCCGAGCAGCAGGGCGGGCAGAAGCAGTAGTCCGCCACCGCCCACCACGGCGTCGATCCAGCCCGCGGCGGCGGCCACCAGGCACAGCACGATGATCATCGTCAGGGTTATGTCAGGCACGGGCCGACCCTATGAAGGAGATGGGTGCAGCACCCATCAACCTCCGTTTTCTTGCGCAAGGCTTGAGGTTTCCCGGGCCGGGACCCGGTCCGGGGCCACCGGAGCGGCCGGTTCCAGGGCCGCCGTCAGCACGGTCGCGGCGAGCACACTGGCCAGCCCGAGCCCGGCCGCCAGGCGCCGCGCGGGCGGTACGGCGGCCAGCAGGCCGGGCAGCGCGGAGGGCTTGCGGTGCCGGGCCCGCCCGGGCGCCGCCCTGCCGTGCGCGCCCCAGCCGGAATCCGGCGGGGTCACGGCCACGGCCATGTGCAGGGGGTGGCGCGGATGGGGCATGAAACAGCCGCCTCTCGGGGGAACTTCACGATCGGGAACGAAGGTCAGAAGCTGAAGCACTCGGAGTGGATGCGCCCCGCCGGAACCCCGGCCCGGCGCAGTGCCGCCGAGGTCGCCTCGGCCAGCCCCGGCGGCCCGCACAGGTAGACGTCGTGCTCGGCCAGGTCCGGCACCAGCGCGCGCAGCGCCTGCGGGGCGAGCGGGTCGTACGCCCCGTCGGACGGGCCGAGCAGATAGTGCAGCCCGGCCTGCCGCCCGGCCGCGATCGCCTCCAGCTCGGCCCGCAGCACCAGGTGCTCCTCGGCCCCGGCCCGGTAGAGCAGGGTGAGCTCCCCGGGCCCGCCGGGCAGCGTCTCGAACAGCGCGCGCATCGGGGTGATCCCGACCCCGCCCGCGATCAGCAGCACCTTGGCGCGGGTGCGGCGGGCCGCGGTGAGCGCCCCGAACGGGCCGGTGGCGATCACCCGGGTGCCGGGCCGCAGCCGGCGGATCCGGCGGCTGTGCCCGCCGAGCGCCTTCACGGTGATGCGGAGGGTGTCGTCGCGGACCGGCGCGGAGAGGGAGAACGGCAGGGCCGTGTGCCAGAGCCGGCGGTGCAGGAACCGCCAGCGCAGGAACTGGCCCGGCTCCGCACGCAGTTCGGCCAGGTGCGCCCCGTATACGACCACGGACACCACCCCCGGCCCCTCGTCGCGGACCTCGGCGACCCGCAGCGTGTGCCGCAGGGCCTGCCGTACCGGGACCACCGCCCGGTACCAGACCAGCAGCACGGCGACGGTGGCGTGGGCGAGGGCCCAGAACCAGCCCAGCAGGTCCAGATCGGGCCCGGCGAGCTGGTGGGCGAAGCCGAGGGCGGCGGCGGGGTACACCAGCAGATGGACGCCCCGCCAGGCTTCGTGGGACAGCCGGCGGCGGGCGGCGCGGGCGGAGGTGAGGCCCACGGCGGCCAGCAGCCCGGTGCCGGCGGCAGCGGCGGCGAGCGCGGGATAGCCGAGCAGCTCCCGGGCGGCGGTGAGCACGTCGAGCCCCTCGTGCACGGCGTACCCGAGGAGGGCGAAGAGGCCGTGGCCGCCCAGGAGCAGCAGGACGTGTTTCCCGCCGGCGGCGTGCCAGCGGGCCAGCCGGTCGGCGCCGACGCCGTGCTCGACGGCGGGCACCCGGGCCATCAGGAAGAGCAGGACCAGCACCCCGTACCCGGCGAGCAGCCCGGTCAGGTGGGCGGCGGTCGCGAACAGGGCGTCGAGCCGCGCGGAGGGCCGTACCTGGGCCGCCCACACCAGGACGACCGCCCCCGCCCCGCCGGCCACTGAGGCCCTCATCCGTCCCACCGCATCGCGCATACGAGGCACGCTAGGCGCCCCCACGGGCTACCAGAAGATCCTTAAGCCGGGCTTGAGTCAGGCCTCACGGGCACTTAACCCGGGGTGGGAGGCCAGCGTTCCGTCCGGGTAACAGGAGCGATGCGGCAGGGAAACAGCAGGCACGCACGCTCGTCCCATGACCTCGCAACAGCGTGTGGTGGTGATCGGCGGCGGCCTGGCCGGCCTCCGCCTCGCCCAGCGCCTCGCCCCCGCCGTGGTGACCGTACTCGGCGAGGAGGACCACGCCCCCTACAACCGGGTGCTGCTCGCCGAGGTCCTCGCGGGCCGGTACGCCCCCGAGGTCGCCGCGCTGCCGGCGGCCGGGCCGGGGCTGCGGCGCGGGGTGCGGGCGGTCCGGATCGACCGGGCCGAGCGGCGGGTGCACGGCGACGACGGCTCGGTGGAGCCCTACGACACCCTGGTGCTGGCCACCGGCTCCAATCCGGTGCTGCCGCCGCTGCGCGGCCTGTTCGAACCGGAGGGGCGGGACCTGCCGGACGGGGTGCACCCCTTCCGCACCATGGACGACTGCCTGGCCCTGGGCGAGGCGGTCCGGCCGGGGCTGCGGGTGGTGGTCATCGGCGGCGGCCTGCTCGGCGTCTCGGCCGCACGGGCGCTGGCCGCCCGGGGTGCCCAGGTGGTCCTCACCCAGCAGGGCGAACGCCTGATGGAACGCCAGCTCGACACGGAGGCGTCGGCACTGCTGCACGCCCACCTGACCGCCCTGGGCGTGGAGATCCACACCGAGTGCCGGGTCCGCGGCCTCAGCACACAGCCGTCCGCCGGCCGCCGCCGGGTCACCGGGGCCGAGCTCGCCGACGGGTACCGGCTGGACGCCGATCTGGTGGTGCTGGCCTGCGGCGTACGGCCCCGGACGGGGCTGGCGCAGGCCGCCGGGCTCGCCGTGCGCCGCGGCGTCCTGGTCGACGACGAACTGCGCACCAGCGATCCGCACATCCATGCCATCGGCGACTGCGCGGAGCACGCCGGGCAGGTGTACGGCCTGGCGGGGCCCGCCCTGGAACAGGCCGAGGTGCTGGCCACCCTCCTGACCGACCGCGCCCGCGAGCCCGCCTCCCCGGACGGCGCCGCCGCCGGCGGCGGTGTGACCGCCAACGCCCCCCGCACCTACACCGGCACCCGCGCCCTCACCCGCCTCACCCTCCCCACCGGCATCGACCTGGCCGCCTTCGGCCAGACCACCCCCGGTCCCGGCGACGACGTGATCCGCCTCGCCGACGCCACCCGCCGGACCTACCGCAAGGTCGTCGTCCGCGGCGACCGGCTCGTCGGCGGAGTGCTCCTCGGCGAACTCTCCGCCGTCGGAACCCTCGCCCGCACCTGGGAGGGCGACGAACCCCTGCACGCCACGCACCAGCTGATCCACCTGCTCACCGACGACGGAGGCTCCTGACAATGACCAAGCCCACGATCCTGCTCATCGGGCACGGCATGGTCGGCCAGCGCTACCTCGAAGCGCTCGCCGAGCGCGGTGTGACCGCCACGCACCGGGTCACCGTGCTGTGCGAGGAGCCCCGGCCGGCCTACGACCGCGTCCACCTCACCTCGTACTTCTCCGGCAGCACCCCCGAGGACCTCTCGCTCACCCCGGCCGGGTTCATGGCCGAACACGGCATCGAGCTGCACCTGGACGACCCCGCCGTCGCGGTCGACCGGGCCGCCCGCACCGTCACCGCCCGCTCCGGCCGGACCTTCGGGTACGACGTGCTGGTGCTGGCCACCGGCTCGTACCCCTTCGTACCGCCGGTCCCCGGCAAGGACGCCCCCGGCTGCTTCGTCTACCGGACCATCGAGGACCTGCTCGCCATCGAGGAGTACGCCAAGGGACGCACCCGCGGCGCGGTCGTCGGCGGCGGCCTGCTCGGGCTGGAGGCGGCCGGCGCCCTCCAGGGGCTGGGCCTGGACACCCGGATCGTGGAGTTCGCCCCCCGGCTGATGCCCGCGCAGGTGGACGAGGGCGGTGGCGCGGCCCTGCTGCGGACCATCGAGTCCATGGGGCTGACCGTGCACACCGGGGTCGGCACCCAGGAGGTGGCCACCGGACCCGACGGCGCGGTCGGCGGCATGCTGCTCTCCGACGGCTCGACCGTCGAGACCGAGCTCGTGGTGTTCTCCGCCGGGGTCCGGCCCCGCGACCAGCTGGCCCGGGACTGCGGGCTGGCGGTCGGCGAGCGCGGCGGCATCACCGTGGACTCCCGCTGCCGGACCTCCGACCCGCACGTCTACGCCATCGGCGAGTGCGCCCTCGCCTCCGACGGCCGGGTCTACGGCCTGGTCGCCCCCGGCTACGAGATGGCCGAGACGGCCGCCGAGGACCTGCTGGGCGGCCGGGACAAGGAGTTCACCGGCGCCGACCTGTCCACCAAGCTGAAGCTGCTCGGGGTGGACGTGGCCTCCTTCGGCGACGCGCACGGAGCCACCCCCGACAGCCTGGACGTGGTCTACTCCGACTCCCGGTCCGGGGTGTACAAGAAGCTGGTGGTCGCCCCCGACGGGGTGCTGCTCGGCGGTGTGCTGGTCGGCGAGGCCGATGCCTACGGCCTGCTGCGCCCGCTGACCGGCAGTGTGCCGCCGGTCTCCCCCGAGCAGCTGGTGCTGCCCGCCGGGGTGGGCGCCCCGGCCGCGTTCGGCCCGTCGGCGTTGCCCGACGACGCGGTGATCTGCTCCTGCCACAACGTCACCAAGAAGGCGATCGCGGCCTGCGACACCCTCGCCGAAGTCAAGAAGTGCACCAAGGCGGGCACCGGCTGCGGCAGCTGCATCAAGGTGATCGGCCAACTGCTGCCGGCGAGCACCGACAAAGGGCTCTGCGACTGCTTCGGCTACACCCGCGCCGAGCTCTACGAGATCGTCCGTACCCTGCGGCTGAACTCGTACCAGGCACTGCTCGACAGCCACGGCCGGGAGGGCGCCCGGGGCGGGGACGGCTGCGAGGTCTGCAAGCCGACCGTGGGCTCGATCATCGCCTCGCTGGCCCCGGTCATCGGAGCCAGCGGCTATGTCCTGGCCGGCGAGCAGGCGGCGCTGCAGGACACCAACGACCACTTCCTGGCGAACCTCCAGCGCAACGGCTCCTATTCGGTGGTCCCGCGGATCCCCGGCGGTGAGATCACCCCGGAGAAGCTGATCGTGATCGGCGAGGTGGCCCGGGACTTCGGCCTCTACACGAAGATCACCGGCGGTCAGCGGATCGACCTCTTCGGCGCCCGCGTCGACCAGCTCCCGCAGATCTGGGCCCGGCTGGTGGAGGCCGGCTTCGAATCCGGGCACGCGTACGGAAAGGCCCTGCGGACGGTCAAGTCCTGCGTGGGGCAGACCTGGTGCCGGTACGGGGTGCAGGACAGCGTACGGATGGCCATCGACCTGGAGCTGCGCTACCGGGGCCTGCGCGCCCCGCACAAGCTGAAGTCGGCGGTGTCCGGCTGCGCCCGCGAGTGCGCGGAGGCGCAGAGCAAGGACTTCGGGGTGATCGCCACCGCGAATGGCTGGAATCTGTATGTCGGAGGGAACGGCGGGGCCACTCCGCGCCACGCGGACCTGCTCGCCCAGGACCTGTCCGATGCCGAGCTGGTCCGGCTGATCGACCGGTTCCTGATGTTCTACATCCGCACCGCGGACCGGCTGGAGCGGACCTCCACCTGGCTGGAGCGGCTGGAGGGCGGGCTGGACCACCTGCGGGACGTGGTCGTGCGCGATTCGCTGGGACTGTGCGCGGAACTGGAGGCTCTGATGGCGGAGCACGTCGCGCACTACCGCGACGAATGGGCCGAGACCCTGGACGACCCGGACCGACTGCGCCGGTTCGTGTCCTTCGTCAATGCGCCGGGCGCCCCCGACCCGACCGTGAAGTTCGTGCCGGAGCGGGACCAGGTCAAGCCCGACCTGACCGTACTGACCCTGGGAGCGACCCGATGACCGTCGAACTGTGTGTGGACGAGGGCTGGCTGACCGTCTGCGAGCTCTCCGAGCTGATCCCCGGCCGGGGGGTGGCGGTGCTGCTGCCCGACGGCAGCCAGGCCGCGGTCTTCGTGGACCGGGCCGGCCGCGCGTACGCGATCGCCAACCGGGACCCCTTCACCGGCGCACAGGTGCTCTCGCGCGGGCTGCTGGGGACGGCGGCGGGGCGCCCGTTCGTGGCGTCCCCCCTGCTCAAGCAGCGTTTCGACCTGGAGTCGGGGCACTGCCTGGACGACGAGGAGGTGGCGGTCCCGACGTATCCGGTCCGGACCGCCGTCACCTCCGGCGTCTCCTGATCCGCTGATCCGCGAGGTCCGCGGGGCTCAGCCCTCGATGGCGGCCGGGTCCATCCACACGAACTCCCAGACGTGGTGGTCCAGGTCCTCGAAGGCGCGGCCGTACATGAAGCCGAGGTCCATCGGGGGGCGGGGCTCGGTGCCGCCCGCCGCCAGGGCGGCGTCGAGGACCTCGTCGACCTTCGCCCGGGTGCCGGCGCTGAGGGCCACCATCACCTCGGTGGTCCGGGAGGCGTCGGCGACCGGCTTGGTGGCGAACTCCTTGAACTTCGCCTCGGTCAGCAGCATCGCGAAGATCGTGTCGCTGATGACCAGGCAGGCGGCCGTCTCGTCGGAGAACTGCGGGTTGAAGGAGTAGCCGAGCTTCTCCCAGAAGGCCTTGGCGGCGTCCAGGTCCTTGACCGGCAGGTTGACGAAGATCATCTGGGGCTGGGACATCTCGGTCTCTCTTCTCTGCGGTGGCGTGCTGCGGTGTGCCGCGGTGTGCTGTCGAGAGGTAGACCGGGGCGCCCGGGAAAACTCATCGCTCCCCGCGAGAATATTTCCCGGGATTCGCCGAGATTCTCCGCGATTCCTCGAAACCGCAGGTCAGAGCACCGAGGCGGAGCGGAGTTCAAGGGCGGCGAGCGGCACGAACCCCGGTCCGGGGCGGCCGGTCAGAGGCGCCTCCGCCCTGGCCAGCCGCCGGTGCAGGGTCAGCGCGACCCGCTCCCCCTGCGCCTTGGCGCGCTCCGCGAAGGGGCCCTCGTGCAGCCCGTCGACAGTGGCCCGCCACAGCTGCACCCAGCGCCCGAAGTCCTCGGCGGCCATCGGGCGGACGGAGTGCAGGGCGGCGTGCGGGGCGAGCGCACTGCCCCGGTAGTCGGCCGTCCGGAACAGCGCGTGCTCCCAGAAATCGGTGATCCGGGGCAGGTGGACGTCCAGGTCGGTGCCCGCGATCTGGGTGAAGAACGGCCCGATCCGGGGGTCGGCGAAGGCGGCCGTGTAGAAGCGGCGCAGCAGGAGGGCGAGGTCCTCGCGCCCGGCGATGTCGGCCCGCCGGCGGGGAGCGGCACGGTGCTGGTTCATCCTTCCGCCATCCTCCCGCACTCCGGCCGCTCCCGGGGCGGAAAGTCCGCGGTCGTCTGCACATCGCTCCGGCAGGCGCGCGCACCGGCTGCCCCGGTGGCCCGGAAAACCCTCCCGGAGTGGCGAACGGAGGATTGAACCCCGGCCGGTCGCTCGGGCGTAATGAGGAATTGACGTCCAATCAACTCTGGACTCCTAGGTTCCTCGACGCGTGCGACCCCGCGACGCCGACCGGCTGGCGGGGCCTTCCTCCCACAGGAGTGACCGTGGAACGTCGTACCTTCCTGCGCGGTGCCGTGATCGGCACATCGGCCGCTGCCTTCGGCGGCACCCTGATGCGCGGCGCGGCCTACGCGGCCCCCGCCCAGCCCGGCCCGGGCCCCTACGGTGCGCTCGGCGCGGCCGACGCCAACGGCATCATGCTCCCCGCCGGCTTCACCAGCCGGATCGTCGCCCGCTCCGGGCAGACGGTCAGCGGTACCTCGTACACCTGGCACAACGCCCCCGACGGCGGCGCCTGTTACACCGACGGCACGGGCTGGATCTACGTCTCGAACTCGGAGATCAACCCGGGTGGCGGCGCGAGCGCCGTCAGGTTCAACTCCTCCGGCACCATCACCGGGGCCTACCGCATCCTGAGCAACACCCGCACCAACTGCGCCGGCGGCAAGACCCCGTGGAACACCTGGCTGTCCTGCGAGGAGGTCGACCGCGGCTTCGTGTACGAAACCGACCCGTACGGCATCAACTCGGCCGTGCAGCGCCCGGCCATGGGCCGCTTCAAGCACGAGGCCGCCGCCGCCGACCCGGTCCGCAAGGTCATCTACCTCACCGAGGACGAGTCCAGCGGCTGCTTCTACCGCTTCATCCCCACCACCTGGGGCAACCTGTCCTCCGGCACCCTCCAGGTCCTCAAGGCCGGCAGCGCCACCTCGGGCTCCTTCACCTGGGCCAACGTCCCGGACCCGGACGGCTCCCCGACCGCCACCCGCAGCCAGGTGTCGGGGTCGAAGAAGTTCAACGGCGGCGAGGGCTGCCACTACGCCAACGACACGGTGTGGTTCACCACCAAGGGCGACAACCGGGTCTGGCAGCTCAACCTGTCGAACAGCACCTACGAACTCGCCTACGACGACTCCCTGGTCTCCGGCGGCGGCGCCCCGCTGACCGGTGTCGACAACGTCACCGGCTCCAGCTACGGCGACCTGTACATCGCCGAGGACGGCGGCAACATGGAGATCTGCGTGATCACCCCGGACGACGTGGTCGCCCCGTTCCTGCGGATCACCGGCCAGTCCTCCTCGGAGATCACCGGCCCGGCCTTCACCCCGGCCGGCAACCGGCTGTACTTCTCCAGCCAGCGCGGCACCAGCGGCAGCTCCTCGGGCGGCATCACCTACGAGGTCACCGGCCCCTTCCGGGTCTGACCGGACCGGCCCTCAGCGGCCGGCCGTGCAGCGTTCGGCAGCGCAGCGTTCGGCAACCGACCCCGGCCCGGCTCACCGCCCGGCCGGGGTCGCTCCCGTTCGTCAGGACGCCACCGCGCTGCCCTTGAGCAGGGCCGCACCCAGCGGGGTCACCGTGTGCAGCACGGCATTGCCCCGCCGCAACGTGGTGACCAGCCCCGCCTCCCGCATCACACACGCGTGCTGGCTCGCCGAGGCCAGCGACACCCCGGCCCGCCGCGCCAGTTCACTGGTGGTCGCGCCGTCCCCGATGGCCCGCAGCACCACCGACCGGGTGTGCCCGACCAGCTTCCCCAGCGTGCGGACGCGCCGCTCGTCCGCAACGGCCGGCCGGCCCACCGCGTCCACGCCCGCCGGCGCGGACGCCAGATCGGCCGCCGCCGGATAGACCAGCACCGGCGGCAGCTCCGGATCGTGCAGGGTGACGGCGGTCCGCCGGCAGAAGAACGACGGCTGGAGCAGCAGTCCGCGCCCGCGCAGCCGTACGTCCCGGTCCACCGGGTAGTCGCACTCCAGCACCGGCGCCCGCCACCTCAGCATCGGCGGCAGCGAGGCCAGCAGCTCGTCCGCCCCGCCGTCCAGCAGCGCCCGCCCGCGTGCGGCCCGTTCCGCCTCGATCTGGGCCTGGATGTGCGTCCAGTACGGCTCCACGGCCGCCCGGTGGTAGCCCCGCAGCTCCCCCAGCAGCCTGGGCAGGTGCCGGCTGCCGTCGTCGGCGAACTCCCGCAGCCGCGGCGGGAGCGGTGCTCCCGCGCCGCCGCCGACCAGGGTCAGCTCGCGTCGCAGCCGTTCCGCCCGGATGCCGCGCAGCGCGTCGAGGCCGACGTCCCATCCGTACTGCCCCTCGACCGGGGTCAGGAAATCCGGGAAATAGCCGCGACTCGGTATGAGCGCACCGAGGAGCCGTGTTTCACTATTCAACCGGCTCCGTGTTTCTGTACGCCATTCACCGAACAGCCGGGCGTCACGCCGGTCTCTTAAACGGTGAAAACTGAGAATCGTCTCCCACAACGCATCGGGACGCCCTGCCATCCGTACGCGTGCCAGGTCCACTCCAGTGAAATGGATACGCAGCACCGAACCCCCACCTGTGCAACCGCAATCCCCCCGCCCCATGAGTATGCATGCCGTCACACGACGTCACCACGCCCTTTCGGCCACAGTTGAAACCCCTTTCGGCAGAGGCGTGACAACCGAAATCCTGTACTCCGCCGGGCACACTCCGGCGCGACCGAAACGCTCCGCGAAGGCCGTGGGGGGCTTTGCGGGGCCTGGCGGTCGGTCGCACCGGGAAGCGCCGACGTGCCCGGCAGATTGACAGCAGGCGGTGGACGGGTGGGGATCCGTCCGCCGCCTGCTGCATAAAAGTTGTTGAACAACAAAAAATGGGTCGCGCCCGCCCCCAGGGGTCAGGGTCCCCGGGGGCGGGCGCCGTCTGGTGGCCGCTGCCGGAGCAGCGGCCGGGCCGCGTCAGCGGCTGTCCGAGCCCTTCGACTCAGCGGCGGCACGGCCGGCCTCGAGGCGGGCCACCGGGATGCGGAACGGGGAGCAGGAGACGTAGTCCAGGCCCACCTCGTGGAAGAAGTGGACGGACTCCGGGTCACCGCCGTGCTCGCCGCAGACGCCGAGCTTGAGGTCGGGGCGGGTGGCCCGGCCCTGCTTCACCGCGTGGCGCACCAGCGAACCGACGCCGTCCTTGTCGATGGTCTCGAACGGGGAGACCCCGAAGATGCCCTTCTCCAGGTAGGCGGTGAAGAAGCTGGCCTCGACGTCGTCGCGGGAGAAGCCCCACACCGTCTGGGTCAGGTCGTTGGTGCCGAAGGAGAAGAACTGGGCGGCCTCGGCGATCTGAGCGGCGGTCAGCGCGGCGCGCGGCAGCTCGATCATGGTGCCGATGGTCAGCTTGAGGTTGGTGCCGGTGGCGGCCTCCACCTCGGCGATGACCTGGTCGGCCTCCTCGCGGACGATCTCCAGCTCCTGGACGGTGCCGACCAGCGGGATCATGATCTCCGCACGCGGGTCGCCCTTGGCGTTCTTGCGCTCGGCCGCGGCCTCGGCGATCGCCCGGACCTGCATGGCGAACAGGCCGGGGATGACCAGGCCGAGGCGGACACCGCGCAGACCCAGCATCGGGTTCTGCTCGTGCAGCTTGTGCACGGCCTGGAGCAGGCGCAGGTCGTTCTCGTTGTGGTCCTTGCGGGACTCGGCGAGGGCGACCCGGACCGACAGCTCGGTGATGTCGGGCAGGAACTCGTGCAGCGGCGGGTCCAGCAGGCGGACGGTGACGGGCAGGCCGTCCATCGCCTCGAACAGCTCGACGAAGTCCTTCTTCTGGAGCGGCAGGAGGGCACTCAGTGCCTCCTCGCGCTCACTTTCGGTGTCCGCGAGGATGAGCCGCTCGACCATCTCGCGGCGCTCGCCGAGGAACATGTGCTCGGTGCGGCACAGGCCGATGCCCTGGGCGCCGAAGCGGCGGGCCCGCAGGGCGTCCTCGGCGTTGTCGGCGTTGGCGCGCACCCGCAGCCGGCGGACCCGGTCCGCGTACGCCATGATCCGGTGCACGGCGGCGACCAGCTCGTCGGCGTCGTCGGCGCCCGCGTGCATCCGGCCCTCGAAGTACTCGACGACCGGGGACGGTACGACGGGTACCTCGCCGAGGTAGACCTTGCCGGTGGAGCCGTCGATGGAGACGACGTCGCCCTCCTCGATCACCGTGCCGTCGGAGGTGGTCATCCGGCGGCGCTTGGTGTCGACGTCGAGCTCCTCGGCGCCGCAGACACAGGTCTTGCCCATGCCGCGGGCGACCACGGCGGCGTGCGAGGTCTTGCCGCCGCGCGAGGTCAGGATGCCCTCGGAGGCGATCATGCCGTCCAGGTCGTCCGGGTTGGTCTCGCGGCGGATCAGGATGACCTTCTCCCCGGACCGGGACCACTTCACGGCCGTGTAGGAGTCGAAGACGGCCTTGCCGACGGCCGCGCCCGGGGAGGCGGCGATGCCGCGGCCGAGCATCCGGGTTTTGGCGTCCTCGTCGAAGCGCGGGAACATCAGCTGGGCGAGCTGGGCGCCGGTGACCCGCTGGAGGGCCTCGGCCTCGTCGATCAGGCCCTGGTCGACGAGCTGGGTGGCGATCCGGAAGGCGGCGCCGGCGGTGCGCTTGCCCACCCGGGTCTGGAGCATCCACAGCTGGCCGCGCTCGATCGTGAACTCGATGTCGCAGAGGTCCTTGTAGTGGGTCTCCAGCGTCTCCATGATCTGCATCAGCTGGTCGTAGGACTTCTTGTCCAGCTGCTCCAGGTCGGCGAGCGGCACGGTGTTGCGGATGCCCGCGACCACGTCCTCGCCCTGGGCGTTCTGCAGGTAGTCGCCGTAGACGCCCTGGTGGCCGCTGGCGGGGTCGCGGGTGAAGGCGACGCCGGTGCCGGAGTCCGGGCCGAGGTTGCCGAAGACCATGGAGCAGATGTTGACGGCGGTGCCCAGGTCGCCGGGGATGCGCTCCTGGCGGCGGTAGAGCTTGGCGCGGTCGCCGTTCCAGGAGTCGAAGACGGCGTGGACGGCGAGGTCGAGCTGCTCGCGGGCGTCCTGCGGGAACTCCCGGCCGGCCTCCTTGGCCACGATCTTCTTGAAGCGCGTGACCAGCTTCTTCAGGTCGGCGGCGTCGAGGTCGGTGTCGACGGTGATCTTCTTGGCGGCCTTGGCCTCCTCGAGGGCCTCCTCGAAGAGCTCGCCGTCGACGCCGAGAACGGTCTTGCCGAACATCTGGATGAGGCGGCGGTAGGAGTCCCAGGCGAAGCGCTCGTTGCCGGCCTGCTTCGCCAGGCCCTTCACGGACGTGTCCGAGAGGCCGATGTTGAGGACCGTGTCCATCATGCCGGGCATGGAGAACTTGGCGCCGGAGCGGACGGAGACCAGCAGCGGGTCGTCGGACTGGCCGAGCTTCTTGCCCATCTTCTGCTCGAGGGCGTCCAGGTGCGCGGTGACCTCGTCGCGCAGCGCGGCCGGGGCCTCGCCGCTCTCCAGGTAGACCTTGCAGGCCTCGGTGGTGATGGTGAAGCCGGGCGGGACGGGAAGACCCAGGTTGGTCATCTCGGCGAGGTTGGCCCCCTTGCCGCCGAGAAGGTCCTTGAGGTCCCGGTTGCCCTCGGTGAAGTCGTAGACGAACTTCTGATCTTTGTTTTCCGACACGGGTCTCGACTCCTCGAGGACTCGGGTGGCTGCCCTGACGGCGAGGAACATACCCAGATCGAAGGCTTCTGGGTACGTCCACTTGGTCGTCATGCGGCTGTAACCACCCGTGCGCCAGCAGATCGAAAGTAACCAATGGGTAGCTAAAACCTACGAAGAGCATTCACATCCCGAAGGGGAAAGTGTCAGCTGAGGCCTACCCACGCTCGGATGAGCGATCATCGATACATTTGCGTTCAACTCTTGAACGAACAAAGGGTGGCACCCAGTGCCACCCTTTGAAAGTCATAGCCGTGATCTACGCGCTCATCTGAGCGCAAGGCCACCCATGCGTGGCGTATCTCACGCCGCCCACGGACCGGATTCTCAGCCGCCGGACGTATCCAGCTCGGCGTCTTCACTCACGCCCGCGCAGTCGTACGGATCCTTCAGCCAGCCATCCGGCAGGACAACCCGGTTGTTTCCGGACGTCCGGCCACGCGGACCGTCGGCCCCGTCCGGCCAGGGCTGGTCCAGATCAAGCTCGCTCAGATGAGCATCCAATTCGGCCAGGGAGGAGGTGACGGCGAGCTTCTTGCGCATCTCGGACCCGACCGAGAACCCCTTGAGGTACCAGGCCACGTGCTTACGGAAGTCGATCACCCCGCGCGCCTCGTCGCCGATCCACTCCCCCAGCAGTGTCGCGTGCCGCACCATGACCGCCGCGACCTCGCGCAGCCCCGGAGCCAGGTAGTCCTCCGTACGCCCTTCGAACGCGGCCACCAGGTCGTTGAACAGCCAGGGCCGGCCCAGGCAGCCGCGCCCGACCACCACGCCGTCACAGCCGGTCTCCCGGACCATCCGCAGCGCGTCCTCGGCACACCAGATGTCGCCGTTGCCGAGCACCGGTATCTCCGGGACGTGCTCCTTCAGCCGGGCGATGGCCTCCCAGTCGGCGGTGCCGCCGTAGTGCTGGGCGGTGGTGCGGCCGTGCAGGGCGATGGCGGTGACCCCCTCCTCGACGGCGATCCGGCCGGCGTCCAGGTAGGTCAGGTGGTCGTCGTCGATGCCCTTGCGCATCTTCATGGTGACCGGCAGGTCCCCGGCGCCGCTGACCGCCTCCTTGAGGATGGCCCGCAGCAGGTTCCGCTTGTACGGGAGGGCCGAGCCGCCGCCCTTGCGGGTGACCTTGGGGACCGGGCAGCCGAAGTTCAGGTCGATGTGGTCGGCGAGGTCCTCCTCGACGATCATCCGGACCGCCTTGCCGACGGTGGCCGGGTCCACCCCGTACAGCTGAATCGAGCGGGGCTTTTCCGTCTCGTCGAAGTGGATCAGCTGCATGGTCTTCTCGTTGCGCTCGACCAGCGCACGCGTCGTGATCATCTCGCTCACGAACAGCCCCTTGTTGCCGCTGAACTCGCGGCAGAGCGTGCGGAACGGGGCATTGGTGATGCCCGCCATGGGGGCGAGCACCACCGGCGGCTGCACGGTGTGCGGGCCGATCGCGAGGGCGGCAGGGAGCGTGGTCATCCCCCCATTGTCGCGCATGCCGGAGTTGCCGGTTGGCCGTACTGTCGGCGGCATGCACGAGCTGAGTCACCGGCATCGCATGCTCGTCCTGGCGATCTGCTGCATGAGCCTGCTCATCGTCAGCCTCGACAACACCGTCCTGAACGTGGCCCTGCCCGAGATGCGGCGGGAGTTCGACGCGTCCGTGGCGGGCCTGCAGTGGACCATCGACGCCTACACGCTGGGCATGGCCTCGCTGCTGATGCTGGCCGGCTCCACGGCCGACCGGATCGGCCGCCGCAAGGTCTTCCTGGCCGGCCTTGTGACCTTCACGGCAGGTTCGCTGCTCTGCTCGCTGGCCCCCACCCTCGGCTGGCTCATCGCCTTCCGGGTGGTCCAGGCGGTGGGCGCGGCCATGCTCAACCCGGTCGCCATGTCGATCATCACCAACACCTTCACCGAGCCGGCGCAGCGGGCCCGGGCGATCGGTGTCTGGGGTGCGGTCGCGGGCATCTCGATGGCCGCGGGCCCGCTGATCGGCGGACTGCTGGTGGACTCCATCGGCTGGCGGTCCATCTTCTGGGTGAACCTGCCGATCGGTCTGGCCGCCTTGGTCCTGACCCTCCGGTACGTGCCCGAGTCGCGGGCGGAGCGGCCACGCCGGCCGGACCCGGTGGGCCAGTTGCTGATCATGGCCCTGCTGGGTTCGCTGACGTACGGGATCATCGAGGCGCCGGCGGCCGGCCCGACCTCGCCGCTGATCGTGGGGTGCGCCCTGACCGCCGTGGCCGCCCTGGCCGGGCTGCTGGTGTACGAGCCGCGGCGGGAGGATCCGCTGATCGACCTCCGGTTCTTCCGGAGCGCCCCGTTCAGCGGTGCGAACGTGATCGCCATCTGCACCTTCGCCGCACTGACCGGGTTCCTCTTCCTGAACACCCTCTACCTGCAGGAGGTCCGCGGCCTGGACGCCCTGCACGCCGGGCTGTTCATGGTCCCGCTGGCGGCGCCGACCCTGTTCTTCGCACCGCTCTCGGGCCGGCTGGTCGCGACCCGGGGGCCGCGGCTGCCGCTGGTGGTGGCCGGGGTGGCGATGGGCGGCAGCGGTCTGATGTTCGCCGTCCTGTCCGCCGAGACGTCCACTCCCCTGCTGCTCACCGGTTATGTGCTGTTCGGGGTGGGATTCGGCATGGTCAATTCGCCGGTCACCAACACGGCGCTCTCCGGGATGCCGCGGTCCCAGGCGGGGGTGGCGGCGGCGATCGCCTCCACCAGCCGGCAGACCGGCGGCGCGCTGGGTGTCGCGGTGATCGGCGCGGTGCTGGCGGCGGGGCTGGCCCGGGGCGGCGACTTCAGCACGGCGGCCCGGCCCGGCTGGTGGATCATCACGCTCTGCGGTGCCGCGGTCCTCGGTCTCGGCCTGCTGACCAGCGGTCGCTGGGCCCGGGAGACGGCCGCCCGGACGGCGGCCGAGCTGGAGCCGAAGGACAGCCCCGAACCGGCCGCGGGACGCCGGCCGGCGTGACTACTCCCGGCACTCGAAGTCTTCGCCGGCGGAGTTGATCCGGCCCAGCAGCCCGCGGAGCACCTCGCGCTCCTGTTCGTTCAGGCCCGCGAAGATGCCGCGTTCGACCTCGTCGAGCGCGGCATTCGTCCGGTTCAGGGCGGCCGAGCCGGAGTCGGTGATCGCGACGATGTGGCGGCGCCGGTCGGCGGGGTCGCGGCGGCGCTCGACCAGTCCCTCGCCTTCCAGGTCGTTCAGGATCCCGACGAGCACGCTCGGGTCCACTTCCAGCCGCCCGGCGAGGACCCGCTGACCGACCGGGCCGCCGTCGAGGTGCATCAGCGTCATGGCGTGCCGGGGCGTGAGCCCGGCGGCGCCGAGCGCCCGGCGGATCCGTGCCTCGGTGAGCGAACCGTGCCAGGCCAGCTGCAGACCCAGTCGCTGCATGGGGTCCGGGGTGTCCTGAGCCTGCGTCATACCGGCACCGTACCAGCCGGGAAATAATTGCCTTCCCTCAATCATTGATGGTATTCAATGGTTCAACGCCTACGACCATTGGAGCTCCTCATGTTCATCGCGTTCGTCGTCGTGACCACGCTGCTCGCTCTCGCCCTCACCGGCTCCGCGACCATGACCGCCAGGCGGCATCCGCAGATCGTCACCAACATGCAGAACCTGCGGGTCCCGGACGCATGGCTGCCGCGACTGGCCGCCGTCAAGGCGGCCGGGGCGATCGGCCTGCTGGCCGGGATCTGGCTGGCGCCACTCGGCATGGCCGCCGCCGTCGGCGTGGTCCTGTTCTTCGCCGGCGCGGTGACCGCGCATCTGCGGGCCGGGGACAAGGAGCTCGCCCCCGCGCTGGTGCTCGGCCTGCTCGCCGCGGCCTCCCTGACCCTGCGGGCCCTCTCCGCGTGACGCCCCCGGCACCCCCGCACCCACTGCACCTTACGGGTGACAGATATTGAAATCTGTCACCCGTCATGCCATTCTCGTTGCATGACCACGAACCTGAGCACCCCGCACCGCACCCTTGGCACCTCCGGCCCGGCCGTCTTCCCGCTGGGCCTGGGGTGCATGGGCATGTCCGCGCTGTACGGCGAGGCCGACCGGGCCGAGTCGGTCGCGACGATCCATGCGGCCCTGGACGCCGGGGTCACCCTCCTCGACACCGGCGACTTCTACGGCATGGGGCACAACGAACTGCTGATCGGCGAAGCCCTGCGCACCGCCCCCGCCGCGGCCCGCGAGCAAGCTCTCATCAGCGTCAAGTTCGGTGCGCTGCGCACCGTCGAGGGCGGCTTCACCGGATACGACGGCCGGCCCGAGGCCGTGCGGAACTTCCTGGCGTACTCGCTCCAGCGGCTGGGCCGGGACCACATCGACATCTACCGGATCGCCCGGGTCGACCCGGCCGTCCCGATCGAGGAGACGGTCGGTGCGATCGCCGAGGCCGTCGAGGCCGGGCACGTCCGGCACATCGGCCTCTCCGAGGTCGGCGCGGACTCCCTCCGCCGGGCCGCGGCCGTCGCGCCGATCGCCGACCTCCAGATCGAGTACTCGCTGATCTCGCGCGGCATCGAGCAGGAGATCCTGCCGGCCGCCCGCGAGCTGGGCATCGGCGTGACGGCGTACGGCGTGCTGTCGCGCGGGCTGATCAGCGGCCACTTCAGCCGCGACCGGCAGCTCAACCCCGGCGACTTCCGCGGGATGAGCCCGCGGTTCCAGGGCGCCAACCTGGACCACAACCTCGGCCTGGTCGAGGCCCTGCGCAAGGTCGCCGAGGACAAGGGCATCACGGTCGCGCAGACCGCGATCGCCTGGGTGCTCTCCCGCGGGGAGGACATCGTGCCGCTGATCGGCGCCCGCCGCCGGGACCGGCTGGCCGAGGCCCTGGGCGCCCTGGCGGTCTCGCTGAGCCCGGCCGACCTGGCCGCGATCGAGGAGGCCGTGCCGGCCGGTGCGGCGGCCGGCGAGCGGTACCCGGAGGCCCAGATGGCCCACCTCGACAGCGAGCACTGACCCGGGCTGTACGGTCGTACCCATGCCACCCGCAGCCGCCGAGCCCCTGACCCCCGAGCGCATCCTCGAAGCCACCGAGGAGGTGCTGCGCCGCTACGGCCCGGCCAAGGCCACCGTGGTGGACGTGGCACGGGCGCTGGGCGTGAGCCACGGCAGCGTGTACCGGCACTTCCCGTCGAAGGCGGCGCTGCGCGAGGCGGTCACCGACCGCTGGCTCGGCAAGACCGTGGGCCGGCTGCAGCAGATCGTCTCCGCCACGGCCGAGCCCGCGCCCGCGCGGCTGGAGTCCTGGCTGGAGGCCCTCTTCGAGGCGAAGCGGCACAAGGCGGGGGACGATCCGGAGCTGTTCGCGACGTACACGGTGCTGCTCGCCGAGAACAGCGGCGTGGTGGAGACCCACCTGGCCGAGCTGGTCGAGCAGCTGGCCCGGATCATCGGCGAGGGCGTCGGCTCCGGCACCCTCACCGCCCCCGATGTGCCGGCCGCCGCCCGGGCCGTGTTCGACGCGACCGCCCGCTTCCACGATCCCCAGTACGCGGCGGACTGGCAGTCCCCGTCCATCGCCGCCGAGTTCGAGGCGGTCAGCACCCTGGTGATCCGCGGCCTGCGCCCCTGAAAACAGCCGGTGGCCCGGTGCGCTCGCGCGCACCGGGCCACCGGTCTGTTCTGCCGTGGTGCGGACTAGCAGCCCAGCAGACGGCTGCCCAGGTAGGACTGGATCTGGTCCAGCGAGACGCGCTCCTGCTTCATGGTGTCGCGCTCACGGACGGTCACCGCGTTGTCGTCCAGGGTGTCGAAGTCGACGGTGACGCAGTACGGCGTACCGATCTCGTCCTGGCGGCGGTAGCGGCGGCCGATGGCGCCCGCGTCGTCGAACTCGATGTTCCAGTTCTTCCGCAGGTCCGCGGCGAGACCCTTGGCCTTCGGCGACAGGTCGGCGTTGCGGGACAGCGGCAGGACGGCGACCTTGACCGGGGCCAGGCGCGGGTCGAGGCGCATCACGGTGCGCTTCTCCATGACGCCCTTGGCGTTCGGGGCCTCGTCCTCGATGTAGGCGTCGAGCAGGAAGGCGAGCATGGCGCGGTTGACACCGGCCGCCGGCTCGATGACGTAGGGGGTCCAGCGCTCGCCGGCCTCCTGGTCGAAGAAGGAGAGGTCCGTGCCGGAGGCCGCGGAGTGGGCCTTGAGGTCGAAGTCGGTGCGGTTGGCTACGCCCTCGAGCTCGGAGAACTCGGTGCCGCCGAAGTTGAAGCGGTACTCGATGTCGGCGGTGCGCTTCGAGTAGTGGGACAGCTTCTCCTTCGGGTGCTCGTACCAGCGGATGTTCTCCTCGCGGATACCGAGGTCGCGGTACCAGTTCCAGCGCTCGTTCATCCAGTACTCGTGCCACTGCTCGTCCTCGCCCGGCTTGACGAAGAACTCCATCTCCATCTGCTCGAACTCACGGGTCCGGAAGATGAAGTTGCCCGGAGTGATCTCGTTCCGGAAGGACTTGCCCATCTGCGCGATGCCGAACGGCGGCTTCTTGCGGGAAGTCTGCTGAACCTGGGCGAAGTTGGTGAAGATGCCCTGGGCGGTCTCGGGGCGCAGGTACGCCTTGGAGCCGGTGTCCTGGGTCGGGCCGAGGTGGGTCTCCAGCATGCCGGAGAACTGCTTGGGCTCGGTGAACTGGCCCTTGGTGCCGCAGTGCGGGCAGTTGATGTCGGCCAGGCCGTTCTCCGGGAGGCGGCCGTGCTTGGCCTCGTACGCCTCTTCCAGGTGGTCGGCGCGGTGGCGCTTGTGGCACGCGGTGCACTCGGTCAGCGGGTCCGAGAAGGTCGCGACGTGGCCGGAGGCCACCCAGACCTCGGGGGCCAGGATCACGGAGGAGTCGATGCCGACGACGTCCTCACGCCCGGTGACCATCGCCTTCCACCACTGACGCTTGATGTTTTCCTTGAGCTCGACACCCAGCGGTCCGTAGTCCCAGGCGGCCTTGGAGCCGCCGTAGATCTCACTGCACGGGTAGACGAAGCCACGGCGCTTGCTGAGGCTGACGATGGTGTCGATCTTGTCGGCGGCCACGGTGCTCTCTTCATTACGAGGACGAACGGCGAAGCCTTTAGGTTACCGGCGCCCGCCCCTCCCCTTTCAAATCGGATCCCCTTTCTCCGCCTGGCCCATGGACCACCACCAGGGTTTTTGACAATCGTTTCCATCTTTGATGAAAATGGATGTCATGAACGTACGACGTCTGATACCCACCGCCGCCCTCGCCGGAGCCGTCGCCCTCGCCGGCACGGCCCTCACCGCCTGCTCCGGAGCGGGCGCCGCCGGCAGCAAGGACGGCAAGCTCGGCGTCACGGCGTCGTTCTACCCGCTGCAGTTCATCGCCGAGCAGATCGGCAAGGACCACGTGAAGGTCGACGGCCTGACCAAGCCGGGCGTCGAACCGCACGACCTGGAGATCACCCCCAAGCAGACCGCGCAGCTCGGCGAAGCCGACGTGGTCCTCTACCTCAAGAACCTTCAGCCCGCCGTCGACAAGGCCGTCGCCCAGTCCGGCGTGAAGAACATCGTCGACGCCGCCACCCTCACCGAGCTGGAGACCCACGGCGCCTCCGGCCACGACCACGACCACGGTCACGAGGGCGAAGCCGGCCACGAAGAGGACCACGACCACGGCCACAGCCACGAGGGCGGCACCGACCCGCACGTCTGGCTCGACCCCGTCAAGTACGCGGAGATCGCCAAGGGCGTCGGCGCGGCCCTGGAGAAGGCCGACCCCGGCCACGCGGCCGACTACAAGAAGAACACCGACGAACTGGTCGGCAAACTGGCCGCGCTCGACACGGAGTTCAAGGACGGCCTGAAGAACACGGCCTCCAAGACCTTCATCACCACCCACTCCGCCTTCGGCTACCTCGCCGAGCGCTACGGCCTCGACCAGGAGGGCATCTCCGGCGTCAATCCCGAGTCCGAGCCCAGCCCGGCCCGGATGAAGGAACTCCAGGCGGTCGCGAAGAAGGACAATGTCACCACCGTGTTCTTCGAGACCCTGGCCAGCGACAAGACGGCCAAGGCCCTCGCGACGGACACCGGCCTGAAGACCGACGTCCTCGACCCCCTCGAGGGCATCACCGACAAGTCCCAGGGCGCCGACTACTTCGAGGTCATGCGTTCCAACCTGAAGAACCTCCAGAAGGCACTCGGAGCCAAGTGATGACAGCAGCAACGGAGGCGCGAGCCATGCAGTCCCCGCCCCGACCGGCCGACGACCGGCCCGTCATATCCCTGCGCGGGGCCAAGGCCTCGCTCGGCTCGCGCCCCGTGCTGCGCGGAATCGACCTCACCGTCCACCGTGGCGAGGTCGTCGCCCTGCTCGGCGCCAACGGCTCCGGCAAGTCCACGGCCGTCCGCGCCGTGGTCGGCCAGGTGCCGCTGACCGACGGCTCCCTGAAGGTCTTCGGCACCGACTTCAAACAGTTCCGCGACTGGTCGCGGATCGGGTACGTCCCGCAGCGCACCACCGCCGCCGGCGGCGTCCCGGCCACCGTCCGCGAGGTCGTCTCCTCCGGCCGGCTCGCCCGCTCCCGCTTCGGGCTCCTGCGCAAGGCCGACAAGGCCGCCATAGCCCACGCCCTGGCCTTGGTCGGGATGGACGCGCACGCCGACGTCTCGGTGGACGCCCTCTCCGGCGGCCAGCACCAGCGCGTCCTCATAGCCCGGGCGCTCGCCGTCGAACCCGAACTGCTGATCATGGACGAGCCGATGGCCGGCGTGGACCTCGCCAACCAGGAGGTCCTGGCGAACGCCCTGCGCACCCAGGTCGCCGCCGGCTCCGCCGTCCTGCTCGTCCTGCACGAGCTGGGCCCGCTGGAGCCCCTGATCGACCGCGCCGTCGTGCTGCGCGACGGCTGCGTCGTCCACGACGGCCCGCCCCCGGAGGCCGTGGGCCAGCACGCCCTGCCCGGCCACGACCACGTACACCCCCACGCGGCGCACGACGCCGAGCCCCTGCGGACGGGACTGCTGAGCTGATGGACATCCTCGATTACGCCTTCATGCAGCGAGCGCTGATCGCTGCCGCGCTGGTCGGCATCACCGCCCCCGCCATCGGCACGTACCTCGTCCAGCGCCGCCAGGCACTCATGGGCGACGGCCTCGGGCATGTCGCCATGACCGGTGTCGCCCTCGGTTTCGTACTCCAGACCAGCCCCGTCTGGATGGCCACCCTGGTCGCCGTCGTCGGCGCCGTCGGCATGGAGCTGATCCGCGCCCGCGGCAGGACCAGCGGGGACGTCGCCCTCGCCATGCTCTTCTACGGCGGCCTGGCCGGCGGCGTGATGATCATCAACCTCGGGGGCGGTCAGACGGCCAGCCTCCTGGGCTCCATGTTCGGCTCGATCACCACGGTCTCCTCCGAGGACGTGACCGCGATGGCGCTCCTCGCCGCCTTCGTCCTCGCCGTGGCCATCGGCCTGCGCAGGCAGCTCTTCGCCGTCTGCCAGGACGAGGAGTTCGCCCGGGTCACCGGCCTGCCCGTGCGCGCACTGAACCTGCTGATCGCGGTCACCGCGGCGGTCACCGTCACCGTGGCCATGCGCATCGTCGGCCTGCTGCTGGTCAGCGCGATGCTGGTGATCCCGGTCGCCGCCGCCCAGCGGCTCACCCGCAGTTTCGCCACCACCCTGGGCCTGGCCATGGCCATCAGCGTGACCGTCTCCCTGACCGGCACCGCGGCCACCTATTACATCAACGTCCCCTCGGGCGCGACGATCGTGCTGCTCGCGATCGCCGTCTTCCTGGTGATGACCGCCCTCTCCGCTCCCCTGGCCCGCCGCCGGGCCAAAGCCGCGCAGGCCGCCGAGGAGGTCTGCACGCGCGACGATGTGAAGGTCTAGCGGACTGGCACAATGGCCCCAGGCCGATACGAGGAGGAACCGGTGGCGACTGCCCCTGGCGAGACGAATACCGCGCCAGTACGAGGACGGTCCACCCGGCAGCGGGCCGCCGTCGCGGCGGCCCTGGACGAGGTGGACGAGTTCCGCAGCGCCCAGGAGCTGCACGACATGCTCAGGCACCGCGGTGACTCGGTGGGCCTGACCACCGTGTACCGCACCCTCCAGTCCCTCGCCGACGCCGGCGAGGTGGACGTGCTGCGCACCAGCGACGGCGAGGCCGTCTACCGGCGCTGCTCCACCGGTGATCACCACCACCACCTGGTCTGCCGCAAGTGCGGCAAGGCCGTGGAGGTGGAGGGCCCCGCGGTGGAGAAGTGGGCCGAGTCGATCGCGGCCGAGCACGGCTATGTGAACGTGGCCCACACGGTGGAGATCTTCGGCACCTGCGCGGACTGCGCCGCGGCCGGCTAGTACCGCCGCTAGTACCGCTTCAGGTTCCGGTCCAGCAGCTCCCGGACCCGGTCCACGTCGGCCGGGTCGGCCGCGCCGCGCTTGGGCAGTGCCAGGAAGGTACGGCCCTTGTCCGCGGTCAGCACGAACAGGCCGGGCGTCTCGTGGTACCAGGCCGGGCCGCCGCTGCCCGGCCAGTCGAAGACGGTGCGGTCCGGCCCGCCGCCGGTGATGACGATGCCGGTCTCGCCCAGCACCGTCCGGGAGTCCCCGTGGGGCTCCATGGCCGCGAAGCTCTCGCGTGCGATCCGGCTGCGGGCCCGGACGGCGCCCACCACCGCGGTGATCAGCACCACCGCGGTGACGATGCCGCCGATGCCCGGATCGAAACCGCGCACCAGCCCGTAGACGACCACACCGGCCACCGACATGACGGCCGGCAGCACCATGGCCCGGCGGCCGGGCCAGGTCCGCGAGAACCAGGCCCCCAGCGCCGTCCGGTAGTCATCGGCCGTCGGCCGGTACTCGAAAACGATCTCCCCCGTGTTCATGCCACGGGAGATTACCCGGCCGCCCCCGGGCCCTCGACCTGGTTCGGAACGGCCCCGCCGAACCGGCGGTCGCGCTGGGCGTACTCCAGGCAGGCCCGCCACAGATCGCGCCGGTCGAAGTCCGGCCACAGCACGTCCTGGAAGACCATCTCCGCGTAAGCGCTCTGCCAGATCAGGTAGTTGGACGTGCGCTGCTCGCCGCTGGGGCGGACAAACAGGTCCACATCGGGCATGTCCGGGTAGTACATGTACTTCGCGAAGGTCTTCTCGTTGACCTTCGACGGGTCCAGCCGGCCCGCCGCCACATCACGGGCGATGGCCTGCGCCGCGTCCGCGATCTCCGCGCGCCCGCCGTAGTTCACGCAGAAGTACAGGGTCATCTTGTTGTTCTTGACCGTCTGCTCCTGGGCGATCTGGAGCTCCTGGACGACCGACTTCCACATCTTCGGCATCCGGCCGACCCAGCGGATGCGGATGCCCAGCTCGTCCATCTCGTCGCGGCGGCGCCGGATGACATCGCGGTTGAAGTTCATCAGGAAGCGCACCTCGTCGGGCGAGCGCTTCCAGTTCTCCGTCGAGAAGGCGTACAGCGAGAGGTTCTTGACGCCCATCTCCAGGCAGCCCTTGAGCACGTCGAGCACGACGCCCTCGCCGACCTTGTGGCCCTCGGTGCGGGGCAGTCCGCGCTCCTTGGCCCAGCGCCCGTTGCCGTCCATCACGATGGCCACGTGGTTGGGGACCAGCTCACCGGGGATCTTCGGCGGGCGCTCACCGGACGGGTGCGGCTCGGGAAGCTTGTAGTCGTCGCGGCGGCGTCCCAGGATCCCGCGTCGTGCCATGTGCCCAGCTCCTATTTCTCGACGTATCGCAAGGAGCGTAGCCCGCGCTCCAGATGCCAGTGCAAATAGGCGGAGACCAGTCCGCTCCCCTCCCGCACATGGCGCGCCTCGCACGCGTCCGCGTGGGCCCAGTCGCCGGTCAGCAGCGCGCTGAGCAGAGCGATGGCCTCCGACGAGGGTACGACGCTGCCCGCCACCCGGCAGTCGCCGCAGACGACTCCGCCGGCGGCGACCGAGAAGTGCCGGTTGGGGCCGTGGATGCCGCACCGGGCGCAGTCCTCGAAGGAGGGGGCGTAGCCGTTGACGGCGAGGGAGCGCAGCAGGAAGGCGTCGAGGATCAGGTGGGGTTCGTGTTCGCCCCGGGCCAGCGTGCGCAGGGCGCCGACCAGCAGCAGGTACTGCTGTACGGCGGGTTCGCCCTCGTTCTCGGTGAAGCGTTCGGCGGTCTCCAGCATGGCGGTGCCGGCGGTGTAGCGGGCGTAGTCGGTGACGATGCCGTTGCCGTACGGGGCGATGATCTCGGTCTGGGTGCAGAGCGGCAGGCTGCGGCCGACCAGTTCGCTGCCCCGGGCGAAGAACTGGACGTCGGCATGGGAGAAAGGTTCCAGCCGGGCGCCGAACTTGGACTTGGTGCGGCGCACCCCGCGGGCCACCGCCCGCACCCGGCCGTGTCCGCGGGTCAGCAGGGTGATGATGCGGTCCGCCTCGCCCAGCTTCTGGGTGCGCAGCACGATGCCGTCGTCGCGGAACAGACTCATGGCCCCATTGTCGCCCGTACCGGTGACAGCGAAGGACAGCGAAGGACAGCGAAGGCCCCCGGCCGGACGGAGGTCCGGCCGGGGGCCTTCGCCCCTTGGGAGGATCAGGAGGCCGGGGCCGCCGGTTCGCCCGCTCCGGCGGCGGGCTTCTCCAGGGAGGTGGCGGAGGTGTCCGGGGCGGCACCGGCCGCGGCCGGCACGTCCACGAGCTCGCCGGCCGGGGCGTCCGCGGGCGCTTCGGCAGGGTCCTTCGCGAGCTCACCGGCCGGGGCCGGGATCGCGATCGCGGGGCCGTGGGCGTCGTCCTTGCCCAGGCCGTTGAAGACCAGGTTGAGGACGATGGCGGCCGTGGCACCGAGCGTGACACCGCTGTTGAGCAGCGAGGACAGATCCTGGTCCATGTGCTTGGTGAACAGCGCCGGCACGGTGGCGGGGAGCAGGGCGAAGGCGAGGGAGACACCCACGACCAGGGCGTTCTTCTCCTCCTTCAGGTCCACCTTGGCGAGGGTCTGGATGCCGGCCAGGGCGACCATGCCGAACATGACGGTGGCGGCGCCGCCGAGCACCCCGTGCGGGACGGCGGCGACGATCGCGGCGGCCTTCGGCAGCAGACCCAGGATGATCATGAATACACCGGCCGCGACGACCACGAACCGGCTCTTCACCTTGGTCATCCGGACCAGGCCGACGTTTTCGGCGAAGGCGACGTACGGGAAGGAGTTGAGGACGCCGCCGAGGGCGGTGGCGGCGCCGTCGGCACGCAGGGCGCGGGCCACGGTCTCGCTGTCGACCTCCTTGCCGACGATGTCGCCGACGGCGTAGGTGTCGCCGGTGGTCTCGACCATGGTGATCAGCATGACGATGAGCATCAGGACGATCGGGAACCACTCGAACTTCGGCATGCCGAAGTGGAACGGTGTGGTGACACCGATCCAGTCCGACTTGCCCACGTCGCCGAACTTGGCGTCGCCGAGCAGGAAGGCGACCGCGGTGCCGCCGACCAGGCCGAGGAGGATGGAGATCGAGGACAGGAACGGCTTGCCGATCTTCATCAGGACGAGGATGAAGAGCATGGTGCCGCCGGCGTAGGCGAAGTGCTTCGGGTCGCCGAAGTCCGGGCTGCCCAGGCCGCCGGCCGCGTCGTTCAGGCCGACCGGCAGCAGGACGATGCCGAGGACGGTGATCACCGTGCCGGTGACCACCGGCGGGAACAGTCGCATGACGGCCCGGAAGGCCTTGGCGGGCAGCCAGGCGAAGGCGAAGGTGGCGATACCGGCCGTGATGACCGCGCCGTAGATCACCAGCAGGGCGGCGGTGCCGCCGCCGGCCCCGAGGCCGATGGCGATCATCGGGGAGACGGCCGTGAAGGTCACGCCCTGGATCAGCGGCAGCCGCGCACCGATCCGGCCGATGCCCCAGGCCTGGATGATCGAGGCGATACCGCAGGTGAAGAGATCCGCGTTGATCAGGTAGACCAGCTGTTCAGGGCTCAGCTTCAGCGCGTTGCCGACGATGATCGGAACGATCACCGCGCCGGCGTAGAAGGCGAGTACGTGCTGGAAGCCGTACAGCGCGAGCTTGGGGACGGGGAGCACCTCGTCGACCGGGTGCGAGCTCTGCTCTCCGTTGTCGGAAAGCCGGGCGGCGACACGTGCCATCTCTGCCTTGCCCTTCAGGGAGGTAGGTAACTGAGAGGAATCTGGTTATCCCTGGCCAGGGCGCGGGTCGTGGTGCGTGGTTCCGCCAGGGTTTCAGTGCGTTCACGTGATCGAAGCCCCGCTGTGTTACAGCAGGCGTCTCTTCGTGTGACCGGAATTGAACGCCTGTGGGGGGCGCCACAGATATCGTCGACTTCCACAAAATGTTGAGGTTTGGCGATCTCGGTTCTGTGGATTCCTCCCCTGGCGCCGATGGGTCCGCCGAGGTATGGCGACAGTCGACGGACGATCTGTTTCCGGCCATACGAGCGCGAAGTCGCCATTCCCTGACCTGCGCAAACGAAGAACGCAAGGGTTCTGCACCGCAAAGCGGGCCGACTACTTCCGGACACCGGATTGGTGGATCAACCGAGTCCGGAGCGGCCGGCTCCACGGATCGTACGGGCGGGTCATGGCCATGCCGACGCCGGATCGTTACGCACCGGGCGCGGCTTTTGTACCGGATGCCGAGACGGCGGCGGCGCGCACGATCGCCGCCGCGGCCCCCGCGGCGGTCAGTACGGGCGTCCGCGAACGGGAGGCCCGGCCCAACATGAACGCCCCCTCCAGCAGTGCGATCACGGCGCCGGCGGTCTCCCGGGCGGCCGGCGCCGGGATGCCGGCGGCCTCGTAGAACCGGCCCAGCGCGTCGGTCCAGGAGTCGAAGACCTCGGCGGTGGCCCGCCGCAGCCCCTCGTGCGTACTGGCCACCTCCAGGGCCACCGTGGCGATCGGGCACGGATCGGCGTAGTCCAGCTCGTGCAGGGTTTCGGCGGCCCCTGCGAAGGCGTCGGCGGTGGCCTGCGCCGGATCCGCCGCCGGGTCCGCGAAGAGCTCCCCGATCAGGGCCAGATAGGCCGCGCCGGAGGTGCGTACGACCTCCTCGCCGAGCTGCGCCTTGCCGTCCGGGAAGAAGTGGTAGGCGGAACCGTACGGGGCCCCGGCCGCCGCCACGATCTGCTTCATGCCGGTCGCCGCATAGCCCTGCCGGCGGAAGAGCTCGGTCGCCGCCGCCAGGATGCGCGCTCTGGTATCGCCCTTTGTCGTCACGGGGGCTAGTCTCTCACTAGATCGGTCTATCTAGTGAGGGTGGGGGAACGCATGCCGGACATCGAACTGACCGCCGGAACCATCGACTACCTCGACACCGGGCGCCCGCGCACCTGCCTGGGCACCGTCGTCCTCGTCCCCGGGCCCGGCTTCGACGAATCCGTCTGGGACCGGGTCACCGAGGACCTGCGCGCCGACTTCCGCATCCTGGTCCCGGTCCTGCCGCTGGGCGGCCACCGCCGCCCGATGCGCCCCGGAGCCGATCTCTCCGCCACCGGAGTCGCCGCCCTGCTGGCCGAGTTCCTCGAACGGCTGGACCTCCGCGAGGTCACCCTCGTCCAGAACGACGCGGGCACCGCCCAGCTGCTCGTCGGGGTCGCCGACGAACGCATCGGGCGGCTCGTGCTCACCTCCTGCGAGGCCCTCGACAACTACCCTCCGGGCCCGCAGGGCAAGGTCCTGGAGCGCATGAGCCGGATTCCCGGCGGGCTCTTCCTGCTGCTCCAGTCCTTCCGCTCCCGCCGGCTGGCCGGGATGCAGAACTCCCTCGGCGGCATGGCCAAGCGGCCCATCCCGCACGAGCTGGTCCGCCGCTGGTACCGGCCGCTGCTCACCGACCCGGCCGTCCGCCGCGACTTCGCCGCCTTCCTGAAGGCCACCCGCAAGGACACCTACCTGCGGGCCGCCGAGCGACTGCCGGAGTTCCGGCGGCCCGCGCTGGTCGCCTGGGGCGCCGAAGACCGGATGATGCCGCCGGCCACCGGCCGCAGGCTCGCCGAGCTGCTCCCCCGGGGCCGGTACGTGGAGATCCCCGACGCCCGCACCCTGATCCCGCTGGACAACCCCGGGGCCCTGTGTGCCGAGCTCCGCGCATTCATCGCCACGACCTGAGGCGCGGGCCCGCGGGCTGAAGCCCGGGGCTCAGGAGGGCGTACGGGCCGAGGCCAGCAGTCGCGAGACCTCGTCGGAGTCGAGCCTGAGGGCCGCGCCCACGGTGGCCAGCACCTCACGCTCGGCCGGGGTGTACGGACCGTCGGCGAGCGCGATCCGGGCGCCCTGCAGCAGCACGGACTCCCGTCCGGGGGTGGCCAGGTGCGGGGCCAGCGGCTCCAGCGCCTCGTGCAGCTCGATGGAGAGCGCGGCGCCGCAGCACTCGGGGCCGTCGTACAGCCCGGGCAGCCGGCCGGTGTCCGCGGTCAGCGTCGCCACCAGCACCGCCAGCTGGTCCTCGCCGCAGTCCTGGAAGCCGGCCGACCGCACCACCTCGGCCGCCGTCTCCAGCGCGCTGCGCGAGGAGGCACCGCCGGCCGCGAGGACGGCCAGCGTGACCGTGTGCACGGCGTCGCGCAGCAGCGCCGAGAAGCGGCTGGTGGTGGGGTGGTCCAGGACGTCCGTGGCGAACCGGTCGCGGCAGGCGGCGCACTCGACCACCGGCCCGACGTTGCCGCGCGGCAGCACCGGCACACCGAGGACGGCGAACCGGCGGCGGCCCGTGCGACGGCGGTAGTTGCGGTCGCCACCGCAGCCCGGGCAGAAGAACTCCCCGTCGCTCACGGTGTTCCAGGCGGTACGGATGCCCCAGACCTTCAGCTTCCGGCTGGTCCCACCCCGAACTGGCAGCACGTCCCACCTCCGTTACCCGGCGGCAACATCGCCGCGCTGGCGTGATGTTAGCCACATCCATGACCGGGCGTCAGTCGTGTGACAAGACAACATCCCGGAGCCGGCGGAGTTGGCCGATCCGCGCCCCTAGTGTCGGGGCCGTGAAAGACGCTTCTTGTCTGGTGACGGGTGCCGCGAGCGGGATCGGCCGTGCCACCGCCCTGCTGCTGGCCCGCGCCGGGGCCCGGGTCACCGCGGCCGATATCCATGCCCCCGGCCTGGCTTCCCTGCGTACGGAACTGGCCGCCGAGGGCCTCGGCGTCGAGCTGGTGACCGGTGACGTCGCCGATCCGGAGGCCACCCGGGCCATGGTGGCGGGCGCGGTCGCCGCGTACGGACGGCTCGACGTCAGCGTGGCGAACGCCGGAGTGCTCCCTCTTTCGGATGTACGGGAGACCAGCCCTGCCGGCCTTCCTGGCCTCGGACGAGGCCTCCTTCGTCACCGGGGTGGTCCTGCCGGTGGACGGCGGCTACCTGGCGCAATGAGCGGGACCCCGCGCCTCCCGAGGGGGGAGACGCGGGGTCCGTGGGCTCCGCAGAGGCGTACGGTCAGCGGCCGGCGCGGTTGACGGCCGAGATGACGGCCTTCAGCGAGGCGCGCGTGGTGTTGCCGTCGATGCCGATGCCCCACAGCACCCGGCCGTCGATCGCGCACTCGATGTACGAGGCGGCCTGCGCGGAGGCGCCCTCGCTCATGGTGTGCTCGGTGTAGTCCAGCAGGCGGGCGTCGACGCCGATGCTCGCCAGCGCGTCGAAGAACGCCGAGATCGGACCGTTGCCGGTACCCGTCAGAACGGTGTCGGCGCCGTCCACGACCGCCTCGACGGTCAGGGTGTCGGTGCCGTCCTTGTCGGTGGCCGTCGAGCCGGAGCGCAGCTGGATCCGGCCCCACGGGTTTTCCGGGTTCGGCAGGTACTCGTCGGAGAAGACCTCCCAGATCGCCTTCGGCGTGACCTCGCCGCCCTCGGCGTCGGTCTTGGCCTGGATGATCCGGGAGAACTCGATCTGCATGCGGCGCGGCAGGTCCAGCTTGTGGTCGTTCTTCAGGACGTACGCGATGCCGCCCTTGCCGGACTGCGAGTTGACCCGGATGACCGCCTCGTAGGAGCGGCCGACGTCCTTGGGGTCGATGGGCAGGTACGGGACGGCCCACTCGATCTCGTCCACGGTCTTGCCGGCCGCCGCGGCGTCGGCCTCCATGGCGTCGAAGCCCTTCTTGATGGCGTCCTGGTGGGAGCCGGAGAAGGCGGTGTAGACCAGGTCGCCCGCGTAGGGGTGGCGCGGGTGGACCTCCATCTGGTTGCAGTACTCGCTGGTGCGACGGATCTCGTCGATCTGCGAGAAGTCGATCTGCGGGTCGACGCCCTGGGAGAACAGGTTCATGCCCAGGGTGATCAGGTCGACGTTGCCGGTGCGCTCGCCCTGGCCGAACAGGCAGCCCTCGATGCGGTCGGCGCCGGCCATCAGGGCCAGCTCGGCGGCGGCGACGGCGGTGCCGCGGTCGTTGTGCGGGTGCACGGAGATGCAGATGTGCTCGCGGCGGGTCAGGTTGCGGGCCATCCACTCGAAGCGGTCGGCGTGGGTGGAGGGCGTGGACCGCTCGACGGTGGCCGGCAGGTTCAGGATGATCTCGCGGCCGGGGCCGGGCTGCCAGACGTCGCAGACGGCCTCGCAGACCTCCAGGGCGAAGTCCAGCTCGGTGTCGGTGAAGATCTCCGGGCTGTACTGGTAGCCGAAGACCGTCTCGTCGCCCAGGATCTTCTCGGCGTACTCCATGACCAGGCGGGTGCCGTCGACGGCGATCTGCTTGATCTGTTCCTTGGAGCCGCGGAAGACCACCCGGCGGAAGGTCGGGGCGGTGGCGTTGTACATGTGGACGGTGGCGCGCTTGGCACCGACCAGGGACTCCACGGTCCGCTCGATCAGATCCTCACGGGCCTGGGTCAGTACGGAGATGGTGACGTCGTCCGGGATCGCGCCCTCTTCGATGATGGAGCGGACGAACGCGAAGTCGGTTTCGCCGGAGGACGGGAAGCCGACCTCGATCTCCTTGTAGCCCATGCGCACCAGCAGGTCGAACATCTCGCGCTTGCGGGCGGGGGTCATGGGGTCGATCAGCGACTGGTTGCCGTCGCGCAGGTCGGTGGAGAGCCAGCGGGGAGCCTTGGTGATGCGGGCGTTCGGCCAGGTCCGGTCCGGGATGTCCACCTGCTCGTACACGCCGTACTTGTGGATCGGCATCCCGGAGGGCTTCTGGGTGTGGGTCGCGCTGGTGATGGGCGTGGGGCGACCGGCGAAGCTGTGCTGGCTCATGACGTAGGGCTCCTCGCGTGTCCGCGTGTAGTTCCGCTGCTACGGCCGACGGCGGTCGCAAAAACCGCAACACCAAACTCCGCGGGGAGGGGGCCGGCCTACGACTACAGACCCTCGCCGCGGCAGCTAAGGAGAAGCAGCCCGAAACGCATGATGGGTGGCAGCCTAGCCGAGCCGCGCCGGGGGCGCGTGGCCGTTTCAGTATGCAAGACCCGCTAGTCCGTTTTGCCCTAATTGTGGGCTACGTCTCACCCAATCCCAAGAGTCCGGCCGATCGGTCAATGCGGTGCAGCCGCTTTCAGACGACCGAATGAATCATGGTCACGGGTCGTGACATCGGCATGACCCGCTGCCACATTTCCGGCATGGATACCCACCGCCACCCCGTCTTCTGCACCATCGTGCCGCCCCACCTGCTCGACCGGATCACGCTGTCCGAGGACACCCGCCGGGCCGACATCGCGCAGCGCACCCTCGAGCACGACTCCCTCCAGCGCACCCGGCGCCGGATCACCACCGTCCGCGGGATCGCACCCGCCCTGGCCGCGCCCGTAGACGAGCGGCCCGAGGGCCCCGAGCGGACCGTGTACGACGCCGAGCACCGGACCCGGCTGCCGGGCACCAAGGTGCGCGGGGAGGGCTCCGAGCCCGGGCAGGACGCGACCGTCAACCGGGCCTACGCCGGACTCGGCGCGACCTTCGAGCTGTTCCGGTCGGCCTTCGGACGGCACTCGATCGACGATGCCGGGCTGCCGCTGGACGCCACCGTGCACTACGGCGTGGAGTACAACAACGCCTTCTGGGACGGCCGGCAGATGGTGTTCGGTGACGGCGACGGGGACCTGTTCCTCGACTTCACCGTGTCCGTCGACATCATCGGCCACGAGCTGGCCCACGGGGTCACCCAGTACACGGCCAATCTGGAGTACTACAAGCAGGCCGGCGCGCTCAACGAGTCGATGTCGGACGTCTTCGGCTCGCTGATCAAGCAGTACACCCTGGACCAGACCGCGGACCAGGCGGACTGGCTGATCGGGGCCGGACTGCTCGGGCCCGAGGTGAGCGGGGTCGCGCTGCGCTCGATGAAGGCACCCGGTACGGCGTACGACGACGACGAGCTCGGCAAGGACCCGCAGCCGGCCACCATGGACGACTACGTCAACACCACCCGGGACAACGGCGGGGTGCACATCAACTCCGGCATCCCCAACCACGCCTTCTACCTGCTGGCCACCGACCTGGGCGGCAAGGCCTGGGAGCGGGCGGGGCAGATCTGGTACGACACCCTGACCGGCGGCGAGCTGGGCACCAAGGCGAAGTTCTCGGACTTCGCCCGGCTGTCCGTGGCCGCGGCGGCGGCCCGGTTCGGGGACGGCGGCACCGAGCACCAGGCGGTGCTCAAGGCCTGGTCCCAGGTGGGTGTGCCGACCGAGTAGAGCAGGTAGACAGATCGCATGCGGATTCACGTGGTGCGGACCGGCGGTTTCGCGGGCATCGAGCGGCAGGCCGAGGTCGATACCTCGGGCCGGCCCGACGCAGAGGTGTGGCAGGCGCTGGCCGAGCGGGCGCTGGCGCCGGACCGGACGGGTGCGCCCGGCGGGCGGGGCGGCGTACCGGACGGCTTCCGCTACGTCATCACGGTGGACGGCCGGACCGTCAGGTGCGCGGATCCGCACCTGACGGAGGCCCAGCGGGAGCTGATCACCAAGGTGCTGAAAGAAGGTGCCTGAGCAGGTCCGCCTTGCTTGGATGGGCCGGTGACGATTCTTGACGATCTTGAACGCTACTACGACACCGTCCCCCGGGCGGGCGGCGCCCGCGCCGAGGACCTGGGCTCGCTGACCCTGTTCGTCCAGGAGGGCGCGGGCTGGCCGTACTACGCGCGGCCCACGCCCGGGGCCGGCCCGGTGACGGCGGCGGAGGTGGACCGGGTCCGGATGCGGCAGCGGGAGCTCGGGGTGCCGGAGGCCTTCGAGTGGGTGGCCGAAACCACTCCCTCGCTGCGGGCGGCGGCCGAGGCTGCGGGGCTGGCCGTGCACGCGCATCCGCTGATGGTGCTGGCGCCGGGTGCCGAGCCGCTGCCCCCACACCCGGAGGTACGGCTGATGGGCGCCGGCGACCCGCTGCTGCGGGCGGCGGTCACGGTTCCGGCCCTGGCCTTCGCCGAGCCCGGCACGGCACTGGGTGCGGCCGGGCCGGCGGAGCTGACCGCGGCGCTGGCGGATCCGGGTACGGCGGACCGGACGGCGCACGTGTCGGCGCGGCTCGCCTCCGGCGCGAGCGGGCTGGCGGCGGCGGTACGGGACGGGGTGGTGCTGGCCTCCGGCGTCCACAACCCGCTGGACGGGGTGGCCGAGCTCGTGGGCGTGGGCACGCTGCCCGCGGCGCGCCGCCAGGGGCTGGCGCTCGGCGTGACCTCGGCCCTGGTCGCGGACGCGCGGGAGCGGGGCGCACGGCTGGTGTTCCTGTCGGCTGGCGACGAGGACGTGGCCCGGATCTATGCCAGGGCCGGCTTCCGCCGGGTGGGCACGGCCTTGATCGCCGAGCCTGCCGAATAATCCCTTCGGTTTGCCGAAACGGCAAGGATGTTTGCCCGGACGGCGGGAGCGGGCGCAGCATCGGCGGCGCACGCACAGCAGCGCAGCCAGCCGGAGGTTTTGATGACTGAGCACCAGCACCAGCAATCGCACTCGCACTCACACCCGCACTCCCCCGCCGCCGAGGAGGAGTTCTGGGACGCCCGGTACGGGCAGAGCGACCGGATCTGGAGCGGCCGGCCGAACGCCGTGCTGGTCCGGGAGGCGGCGGATCTGGCACCCGGCCGGGCCCTGGACCTCGGCTGCGGGGAGGGGGCCGACGTGGTGTGGCTGGCCCGGCAGGGGTGGCAGGTCACCGGGACCGACATCTCCGGAGTCGCCCTCGGCCGGGCCGCCGAGCATGTGGCGGAGGCGGGAGTCGCCGACCGGGTGGACCTCCGGCAGCACGACCTCGGGGTGTCCTTCCCGGCCGGGGAGTTCGACCTGGTCTCGGCCTGCTTCCTGCACACCCCCGGCGAGATGCCCCGGGAGCTCATCCTGCGCCGGGCCGCCGCGGCGGTCGCCCCCGGCGGAACCCTGCTGGTGGCCGGGCACGCCGGCCCGCCGTCCTGGGATCCGGACACCCATCGCGGGTTCCCGTTCCCCACCCCGGAGGAGGTGCTGGAGCAGCTGGAGCTGCCCGACGGGAAGTGGGAGGTACTGGTCTGCGCGGAGCACGAGCAGACCATGACGGCGCCGGACGGAAGCCCGGGCACCCGCCCGGACAACGCACTGAAGGTCCGGCGCCTGCACTGACGCCTACGGCGGGCCCGGCCTGCCGGTCCGCTGTCCGGCCCGGGGCCACCGAATCCGGGGAGCAGGCCCGTCGCCTGCGCTGACGACCCGGGGCCGGCCGGGGGTCGGCGGCGGATTACCCGGGGCTCCGCCCGGCGGCCGGCCGGGGGCCAGGGCACCGCCGGGTAGCCGCGCCAGGCCCGCCGGACGGAGTCCGGCGCAGCGCCCCGAAGCCCGGGAGGCGCCCCCGGCGCCGACCGGTGCGAGGGGCGCGTCGAAAAGGTCAGAAGCCGAGCTTGCGGAGCTGCTTGGGGTCACGCTGCCAGTCCTTGGCGACCTTCACGTGCAGGTCCAGGAAGACCGGCGTGCCCAGCAGCGCCTCGATGTGCTTGCGCGACTTCATGCCGACCTCCTTCAGGCGCGAGCCCTTGGGCCCGATGATGATGCCCTTCTGGCTCGGCCGCTCGATGTAGACGTTGGCGTGGATGTCGAGCAGCGGGCGGTCGGCCGGCCGGTTCTCCCGGGGGATCATCTCCTCGACCACCACGGCGATGGAGTGCGGGAGTTCGTCGCGTACGCCCTCCAGCGCGGCCTCGCGGATCAGTTCCGCGACCATCACCATCTCGGGCTCGTCGGTGAGGTCGCCCTCCGGGTAGAGCGGCGGGCTCTCCGGGAGCAGCGGGGCGATCAGGTCGGCCAGCAGCTGGACCTGGCTGTCGCCGACCGCGGAGACGGGGACGATCTCGGCCCATTCGAAGCCGAGCTCCTCGGCGAGCTGCGAGATGGCGATCAGCTGCTCGGCCAGCGCCTTGGAGTCCACCAGGTCGGTCTTGGTCACGATGGCGATCTTGGGGGTCTTCTTGATCCCCGCGAGTTCCTTGGCGATGAACTTGTCGCCGGGGCCGAGCTTCTGGTCGGCCGGCAGGCAGAAGCCGATCACGTCGACCTCGGCCCAGGTGGTGCGGACCACATCGTTGAGCCGCTCGCCGAGCAGGGTGCGCGGCTTGTGCAGGCCGGGCGTGTCGACCAGGACGAGCTGGGCGTCCGGGCGGTGCACGATGCCGCGGACGGTGTGCCGGGTGGTCTGCGGTCGGTTGGAGGTGATCGCGACCTTCGTGCCCACCAGTGCGTTGGTCAGGGTCGACTTGCCCGCGTTCGGGCGGCCGACGAAGCAGGCGAAGCCCGCACGGTGCGGGGCGGTGGGCTCGGGGGAACGATCGCTCATACGGGCCATTCTCCCCGATGCCGCTGCCCGCGCCGACCAGGCAGCCGCAGTGAGGGCGAGGAGCGCGGCCGAAACGGTGGTCAGTCGGGGGTGGACGGCGTATCCGGCGGTGGCCCGGCCGGCCGTTCCGGTGGCGGTGGCCCGGACCGTCACCTCGGCCCGGTCGAGCGGGGGCGGGCCGCTCCAGTGCTCGGTGAGCTCGACCCGCTGCCCCGGGAGCAGCTCGGCGGGCAGCCCGCTCAGCGGGCGGCGGAGCAGGCTGCGGCCGAGGAGGCCGTCGGCGGCCAGGGTGCCCCGGGGGCGGAGGGTGACATTGCCGAGGTTGTGCAGGGTGTACGTGATCTCCGCGCGGACGGTGCCCGGGGTACGGACGGTGCGGACGGCGAGGTCCTCCACGGCCAGGGCCGGGGCGGTGGGCCCGGCGACCCGGAGGTGGACGCGGGCGGCGACGGCCTGGCGGACGCCGATGCCCTGCGGGTGGTCCCGGGTCCGCTCTTCCAGGGCGACGACGGCGCCGGGGTGGTCTCCGGGTTCGGCCCGTTCGGGGACGGTGAGGGTGAAGGGGACGTCGGCTGCCGACCGGGCGGGAACGGTGAGCAGGTCCCGGTCGAGCCGGAGCCAGGCGCCGGTGGCCCGGCGCGGCTCCTCGGGGCCGCGGACGGCGAAGCCGCCGTCGCGGGCGGTGTTGTGGGCGTCGGCGGCGTACAGCCGGAAGGTCCGGGGGGTGTCGGTCCGGTTGGTGATGGTGACGGTGTCGGTGACGGTGCCGCCGGGGGTGGTGGCGAGGTAGAAGTAGGGCCGCTGTCCGAGCCGGGTGGCGGCGGGCAGGACGGCCCACTGCCCGTTGTCGGCCGCGGCGGCGGGGCGGGCGGCGGCGCCGAGCAGCAGCAGGAGCAGGAGGACGGCGGCGGCGAGCAGCGCGCCCGCCGCCGCCCGGTGCGGGGTGCTCACGACAGGGTCAGGGTGAGCACGGCCGTGTAGGCGCCGGGCGGGGCGTACGGGGGGACCTGGAGGGTGACTCCGGCGTCCACCGTGAAGGTGCCGCCGACCAGTTCGGCGTCCGGGGTGGAGGCCAGTACGGCGCCGTCGGGGCCGACCGTGCCGGGGCTGCCGGGGGCGCAGTTGCCGGCGCTGCCGGGGGCGGTGGTGCAGCGCGGGGTCCAGCTGAGGGCGGCGCCGGGGATGCGGGTGCCGGCGGGGCCGGTGAAGTCGGTGACCTTGCCGACCAGGGACCAGCCGGCCGGGCCGCCGCGGGCGTCTTTGACGGTGACGGTGGCCAGCTGTCCGGTGGCGCCGCCGCCTTCGCCGTACGGGACGGCGCCGAGGGCGGTCTGTTCGGCGGCCTGGGTCATGGAGAGGGTGCCGGGTTCGACGGTGGCGGTCAGCTTCTGGGTGCCGGGGGCCGGCGGGGCGGGGTCGACGACGGCGTAGGCGGCCGGCCCGGAGCCTTTGGCGCGGGTCCAGGCCGGGCCCTCGAAGGCGACCACGGCGGTGGTCGACCGGTCGGTGACGGGCAGGTCGAGGGTGAGCAGGCCGCGCTCGTCGGCGGTGCCGCGGGCCCGGTCGGCGGTCGGCGCCGGGGCTGCCGCCCGGCCGGTGACGCCTGTGACGCCTGCGCCACCTGTGACACCCGTGACGCCTGCGCCACCTGTGACGCCGGTGACGGTGACGGCGGAGCCGGGGGTGAACCCGGCCGCGGTCACCTTCACGCTCGCTCCGGGCTTGCCGTGGGCCGCGCCGAGGGCGACGTACCGCAGGTTGGCGGTGGGCAGCGGCGGGGTGGCGGTGAGGCGTACGGAGACCGGGGTGGGCCCGGCCGGGGTGCAGGGGGTGTCGAGTACGGCAGGCCGGCCGGCGAGCAGGGAGTAGCCGCCGGGGGCGAGGGTGATCTCGCCGGGGGCGGTGACCGTGAAGGTGCCGGTCATCAGGTGGGTGCCGAGGCCGGCGCCGGGCGGGACGGGGCCGTGGTCCGGGATGCCCGTCACGGTGACCTCGCCGGTCTGTGCGCCGCCCAGCCGGACGGTGCCGGCGGGGGTGACGGCGTCGGCGGGGAGTTCCCCGGGGAGGGGGTTCACGGCCGGGGTGCGGAGGATGCGGTAGGTGACGGTGACGGTGTCGCCGACCCGGGGTGCGGGGGTGTCGACGGTGAGTTCGGCGGTGGTGGTGCCGTCGGCAGGCGGCAGTCCGGCTTCCTGCGGGGGCGTGCACTGGGTGGGGAACTCGGCCTGACCCGGAGGGGGTTCGGCGGGCGGGTCGGCGGCGGCGCGGGGGCCCATGGCTCCGCTCGCGGCGGCGAGGGCGGCCATGGCGAGGGCCGCCGTCCAGCCCCTTCTCCCTCTCCTGCTGCGCGCAGCTCTGCCCACCGCCCGCCCACCCCCCGGATCTGCCGGTCATCGCCTGTGGGCGCCATTGACGAGCGGGCCGCGGCAGAAGTCAAGGTACGGACCCGGCATTGACTGATGGCCCATCAGGTGGTGGCGGTGTCCTCGCCCATACCGGCCCGGAAGGTGCGCCGGTACGCGGTCGGGCTGACGCCCAGCGCCGCCTGGAGGTGCTTGCGCAGCGACTGGGCGGTGCCGAAGCCCGTCCGGTCCGCGACCTGGTCCATGGAGAGCGCGGTGGTCTCCAGCAGGTGCCGGGCCCGGTTGACCCGCTGCATGACGATCCACTGCCCGGGGCTGATCCCGCACTCCTCACGGAACCTGCGGGTGAAGGTCCGTACGGACATGGCTTCCTGACGGGCCATATCGGCAAGCCGCAGCGGCTCGTGCAGCCGGTCCAGCACCCAGGCGCGGGCCGCGGTGGTGCTGGCTCGCTGCGGCTCCGGCACCGGCCGCTCGATGAACTGGCTCTGGCCGCCGTCCCGGTGGGGCGGTACGACGGTCCGCCGGGCCACCTCGTTGGCCACGGCTGCTCCGTGGTCGCGCCGCACGATGTGCAGGCAGAGGTCGATGCCGGCGGCCACTCCGGCGGAGGTCAGCACGTCCCCGTCGTCCGTGTACAGCACGTCGGCGTCGACCCGCACCGCCGGGAAGAGCCGCTGGAAGTGGTCGGCGGAGGCCCAGTGGGTGGTGGCCCGGCGGCCGTCCAGGAATCCGGCGGCGGCCAGCACATAGCCGCCGGTGCAGATGGAGACGAGCCGGGTGCCGGGCCGGATGTGGGCGAGGGCGGCGGCGGTCGGCCCGTCGAGCCGGCCTTCCTCGTGGGCCGGCCCGAGCTCGTACGAGGCGGGGACCACCACGGTGTCGGCGGTGGCCAGCAGCTCCGGGCCGTGTTCCACCTGGACGGAGAAGTCCGCGTCGGTGCGGACCGGGCCGGGGGCCAGCCCGCAGGTGAGGATCTCGTACAGCGGGCAGCCGGCCGCGTCCTTGGCCCGGCCGAAGATCCGGTGCGGAATGCCGAGTTCGAAGGGCAGCAGCCCGGCAAGGGCCAGCACGACGACCCGGTGCGGCCGGCTCGCGCCATGGCCTGACCGGCCGGACGGGGCCGAGGTCTCACCGCGGGTCGCGGCCGTCGCGGCCCTCGCGGCCGGATCGGCGTCCGGGGTCGCGGCCGTCACGGCGTCCGGGGTCGTGGCCGGGGCGGCACCCAAGGTCGCGGCCGGAGCGGCACCCTGAGTTGCGGCCGGAACGGCACCCGGAGTCGCGTCCGGGGTGGCCGAATCGGCGTCCAGGGTCGCGGCCGGAGCGGCACGCGGAGTTGTGGGCGGGGCGGCACCCGGAGTCGCGTCCGAGGTCGTGGCCGGGGTCATGGCCCGATCATAGCGATCCCTGTCATCCAGGCCACTGGAGCCGGTGCCGGGCCCGGCCGAAGCTTGCCGGGTGACCCAGACAGCCCCCGCTTCCCCGACCTCCCCCGCTGCCTCCGCCGGCTCGCGCCTGCGCCCGCCCGGCCGGATACACCGCGCCTGGTTCGTCGCCGCCGTCGCCTTCGTGACGATCATCGGCGCCGCCGCCTTCGCCTCCCTGCCCGGTCTGCTCATCGAGCCGCTGCACCGGGAGTTCGACTGGTCGCGCGCCACCATAGGCTTCGCCGTCTCGGTCAACCTCGCGCTCTACGGGCTGACCGCCCCCTTCGCCGCCGCGCTCATGGACCGCTTCGGCATCCGCCGGGTGGTCGCCTGCGCGCTGACGGTGATCGCGGCCGGTTCGGCAGCCACGGTCTGGATGACGGAGCCCTGGCAACTGGTGCTGCTCTGGGGGGTGGTGGTCGGGCTGGGCAGCGGGTCGATGGCGCTCGCCTTCGCGGCCACCGTCACCAACCGCTGGTTCACCGCCCGGCGCGGGCTGGTGACCGGCATCCTGACCGCGGCCGGCGCCTCCGGCCAGCTGATCTTCCTGCCGCTGCTGTCCTGGCTGGTGGAGGAGCGCGGCTGGCGTCCGGCGGCGGTCACGGTCGCCCTCGCCTCGCTGGCCGTGGTGCCCTTCGTCTGGCTGCTGCTGCGGGACCATCCGGCGGACGTGGGTCTCGCGCCGTACGGCGGTGCGTACGCCGAGAAGCCCGCGCCGGTGCCGGGTGCGGCCCGGCGGGCGGTGGCCGTCCTGCTCAAGGCGGCCCGGACCGGCCCGTTCTGGCTGCTCGCCGGCACCTTCGCGATCTGCGGTGCCTCCACCAACGGACTGGTCCGGACGCACTTCGCGCCGGCCGCGCACGACCACGGCATGCCGCTGACGGCGGCGGCCGGACTCCTCGCGGTCATCGGGGTGTTCGACGTACTCGGCACCATCGCCTCGGGCTGGTTCACCGACCGCTTCGAGCCCCGCCGACTGCTGGCCGTGTACTACGCGTTGCGCGGGGTCTCGCTGCTCTTCCTGCCGATGCTGCTCGCCCCGTCGGTCCACCCGCCGATGGTGTTCTTCATCGTCTTCTACGGCCTGGACTGGGTTGCCACCGTGCCGCCGACGATCGCGCTGTGCCGCGAGGTCTACGGCGAGGACAGCGCGATCGTCTTCGGCTGGGTGCTGGCCTCGCACCAGGTGGGCGCGGCACTGGTGGCCTTCCTGGGCGGCCTGGCCCGGGACGTGTTCGGCACGTACGACCCGGTCTGGTACGCCTCGGGGGCGCTGTGCGCAATGGCGGCACTGATGGCCATGGCGATCCGCCGCAGTTGTCCGACTTTGTAATCACATTGCCTGTCGTTTACCGTGGCTGCGGCGCGGAAAAAGCCGTGCCCCCTATCTGCGGGAGGTGATCAGCGTGCCTGGTGGAAGTAGCCACAGGGCGTACACGCCGCCGATCCCGCTCGACGTACTGCTTTAGCGGCCCACGCGCCGCACCACGGCAGTTCGCCTGCACGGTGGTTGCGCCCTTTTACATAAATCCGACGCCGCCCTTCCGGTATCCCGCGCGCCGGTTTTCTCTGCGAACACATTTACCCCACGTTTATGGCCCAGGCATGCCCGAATGCCGCCCAGGCGTGCCTTGACAGGAGCAATCCCATGACCAACACCATGCCGACGAACCACGACAACACCCTGATGCCGGTCGAAACGGTGGCCGAGCACGCCCAGAAGGTGGAGCTGCTCCGCGAGATCAACCACGAGATCCGCGGGCTGAACCGGGAAATGGAAGACATCCGGACCATCACCGAGGACCAGTTGAAGGTCACCGTGGAGACCCGGAGGGTGAGCGCCTGGACGGCGATCGCGGTGGTGCCGGGCGCTCTGGCGGCGCTCTACGGCTCCAACTTCGAGCACATGCCCGAGCTCCAGTTCAAGTACGGCTGGCCGCTGTTTCTCATCGCGCTGGCATCCACCGCAGTGGCCACGTACGTCGCGGTCAAGCGCAAGGGCTGGCTGTAGGCCGGAAACCGAGTCCAAGGAAGGACGGTTCACATGTCGCAACACACCATGCACCCCGACCTGGCCGGGCTCAGCGCGAAAGACCTCGACGCGTGCTCGAATGACGAACTGCACACCTTCCTTCTGGGAATGCGCCAGTACCGGAAGGAAATGATCCTGCTCCACCGGAAGTCGGTGGACCTCTGCGAAGGTTCGCGGACGGCGCGGAAGGTGACGGCATGGCTCGTGGTGTTCATGATGCCCACCCTGCTGGGCGGCATCTACTCCGCGAACTTCTACCAGCCGGAAACCGCGTTGGTGTGGGCCTGGCCGGCCTTCCTCGTCCTGGTGGCGGCTTCGGGCATCACGATGTTCACCCACCTTCGGCGCAAGGGGTGCCTGTAGGCCGCCCCCGCGCCGGGCAGGGCGTTCCTACGCGCCCGCCGGAGTGGTCGACTTCAGGGTGCCGTCCGGGCCGGCCAGCAGGACCGGGGTGTCGGGGCCCCCGAGGTCCCGTACGGCAGCCCGGTCGGCCTCGGCCGGAGCGTCGGCGGCGCTGACCACGGCGGCGGCCTCCAGCGACTGCGCGCCGCTGGCCACGGCCATGGCGACGGCGGTCTGGAGGGCGCTGAGCCGGAGGGAGTCGAGCTCGACGGTGCCGGCCACATAGGTGCGGCCGGTCTCGTCCCGGACCGCCGCCCCCTCGGGCACACCGTTACGGGCCCGGGCGCTGCGCGCCAGCGTGATGATCTTGGTGTCCTCGGGGTCGATCCCGGTGCTGTCGGTCATGGTCGAAAGCATAAAGAGCGCCTCGGCGGTGCCGCACGACGGCCCCGCCGGGGCGCTCTGTGTTGGGGCGTGTCCGGTGGCTCAGGGCCGGTCGAGGCGCAGCCGGTCCGCTCGCGGCAGGCCCGCGACCACCAGGTCGTACGAGTCCTCGATCAGCTCCCGCACCTTCGGCTCCGGCAGCCCGCCCACCGTCACGGTGTTCCAGTGCCGCTTGTTGAGGTGGTAGCCCGGCACGATCGCCTCGTGTTCGGCGCGGAGCCGGACCGCAAGCTCCGGTTCGCACTTCAGGCTGACCTTCAGCGGCTCGGAGTCCAGCGCGGACAGCGCGAACATCTTGCCGAGCACCTTGAAGACCGAGGTCTCGGCGTCGAACGGGAACTCCTCCACCGCCGCGTTGAAACCGAGGCAGAAGGCCCGCAGCTCCGCCGGGGTCATGCGGTGGTCGCCTCGTCGTCGGCGGTCGCCTTCACCGGCTCCACCAGCACCGTGACGATCTTGTTCCGGCGGCCCGCCGGGGCCTCCGCGGTCAGCCGCAGCGAGCGCCCGTCCGGAAGCTCCACCAGCGCCGTCGCGCCCGCGATCGGTACCCGGCCGAGGGCCTTGGCCAGCAGGCCGCCGACCGTCTCCACGTCCTCGTCGTCGAAGGAGTCCAGGCCGAACAGCTCGCCGAGGTCGGTGATGTCGAGGCGGGCCGTGACCCGGTAGCGGTCCTCGCCCAGCTCCTCCACCGGCGCGATCTCGCGGTCGTACTCGTCGGTGATCTCGCCGACGATCTCCTCCAGGATGTCCTCGATGGTCACGATCCCGGCCGTGCCGCCGTACTCGTCGATGACCACCGCGACGTGGTTGCGCACCTGCTGCATCTCCCGGAGCAGGTCACCGGCGTTCTTGGTGTCGGGCACGAACACCGCCGGCCGCATCGCCGTGGAGACCAGGTCGGTCTCGGCGTCCCGGCTGATGTGGGTCTTGCGGACCAGGTCCTTCAGGTAGACGATCCCGACGATGTCGTCCTCGTTCTCGCCGGTGACCGGAATCCGCGAGAAGCCCGAGCGGAGCGCCAGCGTGGTGGCCTGACGGACCGTCTTGTAGCGCTCGATGCAGACCAGGTCGGTGCGCGGCACCATCACCTCGCGCACCAGCGTGTCGCCGAGCTCGAAGACCTGGTGCACCATCCGGCGCTCCTCGTCCTCGATCAGCGACTCCTTCTCCGCCAGGTCCACCATCGCGCGGAGCTCGGCCTCGGAGGCGAAGGGGCCCTTGCGGAAGCCCTTGCCCGGGGTGAGGGCGTTGCCGATGAGGATCAGCAGCTGCGGGATGGGGCCCATGATCCGGGCCAGCGGTACGAGGACGTACGCGGCGGCGGTCGCGGTGTTCAGCGGATGCTGGCGGCCGATCGTACGGGGCGAGACCCCGACGGCGACGAAGGAGACCAGCACCATCACGGCGATGGCCGTGAACAGCGCGGTCCAGTTCTCGCCGAAGTGGTCCAGGCAGACGTAGGTGACCAGCACGCCGGCGGCCATCTCGCAGGTGACCCGGACCAGCAGTGCCACGTTCAGGTACCGGGTGGGGTCGGCGGCGACCTGGGCCAGCTTGGCGCTGCCGCGGCGGCCCTCCCGTACGGCCTGTTCGGCGCGGAATGCGGAGATCCGGGCGATGCCCGCCTCGGCGCAGGCGGCCAGCCAGGCCACCATGACCAGCAGGACCGCCCCGGTGATCAGCTGGGCGGCGGTCACGAGACGGTGGGCGCGGGCGAGGGACCGGTCAGGCCGCGCTCGGCCCGCCAGCCGTCCACGATGGCCGCCTGCAGACCGAACATCTCGGCCTTCTCGTCGGGCTCCTCGTGGTCGTATCCGAGCAGGTGCAGCACCCCGTGGACGGTCAGGAGCTGGAGTTCCTCGTCCATGGAGTGCTGCGTCGGGGCTTCCTCGCCCTGCCGCTTGGCGACCTCGGGGCAGAGCACGATGTCGCCGAGGAGCCCCTGCGGGGGCTCCTCGTCGTCCTTGGCCGGCGGACGGAGCTCGTCCATCGGGAAGGACATGACGTCCGTCGGTCCGGGCAGGTCCATCCACTGGATGTGGAGCTGCTCCATGGCCTCCGCGTCGATCACGATGACGGAGAGCTCGGAGAGCGGGTGGATCCGCATCCGGGTCAGCGCGTAGCGGGCGATGTCGAGGATCGCCTGCTCGTCGACTTCGGTTCCGGATTCGTTGTTGACGTCGATCGACATGCGCTTGTTGTTCTACTTCCCGTTTCGGCTGTCGTACTGCTCGTACGCGTCGACGATACGGCCGACGAGCTTGTGCCGGACGACATCCTGGGAGGTGAGCCGGGAGAAGTGCACGTCCGGGACCCCTTCGAGGATGTCCTGCACCTGCTTCAGACCCGACTTGGTGCCGCCGGGGAGGTCGATCTGGGTCACGTCACCGGTGATGACGATCTTCGAATCGAAGCCGAGGCGGGTCAGGAACATCTTCATCTGCTCGGGGTTCGTGTTCTGCGCCTCGTCGAGGATGATGAACGCGTCGTTGAGCGTGTTGTGCGTGAGCAGGTAGTCCTGCGTGATGTACAGCGAGTCCTCCGCCGCCACCTGGATGCACACGGTCTCCTCACGCCCGGCGGGCTCGATGGAGTCGATGAACCGCATCGGCCGTCCGCCGCCACCGGCCTCGTGGTACCGGTCCCGCTTGCGGGCGAGCCGGAACGGTTCGATCCCCTCGGGGAGCCGGATGTCGACCACGTGCGCGTCGTACCGGTGGGCGGCGAGAGCAGTGCTGGGGTTCCGGCCCGAGGCAGGCCGGCGCCGGGTGTAGGCGACACCACCCAGCGACTGCACGAGCGCGATCACGTCGTCGCGCAGCACCAGGGAAGCGGTCGAGTACTGCACTCGGCAGGTGCGGTCGCGCTGCGGCACCGGGCCGCCGTCGGAGTCGAGCAGACCCTGTAGCACGCCCAGGCGAACCTCGGCCGTGTTGAACAGGTAGTCGTCCGGGACGAATTTCGAGTGCGAGCGGCTGCCGATAAGGTCCAGTTCGCGGAGGACCCGGGTGACCGGGTTCTCCAGGGTGACGACGTCACCGGGCGCCTTGATCCGGTTCAGGACGTAGTCCGGCCCGCCCTTGTGGCGCACGGAGACGCCAGGGATGGCCGCCTCCAGGGCGCTGACCAGCTCCGTGTCCTCCGTGGCGAACGACGGCGTGGTGGTGCCGGTCAGGCATCCGTCGCCGAGCAGCAGGCCCAGGGCGTACGGGTCCATCGGGACCGGACGCTCGGGGAACTCGACCGGCGCGGTGAGCAGGGGCAGCTCGTACCGGCGCGCGTGCGCGGCGCGCAGGTTGCCGATCATCTCCTGGGTCTCCAGCACCCGCCACGGCTTGTCGCGGCGCTTGTCGTCGCGCGTCCTGACCGTCCACAGGTGCTCGCCGCAGCACAGGGTCCACGAGCCGTCCTGGGCCGTGACACGGTAGACGTCCCTCTCGCCCTGCGGATAGACGCCGAGCACCGGAGTCGGCTCACCGTTCGAGCCGACGACCAGGTCACCGACCTGGAGGTCTCCGATCGGACGCCAACCGTCCGGGGTCAGGACGTTCGTGAAGAGCGGCTGGCTCCTTCCCCGCATGTACGCCAGCGGCGCCACCTCGATGGTGCCGGCCGCCATCAGACGCGGGATCGAATCCGGGTCGAGCATGTCGTGCAGCGCGTCGTACAGGGGGCGCAGGTACGGGTCGATCTTCTCGTAGAGCGTGCCGGGCAGGAAGCCGAGCCGCTCGCCCGCCTCGACGGCGGGCCGGGTCAGGATGATCCGGGTGACCTGCTTGGACTGCAGGGCCTGGACCGCCTTGGCCATGGCGAGATAGGTCTTTCCGGTACCGGCGGGGCCGATGCCGAAGACGATCGTGTGCTTGTCGATCGCGTCGACGTAGCGCTTCTGGTTGAGGGTCTTGGGGCGGATGGTGCGGCCACGGTTGGAGAGGATGTTCTGGGTGAGCACCTCGGCCGGAGTCTCCTCCGGGCCGTTTCCGTTCTCGCTCGCCTGGAGCATGGCGATCGATCGTTCCACTGCGTCCTCCGTCATCGGCTGCCCGGTGCGGAGCACCAGCATCATCTCGTCGAACAGGCGCTGGATCAGGGCGACTTCCCGAGCGTCGCCGACCGCGCTGACCTGGTTGCCCCGGACGTGGATGTCGGCCTCCGGGAAGGAGCGCTCGATCACGCGCAACAGAGCGTCTCCGGAGCCGAGCACCGTCACCATCGGGTGCTTGGCGGGAACGGTGAAATTGGCTCGTGCCTGCCCCGGCAGGAGCGGCTGGGCTGTGGGTGTCTGCGTCATGGGCCGGCTCTGTGGCCTGCACATACCTCCCGCTGCGGGGTCGCACCGATCGACGACCTCTGGAATACCAAGCGTACGACGCCCCGGGAGGTTGCCCGAGAGCTTTTCCGGTCCGCGGACACCCCCCTCAGGCGGAGTGCCGGAAGCCGATCGTCGGGACCGCCCGGCGGCGGGCGGCGGCGGACGGGGCCGCCGGGCTGCCGTGCTGCGGGCCGAGCAGGTCCTGGAGGAAGGCGAAGCGGGCCGGGCGCTCGCCCTGGGAGTGCCACCAGTGGGCGACCTCCTCCCAGCCCGGCGCGGAGAGGGAGCCGCCGAACTCCTGCACCGACAGGGCGGCCGTCAGTCCCGCGAAGGCCAGCCGGTCGGCCAGTGGCCAGCCCGCCAGGGTGCCGGTGACGAAGCCCGCCACATAGACGTCGCCGGCGCCCGTCGGGTCCAGGGCGTCCACCGCGATGCCCGGCACCTCCGCGGTCTCCCCGGTCCGGCCGTCCACCGCGTACGAGCCCTCGGCGCCCAGTGTCACCACCGCCACCGGAACCCGGTCCGCCAGCGCCCGGGCCGCCGCCCGCGGGCACTCGGTGCGGGTGTACCGCATCGCCTCCCCCGCGTTCGGCAGGAACGCCTCGCAGTGCTCCAGGTCGGCGAGGGCGTCCAGGTCCCAGCAGCCGCTCTCGTCCCAGCCGACGTCGGCGAACACCCGGGCCCCGGAGCGGGCCGCCTCGGCCACCCACGCCTCCCGGCGCCCCGGGGTCAGGGAGGCCACGGCCGCCCGGGCCCGCGGCAGGCCGTCCGGAACGGGGGCCGCACCCAGGCCGCCCGGGCCCAGCCCGCCCGGGGGCGGGGCCTCGTGGCCGTGCGAGACCATCGTCCGCTCCCCCTCGTACGCCATGGAGACGGTGACCGGGCTGTGCCAGCCGGCCACGGTCCGCGACATCGACAGGTCGATGCCCTCGCCCTGTTCCAGGGCGTCCCAGCAGTACTCGCCGTAGTGGTCGTCACCGAAGGCGGCGGCCAGGGAGGTACGCAGCCCCAGGCGGGCCAGCGCGGTCGCCATGTTCGCGACCCCGCCGGGGCTGGATCCCATGCCCCGCGCCCAGGACTCCGTACCGCGCACCGGGGCCGAGTCGAGGCCGGTGAAGATGATGTCGAGGAAGACCGTGCCGGTCAGGAAGACGTCACAGTCCGGATCCACCGGTGTGCGCAGCGCGCCCAGCGGGTCCAGCCCGGCGGTGCGCGCCGCTGCGTGCGATCCGTTTCTGCTGTTCCGACCGGTCATGGTGTACTCCCCCTTCGGCTGGAAGACCACCGCCCCGTCCACCCGGCGGCGGCACACCACACAGTGTGTCCCACATCACCCCGAAGACGCCCGCCCCGCCCCTCCGGCGGGTCCGCGGCCGGTCAGCCCCGCTTGGGGAGGGGGACGCGGAGGAGGTCTGCTGCGATGGTCAGGTCGCCCTCGAAGCCTGCGCGGCGGGCCTGGCGTTCGAATTCGTCCGGGTCCGTGTAGCGCTGCGAGAAGTGGGTGAGGACCAGGTGCCGGACGCCGGCCTCGCGGGCGGCCCGGGCCGCCTGGCCCGCCGTCAGGTGGCCGTGCTCCGTGGCCAGGTGCTCGTCCTCGTCGAGGAAGGTGGACTCGATCACCAGCATGTCGCAGCCCTCGGCGAGCGCGGTGACCCCCTCGCACATCCGGGTGTCCATCACAAAGCCGAAGCTCTGCCCGGGCCGGTGCTCGCTGACCTGCTCGAGGGTGACCCCGCCGAGGACACCCTCGCGCTGGATGCGGCCCACGTCCGGGCCCGCGATGCCGTACCGGGCGAGCAGCTCGGGCCGTATCCGCCGGCCGTCGGGCTCGGTGAGCCGGTAGCCGAAGGACTCCACCGGGTGGGAGAGCCGGCGGGCCTCCAGGGAGTACGGGGGGCCGGCCGCCAGCACCCTGTCCGCGGACACCGGTTCCTGCTCCAGGACGACGGTCTCGCGGTATGCGGTGGCGTACCGGAGCCGGTCGAAGAACTTCTGCCCGGAGGCCGGGTAGTGCGCGGTGATGGGGTGCGGGACCCGGTCGAGGTTGATCCGCTGGATCACCCCGGCCAGGCCGAGGCTGTGGTCGCCGTGGAAGTGCGTGATGCAGATCCGGTTGATGTCGTGCGCGGCCACCCCGGCCCGCAGCATCTGCCGCTGGGTGCCCTCGCCCGGGTCGAAGAGGATGCCCTCGCCGTCCCAGCGCAGCAGGTACCCGTTGTGGTTGCGGTGCCGGGTGGGGACCTGGCTGGCGGTGCCGAGGACCACGAACTCGCGTGCGGACATGGTGGTTATCCGTGGATGTGTGTGGTGGTTATCCGGGGGGCCATTCGAGGCCGCGACCGCCGAGGACGTGCGCATGGGCGTGCCACACGGTCTGGCCCGCGCCGGCGCCGGTGTTGAACACGATCCGGTAGCCGTGGCCGTCGATCTTCTCCTCGGCCGCCACCACACCGGCCTCGCGCAGGACGTCCACCATGGCCTGCGGGTCGGCCGCGGCGAGCGCGGCGGCGTCCGGGTAGTGCACCTTGGGGATCACCAGCACATGGGTGGGTGCCTGCGGGTTGATGTCGCGGAACGCGACCGTGGTGTCCGTCTCGCGCACGATCGTCGCCGGGATGTCCCCCGTGACGATCTTGCAGAACAGGCAGTCCGCCTGCGGTTCCCCGGCCATGGCCGTCGCCTCCCGTGATGGTGATCGCTGAGCGTCGCCTCGCATCGTATCCGGCTCCGTCGCGGCAGGCCCTCCGTCTGTCCGTCCGTCTGTCCGTCCGTCGTCCGGTCAGGACCAGCGGCCGGTGCGGGCGAGCAGGACCGCCACCGCCGCCGTGCCCGCCGTGGAGGTGCGCAGCACCGAGCGGCCCAGCCGGTACGGGTGGGCGCCCGCCTCCGCGAAGACGGCCAGCTCCTCCGGTGAGACCCCGCCCTCGGGGCCGACCACGACCACGATCGAGCCGGTGGCGGGGAGTTCGGCGGTGGCCAGGGCCCGGGAGGGGGTGTCCCGGTCCTCGTGCAGGACCACCGCCAGATCGGCCGCCGCCAGCAGCTGGGCGACCTGCTTGGTGGACCGGGCCTCCTCGACCTCCGGGAAGCGGACCCGGCGGGACTGCTTGCCGGACTCCCGGGCCGTGGACCGCCACTTGGCCAGGGATTTGGCGCCCCGGTCACCGCGCCACTGGGTGATGCAGCGGGCGGCCTGCCAGGGCACGATGGCGTCCACGCCGGTCTCGGTCATGGTCTCGACGGCCAGTTCGCCGCGGTCGCCCTTGGGCAGGGCCTGGACCACGGTGATCCGGACCTCCGGCTCCGGCTCCTCCTCGATGGTGTGCAGGTCCGTGACGACCAGCCGGTCCTTGCCCTCGGCGGCCTGGACCACGCCCTCCGTCCAGCGGCCGTGGCCGTCGGTGAGGACCACGTCCTCACCGGGGTTGAGCCGCTTCACGGAGACGGCGTGCCGGCCCTCCGGGCCGTCCAGGACGAACTGCGGCCCCGCGGGGACCTTTTCGACCACGAACACCGGGGCCGTCATGATGCACTCCTGCTGTTGTCGGTATCTTGCCTGCCCTGCCTGCCCTGCGTGTCCTGCGTGTTGTGGGTGCGCAAGGCGCACTGTGCCTCGGCCAGTTCGGCCGCCAGCACCTCCACCAGCTGTCCGGCGGGCACCGACCGCGCCAGCCGGTGGCCCTGGCCGGCCCACAGGGCCATGCCCTGCGGATCGCCGGCCGCGGCGGCGGCCTTGCGCAGCCCGGAGGTCAGGTGGTGGACCGCCGGGTAGGCAGCCGGCGCGTACGGGCCGTGCTCCCGCATGAACCGGTTGACCAGGCCTCGGGCCGGGCGGCCGGAGAAGGCCCGGGTGAGTTCCGTCCGGACGAACAGGGGGTCGGTCAGGGCCTTCTTGTGCAGGGCGTGCGCCCCGGACTCCGGGCAGGCCAGGAAGGCCGTGCCCAGCTGGGCCGCGTCCGCCCCCGCCGCGAGCACCCCGGCGATCTGCGAGCCGCGCATCAGCCCGCCGGCCGCGACGATGGGCAGCGCCACGGCCTCCCGTACCTGCCCGACCAGCGACAGCAGGCCCACACCGGTGAAGTCGGCCTCCGGGTCGTCCCGGTGGGTGCCCTGGTGGCCGCCGGCCTCGATCCCCTGGACGCAGAGGATGTCCGCGCCGGCCGCCTGCGCGGCCCGGGCCTCCTCGACGGAGGTGACGGTGACCACGGTGCGGGTGCCGGCCGCGCGGAGGCGGCCGAGGGCCTCGGGCGAGGGGCAGCCGAAGGTGAAGGAGACGACCGGGACCGGGTCCTCGGTGAGAATGGCCAGTTTTGCGTCATAGCCGTCGTCGCTGGTGCCAACGATGTCATCGTCCGCGAGGGAGACCTCGTACCAGCTGGCCTCGCCCGCGAGCTGGCCCCGGTAGGCCTCGACGGCGGCCGGGTCCACCTGGGCGGTCTGCGGCATGAAGAGATTGACGCCGAACGGCCGCCGGGTGAGCCCGCGCAGCAGTTTGATCTCCTGGTACATGCCGTCGGCGGTCTTGTAGCCGCCGGCCAGGAAGCCGAGCCCGCCGGCCGCGGAGACGGCTGCGGCGAGCGGCGGGCAGGAACCTCCGCCCGCCATGGGAGCCTGCACGATCGGGTAGGGGCAGAGACCGTTCAGCGCGGAGGACATGAGCTGCATCGTGCCATGTCCCCCGCACCAGACCGAATCACACAATTCGCCTGGCATAGTCCGGTTGCGTAACCGGCCAGCCACGGCGTGGGCGGCGCGCGTCAGCGGCCGTTGAACGCGTCCTTCAGCCGGCTGAACAGCCCCTGCTGGCCCGGCGCGAACTGCCCCATGGGCCGCTCCTCGCCGCGCAGCTTCGCCAGCTGGCGCAGCAGGTCCTCCTGCTGGGCGTCCAGCTTGGCCGGGGTGGTGACCTCGACGTGGACGATCAGGTCGCCGCGCCCGCCGCCGCGCAGGTGGGTCACACCGCGGCCGTGCAGCGGGATCGACTGGCCGGACCCGGTACCGGGCCGGATGTCGATCTCCTCCATGCCGTCCAGCGTCTCCAGCGGGCATTTGGTGCCCAGTGCCGCCGCTGTCATCGGAATGGTCACCGTGCAGTGCAGGTCGTCCCCGCGCCGCTGGAAGACCGGATGCGGCAGCTCGTGGATCTCCACGTACAGATCGCCGGCGGGGCCGCCGCCGGGGCCGACCTCGCCCTCGCCCGACAGCTGGATCCGGGTGCCGTTCTCGACACCGGCGGGGATCTTGACCGTCAGGTTGCGGCGGGAGCGGACCCGGCCGTCGCCCGCGCACTCGGGGCACGGGGTCGGGACCACGGTGCCGAAGCCCTGGCACTGCGGGCACGGCCGCGAGGTCATGACCTGGCCCAGGAAGGACCGGGTGACCTGGGAGACCTCGCCCCGGCCGCGGCACATGTCGCAGGTCTGCGCCGAGGTGCCGGGCGCGGCACCCTCGCCGGAGCAGGTCACGCACACGATCGCGGTGTCGACCTGGATGTCCTTGGTCGTCCCGAAGGCGGCCTCGTCCAGCTCCAGGTCCAGGCGGATCATCGCGTCCTGGCCGCGCCGGGTGCGCGAGCGCGGGCCGCGCTGGGACGCGGTACCGAAGAACGCGTCCATGATGTCCGAGAAGTTACCGAAGCCACCGGCCCCGAAGCCGCCCGCGCCGCCGCCGCCCGAGGAGGACAGCGGGTCGCCGCCGAGGTCGTAGACCTGCTTCTTCTGCGGGTCCGACAGCACCTCGTACGCGGCGTTGATCTCCTTGAAACGCTCCTGCGTCTTGGGATCGGGGTTCACATCCGGGTGCAGCTCGCGTGCGAGCCGCCGGAAGGCCTTCTTGATCTCGTCCGCAGATGCGTCGCGGCGCACGCCGAGAACGGCGTAGTAGTCCGTGGCCACTTACGACTCCGCCAGGATCTGTCCGACGTAACGTGCCACTGCGCGTACCGCTCCCATCGTTCCGGGGTAGTCCATGCGGGTCGGTCCGACCACGCCGAGTTTGGCGACTGCTTCGCCGCCCGAACCGTAGCCGACCGAGACGACCGACGTGGAGTTGAGTCCTTCGTAGGCGTTCTCGTGGCCGATGCGTACGGTCATCCCCGACTCGTTGGCCTCGCCCAGGAGCTTGAGGAGTACGACCTGTTCCTCAAGGGCCTCGAGCACCGGCCGGATGGTCAGGGGAAAGTCATGTCCGAAGCGGGTGAGATTGGCGGTGCCGCCGATCATCAGCCGCTCCTCGGTCTCCTCGACCAGGGTTTCGAGGAGGGTGGCGAGGACGGTGGAGACGGTGGCCCGGTCCTCCGCCTCGAAGGATTCGGGCAGGTCCTGCACCAGCTGCGGCACGTCCGCGAAGCGGCGGCCGACGACCATGCCGTTGAGCCGGGCCCGCAGATCGGTGAGGGAGGTCTCACCGAAGGGCGCGGGGCAGTCCACGATGCGCTGCTCGACCCGGCCGGTGTCGGTGATCAGTACGAGCATCAGCCGGGCGGGCGCGAGCGAGAGCAGCTCGACGTGCCGGACCGTGGACCGGGTCAGCGAGGGGTACTGCACCACCGCGACCTGCCGGGTCAGCTGGGCGAGCAGGCGTACGGTCCGGCCGACCACGTCGTCGAGGTCGACGGCGCCGTCGAGGAAGTTCTGGATGGCCCGCCGCTCGGGGGTGGACAGCGGCTTGACCCCGGCCAGCTTGTCCACGAAGAGGCGGTAGCCCTTGTCGGTGGGGATCCGGCCGGCGCTGGTGTGGGGCTGCGCGATGTAGCCCTCCTCCTCCAGCACGGCCATGTCGTTGCGCACGGTGGCGGGTGAGACGCCGAGGGCGTGCCGTTCGGTGAGCGCCTTGGAGCCGACCGGCTCCTCCGTCCCGACGTAGTCCTGGACGATGGCGCGCAGCACTTCGAGCCTGCGTTCACTGAGCATCGCGCGCCACCTCCAACGGTGAGTCGGGTTTCCGGGCCTTCTATGTCTGACCGGGCCGACCGGTCCGGCCGGTCCGGCCGGCCCGCCGCGGTCTTCCGTGGTCGTTGGTTGGCACTCACAGGGTCGGAGTGCCAGAGATCCCCCGGTCAGTGTACGGCGGGCAGGTACACCGGAGGCAAGGGAGCCCGTCACGGTAGCGTTGCGTCATGGACGTGCAATGGGAAGAGGCGGGCTGGGAACGGCTCACCGGACGGGCCGGCCGGAGACGGCTCCCGGGGTGGGACTGCACGGTGGGACTGGTGGTGGGAGACGATGCGGTGCTGCTGGTCGACCCCGGATCGAGTGTCCGGGAGGGGGCCGGGCTGCGGGCCGAGGCGGAGCGGCTGACCGGTCGCCGGGTGACCCATATCGCATTCACACACGAACATTTCGACCATGTGCTGGGGGTGGCGGCCTTCGCGGGCGCCGAAGTCTTCGGGGCGGTCGGCCTGGAGACCGTGCTCGGCACTGCGGCGGGGCGGGAGGAACTCCGTTCGGACGCGGTCCGGCAAGGCCTGCCGGAGGCGGACGCCACCGAATCGGCGGACCTGCTGCGCCCGCCCCGCCACCTGGTGTCCGGCGAGTGGACGCTGGAGCTGGGCGGGGTGCAGGTGCTGCTGGCGAACGTGGGGCCCGGCCACACCCGGCACGACCTGGCGGTGTTCGTGCCCGGTGGCGGCCGGGAGGTGGTCTTCTGCGGGGACCTGGTCGAGGAGTCGGGGGAGCCGCAGGCGGGCCCGGACGCGGTCACTGCACAGTGGCCGGCGGCGCTGGACCGGCTGCTCGCGCTGGGCGGCGACGACGCGCTGTACGTTCCCGGGCACGGGGCGGTGGTCGATGCGGCCTTCGTCCGTGCGCAACGCGCCACACTGGCGGCCCGGTTCGGCGTGTCGGCTTGATCGGCCGCCCGCTGCCCCTACCCTCGGCCGGATGCGTGAGTACTCCCCCGATCTGACCCCCGCGTGGAAGCGCCCCAAGCCGGTGCCGGAGGTGGCCGCCGAGCCCGATCTGGTGGTCGAGGTCGCGGGTACGGAGTTCTGCGGCGCGGTGGTGGCCTGCGAGGCCGGCACGGTCACCCTGGAGGACCGCTTCGGCAAGCGGCGCGTCTTCCCGCTGGAGCCGCGCGGCTTCCTGCTGGAGGGCGCGGTGGTGACCCTGGTCCGCCCGTCCCGTGCGGCCCCGTCGGCGCCCCGCCGGACCGCCTCCGGTTCGCTGGCCGTGCCCGGGGCCCGGGCGCGGGTGGCGCGGGCGGGCCGCATCTACGTGGAGGGCCGCCACGACGCGGAGCTGGTGGAGCGGGTGTGGGGCGACGACCTGCGGATCGAGGGCGTGGTCGTGGAGTACCTGTCGGGGGTGGACGATCTTCCGGCGATCGTGGCGGAATTCGCCCCGGCGGCGGACGCACGGCTGGGCATCTTGGTGGACCATCTGGTCCCGGGGTCGAAGGAGTCCCGGCTGGCGGCTTCGGTGACGGGGCCGGACGTCCTGGTGGTGGGCCACCCGTACGTCGACGTCTGGCAGGCGGTGAAGCCGTCCGCCCTGGGGATCCCGGCCTGGCCGGTGGTCCCGCGGGGGCAGGACTGGAAGACGGGCATCTGCCGGGCGCTGGGCTGGCCTGAGAACACGGGCGCGGCCTGGCAGCACATCCTGTCTCGGGTCCGGTCCTACCAGGACCTGGAGCCGGCCCTGCTGGGGCGGGTGGAGGAGCTGATCGACTTCGTTACGGTCGGCGGTGCCGCTTGAACTTGGGCAGGGTGCCGAATCCGCTGGTGTCCAGCTCGATGCCGAGCACGTCCAGCGGGACCGGGGCGCCGAACTTGGATGTCCGCTCGACTTCGTAATCGGCGTCCTCGCCCGTACCGGTGGGCTCGGTGAGCAGCATGCACTCGGCCTCGAACGGATCGATGATCAGGTAGGCGGGAACCTTGCCCGCCGCGTACATGGACCGCTTGATGCCGTAGTCCGCGTCGGCGCTGTTCTTGGACACCACCTCGACCAGCAGGGCGATGGCGGGTGCCGGGATGAGCCGCCCCGGCCCCGGCTCGCTGCCGAGCTCCAGCACGACGAGGTCGGGCTGGGGCTCGCTGCTCTCTCCGGGGATCGCGATGTCCTGGGTCTGGAGCGGCTCCCAGCGATCACGTGGGATCTGATACAGCACGGACAGCACGATCCTGTTGTGGACCCGGTCGGGCCCGGCCATCATCACGATGTCCCCCCTGAGGAGCTCAGCCTTGAAGCCCTCGGGGACCTCGAAGTCCTCGAAGACCTGCGCGGCATCCGTGATCAGCCGGTCATCCACAGCGGTCATCTCCGTGGTCCTCCGCGTTCCGCCGCCGTCGCTTACGGCGGGCAGCCTAGGACCAGCGTAAGCAGCGACCTCCGGATTCCGCAGGTATTCACTCCGGCGAGTGATCAGTCCACCAGGTCGCGGACCACCGCGTCGGCCAGCAGCCGGCCGCGCAGGGTGAGGACGGCGCTCCCCGCCTCGTACGGGCCCGGTTCCAGCAGGCCGTCGGCCAGGGCGCGGCGGGAGGCCGCGAGGCCGGCGGGGGCCAGCAGGGACAGCGGGCAGCCGGAGACCAGCCGGAGCTCCAGCAGGATGCGCTCGACCCGGCGGTCCTCCTCGGAGAGCAGCTCACGGCCGGCGCCCGGGGAGCGGCCCTCCGCGAGCGCTGCGGCGTACGCGCCGGGGTGCTTCACGTTCCACCACCGGACCCCGCCGACGTGGCTGTGGGCGCCGGGGCCCGCGCCCCACCAGTCGGCCCCGCGCCAGTACAGCTCGTTGTGCAGGCAGCGGCCGGCCTCGGTGGTGGCCCAGTTCGAGACCTCGTACCAGTCATAGCCCGCCTCCCTCATCGCCTCGTCGGCGATCAGGTAGCGGTCGGCATGCACGTCGTCGTCGGTCATCGGGACCTCGCCGCGGCGGATCCGGCGGGCCAGCTGGGTGCCCTCCTCCACGATCAGGGCGTACGCGCTGATGTGGTCGGGCCCGGCGCCGATCGCCGCCGCCAGGGAGGCCCGCCAGTCCTCGTCGGACTCGCCGGGCGTGCCGTAGATCAGGTCCAGGTTGACGTGCTCGAAGCCGGCCGCCCGCGCCTCCGCCACGCAGGCCTCGGGGCGCCCCGGGGTGTGGGTGCGGTCCAGGATCTTCAGGACGTGCTGCCGGGCGCTCTGCATGCCGAAGGAGATCCGGTTGAAGCCGCCGGCCCGCAGCTCCGCCAGGTACGCGGGGGTGACGGATTCCGGATTGGCCTCGGTGGTCACCTCGGCGTCGGCCGCCAGGCCGAACTCGTCGCGGATCGCCGCGAGCATCCGGACCAGGTCGGCGGCGGCCAGCAGGGTGGGCGTACCGCCGCCGACGAAGACGGTCCGCACCTCGCGCGGGTCGTCGCCGAGCACCTTGCGGGCGAGGCGGACCTCGTCGACGAGGGTGTCGGCGTAGTTGTCCCGGGAGGCCAGCACCCCGCCGGTGCCGCGCAGCTCGGTGGCGGTGTAGGTGTTGAAGTCGCAGTACCCGCAGCGGGTGGCGCAGTAGGGGACGTGCAGGTAGAACCCGAGCGGCCGGGCCGCCGCGCCCTCCAGGGCATGCGGCGGCAGCGACCCGTCCTCGGGCATGGGCTCACCATCGGGCAGTGCGGAAGGCATGAGCCCATTGTCCCGCACCGCCCGGCTCCGCCCGACCGCAGTGGGCTACGCCTCCCGGGAGCCCTCGTACATCTCCTCGATGAGGTGCTTGAACTCACGCTCGACGACCGGGCGCTTCAGCTTGAGGCTGGGGGTGAGGTCGCCGTGCTCGACGTCCAGGTCGCGGGGCAGCAGGCGGAACTTCTTGATCGTCTGCCAGCGCTGCAGGCCCTCGTTGAGGGTCTGGATGTACGTCTCGATCAGGCGGTTGGTCTCGGGGGCGGCGGCGACCTCCGCGTAGGACTTGCCCTCCAGTCCGTTCTCGGCGGCCCAGCCGAGGATGGCCGGGCCGTCCAGGGCGATCAGGGCGGAGCAGAAGTTCCGGTCGGCACCGTGGACCACGATGTTGGAGACGTACGGGCAGATCGCCTTGAACCGGCCCTCGACCTCGGCCGGGGCGACGTACTTGCCGCCCGAGGTCTTGATCAGGTCCTTCTTGCGGTCGGTGATGCGGAGGTAGCCGTCGGCCGAGAGCTCGCCGATGTCTCCGGTGTGCAGCCAGCCGTCGGATTCGAGGACCTCGGCGGTCTTCTCGGGCAGGCCGTGGTAGCCCTCCATGATGCCGGGGCCGCGGAGCAGGATCTCGCCGTCGTCGGCGATGCGGACCTCGGTGCCGGGGAGCGGCTTGCCGACGGTGCCGGTGCGGTAGGCCTCGCCGGGGTTGACGAAGGAGGCGGCGCTGGACTCGGTGAGGCCGTAGCCCTCGAGGATGTGGATGCCGGCGCCGGAGAAGAAGAAGCCGATCTCGGGGGCCAGGCCGGCCGAGCCGGAGACGGCGGCGCGGAGCCTGCCGCCGAAGGCCTCGCGGAGCTTGGAGTAGACGAGGGTGTCGGCGATCTTGTGCTTGGCGGAGAGCCCGAACGGGACGCTCGCCCTGCCGGTGCGGCGGAAGTTGTCCTGGCTGACCTTGGCGTACTCGCGGGCCACGCCGGCGGCCCACTGGAAGATCTTGTACTTGGCGCCGCCGCCGGCCTTGGCCTTGGCCGCGACCCCGTTGTAGACCTTCTCGAAGATGCGCGGGACGGCCGCCATATAGGTGGGCTGGACCACCGGAAGGTTCTCGATGATCTTGTCGATCCGGCCGTCGACGGCGGTGACGTGGCCGACCTCGATCTGGCCGGAGGTCAGCACCTTGCCGAACACGTGGGCCAGCGGCAGCCACAGGTACTGGACGTCGTCCGCGCCGATCATGCCGGTGGCGACGGTGGCCTTGGCCATGTACGACCAGTTGTCGTGCGGCAGCCGGACGCCCTTGGGGCGGCCGGTGGTGCCGGAGGTGTAGATCAGGGTGGCGAGCTGGTCGGCGGTGATGGCCGAGATCCGCTCCTTGACCGCCGCGGGCTGCTTGGCGAGGTACTCCTTGCCGCGCGCCTCCAGGTCGGCGAGGGAGAGCACCCAGCCCTCCGGGTCGCCCTCGGCCGGAACCGCGTCGGCGGCCTCCACGACCACCACGTGGGCGAGCTCGGGCAGGCTGGTGCGGTGCTCGCGGGCCTTGGCGAGCTGGGCGGCGTCCTCGGCGATCAGGACCCGGCTGGCCGAGTCGGCCAGGATGTAGGCGGACTCCTCGGCGTTGGTGCTCGGGTAGACCGTGGTGGTCGCGGCACCGGCGCACATCACGCCGAGGTCGGCGAGGATCCACTCGACCCGGGTGTTGGAGGCGAGGGCGACCCGTTCCTCCGGGCGTACGCCGAGATCGACCAGGCCGGCGGCGATGGCGAACACCCGGTCGGCGGCCTGCCCCCAGCTGAGCGATTTCCAGTCGTCGGGGCCCTGGCCGGCCGCGGCGGGGACCGGGTAGCGGTAGGCCTCGGCGTCCGGGGTGGCGGCGACACGCTCAAGGAAGAGGGCCGCCACGGTGGGCGGGCGGTTCTCGATCATCGTCTGTGTGTCGCTCACGACATCCTCCGGACCAGGCGGCAGGGCTTGTGTAACTGGCGAGTAACCATCGAGCAGAACTCAAGATAGGGGCCGTCCGCCCGGCTGTTAAGGGCTCGCGAGCTGCCGATTCATAACGAAACAAGCCCCGGCGCCGAAGCGCGGGGGCTTGTTCCGCATGTCCTGCGGCTCAGGAGACTACTTCTTCTTGGCGCCGGACTCGTCGCTGGACAGCACCGCGATGAAGGCCTCCTGCGGGACCTCCACGGAGCCGACCATCTTCATCCGCTTCTTGCCTTCCTTCTGCTTCTCCAGCAGCTTCCGCTTACGGGAGATGTCACCGCCGTAGCACTTGGCGAGGACGTCCTTGCGGATGGCTCGAATGGTCTCCCGGGCGATCACCCGGGAGCCGATGGCGGCCTGGATGGGCACCTCGAAGGCCTGCCGGGGGATGAGCTCGCGCAGCTTGGCGACCAGGCGGACGCCGTAGGCGTAGGCGGCGTCCTTGTGCGTGATGGCCGAGAAGGCGTCGACCTTGTCGCCGTGCAGCAGGATGTCGACCTTGACCAGGCTGGACGACTGCTCACCGGTCGGCTCGTAGTCGAGGGAGGCGTAGCCGCGGGTCTTGGACTTCAGCTGGTCGAAGAAGTCGAAGACGATCTCGGCGAGCGGGAGGGTGTAGCGGATCTCCACCCGGTCCTCGGACAGGTAGTCCATGCCGAGCAGGGTGCCGCGGCGGGTCTGGCAGAGCTCCATGATCGAGCCGATGAACTCGGTCGGCGCGAGGATCGTGGCACGGACCACCGGCTCGTACACGTCAGAGATCTTGCCCTCGGGGAACTCGCTCGGGTTGGTGACCGTGATCTCCTTCTTGTCCTCCATGACCACGCGGTAGACCACGTTGGGCGCGGTGGCGATCAGGTCGAGGCCGAACTCGCGCTCCAGGCGCTCGCGGATCACGTCGAGGTGGAGCAGGCCGAGGAAACCGACGCGGAAGCCGAAGCCGAGGGCCGCGGAGGTCTCCGGCTCGTAGACCAGGGCGGCGTCGTTGAGCTGGAGCTTGTCCAGGGCCTCGCGCAGGTCCGGGTAGTCCGATCCGTCCAGCGGGTACAGGCCCGAGAAGACCATCGGCTTCGGGTCCTTGTAGCCGCCGAGGGCCTCGGTGGCGCCGTTCTGCAGGCTGGTGATGGTGTCACCGACCTTGGACTGGCGGACGTCCTTCACACCGGTGATGAGGTAGCCCACCTCGCCGACGCCCAGGCCGTCGGCCGGGGTCATCTCCGGGGAGGAGACACCGATCTCCAGCAGCTCGTGGGTGGCGCCGGTGGACATCATCCGGATCCGCTCGCGCTTGTTGAGCTGGCCGTCGACCACTCGTACGTAGGTCACGACGCCGCGGTACGAGTCGTACACCGAGTCGAAGATCATGGCGCGGGCGGGGGCGTCCTTGACGCCGACCGGGGCCGGGACGGTGGCGACGACCTTGTCGAGCAGGGTGTCCACGCCGAGGCCGGTCTTGGCGGAGACCCGCAGCACGTCCTCCGGCTGGCAGCCGACCAGGTTCGCGAGCTCCTCGGCGAACTTCTCCGGCTGGGCGGCCGGCAGGTCGATCTTGTTCAGGACGGGGACGATCGCGAGGTCGTTCTCCATCGCCAGGTAAAGGTTGGCGAGGGTCTGGGCCTCGATGCCCTGGGCGGCGTCCACCAGGAGGATGGTGCCCTCGCAGGCCGCGAGGGACCGGGAGACCTCATAGGTGAAGTCGACGTGCCCGGGCGTGTCGATCATGTTCAGGATGTGGGTCTGGCCCTGGCTCTCGCCCGTGGTGGGCGCCCAGGGCAGACGGACCGCCTGTGACTTGATCGTGATGCCGCGCTCACGCTCGATGTCCATGCGGTCCAGGTACTGGGCACGCATCTGCCGCTGGTCGACGACGCCCGTGAGCTGGAGCATCCGGTCGGCGAGGGTCGACTTGCCGTGGTCGATGTGCGCGATGATGCAGAAATTGCGGATCAGCGCCGGGTCGGTACGGCTCGGCTCGGGCACGTGGCTGGGGATGGCGGGCACGCAGTGTCCTGATTCTCGGGTCGCAGTCGGAACGTTACGCAGGACCCCATCGTCCCATGACCGGGCGAGTGTGCTCGGTTTGGGCCGCCCAAAGGGCGCCTGGTAGCCTGGGCAGCTGTGTCTCGTATGCCCTCTCAGCTGTCGGGACACAATCCGAAGATCAACCTCTGAACCTGAAAAGGCTCTTTCGTGGCGAACATCAAGTCCCAGATCAAGCGGAACAAGACGAACGAGAAGGCGCGCCTGCGCAACAAGGCCGTCAAGTCCTCGCTCAAGACCGCGATCCGCAAGGCCCGCGAGGCCGTGGCCGCCGGCGACGTCGAGAAGGCCACCGTGGCTTCCCGTGCCGCCGCGCGTGCGCTCGACAAGGCTGTCTCGAAGGGTGTCATCCACAAGAACGCCGCCGCCAACAAGAAGTCGGCGCTGGCCTCCAAGGTTGCCACCCTCCAGGGCTGAGCTCTCGATGTGAATCGCCGGTAGGGATCCAGCGGGCCCTCTCATCCGCTCCCGACCGGCACCTCGCGCCGCACGCGGCCTGCGTTCGCCACGCGGGTGCGGCGCACCGGATGTAAGCGAAGGCCCCGGCCACCACCCTTCCCCAGGGTGACGGCCGGGGCCTTCGTCATGTCCGGCGGGCGGCGGACCGGGGCGAGTACCCGGTCGTGACGCTCGCGCAGCTCCGCGGACGGAAGCGCGCCCCAGAAGCCGTAGCGTGTCGCCCAGCCGACCCGCTGAGCAGATGGCCGGCGCTTCCGTCTCACAGCCGCTGGGCGCGGACCGCGTCCGTGTAGAGCTCGCGGGTCAGGTCTTCCTCACCGATGCCGAGCTCGGCGAGAACCGCGCGTACGTCGTCCAGCGCCGCCGTCAGCTCCTTCCTCTCGGCGATCGTCTCCAGCTCCAGGAACGTCCCGTCCACCTCGGGGACCCGGACCAGGGTGGCGAGCATCTGCCGACCTCGGGCCACGAAGTCGTAGTTCCTGCACCGCTTCTCGAAGGCGATGGCCGGGACGTAGCCGAGACCGCGGAGCATCGCGTGAACCGCCTCGGAGTCCTCGACACGGGTCTCGTGCTCAGGCTTCGAGCCGGTCTCTTCGTCGACCCGAGCGCCCTTGTACGTGAGGACCGTGCAGGTCTCCACCGCCCCGTGGACCGTGCGCACCCGCAACTCCTCATCCCGGGCCTCCAACGCCCCATCGGGGGTGTCGTAGTAGGTGTCCTGGTACACCTCGGCGCGGCCGTCGGCACGCTCGTCCAGCCGTCGGAGAGTCTCCTCGGGCGCGTGCACGCGCGCCTTCAGCTCGGCCTCGATCATCCGTCCATCCCCTTCTCAGACTGTGCGGTCAGCGCCCTCGACCATCATCTCGAACATGCGCCGGAACCCACGGAACAGCGGCCCGTGGGGCGTTTCCATGACCTTGTACGTGGCCGACTCATGCCCCTCCCAGCCCGCGTCGAACGCCCCGACGAACATGATGGAGTCCGTACGGATCAGCCGCCAGGTGGGCAGCATGCCGTACCGGTACACCTCGACGTCGCAGACCGCGGAAAGCTCCCGGAGCCGCGCCTCGGCCAGCCGGACACCAGAGGCCAACGATTCGGCAGACTCCCCGATCTCAGCGGCGCGCTGCGCCAGGGCCGGCGCGTTCGGGTCCAGCAGGAGCACCCGGACACACAGGCGCGTCTCACGGCGGCCGAGGTACGCACGGAGCATGGAGTCGTTCAAACCGATCAGGCCGAGCCCCCGGACCGCCAGGATGTCCAGCGCACTGGCCGTGCGGGCCTGCTGCTGGATCTCCTCACGTGCAGAAGCCTGCGCGGAGTAGACGCGGATGACCTCGGGGAACGTGGCCAGATCGAAGGCGGCCCCGCCGGACCGCTTCTCGCGACTGGCCGCAAGGCCGAGCAGACGCCGTGCATCGTCCGGCATGGTGAGGCCGTCGGCGATGCGCTCATAGACATCCAGCCGGGAAACCTCCCGCCGCCCGTTGATGATCTCGTTCACGCGTGCCTGGGTCATGCCTACCGCAGCCGCAATCTTGGCCTGGCTGGCGCCGCTGTACTGCTGCACGTGCTTGAACACCGCGCCCATGTTGCGAGCGCGGAGGGCCTGGCGAACCTCGGCACGCTCCCACGCCCAGTCCGGAAGGCCGGTCGGTACGAGAGGGGTTGTCACGGCTGGCTCCCGTCATCCGCGAATGGGATGGGAAGCCATCCCACGGTGAGATTACCGTCCGGGTATCGAGCCGACACACAGAGTCGCAAGATCCTGACGGCATGACACAACGTGCCGTCGAACGCCCCGTCCAGTGGTGCCGCTGGCACGTCGGAACCTCCGGGACAGCCCGGCCGATCCGGTTCGCCGGCCGTAGCTGCAAGCCCCGTGTCCTTCTGTACGCGTGCGCGCCGTGCCGCGAGCAACGTGGTCTGCGGCTCCGTTGGGAGACTCCAGCCCGCCAGGAGTGGCGCGACCAGCCAGCGGGGGCATCCCGATGAGCGCCTGGCGGAGCCTAACCCAGATGAAGAGCGAGGCCGTGAACTTGGTCGTGACCGGTCTCGGCCTGGAGGTTCGGCCCTCAGTGGCGCATCCGGGGGGTGTGTGCCGTAGGACGACGCTGCCGTGCCCGGCCTGCCACCGGCAGGTGCCCATGGTGCGGCGCTTCGGGACTACCTTGTCCCAATGCCCGGATTGCAGGTCCGGGGCGGGGTACAAGCACAACCCGGAACGATGCTGGGAGCTGCTCCGGTGAGCGCCGGCCGACTCTGTGCCCGCTGTGACCAGCCCATCCGCGGGGCCGCCGTCCAGCTGTTCCGCGATTCGGCGTCCGCCGCCCGGCCGGACGACTGGGCGCACCCGTGGCCGTGCCCCCAGCCGGAGGGGCAGCAGCCCAAGGCCCGGGTTCGGGTGAGGTCCCGGTGAGCGGCCAGGGGGAGCGCAAGCTCGCGCAGCAGGTCGAGGGCATCCTCGCCGCTGAGCACCCGCCGGCCGAGACGGTGGCGGCCGACCTGTTGGGAGACATGGAGTACCACGGCGGGCGCATCGCCTTCTACGTGCGGCACTCGTTCCGCGAGCGAGGACGTCGCACTGAGGACTCGTTGACAGCCGTCGCGAACTGGGACGCCGCCATCGCGCTGAAGTCAGAAACCCTGGACACCGGGCCGTGGGGCAAGGCTGTGTCTCTGGCCAGGGTGATCCGCGACCTCCTGCGCGCGCAGCAAGACCACGTCGACTGGCTCAACGCGACCGCGGAGCCGACAGACCCGATGACTCCCGCACCTTGCCGGGGCGGGCCGAGCACGACACGACCACCGTCCCACCAGCAGACAGGAGAACGCCATGACCGACAACGGCAAGCACGGCGGACCGCCCGAGGACAAGCCATGGACGCCGCCGCCCACCCCGCCGAGCCCCGACGGCAGTCGGCCGAGCAAGTCGGCTCCGTGAACCGGGACACCTGTCGTACGGCCCTGAGCACCATGGGGCTGCTGCAACCTCCCTGGCTGGCCGATGCGTTCGACAGGGTCGACCGTGAAGCATTCGTGCCCGACACGCTGTGGCTGCCCATCCGAGACGCCAAGGGGCTGTGGCGGTTCATCGACCGGGGCACGGACCCGGAGGGGTGGAAGCACGCCGTTTGGAACCCCCACCAATCGGTGGTCACTCAGTTGGACGACGGAAGCACCCGGCCCGAGGGCCCGGCGTCCGGCGATTTCACGTCCTCGGTGTCCGCCCTGGACGTTGTGATGCGCAAGCTCCAGCACCTGGACCTCCGCGAGGACCACCAGGTGTTGGAGATCGGGTACGCGTCCGGCTACCACACCGCGATGGTGTGCGAGCGGGTCGGCAGTGCGCGGGTCACCGCGGTGGAGGTCGACGATGGGCTTGCCGCGGTGGGGGCGCACAACCTCAAGTCGGCCGGCTACATGCCGGATCTGGTATGCGGGGACGGGCTTCGAGGTGTGGCCACCCGGGCGCCGTTCGACCGGATCATCAGTACGGCCGCGCTCAGGCGCGTGCCCTGCGCATGGGTCGAACAGGCGGCCCCGGCTGCGGTGATCCTCACCCCTTTCGGAACCGCGTACAGCAACGCCGGCCTGCTGCGGCTGCACGTCGACGACGAGCGGGCGCAGGGCTGGTTCGTTGGGGAGTCCGCGTACATGTGGATCCGCAGCGAGCGGCCGACACCCGTGCTTCAGCTACCGGAGGAGTTCATCGGCCGGCCGTCCCCGATCGACCCGGCGCAGATCCTGGGGAGTACCCACCTCCAGGACTTCGCGATCGGTCTCCAGGTGGCGGACATCTCGTACTCGCACCGCGGCGAGGGCAGGGAACGGCGGGTCCAATTCGTAGACACTGCGGGCACCTCGGCCACGATCGTCCGGTACGGCGACTGGTGGGCAGGTGACGCGGTCCGTTCCTGGGGACCGCGTGATCTGTGGGCGGAGGTGACGACCGCGTACACCTGGTACGAGACGCACGGCCGACCGCACATTACCCGCTTCGGGGTCACCGTCGACCCGGACGGACAGCGCGTGTGGCTGGACGATCCGCACCATGCCGTGGGTACCTGATCGCCTGTGTCCGAACAGACCTACGATCCCCTGCCCGATTTCGTACGGGAGGGGCGGTGTGCACTTGGTTGCAGAAGGCTCGGTCACCAGCCGCATTGCCGCGGCCAAGGCGCAGCTGGCGGGCGGGGGAACCGACCGGCGGGCCGCGCCCAGAAGTACGGGCCAGGCCCGGCCAGGCCCACGGGTGGCAGGGGTCAGCGGGGAGGGCGTTGGGGGCGGGCTGCGCGGGCTACCGCGACGACCGCCTTTTCGAGGGCGTACTCGGGGTCGTCGCCCCCGCCCTTCACCCCTGCGTCGGCCGCGGCGATCGCGCGGAGCGCCGTGGCGACGCCGTCCGCCGACCAGCCCCGCATCTGCTGCCGGACCCGGTCGATCTTCCACGGCGGCATGCCCAGGTCCCGCGCCAGATCCCCCGGGCGGGCGCCGCGCGGGGCGGAGGCGAGCTTCCCGATCGCACGGACCGCCTGGGCCAGTGCACTGGTGACGAGCACCGGCGCCACCCCGGTGGACAGGGACCAGCGCAGCGCCTCCAGCGCCTCCGCGGCCCGGCCTTCGACCGCCCGGTCGGCGACCTCGAAGCTGGACGCTTCCGCGCGGCCGGTGTAGTAGCGGCCGACCACCGCCTCGTCGATGGTGCCCTCGACGTCCGCGCAGAGCTGCGTCACCGCGCTGGCGAGCTCGCGCAGGTCGCTGCCGATCGCATCCACCAGGGTCTGGGAGGCCTCCGGCGTGGCGGAGCGGCCGAGGGCCCGGAACTCGCCGCGGACGAAGGCCAGACGGTCGCCCGCCTTGGTCATCTTCGGGCAGGCGATCTCCCGGGCGCCGGCCTTCCTGGCTGCGTCCAGCAGCCCCTTGCCCTTTGCGCCGCCCGCGTGCAGCAGGACGAGGGTGATCTCCTCGACCGGGGCGTCGAGGTACGCCTTGACGTCCTTGATCGTGTCCGCGGACAGGTCCTGCGCATTGCGGACGACCACGACCTTGCGCTCGGCGAAGAGCGACGGACTCGTCAGCTGGGCGAGCGTGCCGGGCTGCAGTTGGTCGGGGGTGAGGTCGCGGACGTCGGTGTCGGCGTCGGCGGCCCGGGCGGCCGTCACGACCTCCCGCACCGCGCGGTCGAGCAGCAGGTCCTCCTGCCCCACCGCGAGGGTGAGCGGGGCGAGCGGATCGTCGGTGGGATTCTTCCTGGTGGCCATCGCCCCCAGCATCCCATGGCCGGCTGACACCGCCCCGGCCCGCGTGTCCGAGAATGGTGCGGTGAACCTGCGACATGTACTGGTCCTGCCCGATCGCGACGCCGCCGAGGAGGTGGCCGAGGAGCTCGCCGACCGCTTCGCCCTCACCGAGGAGCCACAGCTGGTACGGGATGCGCTCGCCGGGGAGGACGACGCCGAGGACGCCCAGTGGCTGGTGGTCGTCGAGGACCCGGACGGCCGCTACGACCGCCAGGCCCTGGACGACCTCGCCGACGAGCACGAGGGCTGGCTGGAGGCGCCGTAGATCCGGTCCGGGCGAGGTCAGGCCTTGTGGACGATCTGGACGTCCAGTTCGACCTCGACGGTCGAGCCGATCGCCGCGATCCCATGGGCCAGCACGGACTGCCAGTTCAGCGCGAAGTCCTCGCGCTGCAACTCGGCGGTGGCCCGGCAGGCCGCACGCGGCTCGCCCTCCAGGCCCGTGCCGAGGCCCAGGTACTGGGCGTCGAGGGTGACCGAGCGGCTCACGCCGTGCAGGGTGAGGGCTCCCGCCACGGCCCAGCGGCTGCCGCTGCGGTGGATGAACCGCTCGCTGTAGAACTCGACCGTCGGATACCGCGCCGCGTCCAGGAAGTCCGCAGAGCGCAGGTGGTCGTCGCGCAGCTTCAGGCCGGTGTGGATGCTGGCGGCGTCGATGATCACGTGCATGGAGGAGTCCTCCATCCGGTCGGCGATCCGGACCGCCCCGGCGAAGGTGTTGAACCTGCCCCGGAGCCGCGCCAGTCCGATGTGACGGGCCGTGAATCCGATGGCGGAATGCCCCGGGTCGAGCTCCCAGTGGCCCGGCTGCGGCAGCAGCGGCGGTTCGACCGTCTCCAGGATGATCTCCCCGGTGCCCGGCTGGGCGCCCTCGCCGACCAGGGTCGCACCATGGAACGGCGCGTACCCCTCGGCCGTCACCGACATCCGGTACTCGCCCTCCGGGACCGCCGCGGTGAACCCGCCGTACGGGTCGGTCTCCCCGCTGACGATCCGCCGCCCGATCGGGTCGGTGACCTCGAACCGGGCCTGGCGGACCGGCTGGTGGACCGTGTCGAGGACACGGCAGGAGAGCAGACCCGCCGCGGGCGGCAGGGTCAGTGTCGCGGATGTGGACTGACTGGAGTTTCCGGCCGTCTCCGACCCCCGCCGGCGCCCGAACATGGTTGATGCACCCCCGTGCTGATTGAACGTAAGCCCCTCTGGCGAAGAGGCATTCGATCATGATGCAGGGTCCGGGGCAAACGGGATGTCCGCGCCACGCCGGGCCCCGGCCGTGGCGGCGGCGCCCGGCCGGCACCGCCCGGAGACCGGGCCCGGTCCCGGTGACCGCGACCGACCCGTCGGTGTCGGTGCGCAGGACGGCCGCACCGCCCGCGCGAAGCCCGGCGACGGTGTCCGGGGAGGGGTGGCCGTACCGGTTCTCCGAGCCGACCGGGACGATCGCGAGCCGGGGCCGGAGCCGGCCGTAGAGAGCGGGGTCCTGGTGGGCGGAGCCGTGGTGGGCGACCTTGAGCACATCGACCGGGCCCAGTTCCGGATGGTGTCTCAGCAGCTCCTGCTGGGCCGGGGGTTCGAGATCCCCGAGGAGCAGCAGGCTCAGTCCTGCGGACCGGACGGACAGGACCACGCTCGCGTCGTTGGGACCCTCGGGCAGCGGGCCGTCCGCGGGAGGCCACAGCACCTGCCAGGCGACCGGCCCGGCGGTCCGCCGCTCCCCGGCCCGGGCGGGCAGTACGGGGATCCGCGCGGCCTCGGCCGTACGCCGGACCCAGCGGGCCCGGCCCGCCGGCTCCTCCAGGGGCGTGGTCTGGATCAGGCCCACGGACCGGCCGCGCAGCACCCCGGGCAGGCCGCCCACATGGTCGGCGTGGAAGTGCGTCAGGAGCAGCAGCGGAACGCGGACCACACCGAGCCGGCGCAGGCAGCGGTCCGCCGGCTCCGGGTCCTGGCCTGCGTCCACCACCACGGCGGTGCCCGGCCCGACGGCCAGGACCCCGGTATCGCCCTGGCCCACCGCGCACTGGACGTAGCGCCAGCCGGGCGGCGGCCATCCGGTGAGGACCCGGGTGAGCTGTGGGGGCCGCAGTACCGCGAGGAGCAGCAGGAGGGCCACTCCGGCGCAGGCCCAGCGGCGGCGGACGATCCTCGCCGCGAGCAGGGCGAGGAGCAGGGTGACGGCGGCGAGGAGCAGCCCGCCCCGCCACCCGCCCGGCCAGGAGAGCTCCGCTCCGGGCAGTGCGGCGCCGGTCCGGGCCACCCGGGCGATCCAGCCGGCGGGCACCGCGGCACAGCGGGCGAGCAGTTCGGCGGCCGGCATCCACACCGGGGCCGCGCCGAGCGCCGCGAACCCGAGCACGGTGGCCGGGCCGGCCGCGAACTCGGCCAGCAGATTGCAGGGCACGGCGACCAGGCTCACCCGGGCTGCGAGCACGGCCACCACCGGGCCGCACACCGCCTGCGCGGCGGCGGCAGCCGCGAGCGCCTCCGCGAGCCGGGGCGGCACCCCGCGCCGCTGCATGGCCTCGCTCCACCGCGGAGCGAGGGTCAGCAGGGCTCCGGTGGCCAGTACGGACAACAGGAAGCCGGGGCTGCGGGCCAGCCACGGGTCGTACAGCACCAGCAGCAGGACCGCCGCGGCCAGGGCCGGGAGCAGGGATCTGCGGCGGCCGGTGGCGATGGCCAGCAAGGTGACCATCCCGCAGGCCGCGGCCCGCAGCACGCTGGGCTCGGGGCGGCACACCACCACGAAGGCGAGGGTCAGTACGGCTCCGCAGAGGGCGGTGGTCCGCAGGGACAGCCCGAGCCGGGGGGCCAGGCCACCGCGTTCGGCCAGCTGGGCCCGGGCCGGCGGGCCGATCAGCAGGAACAGCACCACGGTGAGGTTGGACCCGGACACGGCCAGCAGATGCACCAGGTCGGTGGCGCGGAAGGCTTCCTCGAGGTCCGGCGGAACCCGGGAGGTGTCCCCCACCACCAGCCCGGGCAGCAGCGCCCGCGCATCCGGGGGAAGGCCCTCGGTGGCCTCCCGCAGCCCGGCCCGCAAGGCCCCGGCCACCCGTTGTGTCCGGTCCGGGCCGCCGATCCGCTGCGGCGGGCTCTCCCCGGGCACCCGCAGCAACGCCACCGGCCGGCCGCCGCCCCGGGCCGGGGTGAGCCGTGCGGACACCGCGACCCGGGTCGAGGGCAGCAGCCGGGTCCACTCCGGGTGCCGGGCCAGTACGAGAACGGGGGTGGTCACCCGGGTGCTGCGACCGTCCGGCCCGGTGAGCCGGGTCAGCACCGCCTCCAGCCGCACCCCGGGTGGCCCGGTCCTGGTCCGCCGGGGGTCTGCGGTGACGGTCAGCTCCGCATCGACCGCGGCGTACGCGGCGGCCAGCCCGGGCACCGGGCCCGCCCTCGCCTCGGCCCGCGCCAGGCCGGCCACCCCGGCCCCGGCCGCCGCACACAGCAGGGCGGCGGCGGCAGCGGCGCCGACGGTCCGGCGCGGGCCGGGCCGGCGCCATCCGGCCAGCACCAGTGCCCCGGCCCCGGCGGCGCCCAGCCCCACACCGACACCGGTCCAGCGGCCGGGCATCCCGAGCGCGAGCGCAGCCGCCGCCCAGGCGGCCCCGGCCGGCACGACGAGCCGAAGGTCCACCGGAAGGGCGCCGTCGGGGCGGCTCACGGCCGCACCAGGGGGCGCAGGTCGGCGAACCGGCGCTCCCCGATCCCGTTGACCTTGCGGAGGTCTTCGACCGAGCGGAAGCCGCCCCGGGCGGTGCGGAAGTCGACGATATGGCGGGCGAGCACCGGTCCGACCCCGGGCAGCGCGTCCAGCTGCTCGACGGTGGCGGTCCCGAGGCTGAGGGGCACACTGGCCGGGGCGGGCCCGCCGTACGGGCCGGGCGGCGGTACGGGCGGCGGGGCCGGGGCACCGACCAGCACCTGCTCGCCATCGGTGAGGACCCGGGCCTGGTTCAGCCCGGTGGTGTCCGTGCCGGGCCGCACTCCCCCGGCGGCGGCCAGCGCATCCGCCACCCGGGAGCCGGCGGGCAGCCGCCGGACGCCGGGATCGCGGACCTTCCCGCTGATGTCGACCACAATCCGGGGGCCGACGGGTCCGGCGGGGCCGACAGGTCCGGCCGGGGCCGGGCCGGGCATGGGAGCGGGTGCGGGTGCGGGTGCGGCCACCGCGACCGGGGCGGTGACCTGAGCCGGCCGGGCGGACGCGTACTGGTGGACGGCAAAACCGACGGCTGCCACCAGCACGACGGCCACGGCGACCAGCGGCCTCGCCTCCAGCCCGCACCGCGCCTGCAACCAGACGGGCAGCCGCTCCCGCACGGCCGGCCGACGGAAGCCACCGGGCCCCGCCCCGGCCGCAGCTTCCGGGGCGGCCGGCGTGCCCGGGGCCGGGTTTGCGGATGGTTCCGGTGGGGGGTCGGCGGGGAGCAGGGCTGCTGCGCGCCGGCGCACCGCAACCGGGTCCACCTGGTACCGCCCCCGGCGGCGGCGGTTGCGGACCGCGCGGTGCCGGAAGCGGCTGTCGGAGGCTGCGGGGCGGCCGGGGCCGCTGCCGTGGCGGGCCGGGCGGTCCGGGCGGGCCAAGGCAGCGGCCGTGGTCGCGGCCGTCGCGGCCGTGGTCGTGGGCGTGTCCGTCGTCGCGGAGTGCGTCTTTGCCGTCATGACACACGACGGTAGGAAAGAACCCCACCCCCCGTTCGGAGCGCCGGATTCCTGTGGATGGACGGGCAGTTGTGGACAACCCGGCCACCCGGGAGGGTGATCAGCGCGGTGAGACCACCGCGGCCAGCAGGCCCGGCCCGGTATGTGCTCCGATCACCGCGCCGACCTCGCTGACGTGCAGCTCGGCCAAGCCGGGAACGCGTTCGCGCAACCGCTCCGCAAGCTTCTCGGCGCGCTCCGGTGCGGCGAGATGGTGGACGGCGATGTCCACGCCGGCCGTGCCGGCCCGCTCGACGGCGAGTTCCTCCAGGCGCGCAATGGCCTTCGAGGCCGTACGCACCTTCTCCAGCATCTCGATCCGGCCGCCGTCCAGCTGGAGCAGCGGCTTCACCGCCAGCGCAGAGCCCAGGAGCGCCTGGGCGGCCCCGATGCGCCCGCCGCGGCGCAGGTAGTCGAGCGTGTCGACGTAGAAGAAGGCGGACATGCCCGCCGCTCGCTTCTCGGCCGCGGCCACGGCCTCGTCGGCCGAGCCGCCCGCCTCGGCGGTCTCGGCGGCGGCCAGCGCGCAGAAGCCGAGGGCCATCGCGACCATGCCGGTGTCGACGACCCGGACCGGGACCGGCGAGGTCTGCGCGGCGACCACGGCGGCGTCGTAGGTGCCGGAGAACTCGGCGGACAGGTGCAGGCTGACGATGCCGGTGGCGCCCGCGTCCGCGGCGGCCTGATAGGCCCGGACGAACTCCTGTGGGCTGGGGCGTGAGGTGGTGACCGACCGGCGCTTCTGGAGGGCGGCGGCCAGGCTGCGGGCGGAGATCTCGGTGCCCTCTTCCAGGGCCTCGTCGCCGATGACCACGGTCAGGGGGACGGAGGTGATCCCGTGCCGCGCCATTGCCTGCTGCGGCAGGTAGGCCGTGGAATCGGTGATGATCGCGACATGGCGGGACATGAGGCGGAGGTTACCGCCAGCGGGGGTGCGGTGGCAGCTTGGGGCGGGCGGGCCGCTCCCCCAGCCCTCGGCGGGCGGGCCGTTCCCCCGGCCGGCAGCCGCCGGTCCCGGCACGCCTCGGATCAGGTCGTGGTCTCCGGACGCGGCCGGGAGGCCGGGGCGGAGCTCTTCTCCCACGGGTACGGAGTCGGCCGGGGGGCCGGGTTCAGGGCGCGGCGCGGGTCCTGCGGGGCGGTCGGAGCCCCGGCCGACTCCGTACCCGCCGCCGACGGCTGGGCGGCCTGGCTCTGGGCCCCAGCCGGGGCCTGAGTCTGGGGCCCAGCCGGGGCCTGAGTCTGGGGCCCAGGGGCCTGGGCCTGGGCCTGGGAGGCGCGGTTCGAGAAGTCCGACAGGTCCGACAGCAGGTCGTCCATCGAAGGCCGGGACCAATCCCGCAGCGCGCCCGACTCGACCTCGATCTCGGCCGTCAGAAGGCTCATCTCGTCCTTCGCGAACTGGTTCGCGCGGTCCCGCGCCGCCCAGCGCAGCGAATTCGCAGCCTCCGTGATGCGCCCCGTACGCTCGCGCAACTCCGGAAGGAGTGCGGACAGCCGGGCCTTGTCCGGCTCCGTCTCCAGGCGCTTCAGTTCCTCGTCCAGCTCACGGCCGTGCACGCTCAGGCGCTCGAACAGGGCCAGCGATTCCTGCAGGGAGGCATCCGCCCGGGCACCCTCCTGCAGCGCCTGCTGGGTGGCCCGCATGGAGGTGCGCAGGTCCAGACGGAGCTGGGCCAGCGCGCCGGCCACACCGACCTGGCCGAAGCTCTTGGCCTTCAGGGTGGTGTCCTCCACGGCGCGCCGTGCCTGGCTCACCGTCCGGTCCACGCCGCGCGCCGCCGCCTTCACCACCTTGACCGTCGCCCACGCGCCCAGCCCCAGGACGGTGAACAGCAGCAGCAGCGCAATCATGATCAACGCGCCCGCGTCCATGGCGAACCCTCTCCCCTGGTGGCCCCGGCCTGTCGCCCGGTCCTCTCTTCCCCTCCCACCGTAAACGCCACGGGCAGGCCAGGGGTTCCAATCGAACCCCCAACCTGCCCGTACGGGATCTCCCTGACCGAACTTTGTCAGCTCGGGATTCACTCGGGATTCAGATGACGATGTTCACCAGCTTCGGCGCGCGCACGATCACCTTGCGGATCTCGGCCCCGCCCAGCGCGGCGACCACGGCCTCGTCCGTGACCGCCAGCTGCTCCAGGTCCGCCTCCGAGATGGCCGGCGGCACCTCCAGGCGGGCCTTGACCTTGCCCTTGACCTGGACCACGCAGGTGACCGTCTCGTCGACGACATACGCCGGGTCCGCGACCGGGAAGTCCTGGTGGACCACCGAGTCGGTGTGGCCCAGCCGGTGCCACAGCTCCTCCGCGATGTGCGGCGCCAGCGGGGCCACCAGCTTGACCAGCTGCTCCGCGACCGGGCGGGACAGCGGCTCGCCGGCCTTGGTCAGGAAGTTGTTCAGCTCGGTGATCTTGGCGATGGCGGTGTTGAAGCGCAGGCCCGCCAGGTCGCCGCCGGCCCCGTCGATGGCCTTGTGCAGGGCGCGCAGCGTCTGCTCCGAGGGCTCGGCGTCGACGACCGTGACCGCGCCCGTCTCCTCGTCGACCACGTTCCGCCACAGGCGCTGCAGCAGGCGGTACTGGCCCACCACGGCCCGGGTGTCCCAGGGACGCGAGACGTCCAGCGGGCCCATCGCCATCTCGTACAGGCGCAGGGTGTCGGCCCCGTACTCCTCGCAGATCGTCTCCGGGGTGACGGCGTTCTTCAGGGACTTGCCCATCTTGCCCAGCTCGCGCTTGACCTGCTCGCCCTCGAAGAAGAACTTCCCGTCCCGCTCCTCGACCTCGGTGGCGGTCACCGGGAAGCCGCGCTCGTCGCGGTAGACGTACGCCTGGATCATGCCCTGGTTGAACAGCTTGTGGAACGGCTCCGCCGAGGAGACGTGGCCCAGGTCGAACAGCACCTTGGACCAGAAGCGGGCGTACAGCAGGTGCAGCACCGCGTGCTCGGCGCCGCCCACGTACAGGTCGACGCCGCCGTGCGGGGCGGACTCCCGCGGGCCCATCCAGTACTGCTCGATCTCCGGGTCGACCAGCGCGTCCGCGTTGTTCGGGTCCAGGTAGCGCAGCTCGTACCAGCAGGAACCGGCCCAGTTGGGCATGGTGTTGGTCTCGCGCCGGTAGGAGCGGACGCCACGGCCGTCGCCCAGGTCCAGCTCGACGTTGACCCAGTCGGACTTCCGCGACAGCGGGGTCTCGGGCTGGGAGTCGGCGTCGTCCGGCTCGAAGGTGCGCGGCGAGTAGTCCTCGACCTCGGGCAGTTCCAGCGGCAGCATCGACTCGGGCAGCGCGTGTGCGACGCCGTCCTCGTCGTAGACGATCGGGAAGGGCTCGCCCCAGTAGCGCTGGCGGCTGAACAGCCAGTCGCGCAGCCGGAAGTTGACGGTGCCCTCGCCGATGCCGCGCCCGGTCAGCCAGTCGGTGATGGCGGCCTTGGCCGCCACCACGCCCAGGCCGTCCAGGGAGATGCCCTCTCCGGTGGAGTTGACCAGCTTGGCGTCGTACGAGACGAAGGCCTCGTCCCACTCGGCCGGGTCGGTGCCGCGGCCGTCCGTGGGCTCGACCACGCAGCGGATCGGCAGCTCGAAGGCGCGGGCGAACTCGAAGTCGCGGCTGTCGTGGGCCGGGACGGCCATGATGGCGCCGGTGCCGTAGCCCATCAGCACGTAGTCGGCGATGAAGACCGGGACCTTCTCGCCGCTGACCGGGTTGACGGCGTACTCGCCGGTGAAGACGCCGGTCTTGTCCTTGGCCTCGGCCTGCCGCTCCACGTCCGACTTGGACGCGGCCTGCTTGCGGTACGCGGCCACCGCCTCGGCGGGGGTGGCGTAGCCACCGGTCCACACCTGGTGGGTGCCCTCGGGCCAGGCCGCCGGGATGAACTTCTCGACCAGCGGGTGCTCGGGCGCCAGCACCATGTAGGTGGCGCCGAACAGGGTGTCCGGGCGGGTGGTGAAGACGGTGATGGCCTCGTCGCCCAGCGCGAAGTCGACGCGGGCGCCCTCGGAGCGGCCGATCCAGTTCCGCTGCTGGAGCTTGATCGCCTCGGGCCAGTCCAGCGCCTCCAGGTCGTCCAGCAGGCGGTCCGCGTAGGCGGTGATCCGCATGTTCCACTGGCTCAGCTTGGCCTTGAAGACGGGGAAGTTGCCGCGCTCGGACCGGCCGTCGGCGGTGACCTCCTCGTTGGCCAGTACGGTGCCCAGCCCGGGGCACCAGTTCACCGGCGCGTCGGAGGAGTACGCCAGCCGGTACTCGTTCAGTACGTCGGCCCGCTCGCCCGCGGTCAGCTCCGCCCACGCCCGGCCGCCGGGGACCGCACGGGAGCCGTCCTCGAAGGCGGCGATCAGCTCGGCGATCGGACGGGCCTTGCCCGCGTCCGCGTCGTACCAGGAGTTGTAGATCTGCAGGAAGATCCACTGGGTCCACTTGTAGTAGTCCGGGTCGATCGTGGCGAAGGACCGGCGCTTGTCGTGGCCCAGGCCCAGCCGGCGCAGCTGGACCTTCATGTTCTCGATGTTCGCCTCGGTGGACACGCGCGGGTGCGTGCCGGTCTGCACGGCGTACTGCTCGGCCGGCAGGCCGAAGGCGTCGAAGCCCAGGGTGTGCAGGACGTTGTGGCCGGTCATCCGCTGGTGGCGGGCGTACACGTCGGTGGCGATGTAGCCGAGCGGGTGGCCCACGTGCAGTCCGGCACCGGACGGGTACGGGAACATGTCCATGATGAACTTCTTGGGGCGCGCGGCCACGGCCGGGTCACCCGCCAGGTCGCCGGTCGGATTGGGCGCCTCGTAGGTGCCCTCCGCGTCCCATACGTCCTGCCAGCGTGCCTCGATGTCGGCGGCCATGGCAGCCGTGTAACGGTGCCCCTCGGCCGCCTCGGGGGCCGGGGTGTTCGTCTCGCTCATGATTCCTACAAGCTCCATCGATCGTCTCTGCCGTCTCTGCCTGCCCAAACGAAAAAACCCCTCGCACAGGAGGGGACGCCGCGCCGATGCCGACCTGGCTCTCCGCAGGTCGGGACTGATCAGCGCGGCTCGGTAAGCAGAAGGCGTACGGCACGCATGGCGTCAGGGTACCGCAGGGCTCACGGCGCCCGCTCGGACGACCGCACAACGAGAAGCGGGCCACCCGATCCGGGTGGCCCGCTTCTCTTCTGTGGAGCTAAGGAGAATTGAACTCCTGACCTCCTGCATGCCATGCAGGCGCTCTACCAACTGAGCTATAGCCCCTTGCTTCTTGCCGCCGGGCCCCTGCTCGGTTTCCCTTGCCGGTTCCCCTGGCGACATCGAGAACATTACACGGTCAGGGCCCAGGTCCAAAAATCGGTTTCGGTCATGCCCGATTTGGGAAGACCTGGGCGGGTCGTCACGCTCTCGCGAACTGGTAGAAGCGCTTCAGCGTGCAGTGCTCATCGAGCAGCCGGCCGTAGATCGGCTCGCCCTCCAGCTCCCGGTACCTCTCGATGGGGTCGCCTTTTATGATCAGCGCCCGCGCGCATTCCTCGCACCAGTACTGGTAGTCGGGGTTGACCGGTTCCATGTCCCGCACGATCGGCGTGCCGTTGTCGCACCAGTCGCACCGCCGCCGGTGTGATCCCATCCGTCAGCGACTCCCTCCCGTTCAGAGCCGTCCGGGCCGTCGTCTCCCCCTCCGGCCGTCCGATTCTGCCATGCCGGTACGCGGTACGCGGCAGACCGGCGGGGACGACGGGGACAAACGCAAGGATCCCGCCCCCTTGTTGGGGACGGGATCCTGATTGTGGAGCTAAGGAGAATTGAACTCCTGACCTCCTGCATGCCATGCAGGCGCTCTACCAACTGAGCTATAGCCCCGCTCTCCGCCGCGCTTCCCGCTGTTTCCTGCGGTCTTCGCTGCGAACAAGAAGAACTCTAGCCTGTGACCAGCCGGAAAGTGAAATCCGGCCCGGCTGCCCCCGAGGAGGCGCTCGGCGGTCGGCTCAGTCGTCGTCGCCGAGCACCGGTTCGGGCAGCGTTCCGGCGTTGTGCTCCAGCAGCCGCCAGCCGCGTGCGCCCTCGCCCAGCACGGACCAACAGCAGTTGGAGAGGCCGCCGAGGCCCTCCCAGTAGTACGAGTCCAGGCCCAGCAGCCGGCCGATGGTGGTGCGGATGGTGCCGCCGTGGCTGACCACGACCAGCGTGCCGTTCTCGCCGAGGCGGCCGGCGTGCCCGAGCACCACCGGGGCCGCCCGGTCGGCGACCTCGGTCTCCAGCTCGCCGCCACCGCGGCGCACCGGCTCGCCGCGCTTCCACGCCGCGTACTGCTCGCCGTACTTGGCGAGGATCTCGTCGTGCGTCAGGCCCTGCCACTCGCCCGCGTAGGTTTCCCGCAGCGCCGGGTCGTGGGTGACGGACAGCCCGGTGACGGCGGCCAGCTCGGCGGCCGTGGCCGCCGCCCGCTTCAGGTCGGAGGCCACGATGGCGTCCGGCTTCAGCGAGGCGAGCAGCCGGGCGGAGCGGCGCGCCTGCGCCACACCCGTCTCGGTCAGCTCGATGTCCGTGGAGCCCTGGAACCGGCGCTCCAGGTTCCACGAGGTCTGGCCGTGCCGCCACAGAACGATCTTGCGGCCGGGCTTGGTGTACGTCGTACGGGCCGGGCCGGCCGTACCGGTCGTGCTCAGAACAGATCACCGTCCAGGTCGTCATCGCCCTGCGCCGCGCGCAGCTTGGCGTGCTCCTCGGCCTTGCCCTTGGTCAGCTTGGCGTCCTCGGGCAGCTCGATCTCGGGGCAGTCCTTCCACAGCCGCTCCAGGGCGTAGAAAACGCGCTCCTCGCTGTGCTGCACGTGGACGACGATGTCGACGTAGTCGAGCAGGATCCAGCGGGCGTCGCGGTCGCCCTCCCGGCGCACCGGCTTGGCGCCGAGCTCCTTGAGCAGGCGCTCCTCGATCTCGTCGACGATCGACTTGACCTGGCGGTCGTTGGGCGCCGAGGCGAGCAGGAAGGCGTCGGTGATCGACAGCACGTCGCTGACGTCGTACGCGATGATGTCGTGCGCGAGCCGGTCGGCCGCCGCCTGGGCGGCGGTGGTGATGAGCTCGATGGAGCGGTCCGTGGCGGTCACTGGCCATGCTTTCGGGTCGAGGGCAGATCCTTACAAGGGTCTCATGGGCTGCCGATGCCGCCCACGCCATTGCCGTCGGCGCAGATCATCGGCGCAGATCAGGGGGCCTTGAAGTCCTTGCCCAGGGTCACCACGACGTCCGCGTTGACCGCGCCGCCCTCCGCCCCTGCCTTCTTGACCACCGTCTCCGGCAGGCCGAGGGTCTTGGCGACCTCGACGGCCTTGGGGCGCTGTGCCTCGTCCGCGTAGGTGATCTGCGTGGCGGTCTGGGGCTGTCCGGCCTTGCCGCCGTCGACGAACGTGTAGCCGCCGTTGACCAGCGCCGCCTTGGCGGCGAGCGGGGCCTTGTCGTTGCCGGTGGCGTTGCGCAGGCCGACCCGCGGGGTCGCGGAGGAGCCCTGGGAGGCGGTCAGGGTGCCGCCTAGGACCTCCTTGACGACGGACCGGCCGGCCTCGTCGGTGAGGGTGCCGTCGGGCTTCAGCTGGAGGACGTCGGTGCGGTAGGCGCCGGTCTTGGCGTGTTCGGCGAGTTTGGCCAGCGAGCCGCCGAGGGCCTGCTCGGTGAGCGAGGGGTCCAGGATCTGGCCGAGGGATTCGATGGTGAGGACGGCCGCCTTCCCGTCGCCCGGCATTTTGCGCAGGGTGGCGAGGAGGACCCGGCCGAACCGCTCCAGCTGCTTGGCCTCCGGCTCGCCCTGGGCGCGGTGGGTGGCGTACGCGACCGCCATCGCGCCGTTGAGGCTCTGCTTCTGGCCCTGGCCGACGGCCGGGGTCTTGGCGGCGTCGTCGGCGGGGACGGCGGTGTCGGTGTCGACCTCGATGCCGCCGACCGCCTGGACGAGGTTCTCCAGGTACGGGGTGTCCAGCCGCCAGGTGCCGCCGATCTTCGTGCCCAGCATGGCGTCCAGGGCCTCGCGGGTGCCTCCCAGGCCGTCCTCGGCGACGGAGGTGCCGAGGTTCACCGAGGTGCCGTCGTCCTTGGGGACGGACAGCGCGTTCGGGAGCAGGACCGTGGCGCCCTTCTTGGCGGTGACGTTGTCCACCAGCAGGGCGGTGGCGGTACCGCCCTTCTTGGTGTTGTGCAGGTGGACGACGATCACGTCGCGTTTCTGCGGGCCGGTCTGGGCGGCGGCTGCCTTGCCCTTCTCCGGGCCGTCGAGGAAGGGCAGCCGGTCCGTGTACCAGAGGTAGCCGAGGCCGGCGGCGACGAAGAGGGCGAGGACGACGATCAGGGCCACGACCCGGTTCCGGCCGCGCCGGCGGGCCTCCTCGCGACGCTCGGTGCGGCTCTCGGTGAACTTGAGCCAGTCGATGACGTCCTCGGAATCCTCGTCGGGCTGGTCGAGGAAGGAGAACTGCTCGGTGCGGTAGTCGGGGGTCCGGCGCTGCTCCGGCACCGGGGCGGGTTCGGGGGCGGATTCCGGGGCGGGGCCGGCGGCCGGCTCGGGGGCTGCGGTCTCCGGCCCGGGGGCCGGGGCCTGCTGCGGGATCCACTGCTGCTGGGGCTGCTGGGGCTGCGGCGGCTGCTGAGGCTCGTACCCGTAGTACTGCTGCTGGGGCTGTCCGTACGCGTCGTAGCCGTACGCCTGCTGTTGCTGCCCGTACGCCTGCGGGTACTGTCCGTACGACTGCGGGTCCGCGGGCACCTGCGCGTACACCGGCTGCCCGTACTGGTCGTAGCCGATGAACTGCGGTTCCTGTCGATCGTTCACCGCGGTGCCCCTCTCATGCGGAACCTCAGGCTCCGCGGTACAGCTCTCGCTTGTCGATGTACCGCACCACACCGTCCGGCACCAGGTACCAGACCGGATCCCCCTGGGCCACGCGCATGCGGCAGTCGGTGGAGGAGATCGCCAGCGCCGGAACCTCCACCAGGGACACCCCGCCCTCGGGCAGGCCGTCGTCGGTGAGCAGGTGGCCGGGCCGGGTGACGCCGATGAAGTGGGCCAGCGCGAACAGCTCCTCGGCATTGCGCCAGGTGAGGATCTGCGCCAGGGCGTCGGCCCCCGTGATGAAGAACAGGTCCGCGTCGTCATTGAGACGCCGCAGGTCACGCAGGGTGTCGATGGTGTAGGTGGGGCCGCCGCGGTCGATGTCGATGCGGCTCACCGAGAACTGCGGGTTGGATGCGGTCGCGATGACCGTCATCAGATAGCGGTCCTCGGCGGGGGAAACCGCGCGCTGGGACTTCTGCCACGGCTCGCCCGTGGGTACGAAGATCACCTCATCGAGGTGGAAAAGGGCGGCGACCTCGCTCGCGGCCACCAGGTGTCCGTGGTGGATCGGGTCGAATGTTCCGCCCATCACGCCGAGCCGGCGCTTGACCGGGCCGGTAGGCATCTCCTGCTCTCCCATGAGCGCAGACCATACCGGCCCGGGACCGCCCTGCTGCTGTCGCGGTACGACCAGCGGTACGACAAGCGGTGTGCCTAGCGGTCGCGGTTGAGGCGCGTGGTCACCCAGAGCATCAGCATCAGCACGACGAAGGCGCCGCCGCCGGTGAGATACGGGTTCAGGCTGTCGTGGTTGCCGCCGTGCTTCTCGGCCTCCTCCGAGGCGAGGAGAACCAGGCTCTGGGCGGTGGTGGAGAGGCTCATCAGGCAGGTACCTATCGGGTCGGGGAGCGGGCGGAGACTTCGCTCACATCGTATGCGGGTGCCTGGGGCACGCTCACGCCGACTCAGGCGTTGGAGAGGATAGACGCATGGACAAGCAGTCCGATCAAGGGGGAGGGCGCGATGACTGACACGGGATTCGAGAAGGTGCCGGCGCGAGACCGCAGGAGGTTCCCGGACATCTCCTCGCGGGCGTACGAGCACCCGGCGGACCGGTCGGCGCTGGTGGCGCTGCGCAAGCTCAGCGGCTTCGACACCGTGTTCAAGGCATTGAGCGGGCTGCTGCCGGAGCGCAGCCTGCGGCTGCTCTTCCTGTCCGACACGGTGCGGGTCGGCGACACCCAGTTCCCGCACCTGTACGCGATGCTGCGGGACGCCTGTTACATCCTGGACCTGGAGAAGGTCCCGCAGATGTTCGTGCAGCAGGACCCGAAGCCGAATGCCATGTGCATCGGCCTGGACGAGCCGATCATCGTGGTGACCACCGGTCTGGTCGAGCTGCTCGACGAGGAGGAGATGCGGGCGGTCGTGGGCCACGAGGTGGGCCACGCGCTGTCGGGTCACTCGGTGTACCGGACGATCCTCCTCTTTCTGACGAACCTGGCGCTGAAGGTCGCCTGGATCCCGCTGGGCAATGTGGCGATCACGGCGATCGTCACGGCGCTGCGCGAATGGTTCCGCAAGTCCGAGCTGTCGGCGGACCGGGCCGGTCTGCTGGTGGGCCAGGACCTCCAGGCCTCGATGCGCGGGCTGATGAAGATCGCCGGCGGCAACCACCTGCACGAGATGAACGTGGACGCGTTCCTCGCCCAGGCCGAGGAGTACGAGGCGGGCGGCGATCTGCGCGACTCGGTGCTGAAGATCCTCAACATGCTGCCGCGGACGCACCCCTTCAGCACGGTCCGGGCGGCCGAGCTGAAGAAGTGGGCGGAGAGCCGGGACTTCCAGCGGCTCATGGACGGCCACTACCCGCGCCGCGAGGAGGACAAGGACACCTCGGTGACGGACTCCTTCCGGCAGTCCGCCTCGCACTACGCGGACTCGGTGCGCACCAGCAAGGACCCGCTGATGAAGCTGGTCGGCGACCTGGCGGGCGGGGCGGGCGACCTGGCGGGCTCGCTGCGCGACCGGTTCACCGGCGGCGGTTCGGGCGGCGCTTCCGGCTCCCGCCCGGGTTCGGGGTCGGGCTCCGGCTCCGGTGACGGCGGCAAGGACGGGTAGTTGCCGTGCCGCCACCGGCCGCCAACGGGCGGCTGGTGGCGGTCGGTCCGGTCCGCTCCGGAGCGAGGCGTGGTCAGGGCGCCGGTGCGGGCGGCGGCGGGGACGGCTCGGTCTCGGTCGCCAGTACGCCGCACAGCCCGGCCGCGCGGCGCGTCTCGCTGCCTGCGAAGGGGTCGGTGGCCGCCGGGCCCACCGTGGTGGCGCGGGCCCCGGCGAGCAGCGGTGTGAAGCCCGCGGCCGGGTCGGCGGCGCAGTCCTGCGGTCCGGCCATGACATAGGCCGACACCAGTTCGGCCCGCCGGGCCACCAGGTCGTCCCGGTCGAAGCGCAGCCGCAGCTCGCGCCGGACGGTGAACAGCGAGGCCTGTTCCGCTTCGGCCCGCGGGCCGACGGCGGGGCGGACGGCGTACACGAACACGTGGTCGGAGATGACCTCCAGGACGTCCGGGGCCACCTCCGCGAAGTCCAGGGTGCCGTGCACCCGGATCCGGGAGTCGGCCACCACGGCGGTGGCCGGGTCGAAGCGGACCAGCCAGCCGGTGGCCGCGTGCCGGCCGTCGCTGCGCGGGGAGCCCATGCTGCGGTCGAACTGGTCCAGCTGGTCGGGGTCGAGCAGCAGCCGCACCGGCCGGTAGGCGCTTCCGTTCAGCACGTCGGGCTCCAGGGAGGACTGCACCAGGTAGTCCTTGGCCACCGACAGCGCGGTGACCACCTGGGTGTCCGTGAAGTGCGCGGTGCGGTGCACTGCCGGGAGGGTGATGCCGGCCGCGCCGACCCGGTACGGGTCGGCCGGGCTCTTCGCGTACAGCTCGGCGGGCCGGCCGCCGGGGACGGTGTCGGCGGGGGCGAGCGGCACCACCGTGCTCGCCATCGGCTCGGTGGTCCGGCCGGGCGGGATGGCGTACGGATTCCGCATGCCCATGTAGACGGCCGCGGCGAAGGCCAGGGCGACGAGCAGCACCAGCAGCATGCCCTGGCGGGCGCCGCGGCCGGGGGTACTGGTCCGGGGGGCGCCGGAGGACCACAGGGAGCGGCTGCGCACGGCGCGGGCGTGTTCGCCCATGCGTTCGTCGGCGGAGTACTCCTGGAGCCGGGCAGCCCGGATGAAGTCCTCGTCGAACACCACCGAACGGTATTCGTCCGTCCGGTGGTCTTCCTCGCCACCGCCGATGCCGTCGGGGGTGCCGTCAGGTGGGTCTCCTGGCACGGCCATGTGCATCTCCCTGCTCCGGGAGGGGGTCGTACCTTCAGGGTTGGCGGCCGGCAGGGTACGTAAACGCGCCATCGCCACTGACTTCCGTCAGCGGGGTCCTGGCAGGGGGCGGAGCCTGGCCGGAGTCGCCGGAGGCACCGCGGTAGACGGCGATGAAGGCGAGGGCGACCATGCCGATGCCCATCACCACGGCGAGCACCCAGGCCACCGGCCGCAGCCAGCGGGACCGGCCGCGGTAGGGGCGCAGGGCCCCGCCGTACGCTCCGTACGGGCCGTAGCCGTATCCGTACCCGTATCCGGCGGTGCCGTCGTAGGCCTCGTCCGGGAGGTCCCCGGGGCCGTAGCCGTCGGGATGGCCGTCGGGCCAGCCGTACGGGTACCCCTCGAAGGGGTCCTCGTCGGTCGGGCGCCCGCCGGCGACGGCGCGGGCCGCTTCGGCCTCGCGCAGCCGCTCCGCGGCGCTCGGTTCATGGATCTCGGCGCTCCGGACGAAGGCCTCGTCGAAGACCACGGAGGCGAAGTCCTGATCCGCGCCTCCGCGGTCGTCGTCGGGCTCCCCGTGATCCGGGAACGGCTTGCCCCCCACGTCGTCCGGCACGGGTCCAGCGTAGACCTGGCCAACGGTTTTGGGCAGGGCAGCGACCGGAATTCGGCCACGCGGAGTCCGCGGGGCGACTACCGTACGTGACCGTCGCCGGTGACGATGTACTTGGTCGAGGTGAGCTCGGGAAGGCCCATCGGGCCGCGGGCGTGCAGCTTCTGGGTGGAGATCCCGATCTCCGCGCCGAAGCCGAACTGGCCACCGTCGGTGAACCGGGTGGAGGCGTTCACGGCGACGGTGGTGGAGTCGACCAGCTGGGTGAAGCGGCGGGCGGCGGCCTGCGAGGTGGTGACGATGGCCTCGGTGTGGCCGGAGGTCCAGCGGCGGATGTGGGCGACGGCCTCGTCGAGGGAGCCGACCACGGCGGCGGCGATGTCGTAGGACAGGTACTCGGCGGCCCAGTCCTCGTCGGTGGCGGGCAGCGCCGTGACCTTGCTGTCCTCGGCGGCGGCGAGGACGGCGGCGTCGCCGTGGACGGTCACCCCGGCGTCCGCGAGGGCGTCGAGGGCGAGCGGCAGGAAGGCGGCGGCGATGTCCCGGTGGACCAGAAGGGTCTCGGCGGCGTTGCAGACCGAGGGCCGCTGGGCCTTGGAGTTGACGAGGATCTGCACGGCCATGTCGAGGTCGGCCTGGGCGTCGACGTACACATGGCAGTTTCCGGTGCCGGTCTCGATGACCGGGACGGTGGACTCCTCCACCACGGTCTTGATGAGGGAGGCGCCGCCGCGCGGGATGAGCACGTCGACCAGGCCGCGGGCGCGCATCAGTTCGCGGACGGAGTCGCGGCTCTCGCCGGGGACGAGCTGGATGGCATCGGCGGGGATGCCGGTGCTCTGGACCGCGTCGCGCAGGATGGCGACGAGGGCGGTGTTGGAGGCGTAGGCGGAGGAGCTGCCGCGCAGGAGGACGGCGTTGCCGGACTTCAGGCAGAGGGCGGCGGCGTCGACGGTGACGTTGGGGCGGGCCTCGTAGATGATGCCGACGACGCCGAGCGGGACGCGGATCTGGCGGAGGTCGATGCCGTTGGGGAGGGTGGACCCGCGGACGACCTCGCCGACCGGGTCGGGCAGGGCGGCGACGTCCCGGACGTCGGCGGCGATGGCGCTCACCCGGTCGGGGGTGAGGGTGAGCCGGTCGATGACGGTCTCGCTGGTGCCGGCGGCGCGGGCCTTGGCGATGTCCTGGGCGTTGGCCTCGACGATCTCGGCGGTACGGGCCTCCAGCGCGTCCGCGATGGCCAGCAGGGCGGTGTCCTTGGCGGACCGCGGGAGCGGGGCGATGGCCGCGGCGGCGGTGCGGGCGGCTTGCGCGGTGGCGATCACGGGGGACGTGGCGGCTGCGGCGGCGTCGTTCAGCGAGGTCATGCGTCCAGCGTAGTGCGGTTGCCGGGCCTGCCCGGCGGGGTTCCGGCCCGCGAGACGGCCGCCGCCGTGTGGGCGATCGTGCCGCGGGCCCTCGGCCGGGCGGGGCTGCGGGTCGGCTGAGCTGAGCCACGCCCCGTCCCGCCCCGGACACTCGGCCCGGCGGGCTGCGGGTCCGCTGCGCGGGGCTCTCCCCCACCCCGCCCCTTCTCCCCCAGCTACCGCTGGGAGGTGCCCCCAGGAACCGGGGCTCCGCCCCGGACCCCGTTCCAGGGTGCCCGGGCTCCGCCCGGCACCCCCCTCGGGGCTGCGCCCCCGGAGCCGCACCGGGCTCCGCCCGGCACCCTTCGGGGCTTCCGCCCCGGACCCCGCTCCGCCCCGCGGAACGCCTGCCCACCCCGGAGGGGGTCAGTACGGGTGGACGCCTACCGGGTGGGCCGGGGGTGGGCCGTAGCCCTCTGCCACGCGTTGGTGGTAGGTCGCGCGGTCGATGACCTCCAGGCCGACGATCTCCCAGGGCGGCAGCTTCGCCGAGGAGCGGTGCTCGCCCCAGAGCCGGAGCGCGACGGCCGCCGCATCGTGGAGGTCGCGGGCCTCCTCCCAGTAGCGGATCTCCGCGTGGTCGTCGGCGTACCGGCTGGTGAGGAGGAAGGGGTGGTCGTGGGCCAGCTGTTCCAGCCCGCGCCGGACCTCGGCCAGCGGCACCGGCTTGCCGGAGACGCTGAGGGTGATGTGCCACAGGCGGGACGCGTCCTGGTCGTGTTCCTCACCGCCGCCGCCCGCGACGCTGGTCAGCGCTCGTCTCACCAGTCGCCTCCTCTGCCCTGCGTGTCTGCCCGATTCCCACAGTTGACCAGTCCCCGGCCCCCTGCGCGGCGGTTTTGCCGAACCTCAGCCCTGCAGCAGAACCAGATCGTCCCGGTGGACGACCTCGCGTTCGTACTCGGGTCCGAGTTCCCGTGCCAGCTCTCGAGTGGAGCGTCCGAGCAGCTGCGGAAGCTCCTTCGCGTCGAAGTTGACCAGGCCTCGGGCGATCGGCCGGCCGTCGGCGGACCGGAGCTCCACCGGGTCCCCGGCGGAGAAATCGCCCTCGACCGCGGCGATGCCCGCGGGCAGCAGGGAGCCGCCGCGTTCGGTGACCGCACGGACCGCGCCCTCATCGAGGACCAGGTGACCCTGGGGGGTGGAGGCGTGCTGGAGCCACAGCAGGCGGTCGGCGGAGCGGCGCCCGGTGGGGTGGAAAAGGGTTCCGGTGGTACGGCCGGAGAGGGCGTCGGCGGCCTGACTGGCGGAGGTCAGGACGACCGGGATGCCCGCGGCGGCGGCGATCCGGGCGGCCTCGACCTTGGTGACCATGCCGCCGGTGCCGACCCCGGCCTTGCCGGCGCTGCCGATGGAGACATGGGCGATGTCCTCGGGGCCGCGGACCTCCTCGATCCGGGTGGTGCCGGGCTGGGAGGGGTCGCCGTCGTAGAGGCCGTCCACGTCCGAGAGGAGGACCAGGAGATCGGCGCGGACCAGGTGGGCGACGAGGGCGGCGAGCCGGTCGTTGTCGCCGAAGCGGATCTCGTCCGTGGCGACGGTGTCGTTCTCGTTGACGACCGGGAGGGCGCCCATCTCCAGGAGCTGGTCCAGGGTGCGGTAGGCATTGCGGTAGTGGGCGCGGCGGCTGGTGTCGTCGGTGGTCAGCAGCACCTGGCCGACGCGTACGCCGTACCGGGCGAAGGAGGCGGTGTAGCGGGCGACCAGCAGGCCCTGGCCCACGCTGGCCGCGGCCTGCTGGCGGGCCAGGTCCTTGGGGCGGCGGCGCAGGCCGAGCGGGGCGAGCCCGGCGGCGATGGCGCCGGAGGAGACCAGCACGATCTCCTTCTCGCCGCCGCTGCGCGCCTTGGCCAGGACGTCCACCAGCGCGTCCACGCGGTCGGCGTCCAGGCCGCCGGCGGCGGTGGTCAGGGAGGAGGAGCCGACCTTGACCACGATCCTGCGGGCATCCACCACGTGCTGCCTTGCCCCTGCCACGTTCTCCCCTTTTGCCCGACGGCAGACGATCCTGCGCGTGTCTGCCCTCAATTTACGGGGTGCCCGCGCAGGGCCGCCTTCGGGTTTCAGACCGTGGACGTACTGCGGTCCTGCTCCTTCTCCGGGGCGTCGGCGCGGGCTCCGGGGACCAGGATCTTGCGGGAGAGCAGGAAGGTGAACGGGATCGCGACCACCGCGGCGACCAGCGGGGCGATCTTGGTGTTCAGGCCGGCCCAGGTCACCAGGGCGTACAGGCCCACCGACTGGATGACGTAGTTGGTGACGTTGGTCAGCGGGAAGAGCAGGAACTTCTTCCAGGTGGGCCGGGTGCGGTAGGTGAAGTAGGTGTTCATGAAGAACGACCCGATCATCGACAGCACGAAGGCGAGGGTGTACGCGGCGAAGTACGGCATCCACGGGTGCAGGAGCAGGTAGATGCCGAAGAAGGTGCCGGTGTTGACGCCCCCGACCAGGCCGAAGCGGACGACCTGGCCGAGCTGGTCCTTCGAGGAGCTCACTTGGCGTCCACGTCGACGCCGTGCGATTCCTTCACCAGGAAGTGCGGGCGGCGCTTGGTCTCGTAGTAGATGCGGCCGATGTACTCGCCGATCAGGCCGAGCATGCTCATCTGGACGCCGCCCAGGCCGACGATGATCGCCACCAGGGTGACGTAACCGGGGGTGGTGACTCCGGTGGTGAGCGCCTGGATGATGATCCACAGGGTGTAGAGGGCGCCGACGGCGGTCAGCGCCGCGCCCATCCAGATCGCCAGCCGCAGCGGACGGTTGTTGAAGGAGATCAGCCCGTCCATGGCGTAGTTCAGCAGGGAGCCGAACTTCCACTTGGTCTCGCCGGCCTCGCGCTGCGCGTTCTGGTAGTCGAACGTGATCGTGTCGAAACCGATCCAGGAGAACAGGCCCTTGGAGAACCGGTTGTACTCCTGGAGCGAGAGCAGGGCGTCCACCGCCGGGCGGGAGAGCATCCGGAAGTCGCCGACGCCGTCGGTGAGCTCGACGTCGACCCACCGGTTGACCGCGCGGTAGTACAGGCTGCTCAGGGCGGAGCGGACCTTCTTGTCGCCCTCGCGGTTGCGCCGGGCGATGATCTGGTCGTGGCCGAGACCGTAGAGGTCCAGCATCTTGCCGATCAGCTCCGGCGGGTGCTGGAGGTCGGCATCCATGATCACCACGGCGTCGCCGGTGGCCTCGCGCAGGCCGGCGAGCATGCCGGCCTCCTTGCCGAAGTTTCGGCTGAAGGAGACGTACCGGGTCTGCTCCGGATTCACCTCGGCGAGCTTGCGGAGCTTCGACAGCGTGCCGTCGCGGCTGCCGTCGTCGACGTAACAGACCTCGTACTCGACGGGGAGGGAGTCCAGAACCTTGCGGATCTCGAGGTCGAAGCTGTCGATGACCGCTTCTTCGTTGTAGCAAGGAACGACTACGGACAGCTTCGTCATGAACACTTCCTGCTGGGCCGGATCGGCATGCCCTAGAAGTATGCACGCCCGCAGGTCGGCTGCCGGAGCCGAGTGGAACACACGGTAGTTTTGACGGGTTGAACGGAACGGAACAAATAGGGATCGAGGTGCACGTGCCTGACGTCTCCGTGGTCGTCATCGTCTACAACGACGCAGAGCGTCTGCCGACAGCCGTCCAGTCGGTGCTGGACCAGACCCTGCACGGGGTCGAGGTCGTCATCGTCGACGACTGCAGCAAGGACCGGTCGTACGAGGTGGCGCAATCCCTCGAAGCGGCGCACCCGGGCCGGGTGCGCGCGTTCCGGCTGCCGGAGAACAGCGGCGGCTGCGGTGCGCCCCGCAATCACGGCATCCGGCAGGCCACCGGCACCTACGTCATGTTCCTGGACAGTGACGACGTGCTGGAGCGCAACGCCTGCCGGAACATGCTGGACGCCGCCGAGCGGACCGGCTCCGACCTCGTGTCGGGCATGTGCGTCCGGGTCCACCTCGACAACCGGTGGGGCAAGACCACCGAGTGGTACCCGTGGATCTACGCCCGCACCCGGACCCTGGAATCCATCACCGAGTACCCGGACCTGCTGGTCTACGACACCCTCTCCACGAACAAGTGCTACCGGCGCGCGTTCCTGCTGGAGCAGGGGCTGGAGTTCCCGGTCGGCATCCACTACGAGGACCTGCTGTTCTCGGCACAGGCGTATGTCGCGGCCCGCCGGATCACCCTGATCCCGAACCACGTCTACTTCTGGAACGTGGTCGAGAACACCGCAGCCAAGTCGATCAGCAACCGGCGGCACGAGATCGCGAACTTCGTCCACCGGATGGAGATCCACCGCCGGGTCGACGAGCTGCTCGCCGCCCACGGGCACGACGAGATCAAGTCGGCCAAGGACGCCAAGTTCCTCAAGCACGACCTGGTGCTGCACCTGCGCGACCTGCACCTGGTGGACGACGACTACCGGCAGGAGTTCGCCCGGCTGGCCAACGGCTACCTGGCGGGCATCGACCCCGCCGCGTACGACCAGGTCAACCACCTCCAGGCGATCTGCGCCTACCTGCTCGGCAAGGAGGACTGGGAGAACCTGGTCCCGGCCGCCGAGTCGATGACCAACAAGGGCCGGCTCACCTCCCCGCTCGCGGAGCGGGACGGGCGCATCTACTGGTGCGCGCAGCACATCGACGACCCGTCGGACACCGAGGCCCGCCGGATACTGGACGTCACCGAGCAGGGCTTCCACACCGCCCCGCTCGGCTCGCTCGCGCTGGGCAACCGGCTGACCTCGTACCAGGACGACGGGCGCGGCACGGTCACCCTGTCCGGCGCGATGGTGAACCCGCTGCGGCGGATCGCCGAGGACGCGCCGCTGAAGGCGGACCTGGAGTTCCGGGCCCGCCGCCAGATCGGCGTGAAGTCGTTCAGCTTCCCGGTGGAAACGATCAGGCACGCCGGTGACACGATCGAGTGGACCGTCCGGGCCGACATCGGCAAGACCGTCCGGCCGCTCGGCATCATCGACGCGGTGTGGGACGTCCGTCTGAAGCTGACGGCCGGCGGCGACCGGGTCTCCACCCGGGTGGCGGTCGGCGGGGTCGACCTGGAAGAGGCGGCTGCGCTGCGGGTCCGCCCCCGGCTGACCCGGCTGGTCTCCGACCGCTTCGAGCCGGAGATCACCAAGAAGGGCAACCTCTCCTATGTGCTCACCGCCGAGGGCGCGGCGGCCGTGCGCACCCAGGCACTGATCAACAACGCGATGCACGGCAAGGCCGCCGGCGTGGTCAAGCGGAGCCTGAAGAAGGCCCTGAAGACCAAGCGGAACATCGGCTCGGGCGAGCAGAAGGTGAAGGCCTATCACGAGGTCTTCTCCAAGCTGCCCATCAAGAAGGGCCTGGTGGTCTTCGAGAGCCACATGGGCAAGCAGTACAGCGACAGTCCCAAGGCGATCTACGAGGAAATGGTCCGCCAGGGCGTCGACTTCCAGGCCGTCTGGGCGTACGCGGGCGCCAAGCCCACCGGCTTCCCCAAGGAGGCCACCCTGGTCAAGCGGTGGAGCTGGCAGTACCTGCGGGCGCTGGCCCAGGCCGAGTTCTGGATCGACAACCAGGGCTTCCCGCTGGCGCTGGCCAAGCGGCCGGGGACCACGTACATCCAGACCTGGCACGGCTCCGCGCTCAAGCGGATGGGCTTCCACGAGCCGCGCACCAAGGCCCTCGGCCAGGACGGGCAGGCCAAGTTCCAGAAGGCCGTGGACCGCTTCGACCACTTCCTGATCCGCTCCGAGCACGACCGGCGCACCCTCGCCAAGGGCTTCCGGCTCCGCGAGGAGGTGCTGCTGCCCACCGGATATCCGCGCAACGACGCCCTGGTGGCGGCCTACCGCGAGGAGGCGGACAGCGGCGAGCGGGTCCGCGGACCGCTCGCGGCCGAGCTGGGCATCGCCCCGGAGAAGAAGGTGCTGCTGTACGCGCCGACCTTCCGGGCGGCGGTGGACGGTTCGGTGGAGGGCTTCGAGTTCCCCTTCGACGTGGAGGAGTTCGCCGAGCGGCTGGGTGACCGTTTCACCCTGCTGGTGCGCACCCACTACCTCAACAGCGTCTCGCTGCCGCCCTCGGTGGCGGGCCGGGTGATCGACGTGTCCAAGCACCACGACATCACCCCGCTGCTGGCCCTGGCCGACGGTCTGATCACCGACTACTCGTCCGTGATGTTCGACTACGCGGTCCTGGACCGGCCGATGCTGTTCTTCGCCTACGACTACGAGGCGTACGCCGGCGACATCCGCGGCACCTACTTCGACCTCAAGGAGAAGGCGCCCGGCCCGGTCGTGGCCACGGCGGACGAACTCCTCCAGGCGATCGCCGTGTTCGAGGAGGCCGACGCCAAGTACGCCGAGGCGCGGCAGCGCTTCCTCGCCGAGTTCGGCGAGCACGACCGCGGGACCGCGGCTGCACAGATCGTCGAGAAGTTCTTCCAGGGGAGCGGCAAGTGAGCCGTGACATCTTTTTCGTCTCCAACAGCGTCGACGAGATCGGCGGTGTGACCACCTGGTCGCACCAGATGGCCCGGCTCCTCGCCGACCGCGGCCACCGGGTGCATGTCATCGGCATCGCACCGGTGGAGGAGTCCCTCCGCCAGCAGTTCCCCGCGGACCTGCCGTACAAGACGACCTGTCTGTACGACGTACGGCCGCCCTCGCCGCGCGCGCTGCGCGGTCTCAAGGGGAAGCTGAACGCCGCCGAGCGTCGCCGCCAGTCGGCCCGCCGGGCCGGGATGCGCGAGCAGGCCGAGAAGCTGAACGCACTGTTCCGGGCGGCCGGCCCGGGTGCCGTGGTCATCTGCACCCAGGTCTGGGCGATGGAGTGGGTGGCGCTCGCCGACACCAAGGGGCTCACCGTCATCGGGATGAGCCACGAGTCCTACGAGGCCAGCCACAAGTCCTCGCGGGCGGCCCGGGTCCGGCGCCACTACAAGGACGTGGACCGGCTGCTGGTGCTCACCCCGGAGGACGCGGACCTGTGGATCCGCTCCGGGATGGACAATGTGGGCTCCATGCCGAACCCGCTGCCCTTCATGCCGGAGGCGCCCGCCCCGCGCGAGGCGAAGGTGGTGGCCTCGGTCGGCCGCCTCGCCTTCGAGAAGGGTGTGGACCTGCTGCTGGACGCCTGGTCGGAGGCTGCTCCGCTGCACCCGGACTGGACCCTGCGGATCTACGGCGCGGGCGCCGAGGAGGCGACCCTGCGGGCCTACTGCACCTCGCTGGGCCTGGACGACTCGGTGGAGTGGATGGGCAGCACCGGCGATGTGCTGGGGGCGCTCCAGGGTGCCTCCGTGTTCGCGCAGGCCTCCCGGGCCGAGGGCTTCCCGATCACCCTGCTGGAGGCCATGGCGGCGGGCGTGCCGCCGGTGGCCTTCGACTGCGCGCCGGGCGTCCGGGAGATCGTGTCGCACGGCGAGGACGGGCTGCTGGCCCGGCTGGGCAACACCATCGAGCTGGCCGCGCACCTGGACCGGCTGATGTCGGACCGGGAGTACCGGGACCGGCTCGGCGACACCGCCTTCCGTGAGGTGCAGCGCTACTCCAGCGCCGACATCACGGACCGGTGGGAAGCGCTGTTCGCCTTCCTCCAGCGCTGACCCGCCGGCGCGCACCGTATGCGTGAAGCCGCCCGCCCCGGTTCCTCCGGGGCGGGCGGCTTCGTACGTACGGCGTGAGGGCGGCGGTCAGCGCTCGTGGTGGACGGCGGTCTTGTTGGCCTGCCAGCCCGCCCAGGCCGAGGTGATCATCTCGCGGACGTCGTGGCGGGCCTTCCAGCCCAGCTCGGCGGCGATCCGGTCGGCCGAGGCCACCACCTTGGCCGGGTCGCCGGGCCGGCGCGGGGTGATCACCGGGGCGTGGCTGTGCCCGGTGTTCTCGTTGAGGAGGTCCACCATCTCGCGGACGGAAACGCCCTCGCCGCGGCCGATGTTCACGGTGAGGTCCCGGTACTCGCCGGCCGCGGCCCACTCGGCCAGCTTGCGGGCGGCCACCACATGGGCCTCCGCCAGGTCCTCGACGTGGATGTAGTCGCGGATGCAGGTGCCGTCCGGGGTCGGGTAGTCGTCGCCGAAGATCCGGGCGCCCTCGCCCTGGTCGAACCGCTCGAAGACCATCGGGACCAGGTTGAACACGCCGGTGTCGGCGAGCTCCGGGGCCGCGGCACCGGCCACGTTGAAGTAGCGCAGGCAGGCGGTGGAGATGCCGTGCGCCCGGCCGGCCGCCCGGACCAGCCACTCGCCGGCCAGCTTGGTCTCGCCGTACGGGCTCAGCGGGGCACACGGGGTGCTCTCGGTGACCAGGTCCACATCGGGCATTCCGTACACGGAGGCCGAGGAGGAGAACAGGAAGTTGCGGATGCCGGCCGCGGCCACCGCGCCCAGCAGGACCTGCAGGCCCTCCACGTTCTCGTGGTAGTAGTACATCGGCTTCTCGACGGACTCGCCGACCTGCTTCTTGCCCGCCAGGTGCACCACGCCGGTGATCTTGTGCTTGCGGATGGCCTCGTCCAGCGCCAGCCGGTCCAGCACCGTGCCGATCACCAGGGGGACGCCCTCCGGGACCCGGTCCTCGTTCCCCGTGGACAGGTCGTCGAAGACGACCACCTTCTCCCCCGCGAGCAGCATCGCGCGGACCACGTGCGAGCCGATGTATCCGGCGCCACCGGTGATCAGAAACGTCATGGGGTCTCCCGAGTCCTGTCCGTTGTCTAGCGTGCCCCGCGGCCCGTGCGGGACCGGTGGAGGCGGTTGCGTACGAGGTTGGCCGCCCCGTCGGCGCCGGGCGCCAGCCGCAGCGCGAGCGATCCGGCGGCCGTCCGGTACGGCTGCGCCAGCAGAACACCGTACCGGCTGCTGGGCAGCGCCCGCCTCCGCAGCAGTTCGGCGAGGGGGCGCAGGGAGGTGAGCAGGGAGCTCCCGTCGGCACACTCCACGCCCACCCTCAGGTCCCAGGCCTGCATGCCGCGCAGTCCGCGGCGGCGGCCGGCGAGGGCCAGCGCGGCCGGTTTGAAGGGCAGTTCGGCGATCCAGGTGCCGCCGCCGTCGGCCCCGCCGTCCTCGGGGCGCAGCTCCACCGGGTGGCCGCTGACCGGCTCGCCGCCCCCGCGGGGCAGGAAGTGCAGCTGCACGGTCCGCGGGCCGGCCGCGGCGAGCCGCCCGTACAGGTCGTGGACGCGGAGGGCGAGGGCACCGGAGCCGGCCGGTCCGGCGTCCACGGTGACCGGCAGCTCGGCCACCGGCAGCCCGGCCAGCCCGTCGAGCCGGGCCTCGGGGAGCTCGGCGCTCCACACCGGGGTGCCGTCGGGGCCGGTGGCGTACGGGGGCAGCAGGCGGGGCGGTTCGGCGGCGAACCGGGTGAGGCGTTCGACGTCCGCGGGCGGGGCGGGGGCGGCGCGCAGCACCCGGACGATCCAGCGGGCCTTGGCGGCGGCGGCCTCGACGGCCACTTCCTCGAAGGTGTCGAGGTAAGCGCGGGTCAGCTGCCACCAGGCGGCCCGGTACTCGGGGTCCTTGCCGAGCTCCCGGAGGTACATGCGCAGGTCGTACTCGAGGAACTTGACGGCGCAGGCCTGCCCGAGCTCCTTGGAGGAGGCGCCGAGGATCTCGGCGGCCCGGCGGTGGGCCTCGATCCGGGAGCGCCAGTTCCCGACGTCCTTGCGGTCCAGGGAGATGGACACCTGGGCCGCGCTGCGGCGCACATGCCAGATGTAGACCAGGTCCTCGATCACGGCGATACGGGGCGCCGCGGCCAGGACCCGGGCGGTGAAGACGAAGTCCTCGTAGACGAACCGGCCGTCGGGGAACCGGATGCCGTGCTCGTCGAGGAAGTCCTTGCGGTAGAGCTTGTTGACGCAGAGGGTGTCGCGGACCAGTTCGGGGCGGTCCGCGGGCCGCTCGATCACCTCGCCCGCCGCGCCCGGGGTGTGCAGCCCGGGCATCCACGGGACGTCGTTGCCCTGGGGCAGCTCCCGGCGTACGCAGGAGCCGACGGTGACCGGCGCCCGGTGCCGTTCGGCGGCGCGCAGCAGGGCTTCGGCCGCGCCCGGCGGCAGCACGTCGTCGCTGTCGAGGAAGAGGACGTAGCGGCCGGTGGCGGCGGCGATGCCGTCGTTGCGGGGGGTGCCGCAGCCCCCGCTGTTCTCCGTCCGGTGGATCACCTTCAGGAGCGGGTGGGCGGCGGCCAGCCCGTCCAGGACCTCGGCGGTGCGGTCGGCTGACGCATCGTTCACGGCGATGACCTCGCCGACCGCCGGGCCCTGGGCGAGTGCCGACCGGACGGCCTCGCCCACGAGCCCGGCGTCGTTGTACGCGATCACCACGACGGAGACGGTGGGAGTGTTGCTGCTCACCGGCCCGATCCTACGGGGTGGCCGCGCACCTTCTAGAAGGGGCGGAACTCGTCGTACTCGCGCTGGGCGGCGTCGCCGCGCTGGGCTTCCTTCTCCTTGCGGCGCTGGGTGGCCGGACGCGGGGCGTCCAGGCGGTGGTCCTCACCGCGGCGGCCCAGCATCTCGGCGCCGGCCATCACGGTCGGCTCCCAGTCGAAGACGACCGCGTTCTCGTCGGGGCCGATGGCCACGCCGTCGCCCGCCCGGGCACCGGCCTTCATCAGCGCGTCCTCGACGCCGAGGCGGTTGAGGCGGTCGGCGAGGTAGCCCACGGCCTCGTCGTTGTTGAAGTCGGTCTGGCGGACCCAGCGCTCCGGCTTCTCGCCGCGGACGCGGTAGAGGTCCTCCGCCTCCTCGTAGGTGACGGTGAAACCGGCGTCGTCCACGGCCTTGGGACGGATGACGATCCGGGTCGCCTCCTCCTTGGGCTTGCGGGCGCGCGCCTTGGCGACGATCTCGGCGAGGGCGAAGGACAGCTCCTTCAGGCCGGTGCGGGCCACGGCCGACACCTCGAAGACCTTGTAGCCGCGCTCCTCAAGCTCCGGGCGGATCATCTCGGCGAGGTCCTGGCCATCGGGGATGTCGACCTTGTTGAGGACGACCAGGCGCGGGCGCTTCTCCAGCCCGCCGCCGTACAGCTTGAGCTCCTCCTCGATGACGTCGAGGTCGGAGACGGGGTCGCGGTCGGACTCCAGGGTGGCGGTGTCCAGGACGTGCACCAGCACCGAGCAGCGCTCGACGTGCCGCAGGAACTCCAGGCCGAGGCCACGGCCCTGGCTGGCGCCCGGGATCAGGCCGGGGACGTCGGCGATGGTGTAGACGGTCGAACCGGCGGTGACCACGCCCAGGTTCGGGACCAGGGTGGTAAAGGGGTAGTCGGCGATCTTCGGCTTGGCGGCGGAGAGCACCGAGATGAGCGAGGACTTGCCGGCGCTCGGGTAGCCGACCAGCGCCACATCGGCGACGGTCTTGAGCTCCAGGACGATGTCCCCGGCCTTGCCGGGCTCGCCGAGCAGGGCGAAGCCGGGCGCCTTGCGGCGGGCCGAGGCCAGTGCGGCGTTGCCGAGGCCGCCACGGCCGCCTTCGGCGGCGACATAGGTGGTGCCCTGGCCGACCAGGTCGGCCAGGATGTTGCCCTCCTTGTCGAGGACCACGGTGCCGTCGGGGACGGTGAGGACCAGGTCCTGGCCGTCCTTGCCGGAGCGGTTGCCGCCCTCGCCCGGCTTGCCGTTGGTGGCCTTGCGGTGCGGGCTGTGGTGATACTCCAGCAGGGTGGTGATCGACTGGTCGACGACCAGGATCACATCGCCGCCACGGCCGCCGTTGCCGCCGTCGGGGCCGCCGAGCGGCTTGAACTTCTCCCGGTGAACGGAGGCGCAGCCGTGGCCTCCGTTACCCGCGGCGACGTGCAGCTCGACGCGGTCCACGAAGGTGGTCATGGTTGTTCCTCCAGATATGTACGGAAAAGTTCTGTGCACTACAACCTGTGTAACGCGCCGAGGGCGGACCCGCTTCCCGGCATACGCCGGGAAGACAGAGATCCGCCCTCAGAAAGTTACGAACGCTTGATCTAAGAAGATCAGGCGGCCGGAACGATGTTCACGACCTTGCGGCCACGGTGGGTGCCGAACTGCACCGCGCCGGGAAGCAGGGCGAACAGGGTGTCGTCGCCACCACGGCCGACGCCGGCGCCCGGGTGGAAGTGGGTGCCGCGCTGGCGGACGAGGATCTCACCAGCGGAAACGACCTGACCGCCGAAGCGCTTCACGCCGAGCCGCTGGGCATTGGAGTCGCGACCGTTCCGGGTGGACGATGCGCCCTTCTTGTGTGCCATTGCTCAGTCCCTCTTACTTCGCAGCCGTCGGAATGCCGGTGACCTTGATCGCCGTGTACTGCTGGCGGTGACCCTGGCGACGGCGGTAGCCGGTCTTGTTCTTGTAGCGCAGGATGTCGATCTTGGCGCCCTTGTGGTGGTCCACGACCTCGGCCGTGACCTTGATCCCGGCCAGGACCCACGGGTCGCTGGTCACGGCGTCGCCGTCGACAACGAGCAGGGTCGAGAGCTCGACCGTGTCGCCAACATTGGCAGTGGAAATCTTGTCAACCTCAACGATGTCGCCGACAGCAACCTTGTGCTGGCGACCACCGCTGCGCACGATGGCGTACACGCGGATCTCTCTCTCGCTCGATTCGGGAACCCCTGAAGCCAGCCGACCCCCGCCGAAACACGAGGCGGCCTCCCCCGCGCCGCAAAGCCCGGGAGGTGAGGTGCTCAGGAGCTGGCGCACACATGGGCACGCCGACATGCAAGGTTACGTGCCAGAGGTTTAAGAGGTCAAACCGGCCCCGGAACGGGCCAGACCCGGGCCCCGCCCGGGAACGGGAACGGCTCCGCCCGGCACCACAGGGGTGCCGGGCGGAGCCGAACCGGACGGGGTGGATCAGGCTTCGTCGGTGGCGGCCGAGACGGACGGGAGCGACTGCTGCTCCGCCGCCGCGGTCTTCTTCGCCACTGCCTTCTTCACGGTCTTCTTGGCCGTCGTGGTCTTCTTCGCAGCCGCCGTCTTCTTGGTGGCGGCCGTCTTCTTGGCGGCCGTCACCTTCTTCGCCGGGGCCTTCTTGGCAGCCGTCTTGCGCGCCGCCGTCTTCTTGACCGGAGCCGCCTCCTCGGCGGCCGGGGCCTCGGGCTCGGCGGCGGCCGGGGCGGCCTCCGGAGCCGTCACGACCACGACCGCGGCCTCGGCTCCCGCCGGCGAACCGGCCGGAGCGGTGGCCTTACGGGTCGCCCGGCGCCGCGGACGGGCCGGAGCGGCCTCCACGACCGGCTCGGGCTCGGCCGCCGCGACCGGCTCGGCCGGAGCCGCCACGACGGGCTCGGGCACCTCGGCCGGCTCGGCGGCCGGGGCCTCCACCACGGTCTCGGCCTGCTTCGGCGCCCCCGCCGGAGCGGTGGCCTTACGGGTCGCCCGGCGCCGGGTCCGGGCCGGTGCGGCCTCCACGACCGGCTCGGCGACGGCCTCGGCGACGACCTCCGCGGCCGGCTCCAGGACCGTGTCCGCGGGCTCGGTCACCGGCTCCGCCTCCACGACCGGCTCCGCCACGGTCTCGACGACCGCGACCGGCTCGGCGACCGGGGCCGCGGCGCCGCGCGGGGCGCCGGCCGGAGCAGTGGCCTTACGGGTGGCGCGACGGCGGTTGCGGCGCGAGCTCAGGCCCGCGGCGGCCTCGGCCTCGGCCGGGCTGCTGTACAGCTCCTCGTCCGGGACGAACGACGGCTCCGGCAGCGCCACCGGCTCGGCGACCTCCGCCTCGACCTCGGCCACCGTCTCCACGGCCTCGACGACCTCCACGCCCTCGTGCTCGTGCTCGTGGGCCCGGCCGCCGCGCTTCTTGGCGCGCTTGCCGTTGCCACCGCCACCGACGGCCGTCGGCTGCTCCATGTGCACGATCACACCGCGCCCGTTGCAGTGGACGCAGGTCTCGGAGAAGGACTCCAGCAGGCCCTGGCCCACCCGCTTGCGGGTCATCTGGACCAGGCCCAGCGAGGTGACCTCGGCGACCTGGTGCTTCGTACGGTCCCGGCCCAGGCACTCCAGCATGCGCCGCAGCACCAGGTCCCGGTTGGACTCCAGCACCATGTCGATGAAGTCGATGACGACGATGCCGCCGAGGTCGCGCAGCCGCAGCTGGCGCACGATCTCCTCGGCCGCCTCCAGGTTGTTCCGGGTGACGGTCTCCTCGAGGTTGCCGCCCTGGCCGGTGAACTTGCCGGTGTTGACGTCGATGACGACCATCGCCTCGGTCTTGTCGATCACCAGGGAGCCGCCCGAGGGCAGCCACACCTTGCGGTCGAGCGCCTTGGCGAGCTGCTCGTCGATCCGGTACGTCGCGAAGACATCGACCTCGGAGGTCCAGCGCGAGAGCCGGTCGGCCAGGTCCGGGGCCACGTGCGAGACATAGCCGTGGATGGTCTGCCACGCCTCGTCACCGCTGACGATGACCTTGGAGAAGTCCTCGTTGAAGATGTCGCGCACGACCCGGACGGTCATGTCCGGCTCGCCGTACAGCAGGCTCGGCGAAGAGGTCGAGATCTGCTTGGACTTCTTCTGGATGTCCTCCCACTGGGCCTGCAGACGCTCGACGTCGCGGCGCAGCTCGTCCTCGCTCGCGCCCTCGGCGGCGGTGCGCACGATGACACCCGCGTCCTCGGGGACGATCTTCTTGAGGATGGTCTTCAGACGGGCCCGCTCGGTGTCGGGCAGCTTGCGGCTGATGCCGGTCATCGAGCCCTCGGGCACGTAGACCAGGTAGCGGCCGGGCAGCGAGACCTGGCTGGTGAGGCGGGCGCCCTTGTGGCCGATCGGGTCCTTGGTGACCTGCACCAGGACCGACTGGCCGGACTTGAGGGCGGACTCGATGCGGCGCGGCCCGTTGGCCATGCCGAGCGCCTCGAAGTTGACCTCACCGGCGTACAGGACGGCGTTGCGGCCCTTGCCGATGTCGATGAAGGCGGCCTCCATCGAGGGCAGCACGTTCTGGACCTTGCCCAGGTAGACGTTGCCGACGTACGAGGTGGCCTGCTCCTTGTTGACGTAGTGCTCGACGAGCACGTTGTCCTCGAGGACGCCGATCTGGGTGCGGTCGCCGTTCTGGCGCACGACCATCACCCGCTCGACGGCCTCACGGCGGGCCAGGAACTCGGCCTCGGTGATGATCGGGACGCGGCGGCGGCCCTGCTCGCGGCCCTCGCGGCGGCGCTGCTTCTTCGCCTCCAGGCGGGTGGAGCCCTTGATGGACTGCACCTCGTCCGCGCCGGCACCGGACTCGGCCTTCTCCCGGGCCGGGCGCGGCTCGCGGACCTTGACGACCGTACGGACGCCGTCCTCCTCGCCCGTCTCGGCCTCGGGGCCGGCGTCACCGGAGCGACGGCGACGGCGACGGCGACGGCGGCTGGAGCTGGAACCGAGCGCGGCGCCCTCCTCGGACTCCTCCTCCTCGGACTCCTCGTGCTCTTCCTCGGCCTCTTCGGCCTCTTCCTCGGAGGACTCGTCGAGCTCGGCAGCCTCGCCCCGACGACGGCGACGGCCACCGCGGCGGCGACGGCGGGACGGACGCTCGCCCGTCTCGTCGGTCTCCTCTTCCTCGAACTCCTCGGCCTCGGCCTCGGCGGCTTCCTCGGCGGGAGCCTCCTCGACGACCGGCTCGGGCGCGACGGCACCGCCACGGCGGCGACGGCGGCGGCCGGCGGGCTGCTCGGCCGGGGCCTGGACCTCGGCGACGGCCTCGGTCTCGGCTTCCTCGGCGAGCTCCTCCTCGACCTCCTCCGCCTCGACCTGTGCGGCGGCGGCAGCGGCAGCCGCGGCGGCGGTCTCCGGGGTCTGGAACATCGGCTCGGTGAACACCGGCGCCTGGAAGACGGCGACGGCGGGACGCACGGCACGGCGGGTGCGCGGCGCGGGTGCCTCGGCCTCCGGCTGGGCGGCGGCCGGCTCGGCCTGCGGGGCGGCGGCAGCAGCGGGGGCGGTGCCGCGGGTGGCGCGGCGGCGGCCACGGCCCTTCGGGGCGTCGATGGCGTCGGCCACGGTCACGGTCGCCTTGGCGACTTCCTTGGTCTCCTGCGGGGCCTGCGCCTGCGGGGCCTCGGCGGCCGGAGCGGCCTCGACGGCGGGCGCGGTCACGGCACGGGTGGCACGACGACGGGTACGGCCCTTGGGGGCCTCCTCCGCCACCGGCTCCACCACCGGAGCAGCCTCGACGGCCTCGACGGCCTCAACCGGAGCAGCCTCGGCGACCGGAGCGGTCGCAGCACGAGTGGCCCGACGACGCGTACGCGCCGGAGCAGCAGCCGGAGCCTCTTCGGCGGCAGCGACCGGAGCCGGAGCGGCCTCGACGGCCTCGGTGACCGGAGCGGCCTCGGCGGCGGGCGCCGCCACCGCACGGGTGGCACGACGACGGGTACGGCCCTTGGGGGCCTCCTCCGCCACCGGCTCCACCACCGGAGCAGCCTCGACGGCCTCGACGGCCTCAACCGGAGCAGCCTCGGCGACCGGAGCGGTCGCAGCACGAGTGGCCCGACGACGCGTACGCGCCGGAGCAGCAGCCGGAGCCTCTTCGGCGGCAGCGACCGGAGCCGGAGCGGCCTCGACGGCCTCGGTGACCGGAGCGGCCTCGGCGGCGGCCGTGGCTCCCGGCGGGCCGGCCGGCCGGGACGCCGCGCGGCGGCGCCGGCGCGGCGGCAGGTTGTCGCTGGGGCTGTCGGCTCCGGCGGCGGGGTTTTCGTTGATTTCGTTGTCGAGCATGCGGGCGGTTCTCCCGTCACGCTCCCGGGCGCCGCGGCTGACATCCGGTCCGGCTCGGTTCCGTGCGCTGTGCGCGGAACCGGCCTCCGGGGCGCGTTCGCCTCACGGGAGCTGTAGGTCCATGGCCGCCGGTTCCGTACGCAAGATGTGCACGGCCTGGCGGAAGTCTTCAGGTCTGTGCGCGGCCCGACCCAGGTGGCTCCCGAGTACCAGGGCTGCGCGGCAACGCGTCCTTACGCGGCGGGACCTTCCGGCGCCTTCGCGGCGGCGGCTACGGCGGCCGTGGGTGGGGCGGCCGTGACAGCCTCGCGGTCGGGCGCGAGCGGGTCGGTCACCGTGCCGGACTCCTCGTCGAAGAGCCCCTGCGCCAGCCTGGTCACCGCTGCGGGGACCGGCGGCGCCAGGTCGGCCACAGCTCGGAGACCGGACAGGACGTCGTCGGGTCGGACGGCAGGTGTCACGTGCCGAACAACCAGCCGCAGTATCGCACAGGCATTGTCCTGCGGCCTATCAGCCGGGGCAGCCGGAGCGGGATGCGTTTCGATGCTCGCCACGGCCCCCCGGGTGTCGAAGGTCCGCATGCCGTTCTTCGTGCGCCGCTGGACCTCCACGGTCTCGGCCGCGAGGAAGGCGGTGACGGCCTGCTCGGCGTCGGCGGGCTCCACGCCGTCGAGCCGCAGCTCCCAGACGGACGCGGTGAGCCGGTCGGCGAGGCCGGAGGTGCGGGCCTCGACGGCGTCGGTGATGTCGAGCCCGGCGGGCAGCGACTCGTCGAGCAGCTCGCGGAGCCGCTCGGGGTCGCGGTGCGCGGTGAGCGCGATCTCCAGGTATTCGGCCTCGCTGCCGGTGCCCGTGGGGGCGGCGTTCGCGTACGAGACCTTCGGGTGGGGGGTGAAGCCGGCCGAGTACGCCATCGGCACTTCGGCGCGGCGCAGGGCCCGCTCAAAGGCACGCTGGAAGTCTCGGTGGCTGGTGAACCGGAGGCGACCGCGCTTGGTGTAGCGCAGTCGGATGCGCTGCACCGCGGGTGCGGGTGGCGGGCCTTCGGGCTGTCGCTTGCCCAGTGGTTCTTCTCCTTGTGCGGGGCGCGAGCGCTCAGGCTCCGCCCTGTGACGTCTTGCGCAGCGGGGGCGGCTCCTGGGCCGCGCCTACGGCTGTCGTACTACCCAGAGTACGCGCCCGTGCCCTCGCCGGTTCCGCCCGGCTGCCTGCGACCTCTACCCGAACAGGGCGATGCGTGCTTCGCGCGCTGCCGCGCGGACGGCCCGCCAGGCATCGCGCAGGATGTGGCCGAGCGGCTTGAGCACGTACGTGTAGACCTTGACCGCCGCCCAGCCGATCAGCACCCAGCCGAGGACCCTCAGGATCCGCCCGGCGATGTCCCAGGCCCAGACGGTCAGATGCCCGAGGGGCGTGAGGACGTACCGGTACAGGGGCGCGAACAGGTACTCCATCAGCACCCCGGCCAGCCACACGGCGGCGTGCCCGAGGGGTTGCAGCACCCAGCGGAAGAGGAACCGCCCCACGGGAGCGAGCAGATACAGATGGAGGAACTGCCCGACGGGCTTGAGGAGATACCGCCACAGGAACCGGCAGGGCCACCCGACGAAGATCCGCAGCACCCACCCGAGCACCCACCCGGTGAACCGGACCACCGGCTCCAGCACATAGGTGACGAGCGGCGCCAGCAGATACCGCCCGATCACCCGGCAGACCCAGACGAAGCACACCCAGACCGCCCGGAGGGGCAGGACCACGAGGACGGCCACGACCTTGGCCACCCCGCCGAGACAGCCCCCGGCCGCTGCCGGAGGCTGTGTGTTGTGCATGTTCATGCCCGTCAGGACATTCAGTCGATGCTTCCGGGTTCCGCGAGCCAGCGGGTCCGCAGATCCGTGTGCTTCGCGATCGTCTCGAAGTCCCGGTCGTAGTGCAGGACGGTGAGCCGGTGGTGCCGGGCGGTCACCGCCACGACGAGGTCGACGAGTCCGGCGGAGCGCAGGGCCCCGGCCTCTGCCAGCGTCGACTGGAGCGCGAGGGTCTCCGCCCAGACCCCGTCGGGGATCCCGTACCAGGTGTAGAGGTCACCGAGAGCGTCGCGCATCTCGGCGTACTGGCCGGCCGACCGCACCGAGTACAGCACCTCGACCTCCGTCGCCGCGCACATCCCGATCCGGCCGGCCCCCATAGCACCGCGCCAGGTGGCATACGGGCCGGGCAAGGTGATGCGGTGCGCTGCCGAGGTGTCGATCAGGAACTGGCCGTCGCCTTCTCCCACGATCCGCGCACCTCCTCCTTGAAGCCCGGCTCCCGCCCCTTGTCGAACGCGCCGTCCTCATCAAGCGCAAGGAGCCTGGCGAGCGCCCTTTCCCTTCTGACCCGTGCTCCTATTTCCGCCAGCGCGGCGTTCACGGTGTCCTTCTTGGTCTTCGTCCCCAGCGCCTGCGCGGCAAGGGCGAGCGCTTCCTCATCGAGATCGATCACAGTCTTCGCCATGGATATCCACCTCCTTGAAAAAACTATACCTACGACCCATCACCGCAGAAACATTTCACCACCCCTCGAACACATATGCCCCCGCCGGGAAGCGGGCGGGGCTGGATGTGGGTGTCCATCTGCGGACAGAACCCCACACGCCCACAACCGGAGCCGGAACCTGTCGTTGCCACGGAGTGATGACACCCATGGACGAGAAGCAGGGAACGTATGCGGCGGGCGTTCACTGGAGAGAGCCCGACCTGGCGATGCTCGATGCGTTCCAGAGGGACGAGAGCACGCTTCCGGCGGACGCCCCGCGCGCCCTGATATCGGTGCGGCTCTCCGCTCTCACCGCGGACACCACGTCGCCCGTGCGTCAGGAGCTCGAACTCCGGAGCATGGCCAGGGAACGGGGGTTACGTGTCGTGGGTGTCGCCAGGGATCTCAACGTCTCGGCCACCCGGGTCGCGCCGTGGCAGCGCAAGGAACTGGGGCGCTGGCTGAACGACCGCGTGCCGGATTTCGATGTCATCCTCTTCTGGAAAATGGACCGCTTCGTCCGGCGGGTGACCGATCTCAGCGCCATGATCGATTGGTGTTCGGCCCATGGGAAGAACCTGGTCTCCAAGCACGACGTCATCGACCTGTCCACCCCGCTCGGTCAGGCCACGGCAAAGTTCGTCGGCACTCTGGCGGAGATCGAGACAGGCAGCACGATCGCCAGGGTGACGAGCCTTTGGGACTACGCCAAAACGCAGTCGGACTGGCTCGTTGGGAAGCCGCCCTACGGATACGTGACCGATGGCGGCAGGAAGCTGGTCATTGAGCCGCAGGCGCAGCGCGTGCTCCGATGGTGTTACGACGCAGCAGTGCGGGGAGTCTCGGCACGTCGCATGACCATCGTGCTCAGCCGCGGTGGGGTTCCGACCGGCGGCGGTGGGCAGTGGACGACCAGCACGCTACTGAGGAGGTTGCGGAACCCGGCGCTGATGGGACTGCGGGTCGTGGAGGCAAACGATGGCGGCGTCCGCCGGTCCAGGGTCGTCCGTGACAAGGACGGCGTCCCTGTCCGCGTGGCAGATCCGATCTTCACGGAGGCCGAGTGGCAGACCCTGCAAACCGCCCTCGACAGGCGGAGCAAGTCGCAGCCCCATCGCAGCCCGCGCGGAGCGACCGCGTTCCTCGGGGTTCTGGTCTGCACGGACTGCGGCACGAACATGACGGTCAAGCGGACCGCGGTCCAGGGCCGCACCTACGCCTACCTGCGCTGCCGGAACTGCCCGAGCGGGGGTTTGGGCGCCCCTGACCCGGATGCCGTCTACCGGGCGCTCCGCGCCCAGGTCATGACCGCACTGGGTGCGCAGCCGGTACGCACACGGGAGTACGTGCGCGGTGAGCTGGGACTTCGGCAGGCCAAGCCGCATTGGACCATCGCAGCGAGTGGTGAGTCCTTCGGCGATCGGTGGGAACGCGAGGGACAGGAAGTCATGACCGACGACCTGCGGCGGGCTGGAATCACCTGCCGGGTCAGTCGCACGAAAATCCCCAGGACCAGAGCACCGGAGGTCGAGCTGGAGCTCAGCGTTCCCCCCGATGCCGAGGAGCGCCTGATCATCAAGCAGGATGCATTCGCGGACCTGGTCCGCTGACGCCGTCGGCCCCGTCCTCGGTGGACGGGGCCGACGGATCAGGCACCGCTACTTGTTGACCACCGAAAGCGGAAGCAGCTTCTTGCCCGTGGGGCCGATCTGAATGTCGAGGCCCAGCTGCGGGCAGACGCCGCAGTCGAAGCACGGGGTCCAGCGGCAGTCCTCGACCTCGGTTTCGTCCAGGGCGTCCTGCCAGTCCTCCCAGAGCCAGTCCTTGTCCAGGCCGGAGTCCAGGTGGTCCCAGGGCAGGACTTCCTCGTAGGTGCGCTCGCGGGTGGTGTACCAGGCCACGTCCACGCCGTACTCGGGCAGGGTCTTCTCGGCCGCCTGCATCCAGCGGTCGTAGGAGAAGTGCTCGCGCCAGCCGTCGAAGCGGCCACCGTCCTCGTACACCGCGCGGATGACGTCGCCGATCCGGCGGTCGCCGCGAGAGAGCAGGCCCTCGACGATGCCCGGCTTGCCGTCGTGGTAGCGGAAGCCGATGGAGCGGCCGTACTTCTTGTCGCCGCGGATCTTGTCGCGGAGCTTCTCCAGGCGGGCGTCGGTCTCCTCCGCCGACAGCTGCGGGGCCCACTGGAACGGGGTGTGGGGCTTCGGGACGAAGCCTCCGATGGAGACCGTGCAGCGGATGTCGTTCTGGCCGGAGACCTCGCGGCCCTTGGCGATCACGTTGACCGCCATGTCGCCGATCTGGAGGACGTCCTCGTCGGTCTCGGTGGGCAGACCGCACATGAAGTACAGCTTCACCTGGCGCCAGCCGTTGCCGTACGCCGTGGCGACGGTCCGGATCAGGTCCTCCTCCGAGACCATCTTGTTGATGACCTTGCGCATGCGCTCGGAGCCGCCCTCGGGGGCGAAGGTGAGGCCGGACCGGCGACCGTTGCGGGTCAGCTCGTTGGCCAGGTCGACGTTGAAGGCGTCGACGCGGGTGGACGGGAGCGACAGGCCGATCTTGTCGTCCGTATAGCGGTCCGCCAGACCCTTCGCGATCTCACCGATCTCGGTGTGGTCCGCGGAGGACAGGGAAAGCAGGCCGACCTCTTCGAAGCCGGTCGCCTTCAGGCCCTTCTCCACCATTTCGCCGATGCCGGTGATGCTTCGCTCCCGCACGGGGCGCGTGATCATGCCGGCCTGGCAGAAACGGCAGCCGCGGGTGCAGCCGCGGAAGATCTCCACCGACATCCGCTCGTGGACGGTCTCGGCGAGCGGGACCAGCGGCTGCTTGGGGTAGGGCCACTCGTCCAGGTCCATGACGGTGTGCTTGGAGACCCGCCACGGCACACCGGAGCGGTTGGGGACGACGCGGCCGATGCGGCCGTCGGCCAGGTACTCCACGTCGTAGAAGCCCGGGACGTAGATGTTGCCCGTCTTCGCGAGGCGGAAGAGGACCTCCTCGCGCCCGCCCGGGCGGCCCTCCGCCTTCCAGCCGCGGATGATCTCGGTCATGTCGAGCACGGCCTGCTCGCCGTCGCCGATGACCGCCGCGTCGATGAAGGCGGCGATCGGCTCCGGGTTGAAGGCCGCGTGGCCGCCGGCCAGCACGATCGGGTGGTCAACGGTGCGGTCCTTGGACTCCAGCGGGATACCGGCCAGGTCCAGGGCCGTGAGCATGTTGGTGTAGCCCAGCTCCGTGGAGAAGGACAGACCGAACACGTCGAAGGCGGAGACCGGGCGGTGCGAGTCCACCGTGAACTGGGGCACGCCGTGCTCGCGCATCAGCGCTTCCAGGTCCGGCCAGACGCTGTACGTGCGTTCGGCCAGCACGCCTTCGCGCTCGTTGAGCACCTCGTACAGGATCATGACGCCCTGGTTGGGGAGACCGACCTCGTACGCGTCCGGGTACATGAGCGCCCAGCGGACGTCGCACTCGTCCCAGGCCTTGACGGTCGAGTTGAGCTCGCCGCCGACGTACTGGATCGGCTTCTGGACGTGCGGGAGCAAAGCCTCGAGCTGAGGAAAAACGGACTCGGCGGGCATCTCGCGACCTTCGTGAGCTGGCAGGGGCGACTCTCTAGCGTAACCCGCCCGGAGTCGCCCCCTGATCCGCGTGAGCGCTACAGGTCACGCAGGCGGGGGTCCGAGGCCTCGGCCCAGACGTCCGGGAGGTCGCGTTCAGCCCGTTCCGCACGAGCCTGCTCGCGGCCGTGGAGAAGACCCCAGGTGAAGGAGGGCTCGCCGGCGCCGTTGGACTGGTGGGCCAGGTCGAGGAGGGCGGCACGGGCGACCACGCTGTCCTGGTGTTCGCCGAGCAGGCTCTGGACGGACTTCATGGCCTTGGCAAGCTTCCTGGCGGGTTTGCCGAGCGCGGGCTCGGCGGCTTCCGCTGCGTAGCGGGCGCGTTTGGCGGCTTTGCGGGCGTCGTGCAGAGCGTGGTCGCGCTCCTCCCCCGGGTCCATGGACAGGGCGTGATCGACGCGGGCGGCGAGGCGGCCGTAGTCGCGCAGGACCGCCTTGGGCAGGGCCTTCGCGGCCGGCTTGTCGGCCCCGGGGAGGAGCGGCGGGTCGGCGAGCAGGCCCTCCAGGGTGTCGAGGAGAGCGAGATGGCGTGCGCTGTCGAGGGCAACGAGGGCTTGGCGGCGGGAGGCGGAGCGGCGGGTCTTGTTCCAGGTGCGGAGGCGGCGGCGGACCGGTCCGGAGACGAGGGTGCGGGGGAGATCGGCGAGCGCCGTCTGGACGTGCTCGTGAAGGACCTCTTGGTCGCGGTCGACGCCGAGTTCCTGGCCGAGCCAGCGCAGCTCCTCGCCGATCGGGTCGGTGGTCTCGCGGTCCAGGATCTTGCGGTAGCTCTTGAAGGCGCTGCGCAGCCGGCGGGCGGCGACCCGCATCTGGTGGACGGAGTCGGGCTGGTTGCGGCGTACGGCCGGATCCTGCGTGATCAGGGCGTCGACCTGCTCCCGTACGTATGCCAGGAGGTGGCCGCCGGCGGTGTCGTCGGCGGGGCCGGGGCGGGGCGGGCGGGGGGTTCGGTGCCGGTCTCGGCGAGGGCGCGGGCGAGTTTGGAGGGGGCGCCGGAGACCTTGAGTCCGGCCTTCCTGAACTTCTTCTCCACGGCGTCGAGGAGGGCGGGGTCGATGCCGTCGGCGAGTTCCACCTCGACCTCGGTCCAGGAGGCGGCGGTGTCGTCCCGCTCGGCGGTGACGGCGTCGGTGCTGAGTTCCGCGAGCAGGGTTCCTTCGGCGTCGACGAGGTGGCTGACCTTGCGCGAGGAGAGCAGCCGGACCTGGGGTTGCAGGGTGGCGTGGCGCACCCGGGAGCGGACCAGGGCGGCGAGGGGCCCGGGAACGGTGTCCCCGAGGGGGGCCTGGACCTCGTCGCGGACGCCGGGGGCGACGGGCAGTTTGAGGTGCCAGCCGGCGTCCTCGCCGCCGGTCCGGCGGCGCAGGGTCAGGCCGTCGGCGGCGAGCCGCTGGTCGGGGGTGTCGTAGTAGACGGCGTCGAGGTCGGCCGTGCCCCGGTCGAGTACGGCGGCGATGCCGGCCGTTCCGGTCAGGTCCGGCACGCCGCGCTGCTCGGCCTTGGCCTTCGTGAACTCGAATTTCCGCTCGATTTCCCGCTTGGTGTCCGCCATAGCCCGAATTTAGTCCTGAACGAAGGCTGACGCGCAGGTTACGAACAGATTCGGCCCCCGATCAGTCCTGATCGCAGTCATGATCGGATCTGCTCAGGCGGACAAGGGTCGTTGTACCCGGATCGACTGGAGCAGGCCGACCGCCACCCACACCGCGAACATCGAGGAGCCGCCATAGGACACGAACGGCAGCGGGAGGCCCGCCACCGGCATGATCCCCAGGTTCATCCCGATGTTCTCGAAGGCCTGGAAGGCGAACCAGGCGATGATCCCGGCCGCCACGATCGTCCCGTACAGCTCGGTGGTCTCCCGGGCGATCACGCAGGCCCGCCACAGCACGACCCCGAGCAGGCCGATGATGAGGATGCCGCCGACGAAGCCGAGCTCCTCCCCCGCCACCGTGAACACGAAGTCGGTCTGCTGCTCCGGTACGAACTGTCCGGTGGTCTGCGGGCCCTTGAACAGGCCGGAGCCCAGCAGGCCGCCGCCGCCGATCGCGATCCGCGCCTGGTTGGTGTTGTAGCCGGCGCCCGAGGGGTCGAGCTCGGGGTTGGCGAAGGCGGCGAAGCGGTTGATCTGGTACTCGTCGAGTACGCCCAGCTGCCAGACCAGGATCGCGCCGGCCGTCCCGGAGCCGATGAGCCCCAGCACCCAGCGGTTGGAGGCGCCGGAGGCCAGCAGCACGCCGAGCACGATGACCACCATGACCATCACCGACCCCAGGTCGGGCATCAGCATCACGATGCCCATGGGGGCGGCGGCCAGGCACAGCGCCTTGACCACCGTCCGGTGCTCGGGGTGGACCAGGTCGCCCGCGTCCACCCGGGCCGCCAGCAGCATCGCCATCACCAGGATGATCGTGACCTTCACGAACTCCGAGGGCTGGAGCGAGAAGCCGCCGCCGATGACGATCCAGGCGTGCGCGCCGTTGATGGTGGCGCCGAGCGGGGTGAGCACCGCCGCGACCAGGATCAGCGAGAGCCCGTAGAGGACCGGCACCGCTCCGCGCAGGTTGCGGTGGCCCAGGCAGACCGTTCCGATCATCAGCACCAGGCCGATCCCGGTGTTGAGGAGGTGGCGCCAGAGGAAGTACTGCGGGTCGCCCTGGTTGAGCGTGTCCCGGTGCCGGGTCGCGGACCACACCAGCAGGGCGCCGATCAGCGACAGCGCGAGCGCCGACAGCAGTATCGGCCAGTCGAGCCGGCGCAGGACCGAGTCGCGGGCCGTCAGCCGGGCGAGCGGGCCCTTCTGGGGTGCGTACCGGGATACGGAGAACTTGTTGGCGATCGGCATCAGCGGCTCAGTCGTGTCGCAGGGGCGGCGGGCCGGCGAGCGGGGGCACCAGCTCCTCCGGGGACGGGGGCACGTACGGCCTGACCTCGGGGGCCACGATGGTGCCGTCGGGCTGCACGGTGGGCAGCTTGGATTCCGGCTTGGGCAGCAGGGCCTTGCCGAGGTCCTGCTTGCCGGACATGGTGAGGCCGTACATCGCGTTGTAGATGTTGCGCACGGCGGGGCCCGAGGCACCCGAGCCGGTGCCTGCCTGGGAGATCGTCATCACGATGGTGAAGTCGTCGGTGTAGGTCGCCAGCCAGGAGGTGGTCTGCTTGCCGTAGACCTGGGCGGTGCCGGTCTTGGCCCGCATCGGGATCCTGTCCTGGGGCCAGCCGAGGAACCGCCAGTTGGCGGTGCCGCCGGGCTCCACCACCGAGCGCAGGCCCTTGTCGAGGTCCTTGACGGTCTTGGCGTCGACCGGCAGCTTCCCGTGGGCCTTGGGCTCGATCATCCGGGTCTTGCCATCGGGGGTGATCACGGCCTTGCCGACGGTGGGGTTGAAGAGGGTGCCGCCGTTGCTGATGGCGGCATAGGCGGTGGCCATCTGGATGGGGGTGACGAGGACGTCGCCCTGCCCGATGGCGAAGTTGATGCTGTCGTACGCCTTCAGCTGGTTGCCTTCGAGGCAGCTCTCATAGGCGATCTGCTCGACGTAGCTGCCGCCCTTCTTGCCCTGCTTGCACCAGGAGTCCTTGTTGGCCTTCCAGAAGCTCTGCTTCCACTGGCGGTCGGGAATCCGGCCGGTGACCTCGTTCGGCAGGTCGATCCCGGTCTCCGAGCCGAGTCCGAACTCGCGGGCGGTCCGGTAGAACCAGTCGTGGGCGTCCTTCTTGGGCTCGAGGCCGCCGTCGCGCTGCCACTCCTTGTGTCCGAGGGCGTAGAAGACGGTGTTGCAGGAGAACTTGAGGGCGTCGCCCAGGGAGATGGGGCCGTGGCCCTTGGACTCGAAGTTCGCGAAGCTCCGGCCGCCCATGTTGTAGGAGGCGCTGCAGTTGTACTTCTCGTCGAAGGGGTAGCCGGCCCGCACGGCCGCGCTCGCCGACACCACCTTGAAGATGGAGCCTGCGGGGGCCTGGCCCTGGATGGCCCGGTTGAGCAGCGGGTAGTTGGACTTCTCGCTGGTGAGCCTGGCGTAGTCGGCACCGGAGATGCCGCCGACCCAGGCGTTGGGGTCGTAGTCGGGCTGGGAGGCCATCGCGACCACGCGCCCGGTCTTGGTCTCCATGACGACGACGGCGCCCGCGTCGGCCGCGTACTTGCGGCCGGTGATCTTGTCGGTCTCCTTGCGGACGGTCTTCATCGCCTGGTGGAGTTCGTACTCGGCAACGGCCTGGACCCGGGCGTCGATGCTGGTGACCAGGGTGGACCCGGCCACGCCCGGGTCGGACTTCGTCTCACCCATGACCCGGCCGAGGTTGTCGACCTCGTACGAGGTGACCTGGGCCTTTCCGCGCAGATCCTTGTCGTATATGCGCTCGATGCCGGAGCGGCCGACCTGGTCGGAGCGCAGGTGCGGCGAGGCGGTGTCCTTGGCCTTCTGGATCTCGTCGTCGGTGACCGGCGAGAGGTAGCCGAGCACCTGGGCGGTGCGGCCTCCGCCGGGCGCCGGGTAGCGGCGTACGGCGGTGGGTTCGGCGGTGATGCCGGGGAAGTCCTCGGGACGCTCGCGGATCTGCAGGGCCTGCTGGGTGGTGGCTTCGAGGGTGACCGGGATCGGCTGGTACGGGGAGCCGTTCCAGCAGGGCTTGGGGGTCTGGGAGTCGCAGAGCCGGACCTTGTCCATGACCTCCTGCGGCTGCATGTCCAGGACGCCGGCGAGCCGGGTCAGAACGGCCTTGCCCCGGTCCTTTATCCGCATCAGCTCGGTACGGGACGCGGAGACGACCAGCCGGGTCTCGTTGTCCGCGAGCGCGACCCCGCGGGCGTCCAGGATGGAGCCGCGCACGGCGGGCTGGACCACGCGCTGGACGTGGTTGCTCCTGGCCTCGTCGGCGTACTCGTGGCCGTTGCGGATCTGCAGGTACCAGAGCCGGCCGCCCAGCGTGCACAGCAGCGAGAACACCAGTACCTGGATGATGACGAGCCGGATCTGCACCCGGGGGGTGCGGCCGGTCTCCGGAATGTTCGTCATGCGTCGTGCTCCCCCGTCACAGCTTCTTGACGCTCTTCACGCTCTTCATGCCCTTGACGCTCTTCACGCCCTTGATCCCCTTGACGCCCTTTATGCGGACGGCCCGGTTGGCGCGGCTGCGGGCGGTCTTCAGCCGCAGGCCGCCGCGCTGGCTGCCGATGCGCAGTCCGGTGCCGCCGGAAAGCCAGCCGGAGGACACGTCGGTGCCCTGGGGCGGGCCGCCGTTGGCCTCCACCGCCATCGGGTCGTTCTCGGCACGGCGGGCGAGCGCCATGATGAACGGCACCGTGAACGGAGCCAGCAGCAGGTCGTACAGGACGGCGCTGAACAGCAGGCTGCCGAGGCCGACATGGCGTTCCGCGGTGTCGCCGACCAGGACGCCCACTCCGACGTAGAGCAGGATGGAGCCGACGGCGGCGGCCAGCACGGTGAGCATCGGGCCCCAGGCGGAGCGGAAGCGGCCGTTGTCGGGGCGGGCGAGGCCCACCAGGTAGCCGATGACGCACAGCACCAGGGCGTAGCGGCCGGCGGCGTGGTCGGCGGGCGGGGCCAGGTCGGCGAGGAGCCCGGCGCCGAAGCCGAGGATGGCGCCGCTCATCGGCCCGTACACCAGGGACAGGGCGACCACGGTGAGCAGCATCAGGTCGGGGACGGCACCGGGCAGTTGGAGCCGGCCGAGGATGGTGACCTGGATGACGAGGGCGACCACGATCAGGGTGGAGGAGAGCAGGATCCGGTTGAAACGCATGGCGGTCAGCTCCTACTCGTCGGCGGCGTCGGCCGGCTTGCCGGACACGCTCGGGGAAGGGGTGACCGTGACGGTGACCGTCGGAATGGGCTTCGGCGGCTCCGGCTTGGGCGGCAGGACGGCGTCGCGCGGGTCCTCGCGGGGCGGGACCACGACCACGCCGACGATGTCCAGGCGGGAGAAGCCGACGAAGGGGCGGACGTGGATGGTCCGGGTGAGGCCGCCGCCGGACGGGTCCACGCGGACCACCTCGCCGAGCGGGACACCGGGCACGAAGGGCCTGTTGGCGCGGGAGCCGAAGGTCACCAGGCGGTCGCCGGGGCTGACCTTGGCCTTGCCGTTGAGCATCTGGACGGACAGCGGGCGGTCCCCCTGGCCGGTGGCGAAACCGAGCTCGCCGGTCTTCTCCAGGCGGGTGCCGACGGTGAAGTCGGGGTCGCTGGCGAGGAGCACGGTGGCCGTGTCGGGGCCGACGGTGGTGACCCGGCCGACGAGTCCGTCGCCGTTGAGGACGGTCATGTCGCGCTGGATGCCGTCCTTGCTGCCGGCGTCGATGGTGACGGTCCAGGAGAAGCCCTGGGCCGCTCCTATGGCGATGACCTCGGCGCCCTTGATGCCGTACTGGCCGGCGCCGGCCCGCTTGAGCATGTCGTCGAGTTCCCGGATCCGGCTGCGGTTGCGGTCCTCGCTGCCGAGTTTGGCCTTGAGAGCGGCGTTCTCGCGTTCCAGCACGCTGATCCGGTCGTGCCGCTCCCCGGAGTCCCGTACCGCCCCTATGGCGTTGGCGACCGGGTCAACCGCGGTCGCGACTCCCTTTTCCACCGGGCCCAGGACCGCGGCGGCGGCCTGCCGGGCACCGTCGACCGGCGACTCCTCGCCTGCCCGGATGTCCACCGTGATCAGCGCGAACGCGACGGCGACCAGCAGTACCAGGAGCAGCCGGCTCTCTCGTGTGTCCCTCACGTGCGGCGGCCGTGCCTTCCTCATCGGATTCTTCAGTTGCCTGTATATCAACGATCCGCCGCACGGGAGCGGCAGCACCCGTACGGCGGATCCTTGTATTCCGCGTGTCCCCTGATGGAGGGGAAACGTTTACCGCCGCGGCTTCATCGCCGCGGCTGGGCGTCCAGGACCTGCTGGAGTGCCTCGAACTCCTCGACGCACTTGCCGGAGCCGAGGGCCACCGAGTCGAGCGGGTCTTCGGCGATGTGGATGGGCATGCCGGTCTCCCGGCGCAGCCGCTCGTCGAGGCCGCGGAGCAGCGCGCCGCCGCCGGTGAGGACGATGCCGCGGTCCATGATGTCGCCGGACAGCTCCGGGGGGCACTTGTCGAGGGTGGTCTTCACCGCGTCGACGATGGCGTTGACCGGCTCTTCGATGGCCTTGCGGACCTCGGCGGCGGAGATGACGACCGTCTTGGGCAGTCCGGAGACCAGGTCCCGGCCGCGGATTTCGGTGTGTTCGTCCTTGTCGAGGTCGTAGGCCGAGCCGATGGTGATCTTGATCTGCTCCGCGGTGCGCTCACCGAGGAGGAGGGAGTACTCCTTCTTGATGTGCTGGATGATCGCGTTGTCGAGCTCGTCGCCGGCCACCCGGATGGACTGCGCCGTGACGATTCCGCCGAGGGAGATGACAGCCACCTCCGTGGTGCCGCCACCGATGTCCACGACCATGTTGCCGGTCGCCTCGTGCACGGGCAGGCCGGAGCCGATGGCGGCGGCCATGGGCTCCTCGATGATGTGCACCTGACGGGCGCCGGCCTGGGTGGACGCCTCGATGACGGCGCGGCGCTCGACTCCGGTGATACCGGAGGGGACGCAGACCACGACGCGCGGGCGGGCCAGGTAGCGGCGCTTGTGGATCTTCAGGATGAAGTAGCGCAGCATGCGCTCGGTGATCTCGAAGTCGGCGATCACGCCGTCCTTGAGGGGTCGTACGGCGACGATGTTGCCGGGTGTCCGGCCGATCATCTTCTTCGCCTCGGAGCCGACCGCCAGGATGCCACCGGTGTTCGTGTTGATGGCGACCACGGAAGGCTCGTTGAGGACGATCCCCCGGCCCCTCACGTACACCAGCGTGTTGGCGGTCCCGAGGTCGACAGCCATGTCACGGCCGATGAACGACATTGAGTTCCCCTTGTTCCCCATGAGGAGCGTCTGGCCTTCCAGTTGATAGCGGCTGCTGTCAGGTCGGCGAGGTGGGTGTGTGGGTGGAGGCCCCATCGTAGTGCCGCACGTGAGGACATTGCGCGACGGGACTCCGGCGGCGCCGCCGGAACGGTTGCCCGCCCCCTGGAGGGGTGCCTTCAGGACCAGGCCGGCACGGGCGCCGGGCCGGCGGCCTGCGGCACCGGAGTTCCGCAGGGACATCTTCACCCGCCGCGCGGAACACCGCACCCGGACACCGCTCGCGGGTCCGGCCTGATCCTGAAGGCACTCCTGTCAGTGGTGACGTCGTGTCCTGCCCATGCGTTCCCGGTGGGCCCCGGGAATACCGAAGGGCGACCGAAATTACTTCGGTCGCCCCAGGTCGTAGCGCTATTCGGCTGATGTTGCGTCAGAGAGGAGTGCGCGCCCGGAGCTCGGGTCCGCGCCGCTCGGCCCGGGTCAGAGCGCCGGGAAGAACAGCTTCAGCTCGCGCTCGGCGGACTCCTCGGAGTCGGACGCGTGGATGAGGTTCTCGCGCACGATGGTCCCGAAGTCCCCGCGGATCGAACCGGGCGCCGCGGCGATCGGGTCGGTCGGACCGGCCAGCTGGCGCACGCCCTCGATCGCGCGCTCGCCCTCGACCACGAGGACGACCACGGGGCCGCTCGCCATGAAGCCCATCAGCGGCTCGTAGAAGGGCTTGCCCTTGTGCTCGCCGTAGTGCGCCTCCAGGGTCTCCTGGTCCAGGGTGCGCAGCTCCATCGCGGGAATGGTCCAGCCGGCCTTGCGCTCGATGCGGCCGATGATCTCGCCGATCAGCCCCCTCCTGACCGCGTCAGGCTTGAGGATGACGAGCGTGCGCTGGGACATGTTGCGACTCCTTGCGGCAAACGGGTGCGGTGCTACGAGGCTACAGGGAGCGCGGCGCCCGCCCCGTTCCCGGGGCGGGGCAGCGGCACCCCGCTCAGGCGTCGGTCGCGGTGCCGGCCTGGGGGCCCTGGGGGGCCTGGGCGGCTTCGGCGGCCCACCGGGCCTTGATGGCGTCCACCCGCTGGCCGTAGTGCAGCGAGCACCACCACAGGAGCGTGAAGAGCGCGCCCAGGAAGAACATCATCGGGACCACGAAGCCGCTGAGGATCAGGCCGATCTGAAGGGCCCAGCCGACCTGCACCGCGCCCGGGCGGGACAGCACCCCGCAGAGCAGCACGGACAGCAGCATCACCACGCCGCAGACCGTCCAGACCTGCACCTGGGTGAGGTCCGGGTCCTTCATGGCCACCAGGCCTGCGAAGCCCACGACGAAGAACTCGCCGATCAGCGTCGAGGCGCACAGGGTACGCACAGGTCAGCCCCTCTTCAGCAGCAGGCGGGCCTCGCCCACCGTGATCACGGACCCGGTCACCAGGACCCCGGCCCCTCCGTACTCGGCCTCTTCCTCCGCGAGGGTGATGGCCGCTTCCAGCGCGTCGTCCAGCCGCGGCTCCACCTGCACCCGGTCGGCCCCGAAGACCTCCACCGCGATGGCGGCCAGCTCGTCCGCGTCCAGCGCGCGGTGGCTGGTGTTCGAGGTGATCACGACCTCCGCGAAGATCGGCTCGAAGGCCTCCAGCACCCCCCGGACGTCCTTGCCCTCACTGGTGCCGACCACACCGACCAGCCGGCTGAACCCGAAGGCCTCGGTGATCGCCTCGGCGGTGACCGCCGCGCCGGCCGGGTTGTGCGCGGCGTCCAGGACCACGGTCGGGCTGCGCCGGACGACCTCCATCCGGCCGGGCGAGGTCACGGTGGCGAAGGCCGTGCGGACCGTGTCCACGTCCAGCGTCCGCGCGTGCTCCGCGCCGATCCCGAAGAAGGCCTCGACGGCGGCCAGGGCCACCGCCGCGTTCTGCGCCATGTGCGCGCCGTAGAGGGGGAGGAAGACGCCCTCGTACTCGCCGCCCAGGCCGCGCAGCGTCAGCTGCTGCCCGCCGACCGCGACCTCGCGGGAGACCACGCCGAACTCCATGCCGGCGCGGGCCACCGTGGCGTCCACCTCGACGGCCTTCTTCAGCAGCACCTGGGCCGCGTCCGCCGGCTGCTGCGCGAGGATGACGGTGGCGTCCTGCTTGATGATGCCGCCCTTCTCCTCCGCGATCTCGCCGGTGGTGGAGCCCAGCCGGTCGGTGTGGTCCAGGCTGATCGGGGTGATCACCGCGACCGCGCCGTCGATCACATTGGTGGCGTCCCAGGCGCCGCCCATGCCGACCTCGACCACCGCCACGTCCACCGGCGCGTCCGCGAAGGCCGCGTACGCCATGCCGGTGAGCACCTCGAAAAAGGACAGCCGGTAGTCCTGGGAGGCGTCGACCATCTCCACGTACGGCCGGATGTCCCGGTACGTCTCCACGAACCGCTCGGCGCTGATCGGCGCCCCGTCCAGGCTGATCCGCTCGGTGACGGACTGGACGTGGGGGCTGGTGTAGCGGCCGGTGCGCAGCTCGAAGGCGTTCAGCAGGGCCTCGATCATGCGGGCCGTGCTGGTCTTGCCGTTGGTGCCGGTGACATGGATGGAGGGGTAGGCGCGCTGGGGTTCGCCGAGGACGTCCATCAGGGCGGAGATCCGGGTGACGGACGGCTCCAGCTTGGTCTCGCCCCAGCGGGTCGAGAGCTCCTGCTCGACCTCGAGGAGCGCCTGGGCGACCTCGGGGTCGAGGGGCGCGGACGGCACCGGGTCGCCCTGCGGCGGACCCGCCTGGGTGCGCAGGGTGCGGCTGCCGGCCTCGATCACCGCCAGGTCGGGGTCACGGGTGGTCTCTTCCGCGACGATCTCGTCGAACTCGTCGGAGATCTCGGACCGGCGGTCACTGGGCTCGGGCTGCTGCTCACTCACACGCCCAGTCTACGGACGGGGGTGGGCGGGACTTCCGGCCCGGGCGGTTCGGGACCTTCGGCCGGAAGTGCGGCTTGATCGTTATGTAAGCCTTGCGGGCAGGAGATTGGGGAACAAATGCCGCAGGCCAGAACCAACAAGACAGCGTCCAGCCGGGACATCGGGATCGACCTGGGGACCGCGAACACCCTGGTCTACGCGCGGGGGCACGGAATCGTCCTCAATGAGCCGTCCGTGGTCGCGATCAAAGCGGACAGCGGCACCGCGCTGGCCGTGGGCAACGAGGCGAAGGCGACCATCGGGCGCACCCCCGGATCCATCACCGCGATCCGTCCGCTGAAGGACGGGGTGATCTGCGACTACGAGGCCGCGGAGGAGATGATCCGGCACTTCGTGCGGAAGGCGGTCCCGGGGCGTCGGGGGCGGACCCGGATGGTGGTGTGCGTACCGTCCGGGGTGACCGGGGTGGAGCGGCGGGCCATCGTCGATGCCGCTACCCGGGCGGGCGCGAAGAGCGTGCACCTGATCGAGGAGCCGATGGCGGCGGCCATCGGGGCGGGGCTGCCGGTGGCGGAGCCGCGGGGGTCGATGGTGGTGGACATCGGCGGGGGCACCACGGAGGTCGCGGTGATCTCGCTGGGCGGGATCGTCACCTCGCAGTCGCTGCGGGCGGGCGGGGACCGGCTGGACGCGGCGATCACGGACTACGTGCGCAAGGAGTACGGGCTGCTGATCGGCGAGCGGAGCGCGGAGGACGCGAAGATGGCCGTCGGCTCGGCCTGGCCGGTACCGGACCGGCCGGAGCTGGAGGGGCGCACGGTGCTGGTACGGGGCCGGGAGAAGATCGGCGGCATGCCGAGGACCCTGGAGCTGACCGCGGCGGAGGTGCGGGCGGCGCTGGACGAACCGATCGAGGCGATCATCGCGGCGGTGCGGACCACGCTGGAGGACTGCCCGCCGGAGCTCTCGGGCGATGTGATGGAGCACGGCATCGTCCTGACGGGCGGCGGCGCACTGCTCCCGGGCCTGGACCTGCGGATGGCCTCGGCCACGGGAATCCCGGTCTTCGTGGCGGACGCACCACTGGACTGCGTCGCCATCGGCTCGGGCCTCCGGGTGGAGGAACTGGACCGGCTGTAGCCCGGGCCCGGACCGCCCCGGCCGCCGAGGACTGCGCGGGCGAGTGAGCCGAAGGGGGCGCGCCGAGGGAACAGGGGCGAGCGCCCGCAGGAAACGCGAGGCACGAGCGTTTTCGAGGACGCACGCCCCTGTGAGCTCGGCTAAAGCGCCCCCGGAGGCGAACCGAGCCCCTAAAAACGCGGCAGGGTGGCGACGACCTCGTACGCCTCGGATGTGCGTTTCGCCGTCAGCGTGCCGCCCAGGCTGCGGACGCGTTCCGCCATGCTGGCGGTGCCCGAGCCCGCGGAGACCGGGGCCCGGCCGGCCGCCGTCCGGGCCGGGAGGGCGTTGGTGACCTCGATACGGAGTTCGGTGCCGTCCGCCGAGATGGACACGTCGACGGTCTCCCCTCCGGCGTGCTTCGCGGCGTTGGTGAGGCATTCCTGGACGACCCGGTACACCGCCGCCTGCCGCAGCGGGGACAGCGTGTGCACGTCCCCGTCCATGGCCAGGCGTACCGGGGAGCCGGCCCGGCCGCTCTCGTCGGCGAGGGCGGGCAGCCCGTCCACCCCCGGGGTGGCGGCCCGTTCGCCGCGCTGGACGATGATCTCGTTGAGGACGAGGTGGGCCCGGCGGGCCGTGTCCGAGAGCTCCTCGAAGTCCTTCGCGTACGCCGTCTCGCGCGAGCGCAGGGACAGTACCTCCGAGCGCACGGTCAGCAGGGTGAGTTCGCGTCCGACGAAGTCGTGGACGTCCCGCGCCACCGAGGTCCGCTCCTGCTGGACGGCCTGCAGGACGGCCGATTCGGCGCGGCGGGAGTCGAGTTCCCGCACCAGGTCCTGCCGGTAGGCGGCGATGCCGACGGCGGAGGCCAGGACGCCGATGGGGACCACCAGGCTGAGGAAGGAGCTGAAGCTCGCGGCCCGGTCGAGCGGCCAGCCCGGCACGGTGAACAGGGCGAGGGCGAAGGCGAGGTAGCCGAGGGTGGCGAGGATGCCGGCGCGCCGGCCCCGGTAGCGGCCGACGGAGTAGAGCGCGAACTGGATGAGGGTGAGCTCGTGCAGCCAGCCGATGAAGAGGAGGGCGACGGCGACCGACAGCCAGGGCAGCCGGCGGCGGACCAGGAGGGTGGCGGAGCCGAGAGCGAGGGCCGCCGCGGCCGTCAGGCCGGTGAGGGAGTTGTCGGCCGCGGCGAGCCCGGGGAGGTCCAGGGCCATCAGCGCGAGGCAGCTCAGCGCGGTCAGGACGTCAAGCGCCCGGGGTGACCCGGCCCAGCCCTCGGTGAGCCGGCGGCCGGTGGCCGCGGCCCACTGGACGGCCGAGGCGGCGGGCTTGACGTGCATGCCTTCCATCATCCGCGGTCGGCGCCATGGATCGGCTCTGCAGAGCGGCCCAGAATAAGTGATATACGGCACTCCGGATATGTCGGAAAGGGCCGGAAGGCCCGTCGGGCCGAGACCTTCTCCCCTCCCCCGTCCGGAGCGGAGCTGCCTACCGTCGGAGAAATGACCTCCGACGCTTCCCCGGACGGCCGCGCCTCGGCCGGGCCCGCCCCGGACGGCCCCGCGCCGCGCAGCCTGGCCCTGCTCGCCCTCTGCGGCGGCCTGGTCGGGACTCTCGCCTCCGGGGTCCTGACGTACGACCGGATCCGCACCCTGGAGGATCCGTTCTTCACTCCGGGGTGCAACATCGGCCCGGTGCTCAGCTGCGGGGACGTGATGAGCAGCTGGCAGGGCAATCTGCTGGGCTTCCCGAACATGCTGCTCGGCCTCGCCGGCTTCGCCGCGCTCGCCGGGCTGGGGGCGGCGCTGGCCGCCGGGGCGGTGTTCCCGCGGTGGCTGTGGCGCGTCCTGTGGGGCGGGACCACCGCCGGGTTCCTGTTCACGGTCTGGCTCATCGGCCAGTGCGTGTTCGTCATCGGGGCGCTGTGCCCGTGGTGCATGGCCGTGTGGGCGGTGATGATCCCGCTGTTCTGGTACGTCAGCCGGCACCTGTCCGCACCGGGTTCCTGGCTGCGGAGGATTCCGCACTGGCAGGTCCCGGTCACGCTCTACGCGATCGTGGCCGCATTGATCCTTTCCGAGTTCGGACTCCGGTAATCGGCTGTTCCGGCGGAATACATAGGATGCGGGTAGCCGACGGCCCTTGATCTGGGCGGCCGGGGGGACTCTCATCAAGGGCTCAAGGGTTTTCACACATGACCACCGCTTCCATCACGCCTGCCTCGGCGCGCCCTGACACGGGCGCGCGCCGGCCGGGGTCCGCGGGCAGCGCGGACACCGCCGCGCGCGGGGACCGGCGCGGGGCGCTCGCCGCGCTGACCGCCGCACTCATATCCATGGCCGCGTATGCCGCGGGCCTCGCGGCGCACGGCACCTTTCCGTTCGGCCCGGCGCCGCGCGCCGTCAATGACCTGCGCCATCAATACGTACCGTTCCACACCCATCTGTGGGACCTTCAGCACGGCACCGCGCAGGGCGATCTGCTCTTCAACTGGCAGAGCGGATACGGGGTCGGCTTTCTCGCCGACTTCTTCACCTATCTGACGAATCCTTTCTCCTGGCTCACCGGGCTTTTCTCCCGCGACCACGGCGAACTCTCCGTCTTCCTGGTCAGCCTGCTCACCATGGGCCTGGCAGCCGCCACCATGACCGTCTTCCTCGGCCGGCTGCGCCCCGGCTCGCCCTGGCTGCGGGCCCTGCTCGCCACCGGCTACGCCGTCTGCGGCTGGGGCGTGGTCGAAGGCACCGTGGTCCCCATGTGGACCTGGGGCCTGGTCGCGCTCCCGCTGCTCGGCATCGTCGCCGACTGGGCACTGACCGGCCGCCGCTGGGTGCTCGGCAGCCTCGCCGTCGCCCTGTGCTGGTTCGCCAACTTCTACACCGCCGCCATGGCCACCATCGGGGTCGCCCTGGTCCTGGTCCTGCGCCTGCTGCTCTCCGACACCGACTGGCGCGCCCGCGGCCGGATCCTGGGGCGGGCCGCCGGTATGACCGTCACCGGACTCCTGCTGGCCGCCCCGGTCATCCTGGTGTCCGGGGTGGCCAACGCCCAGTCGCAGCCCACCGACCGGTTCGTGGTCAGTGTGTCGACCGAGCCGCTCACCTACCTGTCCATGGTGCTGCCGGGCACCCTGCCGAAGTACCCCGCCCCCAATGTGTTCGCGGGCGTCCTCGCGCTGCTGCTGGTGCTGGCCCTGCCGTTCCAGTCGAAGGTCCGGGCCCGGGAGCGGGCCGGCTGGCTCGGCCTGCTGCTGCTCACCGCCGTCTCCTTCGTGATCACGCCGACGGCGAAGCTGTGGCAGGGCGGGACCCTGCCGCACGGCGCGCCGTTCCGGGAGTCCTTCGTCCTCAGCGGCCTCCTGGTGATGGCCGCCTGGATCTGCCTCGCCCACATGCCGCGGCCCCGGGCCCTGCTCGGCGGAGCCGGACTGCTCGGCGTACTGGTCCTGCTGACGTACGACCTCCAGCCCGTGAACCGGTACGCGCTCTCCCTCGCCCTGATCGGCGGGGCGGTCGTGACCGTGCTGCTGGTGCTGTACGCGCGCGGACTGCGGCGACCCGCCCGGATCGCCGCAGTCGGGCTGCTCGCCGCCTCGGTGTTCGGCAGCACCGCCTACGCCGTGTACGGCATCGCCGTCCTGCACGACCCGCGGCTGCGCGGGCCGGCCCGCGCCCAGACCATCAGCGACCTCGGCGAGAGCGCACAGCAGGCGCTCGCCCGGCAGAACGACTGGCCGGCCGGCCGCACCGACCCGGGCGCCGGCGTGTTCGTCACCAACAACGACCCGATGCTGATCGGCGGCCAGGGCGGCTCGTACTACAGCAGCTACGTCACCGTGGAATCGGCGACCGGGCTGCGCGGCCTGGGCCTCGGCTACGCCATGGGCGGGCGGCACCTGTGGCCCGCCCGCGACCCGGTCCTCCAGGCCCTGCTCGGCATCTCCGCGGTGCTGGAACCGGCCGGCAAGGACCGGGCCGGAATCCGCACGATGGCCGCCCCGCCGCTGGTCACCGTACGGGCGCCGGGCAGCGACCAGCCGTACGGGGCTCCGGCCGGGTCGGTCTGGGCACGGCAGCAGGCGGCGCTGGGGGCGAAGGTCTACACCGTTCCGGAGCTCACCCACACCGGCGGGCCGGCCGGCGAGCGGACGGCCGACGGCTCCGGCTTCCGGCTCCACCGGGCGCAGGGCGAGGGCGCCGACCAGTGGACCACCTTCGCCGCCCGGTGCACGCCGGGGACGCGGGCCTTCCTGTACGCGCCGGACCTGTACGCGGTCGTGCGCGGCGGGGACGGGCCCAAGCAGGGCTTCCAGGGGAATCCGCCGCTGGTCAGCGCCGCGATGAAGGAACTGGCCCGGGTGCCGGCGGACGGGCGCTTCAGCGTTGCGGTCCGGGCCGGCAAGGACGGGCAGACCCTGCCCGCCCACGCCCTCGGCTGCCTGGACCCGGCGGCGCTGGACGCCCGGGTGGCGCAGCTGAAGGCGGGCGGCGCGGTCTCGGTGAAGGCCGGCGGCCACACGATCGCGGCGGAGCTGCCGCACGGTTCGACCGGTACCGCGGTGATCGCCACCAGCGCCCCGCAGGGCTGGATGTGCTCGGTGGACGGCGGGCCGGCCCGGAAGCCGGTGTCGTACCAGGGCCTGCTCGGCGTCCCGCTCGGCGCGGGCGCGGACCGGGTGTCCTGCACGTACACCCCGCCGGGGCTGAAGGCCGGCCTGGCCGGTACCGCCGTGGGCGCCCTGGCCCTGGCCGCGGTGCTGCTGTACCCGCCGGTCCGGCGGCGTATCACCGCGGCCCGCCGCGGCTGACCCTGCGGGGACCGGAGGCACGAGGAGGGGCCCGGACCGTTCGGTCCGGGCCCCTCGGGCGTTCCCTGCCCGCTACGCGGCCGGCAGCGCCGCCAGCTGCGCCTGGATGCGGGCGATGTCCGCCTCCGCCTTGGCCAGCCGGCCCTTGATCTTGTCCACCACGTTGTCGGGGGCCTTGGCCAGGAAGGCCTCGTTCCCGAGCTTGGCCTCGGCCTGCTGCTTCTCCTTCTCGGCGGCGCCGAGGTCCTTCGTCAGCCGCTTGCGCTCGGCCTCGACGTCGATGGTGCCGGAGAGGTCCAGCGCGACCGTGGCCCCGGCGACCGGGAGGGTCGCGGTGGCGCTGAAGCCCTCGCCCTCCGGCTGGAGGCGCAGCAGCTGGCGGATGGCCGCCTCGTGCGCGGCCAGCCGGGTGCCGGCCAGGTCCAGACGGGCCGGGACCTTCTGGCCGGGCTGCAGGCCCTGGTCGGCGCGGAACCGGCGGACCTCGGTGACGACGGCCTGGAGGTTCTCGATCTCGGCCTCGGCGGCCTCGTCACGGAAACCGCTGTCGGTGGGCCACTCGGCGACCACGATGGACTCGCGGCCGGTGAGCGTGGTCCACAGGGTCTCGGTGACGAACGGGACGACCGGGTGCAGCAGGCGCATCAGGACGTCCAGGACCTCGCCGAGGACCCGGCCGGAGACCTTGGCGCCCTCGCCGCCCGCGAAGAACGTGGTCTTCGACAGCTCGACGTACCAGTCGAAGACCTCGTCCCACGCGAAGTGGTACAGCGCCTCGCTGAGCTTGGCGAACTGGAAGTCCTCGTAGTACGCGTCGACCTGCGCGACCGTCTTGTTGAGACGGGACAGGATCCATCGGTCGGTGGCCGACAGCTTCTCGGCCGGCGGCAGCTCGCCCTCGACCGTCGCACCGTTCATCAGCGCGAAGCGGGTCGCGTTCCAGATCTTGTTGGCGAAGTTCCGGGACGCCTGGACCCAGTCCTCGCCGATCGGGACGTCGGTGCCCGGGTTGGCGCCCTTGGCCAGGGTGAAGCGGACGGCGTCGGAGCCGTACTTGTCCATCCAGTCCAGCGGGTCCACGACATTGCCGAAGGACTTCGACATCTTCTTGCCGCGCTCGTCGCGGACCAGGCCGGTCAGGGCGATGGTCTTGAACGGGGCTTCGCCGTCCATCGCGTACAGGCCGAACATCATCATCCGGGCGACCCAGAAGAAGATGATGTCGTGGCCGGTGAGCAGGACGTCGGTGGAGTAGAACTTCGCCAGGTCCGGGGTCTTCTCCGGCCAGCCGAGGGTGGAGAACGGCCACAGGCCGGAGGAGAACCAGGTGTCCAGGACGTCGGTGTCCTGGTGCCAGCCCTCGCCCGTCGGCGGCTGCTCGTCGGGGCCGACGCAGACGATCTCGCCGTCCGGGCCGTACCAGATCGGGATCCGGTGGCCCCACCACAGCTGGCGCGAGATGCACCAGTCGTTCATGTTGTCGACCCAGTCGAAGTAGCGCTTCGACATGTCCTCGGGGTGGATCGCGACCCGGCCGTCGCGGACCGCGTCACCGGCGGCCTTGGCCAGCGGCTTGACGTTGACCCACCACTGCATGGACAGGCGCGGCTCGACGGTGGTCTTGCAGCGCGAGCAGTGGCCGACGGAGTGCATGTACGGACGCTTCTCGGCGACGATCCGGCCCTGCGAACGCAGCGCGCCAACAACCGCGGAGCGGGCCTCGAAGCGGTCCAGGCCGAGGAACGGGCCGTGGACGGTGATGACGCCGTGCTCGTCCATGATCGTCATGGACGGCAGGCCGTGGCGCTGGCCGATCGCGAAGTCGTTCGGGTCGTGCGCCGGGGTCACCTTGACGGCGCCGGTGCCGAACTCCGGGTCGACGTGGGTGTCGGCGACGACCGGGATGGTGCGGTCGGTCAGCGGCAGCTTGATCTGCTTGCCGATGAGGTGGGCGTACCGCTCGTCGTCCGGGTGGACGGCGACGGCCGTGTCACCGAGCATCGTCTCGGCGCGGGTGGTGGCGACGACCAGGGTGTCCTCGCCCTCGCCGTACGTGATGGAGACGAGCTCGCCGGCGTCCTCCTGGTACTCCACCTCGATGTCGGAGATGGCGGTCAGGCAGCGCGGGCACCAGTTGATGATGCGCTCGGCACGGTAGATCAGCTCGTCGTCGTAGAGCTTCTTGAAGATCGTCTGGACGGCGCGGGACAGGCCCTCGTCCATGGTGAAGCGCTCGCGCGACCAGTCGACGCCGTCGCCGAGGCGGCGCATCTGGCCGAGGATCTTGCCGCCGTACTCTTCCTTCCACTGCCAGACCCGGTCGACGAACTCCTCGCGGCCCAGGTCGTGGCGGGACTTGCCCTCCTCGGCGAGCTGCTGCTCGACCTTGTTCTGGGTGGCGATGCCGGCGTGGTCCATGCCGGGCAGCCACAGGGACTCGTAGCCCTGCATCCGCTTACGGCGGGTCAGGGCGTCCATCAGCGTGTGCTGGAAGGCGTGGCCCAGGTGGAGGGAGCCGGTGACGTTCGGCGGCGGGATGACGATGGTGTACGCGGGCTTCTCGCTCTTGGCGTCGGCCGTGAAGTAACCCCGCTCTACCCAGCGCTCGTAGAGCTTCCCCTCTACCTCGGCCGGCGCGTACTGGGTCGGCAGTTCGGAGTGGGGGCTGCTGGGTGTCTGCGTGTTCTCGGTCACGGGGCACAGGATACGGGCGGCCCCGCCTCCGTTACGAATCCATACCGCAGCGGGCCCCGCAGTTGACCTTCGACGGGCCGGGCCGTCTGATGCGGGTCATGAACGAGATACCCCAGCAGCCCGCCCCGGGCCCCGACACCCCCGTCGCTCCCGTCGCCCCCGCCGTCCCCCCGCAGCCGCCCGTCCCCCAGCGGCGGCGCGGCCTCAAGATCGCGGGAACGGTACTGGCGATGGCCGCGGGCCTGGTGATCGGCAAGCTGGCCATGGGTGCGCTGCTCGGCTCGGACACCCCCGAGGACGCGGGCCGGTACGAGCTGGTGCCCCCGGCCACCTTCCAGGGCCTGACCCTGCAGGAGTCCGGGCCGCGGATCGATGCCATCAAGCAGGGCCAGGGGCCCGCGAAGCCGGGGGTACGGCAGGTGGCCGTGGTCTACGCCGACGCATCGGGCACCGCCCAGCTGGTGGTCAGCGGCGCCGCCGGGTCCTTCGACGACCTGAACCCGGGCGCGGAGCTCACCGCGGGCCTCAAGAGCATGGGCGCCAAGGACGCGGACATCACGGAGCACGAGGCCGGGAAGCCCGCCGGCGGCGCGATGCGGTGCGCCACGGTCACCTTCCAGGGCACTGCGGTGCCGATGTGCATGTGGGCCGACCACAGCGCGCTGGTGACGGTCAGCCTGCCGGTCGAGAACAAGCCGCTGCCGATGGGCGAGTTGGCGGAGCGGGCGCGGGCGCTGCGGGGCGCGATGGAGGTGCCGGCGTCGTAGTTCCGTAACGCCTGGACCCCCGAGGCCACGGCAGTGGTCATCTTCCGACAGGATGTGACCAACATAAGAGGTTCCTAAAGGGGGACAGCGATGAGTTACAACCAGCCGGGCCCGTACGGCCAGCAGCCGCAGCAGCCGAATCCGTACGGCGGGCAGCCGCAGCAGCCCAACCCGTACGGCCAGCCGCCGCAGGGCCAGCCGGGCTACGGCTACCCCCAGCAGGCACCGCAGGGCGTACCCCCGCAGGGCTACCCCCAGCAGCCGGGCGTACCCCCGCAGGGCCAGCCGGGCTACGGCTACCCCCAGCAGCCGGGCATGCCCCCGCAGCCCCCGTACGGCCAGCCGCCGAAGAAGTCGAAGACCGGCATCATCGTGCTGGCCGCGGTGGTCGCGGTCGCGGCAATCGGCGGCGGCGCATGGTTCCTGCTGGGTGACGGCGCGAGCAACGGTGATGTGTCCGCGTCCACCAAGGGCTACAAGATCGTCCCGCCGGAGTCGGTGGCCGAGTTCACGAAGGACAGCAAGAGCAAGAGCGACTCCTTCGACGCAGAGGACAAGAAGGAAGCCGAGGACATCGGCGTCAAGAACGCCGAGCAGGCCGACCAGGAGTACCAGTCGGGCAGCAAGGAGAACCCTCTCCAGGCGAAGATGCTCAAGTTCACCGGCCTCTACGGCGAGATCGACGACCCCGCCAAGACGCTCGACGGCGCCTTCGCGATGATGAAGAAGGAAAGCGAGAAGGACCAGGCCAAGGGCAAGGGCGACACCGAGTTCACGTGGGTCGGCGAAGCCGAGGAGAAGAAGCCGGCCGGCTTCTCGGGCGCGCTGATGAAGTGCCAGGACGCGAAGCTCATCAACAAGAAGCCTTCGGACAACCCCATGGAGCCGAAGGAACTGACGATGACGTTCTGCATCTGGACTGACTACAGCACCATGGGCGTCATGATTCCCATGGATCTGGGCGCCATCATGACCGGAAAGCAGAGCTACACCAAGGACCAGGCGGCCGAACTGACCGCGAAGCTCTACAACACCGCGCGCGTGAAGAAGTAGTCCCCAACGCGAAGGGGCGCCCCGGGAATCCGGGGCGCCCCTTCGTGTCGTTCGGGTGCGGCTAGGCCGACTTCTCGTGCGGGCCCTGGTCCTTCGGGACGATACGGGGCACCAGGGTCGGGTTGACGTTGGAGCGGACCACCTCCGCCGTGATGACCACGCGGGCCACGTCCTTGCGGGACGGGACCTCGTACATCACCGACATCAGCACCTCCTCCATGATGGCGCGCAGACCACGCGCACCCGTCTGCCGGAGGATCGCCTGGTCGGCGATGGCTTCCAGCGCCTCGCGCTCGAAGTCCAGCTCCACGCCGTCGAGTTCGAACAGCCGCTGGTACTGCTTCACCAGCGCGTTGCGCGGCTCCACCAGGATCTGCAGCAGCGCCTCGCGGTCCAGGTTGTGGACCGAGGTGATGACCGGGAGACGGCCGATGAACTCGGGGATCATCCCGAACTTCACCAGGTCCTCCGGCATGACCTCCTGGAACTGGTCGCTGGCCTCGATCTCCCGCTTGGAGCGGATCGTCGCGCCGAAGCCGATGCCCTTGGCACCCGCCCGGGACTCGATGATCTTCTCCAGGCCGGCGAAGGCACCGCCCACGATGAACAGCACGTTCGTCGTGTCGATCTGGATGAACTCCTGGTGGGGGTGCTTGCGACCGCCCTGCGGCGGGACCGAGGCCGTGGTGCCCTCGAGGATCTTGAGGAGGGCCTGCTGGACGCCCTCGCCGCTCACATCACGCGTGATCGACGGGTTCTCGCTCTTGCGCGCGACCTTGTCGATCTCGTCGATGTAGATGATCCCGGTCTCGGCCTTCTTGACGTCGTAGTCCGCCGCCTGGATCAGCTTGAGCAGGATGTTCTCGACGTCCTCGCCCACATACCCGGCCTCCGTCAGCGCCGTCGCGTCCGCGATGGCGAACGGAACGTTCAGCATCCGGGCCAGGGTCTGGGCCAGCAGGGTCTTGCCGGAGCCGGTCGGGCCCAGCAGCAGGATGTTGGACTTGGCGAGCTCGATCGCGTCGTCCCGGCCCTGCGCGCCGCCGTTCTCGCCCGCCTGGACCCGCTTGTAGTGGTTGTACACCGCCACCGAGAGCGCCTTCTTCGCCGGCTCCTGGCCGACGACATAGCTCTCCAGGAACTCGTAGATCTCGCGCGGCTTCGGGAGCTCCTCCCACCGCACTTCCGAGGTCTCGGCGAGTTCTTCCTCGATGATCTCGTTGCAGAGGTCGATGCACTCGTCGCAGATGTACACACCGGGCCCTGCGATGAGCTTCTTCACCTGCTTCTGGCTCTTTCCGCAGAACGAGCACTTGAGCAGGTCGCCGCCGTCACCGATGCGTGCCACGAGGTGCTTCCCCTTCGCCTGGGAGACGCTTGGTTCAGCGCTCCTGGTGCCTCATATCCGACGGTACCTTGCCGGGGCCCCGGTGCGGGGCCCCGTGCAAGTATCAGGCCGCGTTGCTCTTGCGGGTGGAGATGATCTGGTCGATCAGGCCGTACGCAAGCGCGTCCTCGGCCGTGAGGATCTTGTCGCGCTCGATGTCCTCGCGGATCTTCTCGATCGGCGTGGTGGAGTGCTTGGCCAGCATGGTCTCCAGCTGGTCACGCATCCGCAGGATCTCATTGGCCGCGATCTCGAGGTCCGAGAGCTGCTCACGGCCGGTACCGCCGGACGGCTGGTGGATCAGCACGCGGGCGTTCGGCAGGGCCATGCGCTTGCCGGGGGTGCCGGCGGCGAGCAGGACCGCGGCGGCGGAGGCCGCCTGGCCCATGCAGACCGTCTGGATGTCCGGCTTCACGAACTGCATGGTGTCGTAGATGGCGGTCAGCGCAGTGAAGGAGCCACCGGGGCTGTTGATGTAGATCGAGATGTCGCGGTCCGGGTCCATCGACTCCAGGCACAGCAGCTGCGCCATGACGTCGTTGGCGGAGGCGTCGTCGATCTGCACGCCGAGGAAGATCACGCGCTCCTCGAAGAGCTTCGCGTACGGGTCGTACTCGCGCACACCCTGCGAGGTGCGCTCGACGAAGCGCGGGATGACGTAGCGGTTGTCCACCTGCGCGCCGGTGTAGAGGCCGCTCGCGGAGAGGTTGTTCTGCATCTGGGTGTTCACCATCCTGGTGCGTTCTGCGGGCTGGGCTGTCCGTGTACGGGAGGACCGGGGATCAGGCCCCGGTGCCGCCGCCGCCCGGAACGTTGGACGCGGCCGAGATGATCTCGTCGATGAGGCCGTACTCCTTGGCCTCCAGGGCGGTGAACCAGCGGTCGCGGTCGCCGTCGCGGATGATCGCCTCGACGGTCTGGCCCGAGTGGAACGCGGTGATCTCGGCCATCCGCTGCTTGGTGCGCAGCAGGTACTGGGCCTGGATCTTGATGTCCGACGCGGTGCCGCCGATGCCGGCGGAGCCCTGGTGCATCAGGATGTCGGTGTTCGGCAGGGCGAAGCGCTTGCCCTTGGCGCCGCCGGTGAGCAGGAACTGGCCCATCGAGGCCGCCATGCCCATGCCGATGGTGACGACGTCGTTCGGGATGTACTGCATGGTGTCGTAGACCGCCATGCCGGCCGTCACCGAGCCACCGGGGCTGTTGATGTACAGGTAGATGTCCTTCTCCGGCTCGGCCGCCAGGAGGAGGAGCTGCGCCGTGATCTTGTTGGCGATCTCGTCGTCGACCTGCTGGCCGAGGAAGATGATGCGCTCGCCGAGGAGCCGGTTGTAGACATGGTCGCCGAGGCCACCACCGATGGACGGCTCACCCGCGGCGTAAGGCTTCAGATTCGTCACGTATCCACCTGCTCGTCTCCGACGGCCCACGTGCCGTCTCAGCGTCTCGTTCGGAGGGCAGTGCCCTCATAGTCATGGACCCTAACGCGCAGGTCGGACAACGCCATCCCGCTTCCCGAACTGTTCGCTCGGAGCGCAAGGTACGAAGGGCCCCGCGGAGGGATGCGGAAGGGCCCGGACGCGCACGCGTCCGGGCCCTTCCACCGCAGCTCGAAGAGCCGTGGGGGACTTACTTGGCCTCGGCCTCGGCGTCGCCGTCGACCGCCTCGGCGGCGACCTCGGCGGCCTGCTCGACCTCGTCCTCGTCGTCGGAGAGGTCGACGACCTCACCGTTGGTGTCGACGACCTTGGAGCTCTCGACGACCAGCGCAAGCGCCTTGCCGCGGGCGACCTCGCCGACCAGCATCGGGACCTGGCCGCCCTCGACGACCGCCTGGGCGAACTGGTCGGGGGACATGCCGGAGGAGGCCGCACGACGCATGAGGTGCTCGGTGAGCTCCTCCTGGTTGACGTTCAGCTTCTCCTTGTTGACCAGGGCGTCCAGCAGGAACTGGGTCTTGATGCCCTTGACCGCCTGCTCCTTGGTCTCGGCCTCGAACTCCTCGACCGTCTTGCCCTGGAACTCCAGGTACTTCTCGAGGGTCAGACCCATCTGACCGAGCTGGTGGTGCTCCAGGTTGTGCTTGCGGGTGTTGACCTCGTCCTCGAGCAGCTTCTCGGGGACCGGGATCTCCGCGAGCTCGATGAGCTTCTCCAGCACGCGCTCCTGGGCCTGGGTGGCCTGGTCGTACTGCTTCATGTTCTCGAGGCGCTTGCGACTGTCCGCCTTCAGCTCCTCCAGGGTGTCGAACTCGCTCGCCATCTGCGCGAACTCGTCGTCCAGCTCCGGGAGCTCCTTGGCGGCGACCTTGGTGACCTTGACGGTGACCTCGGCGTCCTTGCCCTCGGCGGAGCCGCCCTTCAGCTGCGAGGTGAAGGTGGCCTCGCCGCCGGCCTCGAGGCCGGTGACGGCCTCGTCGATGCCGTCGAGGAGCTCGCCCGAGCCGATGGTGTAGGAGACGTCGGAGGCGACGCCGTCGGGCAGCACCTCGCCGTCGACCTTGGCCTCGAGGTCGATGGTGACGACGTCACCCTCGGCCGCGGCGCGCTCGACCGTGTTGGTGGAGGCGAAGCGGTTGCGCAGCTGCTCGACCGACTTCTCGATGTCCTCGTCGGAGACCTCGACCGCGTCGACCTCGACCTCGATGCCGGAGTAGTCCGGGATCTCGATCTCGGGGCGGACGTCGACCTCGGCGGTGAAGGAGAGCAGCTCGCCGTCCTTCAGCTCGGTGATGTCGACCTCCGGCTGGCCCAGCGGGTTCAGCTCGGCCTCGTTGATCGCCTCGGTGTAGAACTTCGGGAGGGCGTCGTTGACGGCCTCCTCCAGCACCGCACCGCGACCGAAGCGCTGGTCGATGACCCGGGCCGGGATCTTGCCCTTGCGGAAGCCCTTGACCGTGACCTGCTGGTTGATCTTCTTGTACGCCGCGTCGAGGCTGTCCTTGAGCTCCTCGAAGGGCACCTCGACAGTGAGCCGAACCCGAGTCGGGTTCAGGGTCTCCACGGCGCTCTTCACGGTTCGGTCTCCTTGTGGCTGACTTCTGGGGGTTCTGCCGACGCTGATCTGCAGCGGTTCGGCGGATCGGGCCCGGCACATCAGACACACGGGCACGCAGCTTGCATAGTAACCGCAAGCGGGAAGCAGCCCACAACGCGATCATCGCGGGTGGCGGTGCTGGTGGTCGGGGTGGCCGGATTCGAACCGACGACCTTCCGCTCCCAAAGCGGACGCGCTACCAAGCTGCGCCACACCCCGTCGGTGCGACACGTAGGGTACATGCCCACGGACGATCCGATGCGCAGGGTTTTTGGAGCAGGGGTTCCGCGCCACCTCGGTAATGGGGTGTGCGATCGGCGGACGGGACCCGCTAGGATGCTCTTCGTGCCGCGGTTCTTCCGACCTGTGGCGCATGCTGTGCGGGCGTAGCTCAATGGTAGAGCACTAGTCTTCCAAACTAGCTACGCGGGTTCGATTCCCGTCGCCCGCTCTGAATGGCTCAGGGCCAGGTCAGAGGATGTTTCCTCCGCCTGGCCCTGTTGCGTTCCCGGGCGCCCCGAGATCTGTCGGATCAGAGCTTGATGCCGGCGATGGTGTCGGCGAGGGAGTTCAGGAAGCGGTTGACGTCCGGGGCGATCGAGCTGGAGGCCAGGAAGAAGCCGAAGAGGACCGCGACGATGGCCGGGCCTGGCTTGATGTGGTTGCTGCGGATCAGCACCACCATGATGACCGCCAACAGAACCACCACTGACAGCGAAATGGCCACTACTGATCACACCTTCGGTCGTCCCCTGGTCGGCCCGGGGGCACGGCCACGCACCCCCACATGGACCATCGTGCCACCAACGGGCCCCCGCTACCCGCCTCCTGGGCGCCATTTCCGCCAACTCGGTTGGGTTCAGAGCCCCAAGAGGCCACGGACGTGCGCGTATTTCGCGGTCAGCCGGGAGCGGGTGGGCTCGTCGAGTACGGCGAGCCGGGCCGGGTCCGCGTTGTGCGCGAGATCGGCCTCCTTGACCAGGAGCGCGCCGGGGGTGGCGAGGATACGGGCGGTGTAGTCCTCCGGGGATTCGCCCGCGCGTTTGGTGACCGCGAGGACCATCTCCTTGACGGAGTCCGGGAGATCGGCCGATTCCAGCCAGGCGGGCGACAGGGCCTCGTCCTCGATGGCGTCGTGCAGCCAGGCCGCGGCCTGCTGTTCAGGGCTGCCGCCGCGGATGCGGACGCCCTCGGCTACCGCCGCGAGGTGTTCGGCGTACGGCCGGCCGGCCTTGTCGGTCTGGCCTTCGTGCGCCGCGCGGGCCAGGGCCTCGATCTGGAGGAGGGTGAGGGGGGGCATACGAGTCCCTTCGCCGCGGTACGGAGGGCCTCGGCGGCCCGGCGCACATCGTCCTCGGTGGTACGCCAGTTGGAGAACGCCGCACGCAGGGCCGGGGTTCCCCCGAGGACGGTCGGGGTGACGAACACCTCGGCGGCGGCGGCGTTCCGCAGGGCGGCCAGGCGTTCGGGGGTGGGGTCTTCGGCGAGGGTGAAGCAGACCACGTTGAGCCGGACCGGGGCGAGCAGCCGGAAGGCGGGGTCGGCGGCGAGGCGGTCGCCGAGGGCGCGGGCGCAGGCGATGTCCCGTTCGACGATCTCCCGGTGGCCCTGCCGGCCGTAGGCCCGGAGGGTGAACCAGGCGGCGAGGGCGCGGAGCCGGTGGGAGTTCTCGGGGGTGAGGTGGACCAGGTCGGGGTGTTCGCCGAGCGGGCCGAGGTAGGCGGCGGAGTTCCGGAAGACCCGGGCCTGGAGGTCCTGGCGGCGGGTGAACTGGACGGCGCTGTCGTAGGGGACGTTGAGCCATTTGTGCAGGTCCACGCAGACCGAGTCGGCGAGTGAGAGGCCGCGGGTGAGGTGGGCGCGGTCCGGGGAGAGCGCGGCGAAGGCACCGAAGGCGGCGTCGGTGTGCAGCCAGAAGTCGTGGCGTTCCCTGAGGGCGGCGAGGGCGGTGAGGTCGTCGAAGTCGACGGTGTTGACGGTGCCGGCGTTGGCCACGACCACGCAGGGGCCGGGGGTGTCGGAGAGGGCCCGGGCGAGGGCCGCCGGGTCGACGGCTTCGCGGCCGGGCAGGGTGGGGACGTGGACGAGCGCGTTCCGGCCGAGGCCGAGGACGGCGAGGGCCTTGGCGATGGAGGAGTGCGGGGCTCCGGAGAGGACGCGGACCGGCCCGAGGGCGCCGGCGCCGTCCTCGGCCGGGGAGACGCCGAGCCGCTCCCCCAGCCATTCGCGGGCGATGGCGAGGCCGACGGTGTTGGAGAGGGTGGCGCCGCTGACAAAGGTGCCGGTGTGCTCGGGCCCCAGGCCGAAGAGCTCGCGGAGCCAGTGGACCGTCTGGCGTTCCAGCGCCTGGCCGGCGCCGTCGAGGCCGGAGTTGGAGTTCTGGTCGTGGGCGGCGGTCAGCCAGTCGCCGGCGAGGGCGGCGGGGGTGGCGCCGCCGGTGACGAAGCCGAGGTAGCGGGGGCCGGCGGAGGCGGAGAATCGGGGCGCCCACTCTTCGGCGAACGCGGCCAGGGTCCGGTCGAGGCCTTCACCGCGGTCGGGCAGCGGCGGCAGCCCGACCGCCGGGTCGGTGGCGGGCACGACGGGCCGGTCGTCGAGGGCGGCGAGGGCTTCGGTGGCCTGGCGGGCGGTCAGGCCGAGCAGCTCGGGCAGGCGGTTCAGGTCGGCGGCGAGGAAGGCGTCCATGGGGGCACGGTAGGACGCCGGAGCGGCGGCGGACCCGGGCCACTCGCCGGCAAGTGGCCTCCGCGCGCAGCGAGTCCGGCGGGGCCGGGGGTGGAACGGGGCGGGCCGGAACCATAGGGTCGGACGATGATCACAAAACGGTGGGGACGAAGAATGGCCGGGAGCCTGGCCGGGGGCTTGGCCGCGGTACTGGTGCCGGTGCTGGCCGGGTGCGAGGCGGCACCGCCGCCGGAGCGGGCACCGAAGCCGACGGCACCCCTGCAGGTCCCGCCGAAGCCGGTGACGCCGGCGCCGCAGGACGAGGCGAAGGCGTCGGAGGACCCCGGGCCGAAGTGCCCCGAGGGCGGGTTCCGGCTGTCCGAGGGGACCGGGGACGCCGCGATGGGGCTCCGGGTGGAGAGCGTCCGCCTGGACAACTGCGGCACCGCACCGATCACCCTGAACGGCTACCCGGACCTGCGGTTGCAGGACAAGAAAGGGGCTCCGGTGCAGGTGCATGTGGGCCAGGGGTCCAACGGCATCACCACGGGGACGGGCTTCGACCAGCCGGGGCAGAAGGTGGTCCTGCAGCCGGGCGAGGCGGCCTCGTTCGGGCTGCTGTGGCGCAACCTGGTCACCGAGGTGAACGCGCCGGCGGTCGAGGGCTGGTTCCTCGACATCATGCCCGCGCCCGGCCGACCGCGCCAGGTCCTCAAACTGACCCGCCCGGTGGACCTGGGCAACACCGGCAAAATGGGCATCTCGCCGTGGAGCAAGGAAGCGCGCTGACACCCGACAGCGGAGCGATCGGGCGGATCGGTCAGGCCGAGCGGCGGATCAGCAGGAGGGCGCGGTCGTCGTTGACGTCCTTGGCCACCTTCTCGATCAGGTGCCAGGCGGCACCCTGCCAGCCGGCCGCGACATAGCGGTCGGCCTCGCCGGTGAGCCGGTCGATGCCCTCGCTGATCTCCCGGTCGGCGGTCTCGACCAGTCCGTCGGTGAACAGCATCAGGACGTCGCCGGGGCGCAGGTTGCCGCGGGCCGGCTCGAATTCCGCTCCGTCGTAGACGCCGAGCAGCGGGCCGGTGCCGGACTTCTCCTGCCAGCGCCCGGTGCCCGCGGACAGCTGGAGGGCGGGCAGGTGGCCGGCCGAGAGCAGCTCGTAGTCGCCGGTGTCCAGGTCCAGTACGAGGTGGACGGAGGTGGCGAAGCCCTCGTCCCAGTCCTGGCGGAGCAGGTAGCCGTTGGCGGCGGGCAGGAAGTCCTCCGGGGGCAGGGAGCCGAGCAGGCCGCCGAAGGCGCCGGAGAGCAGCAGGGCGCGGGATCCGGCGTCCATGCCCTTGCCGGAGACGTCGGTAAGGACGACTTCCAGGGTCCGGCCGCGCGGGCCGGTGCGGGCGGCGACCACGAAGTCGCCGGAGAAGGACTGGCCGCCGGCCGGGCGGAGGGCCATCTCGCGGTGCCAGCCGGACGGCAGGTCGGGCAGTTTGCTCTGCACCCGGATGCGTTCGCGGAGGTCGAAGAGCATGGTGCCGCCGCGCCGCCAGGGCACTCCGACCCGGCTGCGGAACTGGGCGATGACCAGCCCGAAGAATCCGCAGGCGGCGACCACGAGCACGGTTCCGGGGGTGACCCGGGCGGGTCCCTGGGTGTAGGGGCCGAGGACCAGGGCCTCGACGATCAGTGCGGCGGCGGAGGCGGCGTACAGGGCGAGCAGGCTGGCGGGGCGGAGCAGCAGGCCGCCCGCGACGATCGGCAGGACGAGGGCGGAGGGCGAGAACCAGACCGGCAGCATCAGGGTGCCGCAGGTGATGGCGGGGACGGTGAGCAGCAGGCCGGCGAAGGCGAGCCAGTCCGAGGCGTCGCCGCGGAAGTAGTCCACGGCGGACTTGCGCAGCACGGTGCGGGCCCGGTGCGACAGCTTCCGCATCCGGGCCATAAGGGTCTCTGCACGTGCCCCGGCCATTGTCAGGGGACCCTATCCATCCTGGCTGTGTGCGCGCAGGGGTACCCCTGGTTGGGGGCCCGGGGCGGGTGGAGGCCGGGGGCCCTAAATCCGGTCGACGCGGGGCGAATGCCCTGATAGGCATGGTCTTATGCCATATGAGATGCGGGTCTTGCGTCCCGAGGAGTGGGACACCTGGTACGGCTGCCTCGAGCTGGCCTTCGGCGGTACCCCGGCCTCGCCGGAGGAGCGGGCGCTGGACAAGTCCCTCACGGAGCCGGAGCGTTCGCTGGGCGTGTGGGACGGCGAGGACTGTGTGGGGTCGGCGAGCGCCTTCAGCTTCCGGCTGACGGTTCCGGGCGGTGCGGTGGTGCCGGCGGCCGGGGTGACGTTGGTGGGGGTGGCGCCGACGCACCGGCGGCGCGGCATCCTGTCCTCGCTGATGCGGCGCCAGCTCGACGACATCCGGGCGGGGGGCGGTGAGCCGGTGGCCGTGCTGACGGCCTCGGAGCCGGAGATCTACGGCCGGTTCGGCTATGGCGTCGGCACGTACGCGCTGTCGGTGGACGTCGACACCACCCGGGTACGGCTGAACCTGCCGCCGGGCGCCGACGGGATCCGGCTGCGGCTGGCGGATCCGGAGAAGGCGCTGCCGGAGTGCGAGCGGGTGTACGCGGCGCTGACCGCGCGGCGGTCCGGGATGCTGGTCCGGCAGCCGGGCTGGGAGCGGCAGGGGCTGCTGGACCCGCCGGGTGAGCGGGACGGGGCCTCGCCGCTGGTGTGCGTGCTCGCGGAGCGGGCGGACGGCGAGGTCCTGGGCTATGTCCGCTATCGCGTGAAGCCGGACTGGGACCTGGACGGTTCGGCGGGCACCGTCGAGGTCCGCGATCTGGACGCGGTGGACCCGGCGGCGTACGCGGCGCTGTGGCGGTATGTGTTCGAGATCGATCTCACCTGGCAGGTGCGGGCGCACAAGCGGCCGGTGGACGATCCGCTGCTGCACCTGGTGACGGACGTCCGGCGGATCCGGACCCGTACCCGGGATGCGCTGCACGTGCGGCTGGTCGATCTGCCGGCGGCGCTGACGGCCAGGAGGTACGGCTCGCCGGTGGACGTGGTCTTCGAGGTGGCCGACGCGTTCTGTCCGTGGAACGAGGGCCGCTGGCGGCTGACCGGCGATGCGGCCGGTGCGGTGTGCGTACGGACGGAGGATCCGGCGGACCTGGAGCTGTCGGTGCGCGAGCTGGGCTCGGCCTACCTGGGCGGGATCACGCTGAGCGCGCTGGCGGGCACCGGGCGGGTCACCGAGCTGCGGCCGGGCGCGCTGGCGGAGGCCTCGCGGGCTTTCCAGGGCGAGCTCGCGCCCTGGCTGCCGCACCAGTTCTAGAACCCGGGGCGGCCCTGTCCGGTTCGGCCGGACACCCGGACTCCTCTCAGCGGTCCTGGCAGGCCGGGCACCAGAAGAGGTTGCGTGCGGCGAGACCGGCGGTGCGGATCTCGCCGCCGCAGAGGTGGCAGGGCAGGTTCGCCCTCCGGTAGACGTACACCTCGCCGCCGTGGTCGTCCACCCGCGGCGGGCGGCCCATGGCCTCCGGGGTGTGTTCGGGGCGCACGGTGTCGATCCGGTTGTGGCGCACGCCCTCGCGCATCAGCTCCACCAGGTCGGCCCACATGGCCTCCCACTCGGCCCGGCTGATGTCCCGGCCGAGCCGGTACGGGTCGATGCCGTGCCGGAAGAGGACCTCGGCGCGGTAGACGTTGCCGACGCCCGCGATGATCTTCTGGTCCATGAGGAGCGCGGCGATCGTGGTCCGGGAGCGGGAGATCCGCGTCCAGGCCCGGTCCGGTCCGTCCGCGGCCCGCAGCGGGTCGGGGCCGAGCCGGTCGTGTATCGCCTTCTTCTCGCCCTCGGTGATCAGCTCGCAGGCGGTGGGGCCGCGCAGGTCGGCGTAGTGGGCGTCGTTGGCCAGCCGCAGCCGGACGGTGTCGGTGGCCGGCGGGGCCGGGGCGGGCCCGAAGCCGTACTTTCCGAAGAGGCCGAGGTGGATGTGGACCCAGTCGGCGCCCGCTCCCCCGTCGAAGCCGAGGAACAGGTGCTTGCCGTGGGCCTCCGCGGAGGTCAGTTCACGGCCGTCGAGCAGTGCCGCGCTCCGGTCGAACCGGCCCTGGGGGCTGCTCACCCGGACCGTGCGGTCGGCGAACCGTTCGGTGTGGTCCTGGGCGAGGCGGTGGATCGTATGCCCCTCGGGCACGGCACTGCTCCTGTACGTACGGGCGGGTGGCAGCGGGCGGGCTAGCCCTGCTGCGGGTGGTGGGCGGGGATCGGGGGGAGCTCGCCGGTCTGCTCGTAGGCGCTGAGCATGTCGATACGGCGGGTGTGGCGCTCCTCGTTCGAGTACGGGGTCGCCAGGAAGGCCTCGATGAAGGCGGTGGCCTCCTCCTCCGTGTGCATCCGGCCGCCGACGGAGATGACGTTGGCGTTGTTGTGCTCACGGCCGAGCTTCGCGGTCTCCACGCTCCAGGCGAGGATGGCGCGGACGCCCTTGACCTTGTTGGCCGCGATCTGCTCGCCGTTTCCGGAGCCGCCGATCACGATGCCGAGGGCCTCCGGGTCCGCAGCGGTCTTCTCCGCGGCGCGCAGGCAGAACGGCGGGTAGTCGTCCACCGCGTCGTAGATGTGGGGCCCGCAGTCGACGGGCTCGTGGCCGTTGTTCTTGAGCCAGTCCACCAGGTGGTTCTTGAGCTCAAAGCCGGCATGGTCGGATCCGAGGTACACGCGCATGGTCACGAGTGTGGCATGAGGGGCGCCGGAGGCCGGGGACGGGGTGTCGCGTAAGTCACTCCGACCGTTCCGCCGAAAGCTCAAGTAATCCCAAAGTGCCCAGTTCAGACGGGGGTGCGGCATTCGGGACCAACGTCCCGGACCTTCGCCTCACGGCAACGATCCGGATTCAGGTCTTCCGCCTCGCGTTCATCCCGGGTTTTACTTCCGGGGCCTCGCAACCCGAGAACTTAAGGATTCGTCCATGAGCTCCACGACGACCCTGCAGAAGACAGGTGGACCCACCGGTGACCCCGGTACCCCGCAGTCTTCCGACGGTCTGAAGGCCGGTCTCAAGAACCGCCACCTGTCCATGATCGCCATCGGCGGCGTCATCGGAGCGGGACTCTTCGTCGGCTCCGGCGGCGGCATCGCCAAGACCGGTCCCGCCATCCTGATCTCCTACGCGCTGGTCGGCGCGATGGTGGTCTTCGTCATGCGGATGCTGGGCGAGATGGCTGCGGCCAGCCCGAACTCCGGCTCCTTCTCGGCCTACGCCGACCGCGCGCTGGGCCGCTGGGCCGGTTTCTCCATCGGCTGGCTGTACTGGTTCTTCTGGGTCGTCGTCCTGGCCGTCGAGGCCACCGCCGGCGCGGTCATCCTCGAGGGCTGGGTCCCGGCCGTCCCGCAGTGGGCCTGGGCCCTGATCGTGATGGCCGTCCTGACCATCACCAACCTCGGTTCGGTCGCCTCCTACGGCGAGTTCGAGTTCTGGTTCGCCGGCATCAAGGTCGTCGCCATCGCCGCCTTCGTCGGCATCGGCCTGCTGGCCGTGTTCGGCGTGCTGCCCGGCTCCGACAACCCGGGTGCGGGCTTCGCACACCTCACCGACACCGGCGGGTTCATGCCGAACGGCTGGGGCTCCGTCCTCACCGGTGTGCTGATGGTCGTCTTCTCCTTCATGGGCAGCGAGATCGTCACCCTGGCCGCCGGCGAGTCCGAGGACCCGCGCCGCGCCGTCACCAAGGCCACCAACTCGGTCATCTGGCGCATCGGCGTCTTCTACCTGGGCTCGATCTTCGTGGTCCTGACCCTGCTGCCGTGGAACGACAAGTCGATCACCGAGAAGGGCTCGTACGTCGCGGCCCTGGACTCGATCGGCATCCCGGCCGCCGGCCAGATCATGAACGTGATCGTCCTGACCGCCGTGCTGTCCTGCCTGAACTCGGGCCTGTACACCGCCTCCCGCATGGCGTTCTCGCTGGGCGAGCGCGGTGACGCGCCCAAGGCCTTCGCCAAGGTCAACAAGCGGGGCGTGCCGACCATCGCGATCCTGGGCTCCACGGTCTTCGGCTTTGTCGCCGTGGTCTTCAACTACACCAACCCGGACACCGTCTTCAGCTTCCTGCTGAACTCCTCCGGTGCGATCGCGCTCTTCGTGTGGCTGGTCATCTGCCTGACCCAGCTGCGCATGCGCAAGATCCTTCAGGCCGAGGCACCGGAGAAGCTGACCGTCAAGATGTGGCTCTTCCCCTGGCTGACCTGGGCGACCGCGGCCCTGATCACCTTCGTGATCGGCTACATGTTCTACGACGACGCCAACCGCGAGGTGGTCTCCCTGTCCACCCTGGTCGCCGCCGCCGTCGTGGCCGTCGGCTTCGCGCTCGACCGGCGCCGCAAGGCTGCGGCCCGCGCCGCCGCCTAGCCACACCCCGTCCGTACGACAGAGCCCGGCCCGCCGTGATCGGCGGGCCGGGCTCTGTCGTACGGACCTACGCGTCGCGGATCAGCCGCGGCGGCCGGCCAGCTTCCAGGCGGCCGGCAGTGCGCCCATCGCCAGGGCGGCCTTGAGGGCGTCGCCGATCAGGAACGGGGTGAGGCCGGCGGCCACGGCCGCGGACAGGGACATTCCGGTGGCGGCCATCAGGTACGGGACGCCCACCGCGTAGATGACCGCGGAGCCCAGCACCATGGTGGCGGCGGTACGCGGCACCGAGCGGTCGGCGCCGCGCCGGGCCAGCGCGCCCACCAGCGCCGAGGCCAGCACCATGCCCAGGACGTAGCCGAAGGAGGCGCCGCCCGCCCCCGAGGTGCCGTCCGCGAACCACGGCACCCCGGCGGTGCCGGCCACGGCGTAGAGGGCCAGCGCAAGGAAGCCGAGCCGGGCCCCGAGCGCGGTGCCGACCAGCAGGGCGGCGAAGGTCTGGCCGGTGACGGGCACCGGGGATCCGGGGACCGGGACGGCGATCTGCGCGGCGAGGCCGGTGAGGGCGGCACCGCCGGCCACCAGGACGGCGTCCCGGACTCGGGTCGCGGGCAGCAGGTCGGCGAGGACCAGGCCGGGCCGGGTGACGACGGAAGCAGTGCTCATGAGGGACTCCGCGGTGGTGCAGGGAGGAAAGCGGGACGCCACGACGCTAATCGCGGTGACCGGCCGGTCACACCGCGTCCCGGGACAAGCCGCCGGGGCGCCCTTGGTGGGGAATCCACAAAGCGCCGCTGCCCATTCACAAGCGGAACGCCCGAAGTGATGTGAATCACGCAGGGTTTTGGTTGGCACGCGCCCGTTTTGCCTCGCCGCTCCTCGCTCGGGGACACTGTCGGGATGTCACAAGCACCCCTGCCGGAACTTGCCGAAGAACCCCTCGGCCACGGCTTGAAGCAGCGCCATCTGACCATGCTGGGACTGGGCGGGGTCATCGGCGCCGGCCTGTTCGTCGGCTCCGGCGCCGGGATCACCGTGGCCGGCCCCGGCATCGTCCTCTCCTATCTCTTCGCGGGCACCCTCGCGATGCTGGTGATGCGGATGCTGGGCGAGATGTCCGCCGCGATGCCGGCCTCCGGCTCCTTCTCCGTGCACGCGGAGCGGGCGATGGGCCGCTGGGCGGGCTTCTCGGTCGGCTGGCTGTACTGGTTCCTGCTCGTGGTGGTGCTGGCTGTGGAGGCGACCGGCGCCGCGAAGATCGCGAACGGCTGGGTGCCGGCCGTGGACCAGTGGGTCTGGGTGCTGATCTTCATGGTGGTGTTCACCGCGAGCAACCTGGCCGCGGTGCGCAACTTCGGCGAGTTCGAGTTCTGGTTCGCCTCCCTCAAGGTGGGCGCGATCGTGCTCTTCCTGATCCTCGGCACCCTCGCGATCTTCGGGCTGCTGCCGGACACCGACCCGATCGGGCTCACCAACCTCACCGGCCAGGGCGGCTTCCTGCCCCACGGCTGGGAGGGTGTGATCTCGGGCGTGCTGGCCGTGGTCTTCGCCTTCGGCGGACTGGAGGTCGTCACCATCGCGGCGGCCGAGTCCGAGGACCCCGCGCGCTCGGTGGCGCGCGCGGTGCGCAGCGCGGTGTGGCGCATCCTCTTCTTCTACGTCGGCTCGATGCTGGTGATCGTCACCCTGCTGCCGTGGACCTCGATGACTCCGGGGATGAGCCCGTACGTACAGGTCCTCGACTCGATCGGGATTCCGGCGGCCGGCCAGATCATGAACATCGTGGTGTTCGTGGCGCTGCTGTCGGCGCTCAACGCGAACCTGTACGGGTCCTCGCGGATGGTGTTCTCGCTGGCCGAGCGCGGCGAGGCGCCGAAGACGCTGCTGGCGGTGTCCCCGGGCGGGGTGCCGCGGCGGGCCGTGATCGCCTCGGTGGCCTTCGGCTTCGCGTCCGTGGTGCTCAACCTGCTGTGGCCGGACACGATCTTCCTGTACATGCTGAACGCGGTGGGCGCGGTCCTGCTGTTCGTATGGGCGCTGATCGCCGTGTCCCAGCTGCGGCTGCGGCGCCGTATCGAGCGGACCACCCCGGAGCGGCTGACCCTGAAGATGTGGGCCTTCCCGTATCTGACCTGGGCGGCCCTGGCCGGGATGGGGCTGGTGCTGGTGCTGATGCTGACCGACGACACGGCCCGGCCGCAGGTGCTGTGGTCGGCGGGTGCGGCGGCCGTGGTGCTGGCCGTGGCGGGGATCCGGGAATGGCGCGACCGCCGCGCCTGACATCCGGACCGGCCGGCGTACGGGGATGATCACGAGGCGTGACCCGACTGTCCGGATAGCGGGCAGTCGATGTCCGCTGAGCGGACGCGGGCCAGACTGGGGCGCACTACCCGTCCCCCCGCACACCGGACAGGCACCCACCCCATGAGCCAGACCACCCTCACCCCTCCCCGGCAGCAGGACGCGCCGCCCGGCGGTTCCCCGCTGTCCAACGGACTCAAGCAGCGGCACCTGTCGATGATCGCCCTCGGCGGGGTCATCGGCGCCGGGCTGTTCGTCGGCTCCGGCGCCGGCATCGCCGCGGCCGGCCCCTCGATCGTGCTCGCGTACGCCGCTTCCGGGCTGCTCGTGATGTTCGTGATGCGGATGCTCGGCGAGATGTCCGCGGCCAACCCGGCCTCCGGGTCCTTCTCCGTGCACGCCGAGCGGGCCATCGGCCCCTGGGCCGGGTTCACCGCGGGCTGGATGTTCTGGACCCTGCTGTGCGTGGGCGTGGCCATCGAGGCGATCGGTGCCGCGAACATCATGACCGGCTGGTTCCCCGGGACGCCGTCCTGGATGTGGGTGCTGGTCTTCATGGCGGTCTTCTGCGGCTCCAACCTGGCCGCCGTCTCCAACTTCGGCGAATTCGAGTTCTGGTTCGCCGCCCTGAAGATCGGCGCGATCGCCCTGTTCCTGGGCCTGGGCACGCTCGCCGTCCTGGGCCTGCTGCCCGGCACCGCCGCCCCCGGCACCGCCAACCTGCTCCACGACGGCGGATTCCTCCCCAACGGGGTGGAGGGCCTGCTGGTCGGGCTGCTCGCCTCGGTGGTGGCGTACGGCGGACTGGAGACGGTGACCATCGCCGCCGCCGAGTCGGACGACCCGGTGCGCGGGGTCGCCAAGGCCGTGAAGACCACCATGTGGCGAATCGCCGTCGTCTACGTCGGCTCCATGCTGGTGATCGTCACCCTGCTGCCCTGGAACGACCCGGCGGTCACCGGACAGGGCCCGTACGCCGCCACCCTGGACCACCTGGGCATCCCGGCGGCCGGCCAGATCATGAACGTGGTCATCCTGATCGCCCTGCTGTCCGCGATGAACGCCAACATCTACGGCTCCTCCCGGATGGCCTACTCGCTGGTCGCCCGCGGGCAGGGCCCGAAGGCCCTGGGCAAGGTGACGGGCCGGGTGCCGCGCCGGGCGGTGCTGGCCTCCTCCGGCTTCGGCTTCGTCACCGTGCTGCTGTCCTACTGGTACCCGGACACCCTGTTCGCCTGGCTGCTGAACATGGTCGGCGGGGTCATCCTCGTCGTCTGGGGCTTCATCGCCGTCTCGCAGTTCGTGCTGCGCCGCCGGCTGGAGCGGGAGGCCCCCGGGAAGCTGGTCGTGAAGATGTGGGGCTTCCCCTATCTCACCTGGGTGGCCCTGGCCGGTGTGGCCGGCGTGCTGGTGCTGATGGCCTGGGACGCCGACACCCGGGTCCAGGTGATCTTCACCGGCGGGCTGACCGCCGCCCTCGCCGTCACCGGCTACGTCATGCAGCGCCGGACCGCTTCGCGCGCCTGACACCCCCACAGATTCACCGGTGGGCCCCGTGCAATCGCACGGGGCCCACCGGCTATTGAGAGAGGTAACCCTTACGTGTGACCAGGAATAGATACTGCTAGCGTGCAGTTGCGCATTGATTGCAATAAGCAGTTGGCACGCTGAGGGGACCGGATTACACGCATGGCCATCTACACGCTTCCTGAGCTTCCGTACGATTACGCGGCACTCGAGCCTGTGATCAACCCGCAGATCATCGAGCTGCACCACGACAAGCACCACGCGGCCTACGTCACGGGCGCCAACAACACGCTGGAGCAGCTGGCGGAGGCGCGCGACAAGGAGAACTGGGGCGCGCTGAACGGCCTGGAGAAGAACCTCGCGTTCCACCTCTCCGGCCACATCCTGCACAGCATCTACTGGCACAACATGGCCAGCCCGAAGACCGGTGAGGGCGGCGGCGAGCCGACCGCGGCCGACGGCGTGGGCGACCTCGCGGACGCGATCACCGAATCCTTCGGCTCCTTCGCCAAGTTCAAGAAGCAGCTGACCTTCGCCTCCTCCGCCACCCAGGGCTCCGGCTGGGGCGTGCTCGCGTACGAGCCCGTCAGCGGCCGGCTGGTCGTCGAGCAGGTCTACGACCACCAGGGCAACGTGGGCGTCGCCAGCACCCCGATCCTCGTGTTCGACGCCTGGGAGCACGCCTTCTACCTGCAGTACAAGAACCAGAAGGTGGACTTCATCGAGGCCATGTGGAACGTCGTCAACTGGCAGGACGTGGCCAAGCGCTACGCCGACGCCAAGGCGAACACCCCGCTGCTGATCCCCGTCAAGGGCTGATCGCACCCCCGAGCCCGTCCGCCTCGTGATCGTCTTCTCAACCTTCACCGGCGGGCGTGTCCAGCAGAAGACCCCCGTGAGGACGTGACTCACGGGGGTCTCCTGTCTTCGGACTACTCGAAGGAGGGGGCAGCCGTCCGGGTCCGCTTGATCTCGTAGAAGCCGGGGATCGAGGCGACCAGCAGGGTGCCGTCCCACAGCCGGGCCGCGGCCTCGCCGCGCGGGGCCGGGGTGACGACCGGACCGAAGAAGGCCACCTCCCCGCCGTCGGCCCCGGGCACCGAGATCACCGGGGTGCCGACCTCCTGGCCGACCCGGTCGATGCCGTCGTTGTGGGAGGCCCGCAGCACCTCGTCGTACTCGTCGGAGTCGGCGTACTCCAGCAGCTCGGCCGGCAGGTCGAGGGCCGCCAGCGCCTCGGCGATCACCTCGCGGGTCGCGCCCTTGTCCTCGTTGTGGATACGGGTGCCGAGCTCGGTGTAGAGCTTGCCGGTGATCTCGTCACCGAACTTCTGCTGGGCCGCGACGACCACGCGCACCGGCGCCCAGCCCTTGGGGCCGAGCAGCTCGCGGTAGCGCTCGGGCAGTTCGTCGAGCTTGTTCTCGTTGAGCACGGCGAGGCTCATCACATGCCAGCGGACCTCGACGTCGCGGACCTTCTCGACCTCCAGCATCCAGCGGGAGGTCATCCAGGCCCAGGGGCAGAGCGGGTCGAACCAGAAGTCGACGGGGGTCTTCTCGCGGACCTGGCTGTCGGACATGTCACTCCTCTTACTCAATGGCCTGGACTGTGTTCCCCCAGCCCAACCGGCCGCGGTCGCCCCGCATTCCCGTGGGAGGATTCGAGCCGAGACGGTGAGATCGCACGAAGGAGTGCCTGTGCCCGGAGAGAATCTGTCCCGTGACGAGGCCCGTGGGCGGGCCGAGCTGCTGAGCGTCGACGGGTACGAGGTGGTCCTCGATCTGAGGTCCGCGGTCGACGAGGCCGAACCGGCCGAGGGCCCGCGCACCTTCCGGTCGGTGACCACCATCCGCTTCCGGGCCGCCGCACCGGGCACCGCCACCTTCGCGGACCTGATCGCCCCCTCGGTGAACAGCGTCACCCTCAACGGACGGGAGCTGGACACCGCCGCCGTGTTCGACGGGGCCCGGATCGCACTGGACGGCCTGGCCTCCGAGAACGTCCTGGTCGTGGACGCGAACTGCGCCTACAGCCGCACCGGCGAGGGGATGCACCGGTTCGTCGACCCCGAGGACGGCGAGATCTACCTCTACACCCAGTACGAGCCGGCCGACGCCCGCCGGGTCTACGCGAACTTCGAGCAGCCGGACCTGAAGGCGCCGTACCGCTTCGAGGTGACCGCGCCCGAGGGCTGGCAGGTGTGGAGCAACGGCGCCGAGGAGTCCCGGTCCGAGGACGGGCTGACCCGCCGCTTCGCCGAGACCGCGCCCATCTCCACGTACATCACCTGCGTGGTGGCGGGGCCGTACCACTACGTCACGGACACCTACACCCGCGGGGACCTGACGATCCCGCTGGGCGCCATGTGCCGCAAGGGCCTGGCCAAGCACTTCGACGCGGAGGACATCTTCCTCGTCACCAAGCAGGGCTTCGACTTCTTCCACGAGAACTTCGACTACCCGTACCCCTTCGGGAAGTACGACCAGGCCTTTGTGCCCGAGTACAACCTCGGCGCAATGGAGAACCCGGGCATGGTCACCTTCCGGGAGGAGTACATCTTCCGCGGGAAGGTGACGCGGGCGTCCTACGAGCGCCGGTGCAACACGATCCTGCACGAGATGGCCCACATGTGGTTCGGCGACCTGGTCACCATGAAGTGGTGGGACGACCTGTGGCTGAAGGAGTCCTTCGCGGACTTCATGGGCTCCTTCTCCCAGGTCGAGGCCACCCGCTTCGACCAGGCCTGGGTGACCTTCGCCAACAACCGCAAGGCCTGGGCCTACCGGGCCGACCAGCTGCCGTCCACCCACCCGGTCACGGCCGACATCCGCGACCTGGAGGACGCCAAGCTCAACTTCGACGGCATCACCTACGCCAAGGGCGCGTCCGTGCTCAAGCAGCTGGTGGCGTACGTCGGGCGGGAGGCGTTCCTGGAGGGCGCGCGGCGCTACTTCAAGGCGAACGCCTACGGGAACACCACGCTGGACGACCTGCTGGCGGTGCTCGGCGAGGTGTCCGGGCGGGACATGGCCGAGTGGTCGCGGGCCTGGCTCCAGACGGCCGGCGTGAACGCACTGACCCCGGCGGTCACCTACGACGCGGCGGGCCGGGTGGTCGAGCTGGCCGTCCTCCAGGAGGGCGGGGAGCTCCGCCCGCACCGGGTCGGGATCGGCCTGTACCGGCTGGAGGCGGACGGTTCGCTCGTCCGGTACGCCCGGGCGGAGGCGGACGTCGCCGGGCCGCGCACGGTGATCGGGGACCTGGCGGGGGCCGCGCGCCCGGACCTGGTCCTGGTCAACGACGAGGACCTGACCTACTGCAAGATCCGCTTCGACGAGGGCTCGCTGGCCACCCTGCGCCGGCACCTGGGCTCGGTGACGGATCCGCTGGCGCGGGCGCTGTGCTGGTCGGCGCTGTGGAACCTGACCCGGGATGGGCTGATGCCCGCGCGCGACTTCCTCTCCCTGGTCCTGGCCTTCGCCGGGCGGGAGTCGGACGTGGGCGTGCTCCAGATGCTGCACGCGCAGGCGCTGGGCGCGGTCACCCACTACGCGGCGCCGGCCTGGCGCGAGCAGGGCGGGCGGGAGCTGGCGGCGGGCGCGCTGCACGAGCTGCGGCTGGCCGAGCCGGGTTCCGAGCATCAGCTGACCTGGGCCCGGTTCTTCGCGGCGAGCGCCTCCTCGGAGGGCGATTTCCAGCTGCTGCTGGGCCTGTTGGAGGGCACCGCCCGGATCGACGGCCTGGAGATCGACCAGGAGCTGCGCTGGGACCTGCTGCTGCCGCTGGCCGCGCACGGCGCGGTGGACGAGGGCGTGCTGGCCGCGGAACTCGCCCGCGACGACACGGCATCGGGCAAGCGGCACCATGTGCGGTGCATGGCGGCGCGGCCGTCGGCGGCGGTGAAGGACCAGGCGTGGGCCGCGGTGGTCGAGTCGGACACGCTGTCGAACGCGCTGGTCGAGGCGACCATCGCGGGCATGCAGCAGTCTTCGCAGCGGGCGCTGCTGGCGCCGTACGTGGAGCCGTACTTCGCCGTGCTGGAGCGGGTGTGGGCCGAACGCTCCATCCAGATCGGCATGGATGTGGTCCGCGGCCTCTTCCCGTCCCTGCAGGACGACGAGGGGACGCTGGCGGCGGCCGATGCCTGGCTGTCGGCGCATCCGGCGGCGGCGCCGGCCCTGCGGCGGCTGGTGCTGGAGGCCCGCGACGACCTGGCCCGGGCGCTGCGCGCCCAGGCCTGTGACGCGGCTGCCGCGGCCTGACCGGCCACCGGCCACCGGCCCCGCAGTTCTGCCCCCGCGCCCGTATCCCGGCTCCTGGCCGGGGTGCGGGCGCGGTCCGTTGTCAGAGGCTGCGCGGGGGCTGCGTGGGGCTGCGCCTACTCGGCAGTCGAACGTCCGTACTTTAGCTCCGGCTTGTCCCGTTTTGACGACAGGCGTGTAACACGGGTTAGCGGACCCGCACCGGCCGGGAATCCCAGCCGCATGAACCACAACACCCCCCTCCCCCTCCGCCACCTCGCCGGCACCGGTGGCCGTCCCCGCGTCCTGACCCTCGCGCAGCTGCGCGAGCACGGCGTCACCGCCGCCGACGCCGCGGAGCGCCCCTGGCAGCAGATCCTGCCCGGGGTGTTCCTCCTGCACGCGGGTCCGGCCACCAGCGAGGAGCGGCTGCACGCGGTCCTGCTGTACGCCGGGCGGCGGGGCGGGGAGGCGATGATCACCGGGCTCGCCGCCCTGGCGCTGTACCGGTTCAGCTCCGCTCCCCCGCTGCTGGCCCTCCAGCACATCGACGTCCTGGTGCCGAGCACCCGGCGGCTCCGGTCGGCGGGCTGTGCCCGGCTGGTGCGGGCGCAGACCCCGCCGCGGCCGAACGAGGTGACCGGTCTGCCGGTCGCCCCGGTGGCCCGGGCGGTGGCCGACGCCGTCGCCCAGCTGTCGGATGCCGGTACGGTCCGCCGGCTGCTCAGCGAGGCCGTCCGCGGCGGGCACTGCGAGCCGGCCGCGCTGGTCCGCGAGCTGACGGTGGCCCGGCTGCTGAACCGCGCGCATGTGGTGGACGCCGTGGAGTCGCTGCTCGCCGAGGGCCGGGGCATCGCCGAGGACCGGCTGTACGACATGGTGCGCAGGTACCGGCTCCCGGAGCCGGTCTGGAACGTGGACTTGCGGGTGCCGGGCGGCCCGCACCTGGGCGGTGTGGACGCGTACTGGCCCGATTTCGCGGTCGCCGTCGAGCTGGACACCCGGGCCCCCCGGCAGGGCGAGGACGAGCAGTGGTCGGAGTACGCCCGCAAGCGGGAGGCCCTGGAGCGGCTCGGGGTGACGGTCATCCACATCACCCCGCGCAAGCTGCGCGACCATGCCGAGCAGCAGGCCGCGGTCGTCCGGACGGCACTGACGGCGTCCGGCGACCGCGACCCGGCGGGCTATCTCGTCGTACTCCCCCGGTGAACCGGCGGATTCGCCGGGGAGTATTCGGGGGCGCTCCAGCGCAACCGCCCGGCCCTGAGGCTCTCGACCACCGACTCGACCGTGAAGACCACGGTCCGCTGCCCGTCCGTCCCGAACTCGGTCCGGGCCCGGCCGCTGAGCTGGAGCACCGCCCCGGTCTCCCAGTCCGGGAAGAGCAGTCCGGCCCGTGGATCGGCGGCCAGGTTGCCCAGGGTGAGGAACATCCCGTTCCCCGGGTAGTCCGGCCAGGCCAGTTCGTGTGCGGACCGCACCTGAACGAACCCCGGGTTCCCGCCCCGGTGGCCGGCGTCGACCCCGTCCTCGGCGGTGGTCGCGATGAAGAAGGTGTCCGCGGCCCGGATGGCCCGTATCTGGCCGGGGGCGAGCGCACCCCCGTGGCGCACGCCCCCGCGTCCTTCCTCGACCGCATCCAGCGGCTGCCGTTTCTGCAGGTACTTGGGGCAGTTGGCGAATACCTGTTCTGCGCGGACGGCGAAACCGCCGGGAGCAGGCGCCGCAAGCGTGCCGTTGAGCCGCATCCGGCGCCGGGTCCGCGGGTCGAGGACGATGGTGCCCACGGGCAGCCCGGGAACCGTGAGCGCACCGGCCAGCGGGTCGCCGTCCGGGACGCGGCCCGCGACCCCCATCCGGCGGGGGCCGACGGCCCGGAGGAACCCGGGTGCTCCGTCCACCACTGAGGCCCAGACCAGGCCCTCCGGGTCGGCCGCGCCGATCACCAGGAAGGGCTGCCGGGTCAGGAAGGCAGCCGCGACCTCCCGGATGTCCGTGCCGATGGAGCGGCCGACGTGATCGGCGAGCTCCCGGACGCCGACCCGGTCCTGCACCGCGCGGGTGCCGGGGTGGTAGGCCGCGATCGTCCCGTTCACTAGAAGAACCCGCAGGTGGGAGCCGCGGCGACGGGTGCCGGGGCGCCTTCGGCTCCGGTCGGGACGGAGATTTCCAGCCGGATGCCGTCGGGGTCGTGGAAGAAGATGCCGCCGGAGGCGGCTCCCTCGCCGTGGGCGACGATCCCGTCGTACGCAAAGTCGACGCCGAGGGCGCGCAGCCTGACCTCGTATGCGCGGACCTCCTCGAGGTCCGCTGCCGTCAGCGCCAGGTGGTGCAGCCCCGCGGCGGCGGGGGCGAAGGCGCCGTCCGCCTGTTCCCACAGGGTGAGGGAGAGCTCGCCGCCGTGGCCGAGGAGTGCGAACCGGCGGCCCTCCTCCTTGCCCTCGGCCAGCAGGTCGTAGCCGAGGGTGTCCCGGTAGAAGCCGGTCGACCGGGCGAGATCGGTGACGTTCAGGCCGACATGGCCGGTGCGGAGCGTGGTCATGGTGTGCGCCTCTCCCTTGACTGGCTAACCTTCTAAATCAACGTTAAAGGTTAGAGAGATCACCGTCAACCGGTCACGTAGTCTTGAGGGGTTAGCACGCAACGGAGGCAGCACGATGACGGCGACCGACCCCCGCCCGCTGACCGGAGAGCCGGTGGCGCTGGACCTGCTGAACACCCGCTGGATGGCGGACGGCGAGGCGCAGGACCTCTTCGCGGGCGCGGCCGGACTGAGCCGGGTGGCGGGGCTGGCCGTCTGGCTGCGGGCCAACGGGCTGGCGGACCGGTTCCGCGCCGACGCGGCCACGCTCGTCCACCTGCTGACCGCCCGCGAGGCGATCGCCCGCGCCGTCGCCGATCCGGCCGATCCCGGGGCCCGCGCCCTGGTCGACGGCGTCCTGGAGCACGGCCGGATCCGGCTCACCCTGACCGGGGAAGGCCAGGGCGAGCGGGCCGAGTTCGGCGATCCGTCCTGGGGGCCGGCCTGGACCGCGGCCCGGGACTATCTCGGCCTGCTGGCCGCCGCCCCGGACCGGATCCGCCGGTGCGCCGGGGAGGGCTGCGTCCTGCACTTCCACGACGTCTCGCGCAACGGCACCCGGCGCTGGTGCTCGATGGCCGCCTGCGGCAACCGGGCCAAGGCCTCGCGGCACTACGCGCGCACGCGCGAGCGCTGATCGCACGGAAACTGTCACACCCCGGTCGGCGATCGCCCCGCCCCGGACATCAAAGAGTCGATAAATCGGCTCGTCGGCACCCAAGTCTCGTACGGGTATGACCCGGTACGGCCGCCCTGGCACATCCCGCGCACTGGCGAGAGTCCGCCATGTCCCCACTCGTTATCCGGCAACTCTCCCCACGCAGCTGTCAATTGCGCAAAGCTGACCGGTCATCCGGCACCGAAATCCGGACCGTATCTTTCACATACCAGGGATGCTGATGACCCTCGAATCCCCCGGCTCCATACCCGGCGCCAGACGCACCGCCCGCGTCGCCGCCGCGGCCGGTCTGGTGGCCGCCCTCGTGGCCGCCGGCGCCGTGCCCGCCTTCGCTGCGGGCAGTGCCGATGACCCGTGGACGACCGCTCCGGTCAAGTCCGCCGAGCAGAAGCTCGGTTCGGCCGATGCCGAACTCCTCCAGGAAGCCCAGGACAAGGGCGAGAAGACCGTCACCGTGATGGTCGCCACCGCCCCCGGCGAGACCAAGCAGGTCGCCCAGCAGCTCGACGCCGTCCAGGGCGGCTCGGTGGGCCAGACGTACGACAAGATCGGCTACGTCCGCGCCACCCTGCCGACGGACAAGGCGGAGGCCGCGCTCAAGGCCGCCGCCAAGCTGTCCTCCGTCCACGCGATCGACCTGCGGCACGAGATCCAGCTCCCGGACCCGCGCCCCGAGGCCGACCGCGCGGCGGGCACCGCCAAGCGCACCGCCGAGGCCTACCCGGCGCCCGGCAAGGACACCCCGGCGAAGAACCCGTACAACCCGTCCCACGAGACGGGTGCCGTGGAGTTCGTGAAGAAGAACCCGCAGGCCGACGGCCGCGGCGTGACCATCGGCATCCTGGACTCGGGCGTCGACCTCGGCCACCCGGCCCTCCAGCAGACCACCACCGGCGAGCGCAAGATCGTCGACTGGGTGACGGCCACCGACCCGATCACCGACTCGGACGGCACCTGGCGCGCCCAGATCACCCCGGTCACCGCCGCGGGCGGCACCTTCACCGCGGGCGGCCAGAGCTGGAAGGCTCCCGAGGGCAGCTTCCAGTGGAGCCGGTTCAGCGAGTCGATCACCGCCACCGGTGACATGAAGGGCGATGTCAACCGGGACGGGGACACCACCGACCGGTTCGGCATGCTCTACGACGCCGCCGCCGGCACCGTCCGCGTCGACACCGACCAGGACGGCGACTTCACCAACAACGAGCCGATGAAGCCGTACAAGGACGGCTACCAGATCGGCTACTTCGGCACCGAGAACCCGGCGACCGAGGTCGCGGACCGGATCCCCTTCGTGATCCAGATCCGCAAGGACGTCCCGATGGACCCGCTGGGCGGGGACTGGGTCGGCAAGAAGGCCGACTTCGTCAACATCGGCATCATCGAGTCCGAGCACGGCACCCACGTGGCCGGCATCACCGCCGCCAACAGCCTGTTCGGCGGCAAGATGAACGGCGCCGCCCCCGGCGCCAAGCTGGTCTCCTCGCGCGCCTGCTCCTGGTCCGGCGGCTGCACCAACGTGGCGCTGACCGAGGGCATGATCGACCTGGTGGCCAACCGCGGCGTGGACATCGTCAACATGTCCATCGGCGGTCTGCCGGCCCTCAACGACGGCAACAACGCGCGGGCCGAGCTCTACGGCCGGCTGATCGACACCTACGGCGTCCAGCTGGTCATCTCGGCCGGCAACTCGGGCCCGGGCCTGAACACCATCGGCGACCCCTCGCTGGCCGACAAGGTCATCAGCGTGGGTGCCGCGGTCTCCAAGGAGACCTGGGCCGCCAACTACGGCTCCGCGGTGGCGAAGAAGTACAACATGTTCAACTTCTCCTCGCGCGGTCCGCGTGAGGACGGCGGGTTCACCCCGACCATCAGCGCCCCCGGTGCCTCGATCAACACGATCCAGACCTGGGTGCCCGGCCAGCCGGTCGCCGAGGCCGGGTACGCGCTGCCGGCCGGCTACGGCATGCTCCAGGGCACCTCGATGGCCTCGCCGCAGGCGGCGGGCGCCAGCGCCCTGCTGATCTCGGCCGCCAAGCAGCAGAAGGTCGCGCTCACGCCGGCCGCCCTGCGCACGGCGCTCACCAGCTCCGCCAAGAAGATCGACGGCGTCCCGGCGCACGCCCAGGGCTCCGGTCTGATCGACATCCCGGCGGCCTGGGAGTCCGTGCAGCGCGGTGCCAAGGCCAACGAGTTCACCGTCAAGGCCCCGGTCGACACCGCGATCGACCAGTTCCTGAAGACCCCGGGCTTCGGCGCCGGCCTGTACGACCGCGAGGGCGGCCTCAAGGTCAACCAGAAGAAGGTCTACGACGTCGTCGTCACCCGCACCACCGGCGTGAAGTACGGCACCCGGCACAACCTGAGCTGGCGCCACAACGACGGCACCTTCAAGGTCATCGGCGGCTACGACTACGTCACCCTGCCGCTGAACAAGCCCGTCACCATCAAGGTCGAGGCCAAGGCCGGCTCGGCCGGCGTGCACAGCAGCATCCTGCAGCTGGACGACGAGACCACCGAGGGCATCGACAAGCAGATCCTGGCCACCGTCGTGGCCTCGGCTCCGCTGGCCAAGCCCGGGTACGGCTTCTCGCACGGCTCCTCGGTGCAGCGCAACAGCCACATCTCGTACTTCGTCACGGTCCCGCAGGGCGCCAAGTCCCTCGAGATCGCGATGAGCGGCCTGGCCGCGGACAGCCAGACCCGGTTCATCGCGATCCACCCCTACGGTGTGCCGGTGGACCCGACCTCCACGGTCAACTGCTACCCGAACTACAACAACCCGGCCAACACCTGCCGTCCCGACCTGCGGTCGTACACCGACCCGCAGCCGGGCGTCTGGGAGATCGAGGTCGAGGCCCGGCGTACCTCGCCGCTGCTCGACAACCCGTTCAAGCTGGACGTGGCCGTCCTCGGCACTGCCTTCGACCCCGCGGTCAAGGTGCTGCCCGAGGTGAAGCAGGGCACCCCGGCGCCGGTCCAGTGGACCGTCAAGAACGACTTCGCCGGCATCACCGGCGGCAAGCTCAAGGGCGGCGCGCTGGGCTCCGCGAAGGTGGCCAAGCCGACCATCTCCGAGCACGAGACCCAGACCAGCACCGTCACCATCGGTGAGGGCGTCTCCCGGCTGGACATCGCCATCGGCAACGTCTCCGACGCCGCCGCCGACCTGGACCTCGACGTCTACAAGGACGGCGTGAAGGTCGGCTCCTCCGCGGACGGCGACTCCGAGGAGTCGGTCAGCCTGGCCAACCCGGCCGCCGGCACCTACACCATCGAGGTCATCGGCTACGCGATCCCGGCCGGCACCACCACGTACGACTACCGCGACGTGTTCTTCTCGGCCGCCCTGGGCTCCGTCCAGGTCGACGAGGCCGCCACGGTGAACCTCGGCAACGGCGCCACCGCGCCGGTCTCGGCCAATGTCCTGGTGAACAGCGCGGCCCCCGAGGGCCGTCAGTTCTTCGGCCAGGTCCAGCTGCTCAACGCCCGCGGCACCGCCGCCGGCACCGGCAGCGTCCAGATCGAGAAGGTCACCCCGTAACGGTCCGAGCACCCTGGGGAAACAGCAGGGGCCGGTGCTCTCCCGAGCACCGGCCCCTGCTGCATGCCCACAGATCGTCCGTACTGCGGACAACCGATTGGACAAGCCCGCCGGGGTCGCACGCATGATGGAGCAGGCTTGCCCCAGCTGTACGTACCAGAAGGAGTCACCGTGAGGGTCGGAATCGTCGGAGCCACCGGACAGGTCGGCGGCGTCATGCGCCGCATCCTCGCCGAGCGCAAGTTCCCGGTGGACGAGCTGCGGCTGTTCGCCTCGGCCCGGTCGGCCGGCTCGACGATCGAGTGGGAAGGCCGCGAGATCACCATCGAGGACGCGTCCACGGCGGACTACGCGGGCCTCGACATCGTGCTCTTCTCCGCCGGCGGCGCCACCTCCCGGGCCCTCGCCGAGAAGGTCGCCTCCCAGGGCGCCGTGGTGATCGACAACTCCTCCGCCTGGCGCAAGGACCCCGAGGTCCCGCTGGTGGTCTCCGAGGTCAACCCGCACGCGATCAAGAACCGCCCCAAGGGCATCATCGCCAACCCGAACTGCACCACCATGGCCGCGATGCCGGTGCTGCGCCCCCTCCACGAGGAGGCCGGCCTGACCGCGCTGGTCGCCACCACCTACCAGGCCGTGTCCGGCTCCGGCCTGGCCGGTGTCGCCGAGCTCAAGGCCCAGGCCTGCGCGGTCTCCGAGGCGGCCGACCAGCTGACCTTCGACGGCGAGGCGGTCGACTTCCCGGAGCCCGGCGTCTACAAGCGCCCGATCGCCTTCAACGTGGTCCCCCTCGCGGGCAACCTGGTCGACGACGGCTCCTTCGAGACCGACGAGGAGCAGAAGCTCCGCAACGAGTCCCGCAAGATCCTGGAGATCCCGGGGCTGAAGGTCTCCGGCACCTGCGTGCGCGTCCCGGTCTTCTCGGGCCACTCCCTCCAGGTCAACGCCCGCTTCGACCGCCCGATCAGCGTGGAGCGCGCCTACGAGCTGCTCAAGGACGCACCCGGCGTCCTCCTCTCGGAGATCCCGACCCCGCTCCAGGCGGCCGGCAAGGACGCCTCGTACGTCGGCCGCATCCGGGCGGACGAGACGGTCGAGCACGGCCTCGCGCTGTTCCTGTCGAACGACAACCTCCGCAAGGGTGCCGCGCTGAACGCGGTCCAGATCGCCGAGCTGGTCGCCGAGGAGCTCAGCCAGGGCTGACCCGCCCCGGGTCCCGGAAGGGGCGGTACCCCGAGCAGGGGTGCCGCCCCTTCGTGCGTCCCGGCGGGCAAAGCCGGGGAAACCGGGCGCCGCGTTCGCCCGTGGGTTACTCCGGCGCGGTGGAGCGCCCCGCGTGGAAGGATGTCGGGGCAACGTCACCATCAAAGGAGATGAACGCGTGCCTGGCACGAACCTGACCCGTGAAGAGGCTCAGCAGCGGGCGAAGCTGCTCACCGTCGACTCGTACGAGATCGAGCTCGATCTCAGCGGTGCGCAGGAGGGCGGCACCTACCCCTCCGTGACCACCGTCCGCTTCGAGTCCGCGGAGGCGAATGCCGAGACCTTCATCGACCTGGTCGCGCCGACCGTGCACGAGGTCGTCCTGAACGGCACGTCGCTCGACGTGGCGGCGGTGTTCCGGGACTCCCGGATCGCGCTGGCGGGCCTTGCGGCCGGCCCGAACGAGCTCAAGGTGGTCGCCGACTGCGCGTACACCAACACCGGCGAGGGCCTGCACCGGTTCGTCGACCCGGTCGACCAGCAGGCCTACCTGTACACCCAGTTCGAGGTGCCGGACGCCCGCCGGGTGTTCGCCTCCTTCGAGCAGCCGGATCTGAAGGCGACCTTCCAGTTCACCGTAAAGGCCCCCGAGGGCTGGACGGTCATCTCCAACTCGCCGACGCCGAAGCCGGCCGACAACCTGTGGGTGTTCGAGCCGACCCCGCGCATCTCGACGTACATCACCGCGCTGATCGTCGGCCCGTACCACGCCGTACACAGCTCCTACGAGGGCCCGGACGGCCAGACCGTTCCGCTCGGCATCTACTGCCGGCCCTCGCTGGCCGAGTTCCTCGACGCGGACGCGATCTTCGAGGTCACCCGGCAGGGCTTCGACTGGTTCCAGGAGAAGTTCGCCTACGACTACCCGTTCGCCAAGTACGACCAGCTCTTCGTCCCGGAGTTCAACGCCGGCGCGATGGAGAACGCGGGCGCGGTGACCATCCGCGACCAGTACGTGTTCCGGTCGAAGGTGACGGACGCGGCGTACGAGGTGCGGGCCGAGACCATCCTCCACGAGCTGGCCCACATGTGGTTCGGCGACCTGGTCACCATGGAGTGGTGGAACGACCTCTGGCTGAACGAGTCCTTCGCGACCTACACCTCGATCGCCTGCCAGGCCTACCACCCGGACTCGAAGTGGCCGCACTCGTGGACCACCTTCGCCAACTCCATGAAGACCTGGGCGTACCGGCAGGACCAGCTGCCGTCCACCCACCCGATCATGGCGGAGATCCGCGACCTGGACGACGTCCTGGTCAACTTCGACGGCATCACCTACGCCAAGGGCGCCTCGGTGCTGAAGCAGCTCGTCGCCTACGTCGGCATGGACGAGTTCTTCACCGGTGTGCAGGCCTATTTCAAGGCGCACGCCTTCGGGAACACGCGGCTGTCGGACCTGCTGGGCGCGCTGGAGGAGACCTCCGGCCGTGACCTGGCCGCCTGGTCGAAGGCGTGGCTGGAGACCGCGGGCATCAACGTCCTGCGCCCGGAGATCGAGACGGACGCGCACGGGGTGATCACCTCCTTCAAGGTCCGCCAGGAGGCCCCGGCCCTGCCGGCCGGCGCGAAGGGCGAGCCGGTGCTGCGCCCGCACCGGATCGCGATCGGCGCTTACGCGCTGGACGACGCCAGCGGGAAGCTGCTGCGCGAGCGGCGGGTGGAGCTGGACATCGCCGCCGCCGAGCTGACCGAGGTGCCGGAGCTGGTGGGCCACCGCCGTCCGGACGTGGTGCTGCTCAACGACGACGACCTGTCGTACGCGAAGGTCCGGCTGGACGCGGAATCGCTGGCGGCGGTGACCGCGCACCTGGGCGACTTCGAGGCTTCGCTGCCGCGGGCGCTGTGCTGGGCCTCGGCCTGGGACATGACCCGGGACGGCGAGCTCGCCACCCGCGACTACCTGGGGCTGGTGCTGTCGGGCATCGCCAAGGAGACGGACATCGGCGTGGTGCAGTCCCTGCACCGTCAGGTCAAGCTGGCCCTCGACCTGTACGCGGACCCGGCGTGGCGGGACACCGGCCTGGCCACCTGGACCGAGGCGACCCTGTCGCACCTGCGGGCGGCCGAGCCGGGCAGCGACCATCAGCTGGCGTGGGCGCGGGCGTTCGCGGCCACCGCGCGCACGGAGGCCCAGCTGGACCTGCTCGCCGCCCTGCTGGCCGGCACCGAGACGGTCGACGGCCTGGTGGTCGACACCGAGCTGCGCTGGGCCTTCCTGGAGCGACTGGCCGCGACCGGGCGCGCCGACGAGCCGGAGATCGCGGCGGAGCTGGAGCGGGACGCGACGGCGGCGGGCGAGCGGCACGCGGCCACCGCGCGGGCGGCGCGTCCGACGGCCGGGGCGAAGGCCGCGGCCTGGGCCTCGGTGGTGGAGTCCGCGGATCTGCCGAACGCGGTCCAGGAGGCGGTGATCGGCGGCTTCGTCCAGACCGACCAGCGGGAGCTGCTGGCGCCGTACGCGGAGAAGTACTTCGCGGCGGTCAAGGGGATCTGGGACACCCGCAGCCACGAGATCGCACAGCAGATCGCGGTGGGTCTCTACCCGTCGCTGCTGGTGTCGCAGGCCACGCTGGACGCGACGGACGCGTGGCTGTCCTCGGCGGAGCCGAACGCTGCGCTGCGGCGGCTGGTGTCGGAGTCGCGGGCGGGTGTGGAGCGCGCGCTGAAGGCGCAGGCCGCGGACGCCGCTGCGGCGTCCTGACCCCCCGGTGCCCCGGCCCCGCCGAGGCGGGGCCGGGGCACCGTGCTGTCCGCTGCGCGGGGCCTTTCCCCACCCCGCCCCTTCCCGAAACCGGGGCTCCGCCCCGGACCCCGTAGGGTGCACGGGCTCCGCCCGGCACCCGTTCCCGGGGCCTGCGGCCCCGGACCCCCGGGCGCGAAGCGCCCCGGGGCGGTGCCCGGCGGAGCCGGGGCACCCCGGCGGGGTCCGGGGCCGCAGGCCCCGGTTTCGGGAAGGGGCGGGGTGGGGGACAGGCCCCGCGCAGCGGTCAGGCGCGGGGGAGGGCCGCTTCGCGGAGGGCCGTGAGGACGCTGGCCACCGCCGGGGCCGTGTCCGCGCCGCGGCGGGTCGCCGCGATCACGTGCCGGATCGGCCGGTCGTGTGGCAGGGAGCGGACCGTGACGCCGGTCGCGCGGGGCGCGGCCATGCGGGGGATCAGGGCCACGCCCATCCCGGCCTCGACCAGGGCGAGGATCGCGGTCCAGCCGGCCGCCGAATGCGCCTGTTCCGGCACAAAGCCCGCCGCCTCGCACGCCGTGCGGGTGATCTCCGACCAGGGGCCGGAGCCCCCGTAGATCCACGGCTCCGAGGAGAGATCGGCCAGCCGGAGCGACGGCGCCGCGGCCAGGGGGTGGTCCGTGGGCAGGGCCACGTCCAGCGGATCCGCCAGCAGCGGGATGCGGGTGAAGCGGGGGTCCCGGGCGGTGGGGGCGTGGGCGGCGAGGGAGAGCGCGAGGTCCACGGCCCCGGCGGACAGCAGTTCGTATGATTCCGCCGCCTCCGTCTCCCGTACCCGGACCTCGACACCGGGGTGGGTCAGCCGGAGGGCCGCCACCGCCGGGACGACCAGGGCGGGGACGGCGGTGGAGAAGGCGCCGAGCCGGACCTCGCCGGTCTCTCCGGCCAGATAGCCGGCCAGCTCGGCATCGGCCCGCTCCAGTTGGGCGAACACGGCCTCGGCGTGCCGCAGGACCAGATGGGCGGCGTCGGTGAGGTGGACCCGGCGGCCCTGGGCTTCGAGCAGCGGGACGCCGAGCTGTCTGGCCAGGTTGCTGAGCTGCTGTGAAACGGCCGAGGGGGTCATCAGCAGCGCCTCGGCCGTCGCGGTCACCGTGCCCCGCTCGCTGAGCGTGCGCAGGATGCGGAGCTTCTTGATGTCCCACTCGGTGGTCCCGGTCATGGGCCGAACCTACCGGCGGGCGCCGAGGGCGACACCGCCGAGGATCAGCCCCATGCAGAGCAGTTGGACCGGTCCGGTCCGCTCGCCCAGCAGCAGGAGGCCGAGGACGGCCACGCAGACCGGCTGGAGGTAGTAGACGACCCCCGCGCGGGCCGCGCCGATCAGCGAAATCGCCTTGTTCCAGGCGAAGAAGGCCACGGCGGAGGAGAAGACGCCGACGTACAGCAGCGGGCCGACGGTGCCCACGGAGACCGGGAAGCCGCCCTGGACGGACAGCGAGACGGCATAGGCGGGGGCGAGCATCAGCGCGCCGAGGACAAAGGTGGTGAGGAGGAAGGTGAGGCCGGAGATCTCGGTGGGCCTGCGCTTGAGGAGGGCGCTGTAGGAGGCGAAGGACAGGGCGGCGCCGAACATCCACAGGTCGCCGGCGGCGAAGTCCACGGTGAGCGAGCCCTTGCCGACGAGCAGCAGCACACCGGATGCGGCCAGCAGCAGCCCGAAGGTGCGGACTGCGCCGAGCCGCTGGCCGCCGAGGCGGGCGAAGACCGCCATGATGACCGGCGAGGCCGCCATGATCATGCCCATGTTGGAGGCGGAGGTGGTCAGTCCGGCCTGGTGGACCAGGGTGTTGTAGAGGGCGATGCCGAAGAACGAAGCGAGGGTGACAAAGCCCAGGTGGCGGCGGATCAGGTGGCGCTGCCGCCAGGTCTCGCGGGCGGCGAGCGGGGCGACGGCGGCGATCGCGATGATCCAGCGCCAGAAGACGGCCTGTACGGGCGGGATGGTGTCGGCCATGCCCCGGGTCGCGACGAAGCTGCCGGACCAGACGACCGTGGCCACCAGGGCGAGCAGGACGCCGAGGCCGGCCGGCCCCTTCGTCCTCTTCTTCACCTGTGCGGTGCTGACACGGTCCAGGACGGCCACGGCGGTCTCCCCCTCGGGTGGGTGTGGTGGGTGTGGTGGTGTGGTTGATGTCGCCGGACTACCGTCGCACTGTCTCATTACTCAGGTCCATCGAAATGTTTCGATCGTTCTGTTCAGTTTTACTGAACGATTTCCGCGCCGGCAGCTGGCCCGCCACGGTCGCGGAGAACGCGATCGCCATACCGATGATCTGGACCGGCGACAGCGCCTGGCCGAGTGCGGCCCAGCCGATCACGGCGGCGGTGAGCGGGGAGAGCGGGCCCAGCAGGGTCACCGAGGTGGCGGTGAGCTGCCCGATGCCGCGGAACCAGAGCCAGTACGCGGCGCCGGTGTTGAGCAGCATCATGTAGCCGTAGCCGAGCCAGGCCTGGCCGTCGAGGGCCGGCGGGGCGCCTTCCAGCAGGGCGGCGACCGGCAGGATCAGCAGGCCGCCGGCGGTGAGCTGCCAGCCGGTCAGGGCCAGCGGCCCGACGCCTTCCGGGCGTCCCCAGCGCTTGGTCATCACGGTGCCGGCCGCCATCGAGGCGGAGGAGGCGAGTCCGGCCAGTACGCCGACCAGGTCGAGCGCGGCCCCCGCCTTCAGCACCACCATGCTGACGCCGAACGCCGCGGCGATGGCGGCGAGCAGTGACCGGGTGCTCGCCTTTTCGCCGAGCAGCAGCGCGGCCAGGCCGATGACCGCCAGCGGGCCCAACGCGCCGAGTACGGCGGCGACTCCGCCGGGCAGCCGGTAGGCCGAGAGGAACAGCAGGGGGAAGAAGGCGCCGATGTTCAGCGCGCCCAGCACGGCGGACTTCCACCACCAGGCGCCCTTGGGCAGGGTGCGGGCGGCGGCGATCAGCAGCAGTCCCGCGGGCAGGGCCCGCATCACCCCGGTGAACAGCGGCCGGCCGGGCGGCAGCAGCTCGGTGGTGACGAAGTAGGTCGAGCCCCAGGAGACGGGCGCGAGGGCGGTCAGGGCGACGGTGGCGGTGCGCTTCACGACGGACTCCTCCGGCACAGGACGAAGTAGCTTGCTTGGAAGTAGCTTAGCGCTAAGCTACTTTTCGTCAAGCAAGTTTTCTTGCGATACTGCGGTCATGAGCGAACTGACGAACAGGGACGCGGTGGATGCGATCACCGCCCAGTGGAACGCGGTGCGCCCGGAACTGGACGTCTCCCCGATGGGGATCTTCGGCCGGATCTACCGGATCACCCGGGCCATGGGCGAGGAAATGGACCGGACCTACGCGCGGTACGGGATCTCGCGCGGCGAGTTCGACGTCGTCGCCACGCTGCGCCGGTCAGGCGAGCCGTACACGCTGTCGCCACGGCAGCTCTCGGCGACACTGATGCTCACCACGGGCGGGATGACCGGGCGGCTGGACAAGCTGGAGAAGGCCGGGCTGCTGTGCCGCAAGCCCGATCCGCACGACCGGCGGGGGCTTCAGGTGACCATCACCGAAAAGGGCCTGGCGCTCATCGACGAGGCGGTCGTGGCCGGCCTGGAGGTCCAGCACAGGGCGCTCGCCGGGCTGACCGAGGAGGAGGCCGGGCAGCTCACCGGACTGCTGCGGAAGCTGCTCGCCGGGGTGTGAGCGGCGGCGGCATGCCAACGGGCCGGCCCGCGTGGAAACTCCACGGGGACCGGCCCACGCGCGGAACACCGCGCGGGAAAGTCGGAGAGACCTGCTGCGACTACTGGGACTGCTGCGACTGCTGCTTGCGCGACTTGTCGCCGACCATCACGAGACCCGCGATGACCAGGAACAGCACGATCGGCAGCACCACGAACAGGCCGATGGTCTCGGCGATGCTGATGCCGGGGCCCGGGTCGTCACCGTCGTCACGCGTCAGCGCGAGCGCGGGAGACGTCATCAGCAGCATCATCAGCGTCGTACCGGCCGTCACAGCGCCGGCGCGCAGGGCGTTCTTCTTGTCCACGGTGCAAACGTAGCGAACACCTAAACGAGTCGCGCGCCCGGGGGTGCCGTACGGGGTTCCGCCCGCTCCCGCACCGCCCTGAGCAGGGCCTGCGCCCGGGGCGAGGCGGCCAGCCCCTCCAGGGACACCGGCCGGCCCGAGCCGTCCGCGACCGGCAGCCGCCAATTGGGGTACTGGTCCCAGGTGCCCGGCAGGTTCTGGGGCCGCCGGTCCCCCACCGCATCCGGCAGCCACACCCCCACCAGCCGGGCCGGGGTGGCCAGCAGGAAGGCGTACAGGGCCTGCACCGCCTCCTCCTCGTTCTTCACGCTCAGCCCCAGGCCGTCCAGGACCCCGAGCCATTCGGCGGTGTCGGCGGCGTCCGCCGCCCGCTCCTCGGCCGCGGGGCGGGTCAGCAGGCCCAGCCGGTCCCTCAGCTCCACGTGCTCCCCCGCCAGTTTCGCGGCGGACGGCGGCAGATCGTGGGTGGTGGCGGTGGCCAGGCAGTCGGTCCGCCAGCCGGCCGGGGGCAGCGGCCGGCCGTCGCCCGGCCAGTCGCGCTCGAACCAGAGCACGGAGGTGCCGAACACCCCGCGCCGGGAGAGGGCCTCCCGGACCCGCGGTTCGACCGTTCCCAGGTCCTCGCCGATCACCAGCGCCCCCGCCCGGTGCGCCTCCAGCACCAGGATCGCGAGCATCGCCTCACCGTCGTAGCCCACATAGGTGCCCTCGGCGGGCGGGGTCCCCTCCGGGATCCACCAGAGCCGGAACAGGCCCATCACATGGTCGATGCGGAGCGCGCCCGCGTACCGGAACACCGCCCGCAGCAGCTGCCGGTAGGGCGCGTAGGCGGCCTGGGCGAGCCGGTCCGGCCGCCAGGGGGGCAGGCCCCAGTCCTGGCCGCGCGGGTTGAAGGCGTCCGGCGGGGCCCCGACCGTGGTCCCGGGGGCGTGCAGACCCGGTGCGGCCCACACGTCCGCGCCCTCCGGGTGCACCCCGACCGCCAGATCGTGGATCAGACCGACCGTCATACCCGCCTCCCGGGCGGCCTGCTGGGCTGCAACCAGCTGGGTGTCGGTCAGCCAGGCCAGCCAGCGGTGGAATTCCGCGCCGCCGGGGCCCGCGTCCCCTTCCACCACGGCCTCCGCGGCTGCGGCTGCCGGCCATGCCGACCGGTCGGGGCCATGGCGCTCGGCCAGCGCGGCCCAGCGGGCGTGCCGGTCCAGGGCCGGGCCCCCGGCGGCGCGGAACCGCGCGTACTCGGCCTCGCGCCGCGCATCGCGCGGGACCGCGTACAGGCGCTCCAGCGCGGCCCGCTTCAGTGCCCAGACGGCATCGCGGTCGATCGGCGCGCCCTTCTCCAGCACCTGCCGGCCCAGCTCCGCCCCCTGCTCGGCCAGCCGGGACAGCTCCTCCCGGTCGGGACAGTCGGCGTACTCGGGGACGTCCTCGATCCGCAGGTGGACCGGGTCCGGGAAGCGCCGCGAGGAGGGCCGGTAGGGGGACGGGTCGGTCGGGGTGCCCGGCACGGCCGCGTGCAGCGGGTTGACCTGGAGGAAGCCCGCCCCGTGGGTCCGCCCGGCCCACCGGGCCAGCTCGGCCAGGTCCCCGAGGTCGCCCATGCCCCAGGAGCGCCGGGACAGCAGGGAGTACAGCTGGACGAGCAGCCCGTACGAGCGGCCGGGCGCGGCCGGGGCCCGGTCCGGGGCCACGATCAGGGTGGCGGTGCCGGTGCGGCCGTCGGGGGCCTCGGCGGTGAGCCGGTGCACCCCGTACGGCAGGTCCGGCCCCCATTCCCGCTCGGCCCCGGCCTCCTCCGGGCGGACCAGGACCCGGGTGCCCGGCGGAAGGTCCGCGAGGGCGGCCGGCAGCGGCTCGCCGGCCCAGTGGACCAGGGTGGCGGGCAACAGCCGGGCGGCGGCCTCCCCTTCGGCCCGGGCCAGCGCGCTCCGCACGTCCTCCGGGGTGCCGGCGGCCACCCCGAGGAGACCGAGCACCTCCCGGACGGTCCGCTCCGGCACCCGGACGGTGACGTCCTCGGCCGGCTGGTAGGAGGTTGCGACGCCGTGCAGGGCGGCGAGCCGGGCCAGGTCGTCCATGGGGGGTCCTTTGATCAGACGCCCGCAGCGGTGGCGGGCGTGGTCGGCTCGCTCGTCAGGGGAGCCTCGTCGGTGAGGGGCGGTTCGCTGGTCAGCGGTGCGTGGGCGGTGTCGGCGAGCGGGGGCTCGCTGGTGAGGGGGCCGGCACCGGGCCGGGACAGGGGCAGGGGCAGGTGGCCGAGGAGCGGGGCGGCGGGGCGTTTGGAGCGGACCCGGGACGGGGTGTGCGGGTGGGGGCGGGCGGGCATGGGGCTCTCCTCCGTAGCGGCTGCGGGTGGCGGCTGCGTGACAACGAGCGCGGGGCCTCCGGGTAAGGGGCTGCGCGCGGCGGACTTCGGAACACCGCAGCCCTACCCATCCCGCTGCCCCGCATTCCTGGAGCATTTCGGTCAGAACGCCCGCGTGCATTGACACTTGAGCCGCACGGGTGGTGGGCTCGGGCTCATTCGTGCGAGCGGGGGGGCCACTCGGAACGAGGAGACAGCGTGCAGCTCAGCGGCAGGAAGCGGGCCACGGCCGTGGCGGTCGCCGTCGTCGGCGGTCTGCTCGGCGGTGCCGCCGTCGGTCCCCCGACGGCCCTCGCCGACCCCTCTCCGGCCGCTCCGGCGGCCCCGGGGACCGATCCCGCCACCGGCACCACGCCTGCTCAGGGCACACCCCAGGGCGCGTCTCCGGCGGCGGGACTCGCCACCGGCCCGGCCGCCGATCCCATCGCCGCGCCCCAGGGTCCGCCCGTCTGGCCGCGCCCGCAGTCCCTGACGGCCGACCGGTCCCGCGAAGTCCCGCTCGGCAGCGAGGCCGTCCTGGTGGTGCCGCTCACCGGGGCCGATCCGCACGCCGTGGAGGTGATCCGCACCGCGCTGCGCGCCGCCGGGGTGACCACCCTGCGCGAGCAGCACCCGTACGTCCCGCTGCCCGCCCGGGGCACGGTCTTCCGGATCCAGGGCGCGGACGCCGAGGCGGCGCTGCAGGCGCTCGGCGCCGGGACCTCGGAGGACCTGCCGGCCGGCGGCTACCGGCTGGCGGTGGGCCGGGACGGCGGCCGGGACACCGTCGCACTGGCCGGGTTCGGCGAGGACGGGCTGTTCCACGGCGCCCAGACCCTGCGTCAGCTGCTGGCGGGCGCCCGCGGCAAGGTTCCCGGCGCGGTGGTCCGGGACTGGCCGGCCGCCCCGGTGCGCGGTATCACCGAGGGGTTCTACGGGGAGCCGTGGACCCTCGAACAGCGGCTGGCCCAGCTGGACTTCATGGGCCGCACCAAGCAGAACCGCTTTCTGCTCGCGCCCGGTGACGACGTGTTCCGGCAGGCCCGCTGGCGCGAGGACTACCCGGAGGCGCAGCGCGAGGAGTTCCGCCGGCTCGCCGAGCGGGCCGCGGCCAACCGGGTGACCCTCGGCTGGGCGGTGGCCCCGGGGCAGTCGATGTGCCTGTCCTCGGCCGCGGACCGCAAGGCGCTGCAGCGCAAGCTGGAGGCGATGTGGGAGCTGGGCTTCCGGTCGTTCCAGCTGCAGTTCCAGGACGTCAGCTACACGGAGTGGGGCTGTTCGGCGGACCGGCAGCGGTACGGCAAGGGTCCGGCGGCGGCGGCGCGGGCGCATGCCGAGGTCGCCGGTGAGCTCGCGGCCGGGCTGGCCCGTGAGCATCCGGGCGCGGCCCCGCTGTCGCTGATGCCCACCGAGTACTACCAGGAGGGCGCCACCGCCTACCGGACGGCGCTGGCGACCGCGCTGGACGGCCGGGTGGAGGTGGCCTGGACCGGTGTCGGGGTGCTGCCGCGCACCATCACCGGCCGGGAACTGGCCGCGGCCCGTACGGCCTTCGGGCATCCGCTGGTCACCATGGACAACTATCCGGTCAACGACTGGGAGCCGGGCCGGATCTACCTCGGCGCGTACACCGGCCGCGAAGCGGCGGTGGCCAACGGCTCGGCCGGTCTGCTGGCCCATGCGGCGCAGCAGGGCACGCTGTCCCGGATCCCGCTGTTCACCGCCGCCGACTTCGCCTGGAACCCGCGCGGCTACCGGCCCGGGGCCTCCTGGGAGGCGGCGGTGGCCGAGCTGGCCGGCGGCGACGCCCGGGTCCGGGAAGCGCTGGCGGCGCTCGCCGGGAACACCGCGTCCTCGGCGCTGGGCCAGCCCGAATCGGCGTACCTGCAACCGCTGATGGACGAGTTCTGGCGGGCCCGGGGCACCGGTGACCGGGCGGCGCTGGACCGGGCCGCGGACCGGCTGCGGGCGGCGTTCACGGTGATGCGGGAGGCCCGCGGGCGGCTCGGCGAGGAGCTGGGCCGGGAGGCGGGGCCCTGGCTGGACCGGCTGGCGCAGTACGGCACCGCCGGCGAACTGGCGGTGGACACCCTGCGGGCCCAGGCCCGCGGGGAGGGCGCCGCGGCCTGGCGGGCCTATCTGGCGCTGGGGCAGGCGCGGACGGCGACGGCCGGGCCGGGCGCGACGGTCGGCCAGGGGGTCCTGGACCCGTTCCTGACGAAGGTGACGGCCGAGGCGGACGCCTGGACCGGTGCGGCCCTGCCGGCCGCGGGACCGGTGAGCCGGGAGTCCGGTTCCTGGACGCTCCGGCTGGACCGGGCGCGCCCGGTGTCCGCGGTCACGGTGATGACGGATCCGCTGACCCCCGCGGTCCGCGGCGCCTCGGTGGAGGCGCACATCCCCGGGGAGGGCTGGCGCAAGCTCGGCGAGGCGGCCGGCTCGGGCTGGACCCAGGCGGAGGCGACCGGGCTGACCGCGGATGCGGTGCGGCTGGTGTGGGCCGGCGAGGCGCCGGCGGTGCGCGCGCTGGTGCCGTGGTTCGCGGACGGGCCCCAGGCCAGGTTCGAGCTGGGCGACGGCGGCCGGGCGGACGCCGAGATCGGCGGCCGTCCGCAGCGGGTGGCGGCGGAGCTCTCGCCGCTGCGGCCGGGCGAGGTCCGCGGCTCGCTGTCGGCGAAGCCCCCGCAGGGCATCAAGGTGGAGGTCCCGGCCCAGACGACGGTGCCGCGCGGGACCGCGGTGGCGGTCCCGGTCGAGGTCACCGTGCCGGAGGGCACCCCGGCCGGGGTGTACGAGGTCCCGGTCAGCTTCGGCGGGGAATCCCGGACCCTGACGGTCCGGGCCTTCCCGCGGACCGGCGGCCCGGACCTGGCGAAGACGGCCACCGCCTCGTCCTCGGGGGACGAGACCCCGGACTTCCCGGCCTCGGCAGCGGTCGACGGCCGGGCCGACACCCGCTGGTCCTCACCGGCGGAGGACGGGGCCTGGTGGCAGGCGGAGCTGGCGGCGCCGGTGCGGCTGGGGCAGCTGGTGCTGCACTGGCAGGACGCGTACCCGACGGAGTACCGGGTGGAGACCTCGGCGGACGGCACCACCTGGCGGACGGCCGCGACGGTGGCGGACGCGCGCGGTGGCCGCGCATCGGTGCGCATGGACGCGCCGGACACCCGGTTCGTACGTCTGGTGTGCGATGTCCGGGCGACCGAGTACGGCTGCAGCCTCTGGTCCGCGGAGGCCTACGCGGTCATCCCCTGACCGCTCCCCGGCCGCTCCCCCGCTGTCTTACGGGCACAGCGCCCGCCGCCCGGCAGGACTGCCGGGCGGCGGCGGGAGGCCGATCCGGTCAGGAGGCAGCGGCGGCGGCTCCGATGCGGTCCAGGGCGTCGTCCGCTCCGAACGGCTGGAGGTACGGCATCCAGCGCGGATCGCGGTGGCCCGTACCGATGATGCGCCAGGCCAGTCCCGACGGCGGAGCCGGCTGGTGGCGGAGCCGCCAGCCGAGGTCGACCAGGTGGCGGTCCGCCTTGACGTGGTTGCAGCGGCGGCACGCGGCGACGACGTTGTCCCATACGTGCTGGCCGCCCCGGCTGCGCGGGATCACGTGGTCGACGCTGGTGGCGACGCCGCCGCAGTACATGCAGCGACCGCCGTCCCGGGCGAACAGGGCGCGCCGGGTGAGTGGAACGGGCCCCCGGTAGGGGACCCGCACGAAGCGCTTGAGCCTGACCACGCTGGGAGCGGGGACGGCCCTTGTCGCGCTGTGCAGGAAGGCGCCGGATTCCTCCAGGGAGATGGCCTTGTTCTCCAGGACGAGGACGAGCGCGCGGCGGAGCGGTACGACGCCGAGGGGCTCGTACGACGCATTGAGGACCAGGACGTGTGGCACGCGGATGCCTCCTTGTACGCCGGCGGCGCGTGGCTCGCGCCGGGACGATCTGCTCTCAGTCTCTCCTCACGGCTGGCCGAAGCGCCACCACGCGCCCGTAACGGGTCGGAGGTGTTTTCAACCACACGTCTTCTCTTCCCGGGTGAGTCTGGTCTCTCCCTCGAACAACGCGCCGGAGTGGATCTCCTGCCCCGTTAGTGTGGAAGGCCTGCCCGCACACACCCCTTTTCCGCGGGCAGGCCGCTACACCTGGAGGTTCCCGCCGTGCTCTGGCCCGCCACCTTGCTTCCCCAGGCATCCGAGGTCCCGGATACGCCGCGCAGCGTCCAAGAGGCGCAGGAGAGCGTCACCAACGCCGCGAGCTTCATCGAGGAGAACTGGGCCACCTGGCTGAGCGTCGGCCTGAGGATCCTGCTGATCATCGTGATCGCGGCAGTGATCCGTTCGGTGGTCCGCAAGGCGCTGACCAAGCTGATAAACCGGATGAACACCAGCGCGGAGGCCGTGGAGGGCACCGCGCTGGGCGGGCTGCTGGTGAACGCCGAGCGGCGACGGCAGCGCTCGGAGGCGATCGGCTCGGTGCTCCGCTCGGTGGCCTCCTTCCTGATCCTGGGCACGGCCGCGCTGATGGTGCTGGCCGCCCTGAAGATCGACCTGGCGCCGCTGCTGGCGAGTGCCGGTGTGGCCGGTGTGGCGATCGGCTTCGGTGCCCGGAACCTGGTGACGGACTTCCTGTCCGGCGTGTTCATGATCATGGAGGACCAGTACGGGGTGGGCGACAAGATCGACGCCGGGGTGGCCTCCGGTGAGGTCGTCGAGGTCGGCCTGCGGGTGACCAAGCTCCGCGGGGACAACGGCGAGATCTGGTACGTCCGCAACGGCGAGATCAAGCGGATCGGGAACCTCAGCCAGGGCTGGGCCACCGCGATGGTGGACGTCCAGGTGAAGCCGACCGAGGACCTGAAGCAGGTCAAGGGGCTCATCCAGGGTGTCGCGGACGCGATGGCCAAGGAGGACCCCTGGGACGAGCACCTGTGGGGCCCGGTGGAGGTACTGGGCCTGGGCGAGGTGCTGCTGGCCTCGATGACCGTGAACGTCTCCGCGAAGACCATGCCGGGCAAGCAGTTCGCCGTGCAGCGCGAGCTGCGCTGGCGGATCAAGGAGGCCTTCGACGCGGCCGGCATCCAGATCGTGGGCGGTCTGCCCGCGGTGGACGAGGCGGCGGCTCCCGCCCCGGACCCGGCGGCGGCCGTGGCCCCGCCCTCGGCGCTGGCCAACCCGACCTCCCCGCAGTCCCTCGCGGCGACCCCGATCCCGGCCCCCGCCGGGGAGCGCGTACGCATGACCAAGTAGCCCGGAGCGCCGTCACCGCTGCCCCGCAGACCCTCAGGTCTGCGGGGCAGCGCCATGGACAGCGCCATTGACACCGCAGCGCCATTGACACGGCCCGGACACTGACAGGAAACTTCCCTAACAGTTCACCGGTACGAGAGGAAGCCCGGTCCCTTGGCCAGCGTCACCCCCGGAACCCCCAGCCTGCTGCGCGCCATGAACGACCGGGCCGCACTGGAGCTCCTGCTGGCCCACGGCCCGCTCTCCCGGACCAGGATCGGCCGGCTGACCGGCCTCTCCAAGCCCACCGCCTCCCAGCTGCTGGCCCGGCTGGAAGCGGCCGGGCTGGTGGTCGCCACCGGCACCGCCGGCGGCCGTCCCGGCCCCAATGCCCAGCTCTACGCACTGAACGCGGCGGCGGCGCACGTGGCCGGACTGGATGTCACCCCCGAACGGATCCTGGCCGCCGTCGCCGACCTCACCGGGGAGGTCTCCGGCACCTTCGAGCTCCCCACCCGGGGCCGTCCCGGTCCGGTCGTCGACCAGGTCACCGAGGCCCTCGACGGAGCCGCGCGGGCCGCCGGACTGCCGGCCTCCGCCCTGCACCGCCTGGTCATCGCCACGCCCGGTGCCTTCGATCCGCACACCGGCGCCCTCCGCTACGCCAGCCACCTCCCCGGCTGGCACTCCCCCACCCTGCTGGACGAGCTGGCCGCCGCCCTCCCCATGCCCGTGGAGTACGAGAACGACGTCAACCTCGCCGCGGTCGCCGAGCAGCGCCTCGGTGCCGCCCGTGGACACAAGGACTTCGTCCTGCTGTGGAACCAGGAGGGCCTGGGCGCGGCCCTGGTCCTCGGCGGCCGGCTGCACCGCGGCTGGACCGGCGGTGCGGGCGAGGTCGGCTTCCTGCCCGTCACCGGCCACCCGCTGGTCCGGCAGGTCACCCGGGCCAACTCCGGCGGTTACCAGGAGCTGGCCGGCGTCCAGGTGGTCCCGGCGCTCGCGGCCCGGCTCGGCATCGAGCCGCCGGAGCCGGCCGGGGAGCCCTCGGCGTACGGGGCCCAGGTGGCGACCGCCGTGGCCCTGCTGGCCGAGGCCGCCGCCCGGCCGGAGGGCGCCCGGCTGGAGCTCCTGCGGTGCTACGCCACCGCGCTGGCCACCGGTCTGGCCTCGCTGGTCGCCGTACTCGACCCGGAGATCGTGGTGCTGTCCGGCGCCGTGCTCGGGGCCGGCGGGGAGCCGCTGCACGAGCTGCTGACCTCCGAACTGGCCGACCTCGCCCCCTCCCGGCCCCGGCTGGTCGTCGGGGAGGTCCGGGAACAGCCGGTGCTGCGCGGGGCGCTGGAGAGCGCCCTGGCCGCCACCCGGGACGAGGTGTTCGACACCTCCCGCCGCTGACGCACCGCCACCGCACCGCCGCATCACCACACGCACCACACGCACCGCTGTACCGCTCCACCGCGTTTCCCCTGCACCGCTCAGGAAGATCCCCGCGCAGAGAGTGACACCGCCATGCCCAGAATCTCCCGCCTGACCTCCGCAGCCGCCCTGGCCGCCGCGATATCCGTGCTCGCCACCGCGTGCACCGGTTCGTCCGGGACCACGGCCTCCGACGACCCGGCCGACGAGGTCACCCTCAACTTCTGGCACGGCTGGTCGGCGCCGAGCGAGGTCAAGGCCATCGAGGAGAACATCGCGCGGTTCACGGCGGCGCACCCGAACATCAAGGTCAAGGTCACCGGCAACATGACCGACGACAAGATCAACCAGGCGCTGCGGGCGGGCGGCGACAAGGCCCCGGACGTGGTGTCCTCCTTCACCACCGACAGCGTCGGCAAGTTCTGCAACTCCGGCGCCTTCGTCGACCTCAACCCGTTCCTGGCCAAATCGAAGATCGACAAGGCGAAGGTGTTCCCGCAGTCCCTGCTGAACTACACCCAGTTCAAGGGCAACCAGTGCACCCTGCCGCTGCTCAACGACGCCTACGGCCTGGTCTACAACAAGGACGCCTTCAAGGCGGCCGGCATCACCGCCCCGCCGAAGACCTGGAGCGAGTTCACCGAGGTCGCGCAGAAGCTCACCCGGACCAAGGGCGACTCCTACGAACAGGTCGGCCTGATGCCGACGTTCCACGGCTACGAGACCACCCCGATGCGGCTGGCGGCCCAGTGGAGCCCGACGTACTTCACCCCGGACGGCAAGTCGAACCTGGCCGCGGACCCGGCCTTCGCAAAGATGCTGGCCGCCCAGAAGGACCTGGTGGCCAAGCTCGGCGGGTACGAGAAGCTGGAGAAGTTCCGGGCCTCCTTCGGTGACGAATGGGGCGCCGAGCACCCCTTCCACAAGGGCCAGGTCGCCATGCAGATCGACGGCGAGTGGCGGCCCAACATGGCCAAGGAGGCGGGGGTGACCTTCGAGATCGGCACTGCGCCGCTGCCCGTCCCCGACGACCAGGCCGCCGACTACGGCAAGGGCTACGTCTCCGGCACGATCATGGGCATCGCCTCGGGCAGCAGGAAGCAGAACGCCGCCTGGGAGCTGGTGAGGTACATGACCACCGACACCGAGGCGGTGGTGGCCTTCGCCAACGGCATCCACAACGTGCCCTCCACCCTGGAGGCACTGGCCTCCCCGAAGCTCCGGGTCGACGAGAACTTCAAGACCTTCCTGGACATCGCCCGGCACCCCAAGTCCTCCACCACCCCTCCGCAGGCCGACGGCGGCACCTACCAGCTGACCTTCACCGACCTGGCCTACCGGCACGAGAAGGGCGCGGTCGGCGACCTGCCGGCGGCCCTGGCCACGACGGACGCGCAGATCGACACGGACATCGCGAAGGCGGAGTAGGCGCCCGATGGCCACCGTCACCCACACCCTCCGCAGGAAGCGCAGGAGGACCGCACTGCGCACGGCGGCCTTCATGGCCCCCTGGCTGATCGGGTTCGGCGTCTTCTTCGCCTACCCGCTCGTCTCCACCGTGTACTTCTCCTTCACGAAGTACGACGGCTTCCGCCCGCCCGTCTTCAACGGCCTGGACAACTGGACCTACGTCTTCACCCAGTACCCGCTGTTCTGGCCGGCGATGCGGAACACCCTGTGGCTGGTCGTGGTGATGGTGGCCTGCCGGGTCGCCTTCGGCCTCGGCATCGGCCTGCTCGTCACCCGGCTCAAGACGGGCGCGGGGATGTTCCGGACCCTGTTCTACCTGCCCTACCTGGCGCCCCCGGTCGCCGCGACCCTGGCCTTCGTCTTCCTGCTCAACCCGGGCACCGGGCCCGCCAACACCCTGCTGGACGCGGTGGGCCTGCCGCAGCCCGGCTGGTTCACCGATGCCGACTGGTCCAAGCCCGCCCTGACCATGCTCGCCGTGTGGGGCGTCGGGGACCTGATGGTGATCTTCATGGCCGCGCTGCTCGACGTACCGAAGGAGCAGTACGAGGCGGCCGAACTCGACGGCGCCGGGGCCTGGCAGCGGTTCCGGCACATCACCCTGCCGAACATCTCGCCGATCATCCTGTTCGCGGTGGTCACCGGGGTGATCCAGGCGATGCAGTACTACACCCAGCCGCTGGTGGCGGGGAAGGTGGCGGCCGGGGTGATCGGCGGCTCGGGCCAGCAGTTCGAGCCGGGCTACCCCGACAAGTCCACCCTCACCCTGCCGCAGATCGTCTACAACACCGGCTTCCAGCGCTTCGACTACGGCACCGCCTGCGTGCTGGCCCTGGTGCTGTTCACGCTGTGCATGGCCTTCACCGCGCTGCTGATGCGCCGGCGCGGCGGACTGATCGGGACGGGTGACTGACATGGCCCAGGTAGTGGAGCGGAAGCCCCGGAAGCCGGTCCCGGCGGGCTCCTCCCGCACGGCGGGTACCGCCCGCACGCCGGGGCCGGTACGCGCGGCGCGCCGCAGGGCGGTGCTGCACTGGATCGCCGTGCACTCGCTCGGCGTGGCCGCCGCCCTGTTCTTCGTCCTGCCCTTCGTCTTCGTCCTGCTGACCTCGCTGATGTCCGATCAGCAGGCCCTCACCCGGGACCTGGTGCCGCGCACCTGGCAGTGGGAGAACTACACGAGGGTGTGGGACACCCCGGGCTTCCTGACCTGGTGGCGCAACACCCTGCTGTACGCCGGACTGGGCACCCTGCTGACGGTGGTGTCCTCCATCCCGGTGGCGTACGCGCTCGCCCGGTTCCGGTTCCGCGGGCGCCGGCTGTCGCTGCTGCTGGTGATCGCCATGATGATGCTGCCGCCGCAGGTCGTGGTGATCCCGATGTACCTGTTCTGGGCCAAGCAGCTGGACCTGTCCGGCACCCTGTGGCCGCTGATCATCCCGCTGGCGTTCGGGGACGCGTTCTCCGTCTTCCTGCTGCGGCAGTTCCTGCTGACCATCCCGGAGGAATACCTGGACGCGGCCCGGATCGACGGGTGCGGCGAGCTCCGCGCCCTGCTGCGCGTGGTCCTGCCGATGGCGAAGCCCGCCATCGCGGCGGTCGCGCTGTTCCAGTTCTTCGCCCTGTGGAACGACTACTTCGGCCCGCAGATCTACGCCTCCGACAACCCCGCCGCCTGGACCCTCAGCTATGGCCTGGAGTCCTTCAAGGGCGCCCACCACACCGACTGGAACCTCACCATGGCCGCCACCGTGCTGGTCATGGCCCCGGTGATCGTCCTCTTCTTCTTCGCCCAGAAAGCGTTCGTGGAAGGCGTCACCCTGACCGGAGTGAAAGGCTAGTCACGATGAAACTCGCAGTGGTGGGCGGCGGTTCCACCTACACCCCCGAGCTGGTCGACGGCTTCGCACGGCTCCGCGACACCCTGCCCGTCTCCGAGCTCGTCCTCGTCGACCCGGACGCCGGGCGGCTGGACCTGGTCGGCGGGCTGGCCCGGCGGATCTTCGCCCGGCAGGGGCACCCGGCCACCGTCACCACCACCTCCGACCCGGACGCCGGGGTCGCGGACGCCGATGCCGTACTGCTCCAGCTGCGGGTGGGCGGACAGGCGGCCCGGCAGCAGGACGAGACCTGGCCGCTGGAGTGCGGCTGTGTGGGGCAGGAGACCACCGGCGCGGGCGGGCTGGCCAAGGCGCTGCGCACGGTACCGGTGGTGCTGGACATCGCCGAGCGGGTCCGGCGGGCCAACCCGGACGCCTGGATCATCGACTTCACCAATCCGGTCGGCATCGTCACCCGGGCCCTGCTGCAGGCCGGCCACAAGGCGGTCGGCCTGTGCAACGTGGCGATCGGCTTCCAGCGGAAGTTCGCCCGGCTGCTCGGCCTGTCCCCCGACGAACTGCACCTGGACCACATCGGGCTGAACCACCTGACCTGGGAGCGGGGCGTGCGCCGGGGCGGCCCGGACGGGGAGGACCTGCTGCCGGCCCTGCTGACCGCGCACGGCGAGGCGATCGCCTCCGACCTGCACCTGCCGCGGTCCGTGCTGGACCGGCTCGGGGTCGTCCCCTCGTACTACCTGCGGTACTTCTACGCGCACGACGAGGTGGTCCGGGAGCTCGGAGCGAAGCCCTCACGGGCCGCCGAGGTCGCCGCGATGGAGCGGCAGTTGCTGGAGATGTACGCCGATCCGGCACTGGCGGAGAAGCCCGGGCTGCTGGCCCGGCGGGGCGGGGCCTTCTACTCGGAGGCGGCCGTGGACCTGGCGGCGGCCCTGCTCGGCGACGGCGGCTCCCCGGTGCAGGTGGTGAACACCCTCAACCGGGGCACCCTGCCGTTCCTCGCAGACGACGCCGTGATCGAGGTACAGGCGCGGGTCGGCCGGGACGGTCCGGTGCCGCTGGCCGCGCCCACCCTGGACCCGCTGTACGCGGGGCTGGTCGCGCAGGTGACGGCGTACGAGGACCTGGCACTGGACGCGGCGCTGCGCGGCGGGCGCGACCGGGTGTTCCGGGCGCTGCTGGCGCACCCGCTGGTGGGCCAGTACGACCGGGCCGATGGCCTCACGGACCGGCTGCTCGCGCACAACAAGGAGCACCTGGCATGGGTCTGACCGGCCTGACCGGCTTGACCGGCTTGACCGGCCGGACCGGCGGGGTGGAGCGGCCCGCCGTGCTCGCGGTGGACGCGGGCAACAGCAAGACGGACGTGGCGCTGATCGGCGCCGACGGTTCGGTGCTGGGCACCGGGCGGGCGGGAGGCTTCCAGCCGCCCGTGGTGGGGGTGGAGGCGGCGGTGGACGTGCTGGCCGAGGCGGTCGCGGAGGCGGTGGACGCGGCCGGCCGGGCCGGACTCCCGTACGCCGACCACGTCTCGGCCTGTCTGGCCAACGCCGACCTGCCGGTGGAGGAGGCCGCGCTGGCGGACGCGCTGCGGCGGCGCGGCTGGGGCGGGACCACGGCGGTCCACAACGACACCTTCGCGGTGCTGCGGGCCGGGCTCCCGGCGGGCGCGGCACCCCGCGGGGTGGCCGTGGTCTGCGGGGCGGGCGTCAACTGCGCGGGGCTGCTGCCGGACGGGCGGACCGCCCGGTTCGCCGCGCTGGGCCCGCTGTCCGGGGACTGGGGCGGCGGGGGCGGACTGGCCAGGGAGGCGCTGTGGTTCGCCGCCCGGGCCGAGGACGGCCGCGGGGAGCCGACCGCGCTGGCGGCGGAGCTGCCGGCGCATTTCGGCCGGTCTTCGATGGCGGAGCTGATCGAAGCCCTGCACCTGGGCGGGCTGCCGGCGGCGCGGATCCACGAACTGGTGCCGGTGCTGTTCGCGGTGGCCGCCGCCGGGGATCCGGTGGCGCTGTCCCTGGTGCACCGGCAGGCGGACGAAATCGTGGCGATGGCGGCGGTGGCCCTGGGCCGGCTGGACCTGCTCGGCGAGGAGGTGCCGGTGGTGCTGGGCGGCAGTGTGGTGGCCGCCCGGCATCCGCAGCTCAACGACCGGATCGCGGTGCGCCTCGCCGAACGGGCGCCGCGCGCCCGGATCTCCGTGGTGCTGTCCCCGCCGGTGCTCGGCGCGGCCCTGCTCGGGCTGGACGCGCTCGGCACCCCGCCCCGTGTCCAGGCGAAACTGCGCACCCATTTTCCCGCCTGCACCGGGTGAACCGGCCCGGTCTCCGGGGCAGGAGTGGAACCGTGGCGGTCCTGCGCACGTATTGACGGTGAAGACGACAGTGGGATGAACGACAGGGCCGGCGGGCAGGGACGGCGGGCGAATCACGCAAGATCCGCCACCTGGTGCTGTGCGCGGCCGTCCGTACGGCCATACTGCTGCGACGACAGCAGTCCTGCGACCAGGGGGAGGTCAGGTGGCCACGATCACCAGCGCGCCCGCGCCGGAGGGCGGCACGGCCGTGCCCGCCGCTCCTCCGCCGCGCCGGCGCACCGCGTGGGCGGAGGGCGTGGAGCAGCTCCGCGGGGCCGCGACCACCGAGCCCGGGCGGCTGCGGATCATCGGCGCCGTACTGGCCCTGCTGGTCGTGGCCTTCGGCGCGGTGACGGCCTGGCAGATCACCGACCGCAGGGCCGCCGCGGACGACGTGGTGCACCGCAGCCAGCCGCTGAGCGCGGACGCCGCCAGCATCTACCGCTCCCTCGCCGACGCCGACACCACCTCGGCCGGCGGCTTCCTGGCCGGCGGGCAGGAACCGCGGGCGGTCCGCGAGCGGTACGAGAAGGACATCGCCAACGCCTCCCGGCTGCTGGTGAAGGCGGCTGCGCACACCGGCGCCAGCGCCGAGTCCCGGCGGGAGATCGCCCTGCTCGGCGAGCAGTTGCCGCGCTACACCGGGCTGATCGAGCAGGCCCGGGCCACCAACCGGCAGGGCCTGCCGCTCGGCGGCGCCTATCTGCGGTACGCCAACGAACAGATGAGCAGTCTGCTGCTGCCCGCCGCCCAGCGGCTGTACGAGGCGGAGACCCGCCGGCTGTACGCGGACCACGACGCGGCCCGGTCCTGGCCGCTGGCCTCGCTCGGTACGGGCGTGCTGGTGATCGCGGCCCTGGTGTGGGCCCAGCGGCGCAACTACCGGCACACCAACCGGGTGTTCAACCACGGGCTGCTGGCCGCGACGGCGGCCACCACGGTGGTGCTGCTGTGGCTGGCGCTGGGGCACACCATGGCCCGGTCCGGGCTGGACGAGGCGCGGGCGCAGGGCCAGGAGTCGCTGAAGGTGCTCAACGACGCCCGGATCGCCTCGCTTCAGGCGCGGGCCAACGAAAACCTGACCCTGGTCTCGCGGGGCGCGGTCCTGGCCGAGGACGGCAAGTCCGACAAGTACGACGTGGACTACGCGCGGAACATGGAGGATCTGACCGCGGGTCTGGCGGCGGCCCTGGAACTGGCCGACGACGGGCAGGGCCGCACCCCGGTCGAGCAGGCCTCGGACGGGGTGAAGCAGTGGCAGCAGCGGCACGCGGCGGCCCGCGAGAGCGATGTGAAGGGCGACTACGAGCTCGCACAGCCCCAGGTCATCGGCGGCCTCGACAAGAACGGGGTGTCCTGGGACAAGACGAGCAGCGGGGCCTCCTTCGACACCGTGGACGCCGTCCTGGAACAGGCGGTGGCCCATGAGCAGCAGGAGTTCACCGACGCGGCCGGGGGCGGCCTGGCCGCGCTGGGCGGACTGGTGACGGGCGCGGCGGCCCTGGCGGCCGTGGGCGCGGCGGCGGCGCTGCTCGGTATCGGGCGCAGGCTTTCGGAGTACAGGTGAGATGCGGATGCGCGTGAGGCGGTACGGGAGCGGTACCGGAGACGGTGCCGGAGGCGACGGCGGGGCGGGCCCGGCCGGGCGCCGGAACCGGCTGCGCGGCTGGGGCGGGGTGACGGCGATGGCCGGGGCCTGCGCCGTGACGGCCGCGGTCGTGCTGCTGCCGCTGGCCCACGGCGCGCCCGGCACCGGCGCGCCGCCCGCCCGGCAGTCGGCCCGGGTGCCCGTGGTGTCCCCGGCGCTGCCGGGTTCGGACACCTGCCGGGACCCGGAGGCGAGCCTGCGCCCCAACGGCCTGGACGGCGCGGCCATCCAGCGGATCAAGTCGGCCGGGAAGCTGGTCGCGGGCGTGGACCAGAACAGCTTCCGGTGGGGGTACCGGGATCCGGCCACCGGTCAGCTGACCGGCTTCGACATCGACCTGGTGCGGGCCATCGCCCAGGACATCCTCGGCAACCCGGACGCGGTGATCTACCGGGCCATTCCCACCAGCCAGCGCATCCCGGCCCTGAAGGAGGGCCGGGTGGACGTGGTGGTGCGGACCATGACCATCAACTGCAAGCGGCTGGAGGAGGTCGCGTTCTCCACGGCGTACTTCGAGGCCGGGCAGCAGGTGCTGGCCCCCCGGAAGTCGGGCATCACCGGGTACGACACCACCCTCAAGGGCCGGCGGATCTGCACCGCCGCCGGGTCCACGGGGGAGGCCGCGCTGAAGAAGGAGTCGTACGGCTCCGTGCCGGTGCTCGTGCCCAACCAGCTGGACTGCCTGGTGCGGCTCCAGCTCGGCCAGGTCGACGGGATCGTCACCGACAATGCGCTCGCGGCAGGCCAGGCCGCCCAGGACCCCTCGGTGGAACTGGTGGGCACCCCGTTCACCAAGGAGTTCTACGGGGTGGCGATGAACAAGGACGCCACCGACCTGGTGCGGCGCGTCAACAAAGTGCTGGAGAACTACCGGGCGGGCGGCGGGAACAGTCCCTGGATGACATCGTACGAGCGGCACCTGAAGGATGATCTGCGGGGCATCGGGGCACCGCCGGCACCGAAGTACCGGGACTGAGCGGGGTGACCGGAACGGAGGCGGTGATGGACCGGGACGAGGTCGACCGTGCGCTGGCCCGGCTGGCCGCGGAGCACGAGGCCGTGGAGACCTCGCTGCTGGCACTCCAGGACCATGCCGGACGGCGGCTCCTGGAGGGGGCCGAGCTGACCGGCCTGACCAAGGAGCGCTGGGCGGCGGCGGACGCGGCGATCACCCGGCTGTGGACGTACTTCGACGCCTACAGCGGGGCGCTGGCGGCTGCCCGGGAGATCCGGGAGCGGCGCCGCTGGCCGGGCCGGGAGGAGCTGGTCGAGCTCACCGAGCGGCTGCGCGGCCCGGGGGTGCTGATCGCGGGCGGCGCGGTGGACGGCGACCGGCTCGCGGAACGGCTGTCGCTGGCGGAGCTGGTGGCCCGGATGAACGAGCTGTACGCGGGCTCGCTGGACGTGGTGGTGGCGGCCGACACGGTGTGGTCGGCGCTGCCCGCCCGGATCGACCTGCTCGCCGCGGAACTCCACCGGACCCGTTCGCTGGCCCACTCGGTGGGCGTACGGCCGGGTGAGCACCCCTCCGGCGACGACCTGGAGGAGATCACCGTGGAACTGACGGCGCTGCGCGCCGAGGTGATCGCCGACCCGCTGGCCTTCTGGACGCCCGCACCGGGCGCTTCGGCACCGGCCGGCTGGCGGGAGCGGGGCCGTCCGGACACCACCCGGTACGACCGGGCGGCCCTCGCGCTGGAGGACGTACGGCGGGAGGTCGAGGCCGTCCTGGACGTGCGGCAGGACGCGGAGGCGCGGCTGATCGCCCTGCGGGACGTGCTCTCCCGGGCGGACCGGACCCTGGCGGAGGCGCGGACGGCGCGCGGCGAGGTGCTGGCGAAGATCGCCGCCTCGGAGGTCCCGGCGGTCAGCGGCCCGCCCACCGCCCTGCAGGAGCAGCTGGCGGCAGCCGCCGACCACCGCCGGAACGGCCGCTGGCACCGGCTGTCCCCGCTGCTGGAATCGCTGGAGGAGCGGGCCGAGGACGAACTGCGCCGGGCCCGGGAGTCGTTGACGGCGGTGACCGCGCCGCTGGCGGTGCGGGCGGAGCTGCGCGGCCGGCTGGACGCGTACCGGGCGAAGGTGGCCCGGCACGGGCTGGCCGAGGACCCGCTGCTGACCGAGCGGTACGACGCGGCACGGCGGATGCTGTGGAGCGCACCCTGCGACCTGCGGGTGGCCGAACAGGCCGTCCTGCGCTACCAGCAGGCGGCGGCCGAGGCCCTGACGCCGAGAGAGGACACCAGATGAGCCTGGCCGGGACACCGTGCCGGCGCCCCGACTGCCCCGGGGCGTACGAGGACATGGGCGGCGGGGAGCTGTACTGCGACACCTGCGGGCTGGCGCCGGAGGCGGCGGCCTCGGAGCTGGTGTCGCCGCCGACCGGGATGACGAGCGCGGCGCGCGGGGGCGGATCCGACCGGTCGGGGCCGTCGGCGCGCTCGGCCTCGTCCTCGCGCGCCTCGGCGCGGTCCTCGCGGTCCTCCCGGTCCGCCTCCTCGCGGCGGTCGGTGTCGGGGCGGCTGTCGCGGGCGCTGTCCGGGACCGGGTCCACCCGCTCGGTGTCGGTGCGCAGTTCGGGCTCGGCCGCTTCCTCCTCCGGGCGGAACCGGCTGGGGGCCGGGCTGGTGGCCGTACCGGAGGTGCCGCGTCCGGACCCTTCGACGGCGGTGCTGGAGAACCCCGAGGTGCCGGAGCGGAAGCGGTTCTGCTCACGCTCGGACTGCGGCGCTCCGGTGGGGCGTTCGCGCGGTGACCGGCCGGGCCGGACGGAGGGCTTCTGCACCAAGTGCGGCCACCCGTACTCCTTCGTGCCGAAGCTGCGCGGCGGCGACGTGGTGCGCGGCCAGTACGAGGTGGCGGGCTGCCTGGCGCACGGCGGCCTGGGCTGGGTGTACCTCGCGGTGGACCGGGCCGTGTCCGACCGGTGGGTGGTGCTGAAGGGCCTGCTGGACACCGGGGACCACGACGCCATGGCGGCGGCGATCTCGGAGCGGCGGTTCCTGGCGGAGATCGAGCACTCCAACATCGTGCGGATCTACAACTTCGTCGAGCACCTGGACCAGCGGACCGGCTCGCTGGACGGGTACATAGTGATGGAGTACGTGGGCGGCAAATCGCTCAAGGAGATCGCGAACGAGCGGCGGCGGCCGGACGGCCGGCGCGATCCGCTGCCGGTGGAACAGGCCTGCGCGTACGGCATCGAGGCGCTGGAGGCGCTGGGCCATCTGCACAGCCGCAACCTGCTGTACTGCGACTTCAAGGTGGACAACGCCATCCAGCAGGCCGACCAGCTGAAGCTGATCGACATGGGCGCGGTGCGGCGGATGGACGACGAGGAGTCGGCCATCTACGGCACGGTCGGCTACCAGGCGCCGGAGGTGGCGGAGGTCGGGCCCTCGGTGGCCTCCGACCTGTACACAGTGGCCCGCACGCTCGCGGTCCTCACCTTCGACTTCCAGGGCTACACGAACGTGTTCGCGGACTCCCTGCCGGACCCGGAGCACATCGAGGTGTTCCGCCGCTACGAGTCCTTCTACCGGCTGCTCGTCCGGGCCACCGACCCGGACCCGGACCGGCGGTTCGCCTCCGCGCAGGAGATGGCGGACCAGCTGACCGGGGTGCTGCGGGAGGTCGTGGCGCTCCAGAGCGGCCGTCCGCGGCCCCATCTGTCCACCCTCTTCGGCCCGGAGCTCCGGGTGCCGGACACCCTGCTGTTCGCGGACGCCCCGGACCGTACGGTGTCCCGGCTGGGCGCCCGCGCCGTGTCCGGCCGCGCCCGCCGGGCCGGCCGGGCCCCGCTCGGCCCACTGCCGGCCCAGGCCGCCCCGCCCGTGCCTGCCGGGCAGAGCCACGGCCCGGCGGCCGGCAGCGCGGTACCGCCACAGGCGGGGCCGGTGTCCCCGGCAGGGCCGGGGGCGGCCCCCGGGCTGACCGGCGCGTCCGCGTCCGGCCCGGCAGGGCCGGCAATGCCGCCGTACGCCGGGGTTCGGCCGCCACAGGCAGGCACAGGCACATGGCCCGGCACACCGGGAACCGGAGTTCCGGTGCCCGGCCCGGGGCCGGCGGCCGGCAGCGGGCTGCCGCAGGCCGGCCCCGGGGCGGGCCCCGGCTACGGACCCGGCGGGGCGCCCGTCCCGGGACACGCGGCCGGGGCGTCCGGGCCCGGCGGGGTCGGGACGGCCGTTACGCATGTGGCGGGCGGGCCGGGGCCGCAGCCCGCGCCCGCCGTGGCGCCGGCCGGGGCCGCCCGGGTGGTGGTGCCCGGGCCGCGGCCGGCCGAGGCGGCCCCCGCCCCCGCCTGGCTCACCGCGCTGGATGCGCACGGCACCGCCCTCGCACTGCCGGTACCGCTGGTGGACTCCGCCGACCCCAACGCCGGTTTCCTCGCCGGCCTGCTGGCCTCCGCGCCCGCCGACCTGCTCGGCGCGCTGGGTTCCGCGCCCGCCGACTCCGCCGAACTGCGGCTCCGCGAGCTGCGGGCCCGGCTGGAGCTCGGTGAGCCGGCCGCGGCCGGCCCGGCCCTGGCCGAGCTGGAGGCCCGGTACCCGGACGACTGGCGGGTGGTCTGGGCGCGCGGCATCGCCTCGCTGGCCACCGGCGACAACGAGGCCGCGGCGCTCTCCTTCGACGCGGTCTACGACGCCTTCCCGGGCGAGCCGGCCCCCAAGCTGGCCCTCGGGCTGTGCGCCGAGATCCTGGGCCAGCTGGACAACGCCGCCGAGTACTACCGGCTGGTCTGGATCACCGACCCCGGCTTCGTCAGCGCCGCGTTCGGGCTGGCCCGGGTGCAGTTGGCCACCGGGGACCGGGCCGGGGCGGTGGGCACGCTGGAATCCGTACCGGAATCCTCGATCCACTACACCGCGGCCCGGGTCGCGGCGGTACGGGCACGTCTGCGCGAACGGTCCCCGGCGGAGCCCCTCCTGGCCGACCTGTCGGCCGCTGCCGGGCAGGTCGAGGCGCTGCGGCGGTTCGGCCTGAGCCCGGAGCGGCACGAGCGGCTGACGACCGAGGTTCTGGGCTCGGCCCTGGACTGGGTACTGTCGGGTAGCCGGGGTGCGGACCCCGGCCGGACCTCGCTGCTCGGCAGTCAACTCGACGAGCGGGGGCTGCGCTTCGGCCTGGAACGCTCCTACCGCGTCCTGGCCCGGCTGGCGCAGCGGGGCGAGGAGCGGATCGAACTGGTGGAACGGGCCAACCGTTTCCGTCCCCGGACGTGGGTGTGAGTGATGGAGCGGATGCAACAGCCCTCGGGCTGCCCCAGCTGCGCGGAACCGCTGGAGGAGGGTGACCTCTTCTGTGGCCGCTGCGGACACGACCTGTCCTCGCCGCCACCACCGCAGGTCGACCGCCCCACCCTGGCCGTGTCCGCGCCACCGCCTGCGGCTCCGGCTCCGGCTCCGGCTCCGGAGGGGTACGGTCCGTCGGCATCCGCCGCGGGCGGGTACGGCCCGGCGGGTGGCTACGGCTCGGCCGAGGCCGCCCAGCCGCAGGGGCAGGCACAGGGGCAAGCTCAGGCACAGGCCCAGGCATCGGCTCCGGCTCCCGACCCCGGCCTGCCCGCGCCCGGTTGGGGCAGCGTGTCCGGTGCCGCGCCGACCCTGGTCGGCGATCCGGCCGGCTGGACGGGCACACCGGCGGCGGCCCCCGCCCCGGACGGCTGGGGCGAGCACCGCCCCACCCGCTACGACGGCCCAGCCGGGGACCCGTACGGGGCCGCCGCGCAGCACAGCACCCCGGGCGGACCCGGACCGTACGGCGGCGGAGCCGTCCCCGGCCCGCAGGACCCCCACGACCCCTACGCCGGGCACCCCGACGCCCCCGAGGCACCGGCGGCCCCCGCTCCGGCCCCCGCACCCGCCCCGGCCGAGGCACCGGCGCCCGCAGCGGCACCCGCGCCTGCGCCCGCGCCCGCGCCCGGCGGCAAGACCTGCGTGGCCTGCCGGGCCGGCCGGGTCGACACCGACGGCTACTGCGAGAACTGCGGGCACGCCCAGCCCCGCGAGCGGGACCATGTCGAGGAGGAGCTCGGCAGTGTCGCGGCCGTCAGCGACCGCGGCCTGCGGCACCACCGCAACGAGGACTCCTTCGCGGTCTCCGCGACCGCGCTGCCCGACGGCTCCGCCGCCACCATCGCGATCGTCTGCGACGGCGTCTCCTCCGCCAGCCGCCCCGACGACGCCTCCGCCGCCGCGGCAGCCGCCGCCAACGAGGCCCTGCTGGACGTGCTCCCGCGCGGCGCCCACCCCCAGGAGGCCATGCACTCGGCCATCCTGGCCGCGGCGAACGCCGTCAACGCGCTGGCCCCGGAGGTGCCCGGCGCCCAGAACGCACCCGCCTGCACCCTGGTCGGCGCCGTGATCAGCGGCGGTCTGCTGACCGTCGGCTGGGTCGGCGACAGCCGGGCCTACTGGGTGCCCGACGACCGCGCCGCGCTCGCCCACCGGCTGACCGAGGACGACTCCTGGGCCGCCCAGATGGTCGCCGCCGGCCTGATGGGCGAGGCCGAGGCCTATGCCGACGTACGCGCCCACGCCATCACCGGCTGGCTCGGTGCCGATGCGTACGAACTGGAACCGCACACCAAGACCTTCCGGCCGGACCATCCGGGCGTGGTGGTGGTGTGCACCGACGGATTGTGGAACTACGCCGAGTCGGCCGCCGAGATGGCCGCCGTGCTGCCCGTGGACGCCTCCTCGCGTCCGCTGCACAGCGCGCAGGTGCTGGTCGGGCACGCCCTCGACGGCGGCGGCCACGACAACGTGACCGTGGCGGTGGTCCCGTTCGCCGTACCGCCGGGCGAGCAGGTCGCCGAGCCCCCGTCCGCCACTCCGCAGGCCTGATCCGCAAGGAGACCGTCCCGTGGCGAACTTCGCCAAGCCGAGCGCCCCCCGGTTCACCGCCGAGGTCTACCAGAACGAGTTCCTGCCCGTGGGCGGGCGGGACGTGCACGCCATCGTGTCCGTCACCGCCACCGGCGGGGCCACCGCCACCCAGGCGGCACTGCCCGGCTCCGCCGCCGTGGTGATCATGGTCGACTGCTCGGGGTCCATGCAGTACCCGCCGTCCAAGATGGAAGGCGCCCGGCAGGCCACCGCCGCCGCCGTGGACACCCTCCGCGACGGCACCCCCTTCGCGGTCATCGCCGGCACCCATGTGGCCAGGGAGGTCTACCCCGGCCAGGGCCGCCTCGCGGTCGCCGACCCGGCCACCCGGGACCGAGCCAAGGAGGCCCTGCGGCACCTGGAACCCGGCGGCGGCACCGCCATCGGCACCTGGCTGCGGCTCGCCGACGGCCTGTTCCGGGGCAGCTCCGCCGCCATCCGGCACGGCATCCTGCTCACCGACGGCCGCAACGAGCACGAGGAGCCGGAGCGGCTGCGCGCCACCCTGGAGGCCTGTGCCGGCCGGTTCACCTGCGATGCCCGCGGGGTCGGCACCGACTGGGAGGTGAAAGAGGTGACCGGGATCGCCGGAGCGCTCCTGGGCACCGCCGACATCGTCGCCGACCCGGCCCACCTCGCCGAGGACTTCCGCCGGATGATGGAGAAGACCATGGGCAAAGAGGTGGCGGACGTCGCCCTGCGCCTGTGGACCCCGGTCGGCGCGGAGATCCAGTACGTCAAGCAGGTCGCCCCCAGCGTCCTCGACCTGACGGACCGCCGCACCGGAGCCGGCCCGCGGGCCGGCGACTACCCGACCGGCTCCTGGGGCGACGAGTCCCGCGAGTACCACGTGTGCGTCCGGGTCCCGCAGGCCGCCGTCGGCCAGGAGATGCTGGCCGCCCGGGCCTCGCTGGTGGTGCCCGGTCCGTCCGGGGCGGCACCCTCCGTGCTCGCTCAGGGACTGGTCCGGGCCGTCTGGACGGACGATCTGGCCGCGTCCACCGCGCTCAACCCGCAAGTGGCCCACTACACCGGCCAGGCCGAGCTGGCCCAGGCCATCCAGCAGGGACTGGAAGCCCGCAAAACGGGTGATATCGGTGGGGCCACGGCCAAGCTGGGCCGAGCCGTCCAACTGGCGAGTGCGTCCGGGAACGAAGACACTGCCAAACTGCTGGCGAAGGTGGTCGACGTCGTGGATGCCGCTGCCGGTACTGTGCGGCTGAAAGCAAAGGTCGCGGATGCGGATGAGATGACCCTCGAAACGCGTTCCACCCAGACCGTACGAGTGAAGAAGACCTGACGAGGACCTGCCGTTGTGGGGCGGGGAGAAGGGGGACGGGCCCGATGCCGACCTGCCCGAACGGGCACCAATCGGTCTCCGACGACTGGTGCGAGGTCTGCGGCCACCGCATGGCCGCCCCCGCGGGCGCGCCCGCGGCGCCCTCCTACGGATACGGCTACCCGCCGGTCGGCGCGGACGCGACCGCCCAGGCGGAACTCTGCCCGCAGTGCCGGACCCCGCGCGAGGCCATGGCCCCGTTCTGCGAGGAGTGCCGGTACAACTTCCTGACCGGCAACCCCACTTCGTACGCGCCCCCGGCGCCCGTGCAGCCCGCTCCCCCGGCACCGGCCCCCGGCCCGGGCCCCGCGTCGTACGCCCAGGCCCCGTACGACTACCAGGGCTCCCGGCCCTCCCGGGTCAACCGGCCGGCCGAGCCGCTGGCCGGCGGGGACGACTGGCTGCTCCCGCCGCCCGCCCAGCCGGCCCCGACGGCGCCGCCCGGCGCCCAGCCGCACTACCAGCAGCAGGAGCCGGTGCAGCAGGAGCAGCACCACCGGCCGCAGGGCACCGGCTGGTCCGCCACCATCGGCCCGGACCGCTCGTACTTCATGGCGATGATGCAGCGCAGCGGCCCCGAGGCGGCCGGTCTGAACCTGCCCGCCTACTCGCCGGAGCAGCACCTTCCGCTGTCCGGCGGCCAGATCACCATCGGCCGCCGCCGCGCCTCCACCGGTGAGTCCCCGGACATCGACCTGTCGGTGCCGCCGGAGGACCCGGGCGTCTCGCACCAGCACGCCGTCCTGGTCCAGCAGCCCGACGGCAGCTGGGCGGTGGTGGACCAGAACTCGACCAACGGCACCACCATCAACGGCGGCGAGGAGCCCATCCAGCCGTACGTACCGGTCCCGCTGAACGACGGCGACCGGGTCCACGTCGGCGCCTGGACCACCATCACGGTCCGCCGGGGCTGAGCCCGGTCCTCAGCCCTCCCCCAGGGGCCAGACGTACGGCCCCTGGGGATCGTCCAGCCAGGACCACTGGCCGGTGCCGCTGACGGTCACCCCGAACCGCTCCCGGGCCGGCCGGCCCTCGGTGCGCCACAGGTCCAGCGCCTCCCGCGGGTGCAGGGCCCCCGCCGTGAGCAGCAGCATGAACTGGAAGCGCTCGTTCTCCAGCAGTTCGTACGGCAGCCCGCCCGCGATCTCCGGCGGTGCGGCCTCCGCTCCGCGCAGCGGCACGAAGTATGCCGAGGTGTGCAGGAAGCGGCCCTCGGCGAAGTGGGCGTCCCGGACCCGCAGCGCGATCAGTCCGGTGGACAGCGGCGCCAGGATGCGTGCGCCCGGCCGGCACTGGCCCAGCCAGGCGGGCGGGATCTGCGGCAGGGTGCAGGTCACGATGATCCGGTCGAAGGGGGCGCGGGCCGGGGCCCCGCGCGCGCCGTCGCCGGTGATCACGGCGGGGTGGTAGCCGAGCAGGTCCAGATGCCGTCGCGCGGACTCGGTGATCTCCTCGTCCAGGTCCACGGTGGTGACCTGCTCGTCGCCGAGGCGGTGGCAGAGCAGGGCGGCGTTGTAGCCGCTGCCGGCGCCGATCTCCAGCACCCGGTCGCCGTCGCGGACCTGGAGGGCGTCCAGCATCTTGGCCATCAGCGAGGGCTGGCTGCTGGAGGAGACCAGCCCGCCGTCGCGCAGCCGGGTCGCCAGCGGGGTGTCCGCGTACACCCCGCGCAGCCAGCGGGCCCGCTGGGCCGGGTCGGGGTCCTCGCACCACAGCCGCTCGTGCCCGGCGCCGCGGCCGGTGAAGAAGTACGGGACGAACAGGTGCCGGGGAACCGCGGCGAACGCCGCCCGCCAGGCAGGATCATCGAGCACCCCGGCCGCGGTCAGCTCCCGCAGCTGCGCGGCATGCGCAATCTCCGGCTCCACGCCGTGCTGGGCACTGTGTCCGGCACCGTGCCCCGCACCGTGCCCGGCGTGCACCTGGTGGGCGCCCATGCCTCCACTCTCCTGCGCCCGGGCCCGGGATGCGAGCGGTCCTAGGACCCGGGTCCTCCGTCCGGGCGTCTGAGACCATGGGCGGGTGAATGAGATTCCGCGGGGCACGCTTCAGGAGCAGACCTTTTACGAGCAGGTGGGCGGCGAGGAGACCTTCCGCCGCCTGGTGCACCGGTTCTACCAGGGGGTCGCGGAAGACCCGTTGCTGCGTCCGATGTACCCGGAGGAGGATCTGGGTCCGGCCGAGGAGCGGTTCGCGCTGTTCCTGATGCAGTACTGGGGCGGGCCGACCACCTACAGCAACCACCGGGGCCACCCCCGGCTGCGGATGCGGCACGCGCCGTTCCAGGTGGACCAGGCCGCGCACGACGCGTGGCTGCGGCACATGCGGGTTGCGGTGGACGAGCTGGAGCTGGCCCCGGAGCACGAGGCGCAGCTGTGGAAGTACCTGACGTACGCAGCCGCATCGATGATCAACACGGCGGGTTAGCAGGGGGCGGGGCCCGGACCTCAGACGGGGCGGACCTGGAGGGCGCCCAGGCCGCCGCCCGGTCGCCGGAGGGCGATGGACCCGTACGGGGTGCGCAGCCGCAGCCAGCTCCCGGAGGCCAGCAGCGCCACCGGGGCGGGGGCGCCGGGCGCGGGGGCCGGGCCGGGCACGGTGAGCCGTATCGGCCGCAGGAAGCCGAGGGACTGTGCGGCGTGCACGGCACGCAGCGGAAGCTCGGTGTCGCCCAGGGTCCGGGACCAGATCTCGCGCCCGATGCGGTCCCGCTCGGCGCGGGTGCGGTGCGGGTCGGGCAGTGCCTCGTCCCGGGCCCGGAATTCGGCCACGGCGGCGCCCACGGCCTGGCGTATCGCCTCGGGGGCGGGCAGCCCCGGTACCTCCCGCCAGCCGCCGCGGGGCGGCAGCACACCGGCCCAGGGCGGCCCGGTGACGGCGGCGGGCACCACGGCGGTGCCGGCGGACTCGTCCACCGACTCCAGCAGCTCGCCGGCGGACACCGTGCGGTCCAGCTCGGCGGGCTCGGCCAGCCGGGCGGTGCGGATGGCCAGCACCTCGAAGGAGGGCGGCCGGCCGAACACGGCGAGCGCGCCGCCGCCTGCCTGCAGGCGGACCGCGGCGGCGCGGTCGTAGTGCACGAGCCGGCCCAGGAAGGCGGCGAGGTCCGCCGCCTCCCCGGAATCGGCGAAGCGCAGCCGGTCGGTCATGCGGCGCGCGCCGGTCCGGCCGAATCGTCGACGTACTTCTCGAGGAAGTAGCGCTCCTCCTCGGTGATCCGCCGCGGTCGCTGGGTCTCCAGGTCGAAGGGCACGACGACGGTGGACGCCCGCACGTACACGGTGTCCTCGTCCTTGACCTCGTAGGCGATGGTCAGCGAGGCCGCACCTATCTTCGTCACCCACGACTCGATGGTGACCGGCTCGTGCCGGTGCACCAGCGGGCGCTTGTAGTCGATCTCGTGACGGGCCACGACGGACCCGCCCTGGAACGACTGGGAGCCGTTGCCCGGCGCCAGCCGGAACATGAAGTCGATGCGCGCCTCCTCCAGGTAGCGGAGGAAGACCACGTTGTTGACGTGGCCGAAGGCGTCCATGTCCGACCAGCGCAACGGGCAGCGGTAGATGTGACGGGCCACGCTCAGCCTCGCGTGAGCTTCTTGTAGGTCGCCCGGTGCGGACGGGTGGCGTCCGGGCCGAGGCGCTCGACCTTGTTCTTCTCGTAGGACTCGAAGTTGCCCTCGAACCAGAACCACTTCGACTCGCCCTCGTACGCCAGGATGTGCGTGGCGACCCGGTCGAGGAACCAGCGGTCGTGCGAGACGACCACGGCGCAGCCGGGGAAGTCGAGCAGCGCGTTCTCCAGGGAGGACAGGGTCTCGACGTCGAGGTCGTTGGTGGGCTCGTCGAGGAGGAGCAGGTTGCCGCCCTGCTTGAGGGTGAGCGCGAGGTTCAGGCGGTTGCGCTCACCGCCGGAGAGCACGCCGGCCGGCTTCTGCTGGTCCGGGCCCTTGAAGCCGAACGCCGAGACATAGGCGCGGGAGGGCATCTCGACCTGGCCGACGTTGATGTAGTCCAGCTCGTCCGAGACGACCGCCCAGAGGGTCTTCTTGGGGTCGATGTTGGCGCGGCCCTGGTCGACGTAGGAGATCTTGACGGTCTCGCCGACCTTGATCTCGCCGGAGTCCGGCGTCTCCATGCCCTGGATCATCTTGAACAGCGTGGTCTTGCCGGCGCCGTTCGGACCGATGATGCCGACGATGCCGTTGCGCGGCAGGGTGAAGGACAGGTCGTCGATCAGGACCTTCTCGCCGAAGGCCTTGGAGAGGTTGTTGACCTCGACGACGATCGAGCCCAGGCGCGGGCCCGGCGGGATCTGGATCTCCTCGAAGTCCAGCTTCCGCATCTTCTCGGCCTCGGCGGCCATCTCCTCGTAGCGGGCCAGACGCGCCTTGGACTTGGCCTGCCGGCCCTTGGCGTTGGAGCGGACCCACTCCAGCTCTTCCTTGAGGCGCTTGGCGCGCTTCTCGTCCTTCTTGCCCTCGACCTTGAGGCGCTCGGCCTTCTTCTCCAGGTAGGTGGAGTAGTTGCCCTCGTAGGGGTGGGCACGGCCGCGGTCGAGCTCGAGGATCCACTCGGCGACGTTGTCGAGGAAGTACCGGTCGTGGGTGACGGCCACGACGGCGCCCTTGTACTGGGCCAGGTGCTGCTCCAGCCAGTTCACCGACTCGGCGTCGAGGTGGTTGGTGGGCTCGTCGAGGAGCAGCAGGTCGGGGGCCTCCAGCAGCAGCTTGCAGAGGGCCACGCGGCGCTTCTCACCACCGGAGAGGGTGGTGACCGGCCAGTCGCCGGGCGGGCAGCCCAGCGCGTCCATGGCCTGCTCCAGCTGGGCGTCCAGGTCCCAGGCGTTGGCGTGGTCCAGGTCCTCCTGGAGCTTGCCCATCTCCTCCATCAGCTCATCGGTGTAGTTCGTCGCCATCTCCTCGGCGATCGCGTTGAACCGGTTGAGCTTGCCCTTGATCTCGCCGACGCCGTCCTCGACGTTCTCCAGGACCGTCTTGGACTCGTCGAGCTTGGGCTCCTGCATGAGGATGCCGACGGAGTAGCCGGGCGACAGGTAGGCGTCACCGTTGGACGGCTGCTCCAGACCCGCCATGATCTTGAGGACGGTCGACTTACCGGCACCGTTCGGGCCGACCACGCCGATCTTCGCTCCCGGCAGGAAGTTCAGGAACACGTCGTCGAGGATCACCTTGTCGCCGTGCGCCTTGCGCGCCTTGCGCATGGTGTAGATGAACTCAGCCAAGAGAAACCGTCCGGCAGATCGATGATGGGCAGATACACCCCATCTTGCCTGACGTCCACCCCGCGGGGGAAACCCGTATGGCGCGGGCGGTGCTCCCGGGGCCGGGGAGCGCCGCCCGCGCCGGGGCACCGGATCCAGGGGTCAGCGGGTCAGCGCTGGCCGGCCGTGCGGCGCATACGGGCCGCGAGCAGCAGGCCGGCGCCCGCGGCGAGGGCGGTGCCGGCGCCTCCGGCGATCATGGTGGTGGAGGAGTCGGCGCCGGTGGTGGCGAGGGAGCCGCTGCCGCCCTGGGGAGCGGTGTTGTTGCCGGTGCCGGTGCCGGTACCCGTCCCGTTGCCGCCCGTGCCGGTGCCGGAGCCCGAGCCGTTGCCCTGGTTCTGGCCCTGGCCGTCCTTGCCCTGGCCCTGGCCGCCCTGGTCCTTGCCCTGCTCCGTCCTGTCCTTCTCCTCCTGCGCCTTCTTGTCCTTGGCGCGGGCCTCGTGCTGGCCCTTCTCGAGGAAGGCGGTCCGGTCGGCGGGGGTGCCGTCCAGTGCGGCACGGCCGGCCTTGAGCAGCTCCGGACCGGCACCGTCGATGATCTGGGCGATCTTGACGCGGTTGTCCTGGTCACGCAGCTGGTGCTGGGTGGACTCCAGGAACGTGCGCAGCTGCTCCGGGGTCGGGTTGCCGTCGAGGAGCTGGTAGATCCCCTCCTTCAGCACCGGGCCCGCGGTGCTGAGCACCCGGAAGACCTCGACCCTGTCGTCCTGGGCCCGGGCCAGGCGGAACCCGGTCTCGAGGAAGGCGGTCCGGTCGGCGGGCGTGCCCTTGAGCGCCTTCTTGCCGGCCTCCTTCACGCCCGGGCCACCGGCATGGATGAGCTTGGAGATCTCGACCTGGTTGTCCACGTCGCGCAGCTCGTGCTGGGTGACGTTGTAGAACGTGCGCAGATCCGCCAGGGTGTGCTTGTCCTTGTCGAGGATCTCGTTGATCCCCTTCTTCAGGCTGGGACCGGCGTTGTGCAGGAGGCGGGTGATCAGGACCCGGTAGTCGTCGAGGCGGATGTGGTGCTGGTCGGTCTCCACGAACTTGCGCATCGCGGCGGGACCGTCGGCGATGGCCTTGCGGGCGGCCTCGCGCATGTACGCGCTGCTCATCGGGTCGGCGATGATCCGCTCGATCTCCTCGCGGTCCGCCTTGGACTGGGCCTCGGGGTCCGTGTCGGGAGCGGTCGGCGCGGCCGGGGTGGTGCCGGTACCGGCGCCCGGGGCGTCGGTGGCGAACGCCGGGGAGGACAGGAGCACGGCCGGAGCAATGGCGGCCGTGGTGACCGCGGCGGCGATCCGGGACAACTTCACAGAGAGCACCTACTCGTAAAGAGGCTGCATTTGATCATTTTCTCGACACCCTAACCTGCGAAAACAGCCTCTCTTGCCCGGTTTTTATCGGAATTGATCACTCCGGTCGGTAGACGGTCAGGGCTTGGGGAAGTTTGTCCAGAATCAGGGCCGGGGGTGCGACGTCGTACTCCCCGTCGAAGGCGAGTGGCGTGCCGGGCGGGATACCGGCGATGTGCAGGGTGCGCAGGCGGGTCGCGACATGCACCGGGGACCGGCTCAGCGGGCCGGTCAGAGCGGCGGTGAGCAGCCGGATGCCGGGATGGCCGCCTCCGTGGACCAGGCGCACGTCCAGCTCGGACTCGGCCAGGCTGAGCCGGCGGCGCGGGGTGGGACCGGTGCCGTGGTACGTGCCGTTGCCGGCGAAGAGCAGCCAGACCGAGCGGGCCCGGCCGGCCAGCCGCAGCCGGACCGGGCGCTGCGAGCGCAGCACGTGTACGGCCGCCAGCAGGGCGGCGGGGCCGCCGCCGATCCTCGGGGCCCAGCGCAGCCGCCGGCCCAGCAGCTCCGGGTAGGCGCCCAGGCTGAAGGTGTTCAGGAAGTACCCGGGCCCGGCTGAGCCGGCCGGCTCCGGGGTGAACCGGCCGACCCCCACCCGCACGGCATGCCCGCCGGCCACGGCCCGGCAGGTGTCCTCGAGCCCGCCGAGCCCGAGGTCCTGGGCGAAGTGGTTCAGGGTCCCGCCGGGAAACACGGCCAGCGGCACCCCGGCGTGCAGTGCGGCCGTGGCCGCCGCATTGACGGTGCCGTCGCCCCCGAGGACGCCGAGGGCGGCGCACCGGCCCGCGGCGTCCGCCAGTACCCCGGTCAGCTCCTCGCCCGAGCACTCGACCACCTCGGCGGCCGGCAGCTCCGAGGCGAGGAGGTCCAGCGCGGCCGGGTCCGCCGTACCGGACCCGGTGTTGACGACGACGGTGAGCCCGGCGCCGCCGGGCAGCGCCGGCGCCGGGGCCGGGCTCTCGTCACCCGGGGTGGTCCGCGCCCGCTCCGCCTCGGCCGCGAGACGCCGTACGACCAGCCCGGCCCCGACCCCGAGCGCAGCCCCGGCCAGCACATCCGTCGGGTAGTGCACCCCGGTGTAGACCCGGGAGAAGGCCACGGACACGGCCAGCGGAGCGATCACCGCACCCCAGCCGGGCGCCGCCGAGGCCAGGCCGGTGAGGAAGGCGAACGCGGAGGCGGAGTGCCCGGACGGGAACGACGTGGTCCAGGGCTGCCGGGCCGGCTGCCGGACCGCCGGCACCCCTTCGGTCAGCGGCCGGGCCCGCCGTACCGTCCATTTGCCGACCGTGTTGACCGTGGCCGAGGCCAGCGCCAGGGAGGCGGCCCCGTGCAGCGCCGCCCGCCGCACCCCGGCGGACCCGAACACCACCAGTCCTGCGGCGACCCCGCCCCACAGCAGCCCGTGGTCCGCGGCCCTGCTCAGCCGTGGCAGCACCCGGTCGCCCCCCGGCCAGTGCCGCCGGGCCACGGCATCGAAGAGACCCCGGTCCCACCGCGCCACCCCGCCCCGCCAGGTCACCGGCCCGCCGTGGGTTCCCGCCACTCGCGCATCCTGTTCCATCCCGGTCCCCTACCCCGGATCTTCGTTTGAACCCCCTCCGCCGCCCGTCCTCCCCCGTCCGGTCCGCCGGATGGGCCCGAGACGGCCCCCGGGGCCGCCCTCCCCGCTACTCCTCCTCGTCCAGTGGCCGCTTGCGCAGCATCAGGACCACCACCCCGCCGAGGACCACCAGACCGACGGCCAGGGAGGCGATCACCGGGGTGGCCGCGGAGCTGCCGCTGGCCGCCAGACGGTCCTCCGTCTCCTTCTCGTCCACCATCGCCGCGGCGACCGGCACCCCGATCGCCGCACCCGGTGCTCCCTGCGCGGCCAGGTTCCCGGGCGCAGGCGCCGGCCAGACCGCATCGGCCCGGGCGGTGGCGGCGGAGGCGCTGGAGCCCGCCACGATCTGCGCCTGGCTGTGCCCGCCGCTGGTGAAGACCCTCCCGACCGGGACCTTGGTGGCGCCCTGGACGGTCACCGAAGCGGTGCCGTCGGGGGTGCCCGCGGGCACCTCGAAATAGAGCCGGGTGCCGTTGGCCGCGGTCGTCACCGGCCGGCCCTCGGCATCCAGCACCCGCACCCCCATCCGCTGCGCCGCCGGGTCCGGGGTGACCGTCACGCTCTGCGCGCGGGTGCGGACGGTGACGGGCCCGAGCCGGCTGCCCGCCGCCCCGGACACCTCGGCGGGCTCCAGGCTGAGCGAGGCGGGCGGCTCCGGGAGCAGCACGGAGGCCTGCTGGAGGTAGTCGGCCAGCTTCTCCGCCGCCGGGTCGGCCGCCTCCACGCTCGCCCCCTCGGTGAGCCGCCAGATCGCCACCTGGGTGCCGGCGGCTGCGCTCTCCGCGGTGAGCGCGCCGGCGCCGGCGGCCTCGGCGAGCCCGGCGAGGTCGTTCAGCTGGGGGTAGGAGTGCTCCAGCACCCAGCGGATCCGGCCGGCCTCGCCGTTTCCGCCGAGCGGGCTGCCGCTCCACGGTGTCTCGGTGTACCGCTCCTCGGGCTGGGCGAAGCCGGCCAGCCCCACCCCGTAGGTCTGCAGCATCCCGCCGCCGTCGACCCGCATCTCGTACAGCCCGGCCGGAATGTGGCGGACCGCCCCGTCCGTGCCGCGCAGCACCGCCTGCCCGTAGGTCTTCAGCCCGTCGAGCACGGCGCTCGCGCCTTCCGGCGGCCGGGACCCCGGCCGCTCGGTCTCGGTGGCCGCCGCGGTGCCGGGCGCGGCGGCGAGGGCCGCGGCCAGCAGGGCAACGGCCAGCGGTCTCCGGACCCCGCCGCCGCCTCCGCCCGTGGAAACAGTCGTGCCGGTGGAAGCGGTTCTGCCGGTGACACCGGTGGAACCGGAACGATCGGTGGAACCGGAATGAGCGGGAACGGCAATGGACACAGTCTTCCCCTTTGGGCCAAAGACCCTGGCGCCCGTGAGTACCGGGGAATCCTAGCGGTCTCGAACACCTAGACCACCGCCGCCTTCTGAGAATCCGTCAGTATCGACTCGACTTTGACGACCCGGCGGAACGCCGCGGTGCCGCGTGTGAGGTCGTGTCCGACGGCCACCGCCTCGATATCGGCGGAGAACCACTTCCGGCCCTCCCGCTCCCCGTCCCGGACCCGCAGCCGGCCGTGCACTACCAGGGGTTCGCCGACCGCCACCGAACCCGCCAGATTGGCGGCCAGGGAGCGCCGCGCCCACACCGTGAAGAAACTGGTCGGCCCGTCCGTCCAGGCCTGTGTCTGCCGGTCCCGGAACCGCGGGGTCACGGCGAAGCGGAATCTCGCCGATGCCCCATTCGGCGTCTCCCGGTAGTCAATCTGCGTCGCCACATGCCCCACCAGTGTCACCAGGGTCTCGTTCATCCCGGTCGCCCCCTCCCCGTCCTCGCGGGCCGCACGGCCACGGCACCCGCTCCGGACTTCATGCTCCGCCCACCCGCCCCCACCCCGCTCCCCCCTGTGGATTACTGACGGGTTGTGGACAACCGGTTCCCCCCTGCCACCACCGCGTACTGCTCCCGCACCTCGCGGTACCGCAGCAGTTCGGCCGCGACCGGCTCCAGCACCCTGGCCCGCCCGCAGCCGGCCGCCGCCTGCCGGAGCCGGCGTTCGGCGTCCTGCCCGTACCGGCGGGCGGGTCCGCGGGCCGCCATCGAGCAGGTCCACTCGACCAGCGGCCCGCCCACGATCCCGGCCACCATCAGCAGGACGGGCAGCAGCAGGCCCGGTTCCAGCACCCCGGCGATCTGCCCGACCAGCCACAGCCCGCCGAAGATCTGCACCAGGGTCATGGCCGCCTGGCCCAGGACGGCGGCCGGCCACCAGGCCGGCCGTGGCGGCTTCCCGGTGGGCACGCCCACCGTCACCGCCAGCTCGTCCAGCGCCTCCGGCATCCGCTCGGCACCCCGGACGGCGGTCTCCCGTACCGCCTGCGCCCATGGTTCGGGCAGTCCGGCGGCGGCCTCGTCGGCCACCGTCCGCACCGCCTGCTCCACCCGCTGCCGCGCGGTGACCTCTTCCTCCCGCGGCGGTTCCGGTTCGCCGCCGTACGTACGGCCGCCGAGTGCGGCCAGCGCGGCCAGGCCGCTGAGCCGGTGCGGGGCGCGCCGGCTCTCGTACCAGCGCCACAGCCGCAGCCAGGGGGTTCCGCAGGCCTTGCCGGCGTTGCGCCGCCAGGCCCGTTCGGCGGCGAGCCCGGCCGCGTACGCGCCGACCGCCTCGGCGAGCCGGTCCTCGAACTCGGTCCGGGCGGCCTCGCCGATCTCCGGACCGCCGTGCCCGTCCGCGACGTACAGCGTGCGCAGCCGGTGGGCGGCCCGGTCGACGTCGGCGGAGATCCGCCGGGTGGCGGCGCCGCGTTCCTGGGTGAACTGTCCCAGCAGTTCGCGGAGCTCCCCCACGCCTTCGCCGGTGAGGGCGGACAGTCCGAGCACGGTGGCCCCGGGTTCGCCGTGTTCGCCGAGGGCGATGCCGTCCTCGTCGAGGAGTCTGCGCAGGTCGTCGAGGACCAGGTCGGCGGCCTCGCCGGGCAGCCGGTCGACCTGGTTGAGGACCACGAAGGTGATCTCGGCGTGCCCGGCGAGCGGCCTCAGGTAGCGCTCGTGGAGGACGGCGTCGGCGTACTTCTCCGGGTCGACCACCCACACCACGGCGTCGACCAGGGCCAGCACCCGGTCCACGTGCTCGCGGTGGGCGCCGACCGCGGAGTCCAGGTCGGGCAGGTCGACCAGGACCAGTCCCTGGAGGAGGCCGGCGTCCGCGGTGTCGCGCGGGCGGCGGCGCAGCCGGCCGGGGATCTCCAGCCGGTCCAGCAGCCCGGCCGCGCCGTCGGTCCAACTGCATGCGATCGGCGCGGCGGTGGTCGGGCGGCGCAGTCCGGTCTCCGAGATCTGCACTCCTGCGAGTGAATTGAAGAGCGTGGACTTTCCGCTTCCGGTGGCTCCGGCGATGGCGACCACGGTGTGCTGGGGGGAGAGTCCGCGCCGGGCGGCGGCCTCGTCGAGCACCCGACCGGCCTCGGCGAGCGTCTTGCCGTCGAGCCGGGTGCGGGAGAGGCCGACCAGCTGGCGCAGGGCGTCGAGACGGGCCCGCAGGGCCAGCCCCTCGGGGCTGAGGGGCGGCGGGCCGGGGGCCTTGCCGCCGTCGCCGCCGGCCCCGGAGACGGCACGGACGAGCGCCTCGTCGGTGCCGTCGTCCTCCTCCTCGTCCTCGGCGAGCCGGCGGGCGATGAGCCCGTCGTCCCAGCGGTCGTCCCAGCGGTCGTCGGTGTTCTCGGTGAGGGCGGTCACCTCGTCATCTCTCCTTCTGCAGTAGGGAGAGCGCGGCGATCAGCTCGGCCTGCGGCTCCGGGGTGACTTCGAGTGCGTCGAGGGGGGCCAGGCGGCGGTCGCGTTCGGCCCTGAGTACCTCGTCGAGGTGTTCGCCGACGAGTTCGCCGCCCCGGTCGCGCAGCCGCAGCGCGGCCTGGGCGCCGATCCGCTCGGCGAGTTTCTCGCCGGCCACCCGGGCCCGCTTGCCGCCCAGCAGGGCGGAGACGAGCAGGGCGGCGATCTGGTCGGGGTCGGGTACGGGCTGCCGGTCGAGCCGGGCCACCTCTTCCTCGGCGAGTTCCTCCAGGACCCGCCGCCAGCGGCGTACGGCCATCCCGATCCGTTCGCCCGCCTCCCGGTCGGGGGCGGGCAGCGGGATCCCTGCGGCGGCGGGCTCCCGGCGCCAGACGGCGGCGATCCGTTCGTCCGCGGCGGCGACGGCGCACTGGAGGAGGGCGGCGAGGCTTTCGGCGAGGGAGTCGAGCAGTTCGTCGGCGGTGGTGTCGACGGGGTAGCCGCGCCAGCGGGTGAGGGCGTCTCCGGCGAGCACGGCGCCCTGGTCGAGTCGGCTGCGGACCCGCTTGCCCTCCTTCTTGTACGCGTCCTCGACCGCGGCGGTGAGCCGTACGGCCGCGGCGTGCTGGGCGGCGACGGCGGCGGCGAGCGCGGGCATCCGGCGGCGCAGCGAGTCCAGCACCCCGAGGGCGGTACGGCCGACCGCCTGCTGCCGGGCTGCCGGGTCCTGGGCGTGGTGGATCAGCCAGGCGGCCAGCGGGGCGACGGCGGTGGCCGGGAGCAGTCCGCCGCCGCCGGCCGACTCCGGGAGCTCGGGGACGGTGAAGCGGGGTACGTCGCCCAGTCCGGCGCGGGTGAGCAGGGCCCCGTACTGCCGTGAGACCTCGGTGAGCACCTGGTGCGGCACCCGGTCGAGCACGGTGATCAGGGTGGCCTTGTACTCCTTGGCCGTGCGCAGCAGGTGCCAGGGGACGGCATCGGCGTAGCGGGAGGCGGTGGTGACCATGACCCAGACGTCGGCGGCGCAGATGAGCTCGGCGGCGAGATTGCGGTTCTCCACCACCAGGGAGTCGATGTCGGGTGCGTCGAGCAGGGCGAGGCCGCGGGGCAGGCTGCCGACGGTCTCGATGCGCAGCTCGCGCGCGCCGGTGGCTCCGGTGCTGCCGGTGGCTCCGGTGCCGCCGGGGCGGCGGCCGGTCCGCCCGGGGGCGGTGCCGGCCGGGCCGGCGCCGTCGTCGAACCGGTCGCCCCAGACCCGCATCAGGTCGGGGAGCACCCGCATCCCGGCGAACCAGTGGTGGTCGTCCGGATGGCAGACGAGTACGGGCGTACGGGTCGTGGGCCGGAGCACCCCCGCCTCGCTGACCTGCCGCCCGACGAGGGAGTTGACGAGGGTGGACTTCCCCGCGCCGGTTGAGCCGCCGATCACCGCGAGGAGGGGGGCCTCGGGGGCCCGGAGCCTGGGCACCAGGTAGTCGTCGAGCTGGGCGAGCAGCTCGGCTCTGGTCTGGCGGGCGCGCGGGGCACCGGGAAGGGGCAGCGGCAGACGCACGGAGGCGACCCGGTCGCGCAGGGCGGAGAGGGCATCGAGCAGCTGAGGCCGAACATCCAAGGTCACCACATGCGAAGAATGCCCAATTTGTGACCCTTTTTGAAGCTTATAGGCCCTCTGCGCGCCGACCGCCACTCCAACCAGCCGGACGACGGAACAGAAGGGGCGACTGGGGCACAGGCATAACGAGTGCACAACACCCGGCGCGCGGCGGCGCAAAAGCGGTGCAGGAATCGCATCTGCCTGCGATTATCGGGACCGCTTCACCGAACCTCCACATCGTGGCACGCGGGTGAAGCAACCGGGACGAGGCGATGGGAGCCCTATCCTTGACCCGGCTCATGGTCACCTTCCGGCCCCCGTAGCTCAGTGGATAGAGCAGGTGCCTTCTAAGCACTTGGCCGCAGGTTCGAGTCCTGCCGGGGGCACCAGCCTGTGGTTCATGCACTCCACAGGCCGGCGCACGCCGAGCCGTCGTACAGGGCGGGGACCCCGCGGGGGCCCGCGGCCCCTAGAGGCTCCGGTAGAGGCGCCGGTCGGCGGCGGCCTCGGCCGCGGCCTCGGCGCGGACCTCGTCGATCAGCTCGTCCATGCGCCGGTCGATGTCCGCGGCGGGCTCAGCGGCCTCCAGGGCGGCCGGCTCCGGCTCGGCCGGGCCGAGTGCCTCGAAGACCCGCTCGGCCGCCGAGTCGAGGGTCGCGAGGACCCACTCGTCCAGGTCGGTTCCCAGCCGGTCGGCCGCCTTCAGCCAGCAGTCGAAACGTTCCGCCGGAACCGCGAGCTGGCGCCGCGGGGCAGGCCGCTCGCGCAGCGTCTCCACGCCGTCCCGGGCCTCCCGCAGGGCGGACCGGAGCTGCTTGGTCGTCCACTTGAACTCCTCGGCCCGGGTGAGCCACAGGTCCTGCTCCTCCACGGGCAGCGAGGCCACCTCGGCGTGGTGCTGGAACGTCAGCTTCGCGCGCCGCCGGCCCATCTCGAACCGGCGGGCTATCCAGGCGTAGTTGCGCAGCGTCTGGTAGCGCAGACCCGCCGCCTGGATGCCCTGCTGGTAGCGGTCCCCGTAGTGGTCCTTGCCGTACGCCAGCCAGTCACCGAGCCACCACGAGGACGAATCCACGACACCGGCCAGCTGACGGCCGGCCCGCTGCCATTCCTCGAAGGTGAAGACGACCGGCAGTTGCAGGCCGACTCTCGTCGTGAGTACCTGTTCGGTTCCAGGCTGTCCGGGGCGCATTGCGCGCTGCGGGGGAATCAGCCTCGACACCTGCGGACCGGGACGGTGGGTGGCTTTCGTTCCGACACCGGTGTTGTTGGCCAAGTTCACGTGCACGACCTCATTTCAGCCGACTAGTGTGCGCGCTCGAGAACACATCATTTTCCGCCAGACCGAATGCGGTGAAGGGTGGGACTGATACCTTGTCAAGTTCCCTCGAGTGACACTGAAGTGGGTTTCTAGGCGACCCTCTCCAGCATCCGCCGACGGCGTTCGCGGGTGAAGTCGATCGTGTTGGTCTGGGCGTGCCGGTCGGTGAGATAGCGCAGCACCGCGAGCACCCGGCGGTTGTCCCCGGGGCTTCCCGGAATGTTCAGCTTGTCGAAGACCGCGGCGACCCTCTTCTCCACCGTTCCGGCGGAAACGATCAGCCGCTCCGCGATCGCGCTGTTGGTACGGCCCTGCGCCATCAGCGTCAGCACCTCCAGTTCCCGCTCGCTGAGCAGCCCGAGCCCGGTCGCCGCCCCGCCGTCGGGACGGGCGCCGGCGCCGGCCGCCAGTGCGCCGACCATCCGGGGGTCGACGACGGTACCGCCGCCGGCGACCTGGGACAGGGCGCCCACCAGTTCCTCGGTATCGGTCATCCGGTCCTGGAGCAGGTAGCCCAGACCGGAGCCGTCGCCCGCGAACAGCCGGGCCACGTGCTGCGGTTCGGGCGCCGAGGAGAAGAGCAGCACCGCGGTGCCGGGGTGCGCGCCGCGTGCGGCCAGCGCCGCCCCGACGCCCTCGTCGTCCCAGGTGGGGGCCAGCCGGACGTTCGCGATGAGCACGTCCGGCCGGTGGGCGTCGACGAGGGCGGGCAGGACACGGGCGTCGTGGACCGCCGCAGCCAGCTCGTGACCCCGGTCTCCGAGCACGTGAGCCAGGCCTGCCCGCAGGATCGCGGAGCCTTCGGCAATGACAAGACGCATGGTTGATCACTTCCTTTGGCCATGGCCGGGATCGGGGGTCAACGCCGCCGGTACATTTCGGCGGTGAGAAAGGCGAGTTCCAGGGACTGAGTACGGTTCAGCCGCGGATCGCAAGCGGATTCATAGCGATCCGTCAGGTCGCCGAAACGCACTCGGGCTCCTCCGCCCACGCACTCGGTGACGTCATCTCCGGTGAACTCCAGGTGGATTCCGCCGGGATGCGTACCAAGGCCCCGATGCACCTCGAAAAAGCCGGTGACCTCGTCCACAATGTCGTCGAAATGCCGCGTCTTGTGCCCGGAGGGCGCGGCGAAAGTATTGCCATGCATGGGATCGCACACCCATGCGACCCGGGCACCCTCCACCGTCACCCGCTCGACCAGCTCGGGCAGCCGGTCGCGCACCGTGCCGGCACCCATGCGGACCACGAAGGTGAGCCGGCCGGGCTCGCGCTCCGGGTCGAGCTTGTCGACCAGCCTCATGACCGTGTCCGGGGTGGTGGCCGGGCCCAGCTTCACCGCGATCGGGTTGGCGATCCGGGAGAAGTACTCGATGTGCGGGCCGTCGATGTCCCGGGTCCGCTCGCCGATCCACAGCAGATGGCCGCTGGAGGCGTAACTGCGGCCGGTCGCCGCGTCGGCGCGGGTCAGCGACTGCTCGTACTCCAGCAGCAGGCCCTCGTGGCTGACGAAGAACTCGACCGCGCGCGTCGCCTGTTCGTCGCTGCTGCCGCAGGCGCGCATGAAGGCCAGGGCCTGGTCGATCCGGTCGACCAGGCGGGCGTAGCGGGAGCCGACGGGAGAGTTCCGTACGAAGTCCTGGTTCCAGCTGTGCGCCTGGTGGAGGTCGGCGTCACCGCCCGTGGTGAAGGCGCGCACCAGGTTCACCGTGGACGCGGCGGCCTGGTACATGCGCAGCATGCGGCCCGGGTCCGGGATGCGCTGGGTCCGGGTGAAGTCGAAGCCGTTGACCGCATCGCCGCGATAGGCCGGCAGGGTGATGCCGTCACGGGTCTCGGTCGGCTGGGACCGCGGCTTGGCGTACTGGCCGGCCATCCGGCCGACCTTGATCACCGGCACGCTGCCCGCGTAGGTGAGGACCAGGGCCATCTGCAGCAGGGTGCGGACCTTGGCCTGGACGGCGGCGGCCGTCACATCGGCGAAGGTCTCGGCGCAGTCGCCGCCCTGGAGCAGGAACGCCTCGCCACGGGACACCGCGGCCAGCCGGTCCTTGAGCGTCTCGCACTCGTTGGCGGAGACCAGCGGCAGCGCCGCGTTCAGCTGCGACCGGACCACGTCCACGGCCGCGTGGACCGGCCAGTCCGGCTGTTGGGCGGCGGCCCGCTGTTCGGCGGTCCACAGCCGCGTGTCGGTCGGGTCGACGGTGTCTGCCGTGGGCACCCCCTCGGGGGATCCGCCCAGAACCTGCTCCGCTGCCGTTGCTTCGATTACGGTGGTCATCTTCCGGTGTCTCCCATGAATGAGTCGGCTTCGGTGCCGAGTGAGTGCCTGGTAGACGTCAGCCGATGGCCGGGACGGCAGCGGTGACGGTGACGCTCCGAACGCTTCCGACGCCCCTGACGCTCGGTACCCTCCGGACGCCGAGCCTCCGGTCGAGCAGGTCCGCCAGTTCGGACAGGCTGTGGGTACGGGCGAACTCGTCGATGGAGACGTGCCGGTCCAAGGCGATCACCAGCCGGGCGGCGGCCCGGGACGTGCCGCCAATGGCGAAGAAGTTGTCGGTGCGCTGGATGCGGTCCACCGGCACGCCGAGTACACCGGCCCACAGCCCGGCCAGCCGGCGCTCGCTGTCGGTGCCGGGGCGGCCGTCGGCCGCGTAGCCGTACTCGTCCGTGTCCTCAGTCATGTGCGTCGCCTCCACCATGGATCTGCGCCTCCACGTGAGCCGGCGTCCGGCTGCACGTCTTCATGAGGAAGACACTAGGGAGAGGTGTTATCAGGCCAATATCGCTCTTCTTCCGGTGCCAGGCCTGCGGCAATAGCCCGCCGGTACACAGAGACCGCGGGCGGCGCGCCGGAATCGCGCGAAAGGACCGCCGGGTCATGGCCCGGCGGATGTCCTCACAGCTGCACGAGGTTCCCCACCCCGCTCAGTCCAGCCCCTCCAGCAGACGCTGCATGGCGCCCACCCGGCTGCTCAGCTCGGCGACCTCGCTGCGCAGCTCCCGCTGCAGTTTGACGGCCGTGCGGTCCTCCGTACGCCGCTCCCGCTGCAGGCTGTGGGAGAGCCAGACCAGCCCCGTGACGACGAGCGTGGTGGTCGCCAGCATCGTCGAACCGGCGATGACCGCTCCTGCTGTGGAATCCATGATGATGTCCTGCCTCCGGGCCGCTGCCGGCCCTCTCGTGGGAATGTCCGGGGGGTGGGGGTATATCGAAATTACGCGCCCGCGCGCGCGAGCACCATGGAGGAAAACCTCCGCCTTTCCGCGGCGCCTTTTCGCCGTGCCGGTCAGCAGAAAGCCCCCCGCAACGACCCGTGGCGCGAGGCCGGATCGGCGCGGGGGGCGCGGCTGCGACAGGCCGGATCAGCTGTCGGCCGCCTGGAGGGCGCCGGCCGGGATGAGCTCCCGCTCGGCACGGCGCTGGATGATGGAGTCGGCGATCTCACCGCTGCGGACGGCGATGTTCGACAGCAGGGAGGAGGTCAGACCGTGGGTGTGCTCGGTCCCGCCCTGGAGGTAGATGCCGATGGGCAGGTCCGGGGTGGTGACGAGCCGGTAGTCGCGCTCCACCCGGTGGCGCCCCGACTCGTCCCGCAGGCAGAAGCGGTCGAGGTCGCCGAGCAGCCGGCTCGGGTCCAGCGAGTCGTAGCCGGTCGCGAAGACGATCGCGTCCACGTCCAGGAACGGCTGCGGGCCGTCCAGTTGCGAGACCAGGTGGACGCGGGTCTCGGAACCGGTGTGCTCCACCGAGCTGACCTTGGTCAGATTGCGGAAGTGCAGTCGCTTGGTCTCGCGTACCTCCTCCTCGTACTGGATCTCGTAGAGGTGCCGGATGACCGCGTCGTCGACCACCCCGTAGTTGGTGTTCTTGTGGTAGCGCCAGAACGCGTCCCGGGCCCGCTCGGTGCCGAAGTAGTACTCGTCGACCGCCCCGGCGTCGAAGATCTGGTTGGCGAACGGGGTGTCGTCGGCGACCGAGTAACCGTACGAGGGCATGATCGCGGTGATCTGGGCGTGCGGGAGGCGCTCGTACAGGAACTTGGTGATCTCCGCGGCGCTCTGGCCGGCGCCGACCACCGCCACCCGTTTGAGGTCGCCCGGTTCTGTCCGGCCGTACCGGGACAGGAACTCCGAGCTGTGCCAGACCCGTTCGTGCCGCGCTATGCCGTCCGGCATGCGTGGGACGAGGCCGGTCGAGATGACCACGTTGCGGGCGTCGACCGTCCGGGTGCCGCCGCCCTCGTCGGTCACGTCGATCCGGAGGTACTCGGGCCGGTCGTGGGCGACCTCCGGGGGGAGCCGGATCCCGGTGACCGAGGAACTGTAGGTGACCACGTTGCTGAGGCTGGACTCCGCCCACTCCAGGTACTGGTGGAATTCCGCGCGGGTCGGGAAGAAGTCCTGCCGGTTGACGAACTGCGCGAGGCGGCCCGAGGCGTGCAGGAAGGACACGAAGCTGTACCTCGACACCGGGTTGCGGAAGGTGACCAGGTCCTTCAGGAAGGAGATCTGCATCGTCGCCGACGGCAACAGCATGTTGCGGTGCCATCCGAACCTGGGCTGCCGCTCGAAGAAGGCGGAGGTGATCGGGTTCGTGAGGACGTTCGCGCGATGCTCTTCCAGGGAGATGGCGAGCGACAGGTTGGACGGCCCGAATCCGATGCCGACCACGTCGTAGATCTCGTGTTCGCGAGCACTCATGGATGACTCTCCCACTGGCATAGGTGTGGTGTGACTTCTGGCGGACTGCTGGGGGACTGCTGGGGGACTGCTGACGGTCAGGAGGCGGCCAGGTGGCGGATCTCCTGGGTGGTGCACTTCACGCTGCCGCCCGCCTTGAGCAGCTCGGACAGGTCGACGCCGATCGGCTCGAACCCGTGGGCGCGCAGCTGTGCGGCCAGTCCGGTCGCGGTCTCCGGGAGGAATACGTGCAGGCCGTCGGAGACGGCGTTGAGGCCGAAGACCTCGGCGTCCGCCTCGTCGACCAGGATCGCGTCGGGGTAGAGCTCCCGCAGGACGGCGAGGCTCTCCTCGGCGAAGGCGCCCGGGTAGTACATGACCTCGGTGTCGGAGAGCGCGGCGAGCGCCACGTCGAGGTGGTAGTAGCGCGGGTCGACCAGGGTGAGGCTGACCACCGGGACGCCGAGGGCCTGCTCCGCCTCCGCGTGGGCCCGCGGGTCGGTACGGAAGCCGGTGCCGGCGAGCACGGTCCGGCCGACCACGATGTAGTCGCCCTCGGCCTCGTTCACGTACTCGGCGGAGAAGATCTCGGGGTAGCCCTGCTCGGTGTACCACTTCTGGTAGGCCGGGGCCTCGGCGGCCCGCTCCGGGTGGCGGAACTTCGCGATCAGCACCCGGTCGTCGACCACGGTCGCACCGTTGGCGGCGAAGACCATGTCCGGGAGGCCTTCGACCGGTTCGACGAGATCGACGGTGTGGCCGTGCTCCAGATACAGCCGGCGCAGGGCCTCCCACTGCTCGATGGCCAGGTCGGTGTCGACCGGCTTCCCGGGGTCCATCCAGGGGTTGATCGCGTAGTTGACGTCGAAGTGCGTCGGACGGCACATCAGGTAGTGGCGGGGCGTGGCCTGACGGGCGGTCTGGGGCTGGGACAAGGGTTCTTCCTCTCGGTTTGGGGGACTCCCGTGAAGCCGGGTGGCCGGATTGCGGTCTCTCTTCCGAAGCTATCGAGCGGGGTTTCCCTTTCGTTATTGATCGTGTTTCGCCGGGTAATTCGGATTGCTGCGGTTTCGGCCGCCGGCAGCACGGTTCAGGCGGCGCCGCGTTCGATCGGGCAGCTCATACAGCGCGGGCCGCCACGGCCGCGGCCGAGCTGGTCGCCGCGGACCTCCAGCACCTCGATGCCGTTCTCCCGGAGCATCCGGTTGCTGTTCTCGTTGACCTCGTACGCGATGACGGTGCCGGGGGCGATGGCCAGCAGGTTGCAGCCGTCGTTCCACTGCTCCCGCTCGGCGGCGTAGGAGCTCTGACGGGTCTGCAGGACCCGTACCGCGTCCAGGCCGAGGGCGTTCCCGATCGCGTCGAAGACGTCCTTGTTCTCGGTGACGTCCGGTACCTGGTGCCGGCCCGGGGTCAGCGTCCAGGACCGCAGCTCGCGCCGGTCCAGGCCGGTGAAAAGGGTGAAGGCGTCCTCGTCCACCATGGTCAGCACGGTGTCGAGGTGCATGAACGCCCGGGCCTTCGGCAGTTCCATGGCGATCACCCGCTGCGCGGACCCGGTCCGGAACAGCCGGCGGGCCAGCAGCTCGACGCCGGCCGGGGTGGTGCGCTCGCCGAGGCCGATGAGTACGGTGCCGTGGCCGAGCACCAGGACGTCGCCGCCCTCGAGTGCGGCCGGGGCCATGGCCTCGCCGTCGATCCAGCGGTGCGCGCCGGACTCGGCGAACATCGGGTGGAAGTTGTAGATGGCCTCGTAGTTGACGGTCTCGCGCTTGCGCCCGGACATCATCATCGGGTTGACCGAGACTCCGTCGTAGACCCAGCAGCTGGTGTCGCGGGTGAAGAGCGAGTTGGGCAGCGGCGCGAGGACGAAGTCGTCGTCGGCCATCAGGTCGAGTCCGAGGGAGCGCACGCCGTTCGGGGAGCGCTCGCCCAGTGCCTGGGTCAACTCCAGCTTGTTCATGCCGCCGAGCAGGTGGGTGGCCAGCTCGTCCGGGCCCATGGCGGACAGCACCTGGCCGGTGAGCCGGGCCAGGGCGGGCCCCAGGTGGGGCTGGCGCTCGTCCAGGATGCGCTCCAGGACGAAGGCGACGGCCTGCTCGTCCTTGACCGTTTCCGCGAGCAGGTCGTGCAGCAGGTGGACGGTGACCCCCCGGTCCCGCATGACCTGCTGGAAAGCGCGGTGTTCCTGCTGGGCCCGGGACACCCATACGACGTCGTCGAAGAGCAGTTCGTCCTTGTTGGCCGGGGTCAGCCGCTCGAACGCCAGACCCGGCTCGTGCAGGATGACCTGTTTCAGTACACCGATCTCAGAATCCACATGGAACATGTTCTCTCCTGACTTCGACATCGGAGCAGCGAGAACTCCTTCACCGAAAGCTAGGCGAACCTGTTTCCGTTTCGCTATCGAATGCTTTTCGGCCACCGCCGCCGGCCGGGGTCGTGGCGTGAAGTCGTCTCAATAACGATTCAAAAAGACGCGTAGTTAGTGTTCTCGGCAGATGGAACCACCCGAAGCCGAGAGGACGAATACCGATGTTCGTTCCACCGCCCTACCGCGAACCGTCCGGTTCATGGATGGTAGATCTGATCCGGAACAATCCGCTGGCCCTGCTGGTCCACAACGGCAGCCCCCTCGCAGGCCCGTTCGCCACCCATCTCCCGGTGATTCCGGATCCCGACGCCAACCGGGAGTGGGCCCCCGACCTGGCGGGCGCGACCCTGCTCGGGCACATGAACCGCTCCAACCCGCACTGGAAGGCGATCCAGTCCGGCGAGGTGGCTCTGCTGACCTTCACCGGCCCGCACGGCTATGTCTCGCCCACCGTGTACGGCAAGACGCCGGCGGCTCCGACCTGGAACTTCACCTCGGTCCATGTCCGCGGCACGATCCAGAAGATCGACTCGCCGGGCCCGTCCGAGGACACCCTCGACGTGGTGAAGTCCACCGTCCGCGCCTTCGAGGCCGACTTCGGCGCCGACTGGGACATGACCGAGTCGATCTCCTACTTCCGCCAGATCCTGCCGGAGGTCGGGGCCTTCCGGTTCACCGTGTCCGGGGCCGACGGGATGTTCAAACTCAGCCAGGAGCAGGCCCCGGAGATCCGCGACCGCGTCTACCGGTCGTTCAGCGAACGCGACTGCGCCCGCCACCGCGCGGCTGCCTCCCTCATGGCGAGCCTGCCGTGAGCAGCGCCTCCGGCGGAACCCGGCAGTTCTCGCCGAATTTCGACATGGGCGTCCGCGCCGCGGCCCTGGTCGTGTCGCGGATGATTGCGGCCCGCTTGTCGGAATTCTTCAGCCGGCGCCGGACCGGCAGACCGTAATGACTCCCGGGAGCATCGTGGAGAGCGTTGCCCATTCCGCCCACGTGGTCTTCTGCAAGAACCGAAAGATCGCCTTTCGGCTGACCGGCCGAATGCGCGGTTCCCCGTTCCCCGCCCGCCGTTCCGGCGATACCGGCACCACCGGCGACCTGCACCCCGCACCCGCCGCCGCATCCAGTTCATCCAGTTCGTTCAGTTCATCCAGAGCATTCAGAGGAGGAATGTCATGACGGCCATTACGGCTACCGGTCTTCGCAAGGCCTATGGGGAGCACAAGGTCCTCGACGGTGTGGATCTGCACATCCCGGCGGGGTCGGTGTTCTCGCTGCTGGGTCCCAACGGTGCGGGCAAGACCACCACGGTGAAGATCCTTTCGACGCTGACCACGATGGACTCGGGCAGCGCGAATGTCCTGGGGCACGATCTGGCCTCGGACCCGGACGGGGTGCGTTCCAGCATCGGTGTCACGGGTCAGTTCTCCGCGGTGGACCCGTTCCTGAACGCGATGGAGAACCTGGAGCTGATGGGCCGGCTCTGGCACCTGGACCGCAAGACGGTCAAGCAGCGGTCCACCGACCTGATCGAGCAGTTCGACCTGGTCGAGGCCGCGAAGAAGCCGGTGATCACCTTCTCCGGCGGTATGAAGCGGCGTCTGGACCTGGCGATGACCCTGGTCGGCCGCCCGCAGGTGATCTTCCTGGACGAGCCCACCACCGGTCTCGACCCGCGGGTGCGCCGCTCGATGTGGGAGATGATCCGCGGCCTGGTCGCCGACGGCGTCACCATCTTCCTGACCACCCAGTACCTGGAGGAGGCCGACCAGCTCGCCGACTGCATCGCGGTCCTCGACGGCGGCCGGCTGGTCGCCCAGGGCACCCCCGAAGAGCTGAAGCGGAAGGTCCCCGGCGGCAGCATCGACCTGCAGTTCAGCACCGCCTACGCCCTCGACCTCGCGGCCCGGACCCTGACCGTCCCCTTCACCCGCAACGACGAGGACCTCAAGCTCCGGATCCCCTCCGACGGCAGCGCCCAGAACGTCCAGGCCGTCCTGAACCGCCTCGACACCACCACCATCCACGAGATGTCCCTGCACACCCCCGACCTCGACGACGTCTTCCTCGCCCTCACCGGCCAGACCAAGACCGAGACCGGAACCGAGACCGGAACCGAGACCACCACCGCCTCCGCCGACACCGACAAGAAGGTCCTGGTATGAGCACCGTCAACTTCGCCGTAGCCGACTCCGTCACCCTGCTGCGCCGCAACGTCAAGAACCAGCTCCGCTACCCGACGACCACCATCTCGATCATCGGTATCCCGGTCCTGTTCCTGCTCCTGTTCGTCTACGTCTTCGGCGGGGTCCTGGGCACCGGCGTCGGCCCATCCGGCGGACGGGCCGAATACGTCAACTACGTCCTGCCCGGCCTGATCATCATGACCGCCGCCACCGGAATGCTCGGCACCGCCGTCTCCACCAGCGTCGACATGACCGAAGGCATCATCGCCCGGTTCAAGACCATGGCGATCTTCCGCCCCTCCATCCTCATCGCCCGCGTCATCTCCTCCGTCGTCCAGACCCTGGCCTCCATGGCCTTCGTCTTCGCAGTCGCCTGGCTCATGGGCTTCGAGCCCTCCGCCTCCCCGGTCGAATGGCTCGCCGCCCTCGGCCTCCTGGCCGGCATCAGCTTCGCCCTGACCTGGCTCGGCGTCGCCTTCGGCCTCGCCGCCAAGACCCTCGACGCCGCCTCCAACGCCCCCTTCCCCCTGATCCTGCTGCCCTTCGTCGGCTCCGGCGTCGTCCCCACCGACACCATGCCCACCGGCCTGCGCTGGTTCGCCGAATACCAGCCCTTCACCCCCGTCATCGAAACCCTCCGCGGCCTCCTCATGGGCACCGAAATCGGCAACAGCGGCTGGATCGCCACCGCCTGGATCCTCGCCATCGCCATCCTCGGCTTCTTCTGGGCCATGGCCCACTTCAACAAGGACCGCACCCACTGATCACCCACTGATCCCGAACCCGGCCGGCCCGGCCCGAACCGACCTGACACGTTCGCCGGCCGCCGGAAACAGTCCACAAGCAACGGGCAGTTATAGCCCTTCGAGGCGCTGGAAGCGCGAGATGAGGTACTGGTGATGGAACGTCAGCTAGTGGTGGACGGTGCACAGGGCGAGCTCCTCCGCATCGGATGGGAATCCCTGCAGGACACCGACCCCGAGCTCGCCGCGCTGCTGGACGCGGAGGTGGGCCAGCAGAACGCGACCCTCGCGATGATCGCCTCGGCGAGCATCGCCGACCCCTCGGTCCTCGCCGCCGGTGGAGCGGCCCTGTCCAACGTGACGGCCGAGGGCTACCCCGGCGCCCGGTACCACCCCGGCGCCCAGCAGTTCGACCAGGTCGAGAACATGGCCGTGGAGCGGGCCAAGCAGCTGTTCGGCGCCCGCTACGCGAACGTCCAGCCGCACTCCTGCTCCTCGGCCAACCTCGCGGTCCTCGCCGCGCTGGTCCCGCCGGGCGGCACCATCCTCGGCCTCGACCTCGACGCCGGCGGCCACCTCACCCACGGCTCGCGGGCCTCGGTCACCGGCCGCCACTACCACGCGGTCCACTACGGCCTGGACGAGGCCGGCCGGATCGACTACGCCCAGGTCGAGGCCCTGGCCCGGGAGCACCGACCCAAGGTCATCATCGCCGGGGCGAGCGCCTACCCCCGCACCGTGGACTTCGCCCGGTTCCGGGCCATCGCCGACCAGGTGGGCGCGTACCTGCTCGCGGACATCTCCCACATCGCGGGCCTGGTCGCCGCCGGGGTGCACCCGAGCCCGGTCGACCTCGCCCACATCACCACCATGAGCACGTACAAGCAGCTGGGCGGCCCCCGCGGAGGCCTGATCCTGAGCGGGCGCGAGTATCAGACGCCCGGTCCCGACGGCCGCACCCCGCTCGGCCGGCTCATCCAGCGGGCCGTGTTCCCGCAGTCGCAGGGAACTCCCAGCCCCGCCTCGATCGCCGCCAAGGCCCGTGCCTTCTCGGTGGCGGCCGGACCCGGCTTCCGGCAGACGGCCCGCCTGATCGTCGAGAGCGCCTCCGCCCTCGCCGGCGAACTGTCCTCCCTCGGCTACCGGATCCTCACCGGCGGCACCGACAACCACATCGTGCTTCTGGACACCACCGACACCGGCCTGACCGGAGTGATCGCCGAACGGGCCCTGGAGGAGTGCGGAATCCTCGCGAACCGCAACCGCATCCCCGGTGACACCAAGCCGCCGCTGGTCACCAGCGGACTGCGGCTCGGCACCAACATCCTCGCCCAGCGCGGCATGGGCCCGGAGCAGATGGCGGAGTGCGCACAGCTGCTGCACACCGTCCTCAAGGCCACCACCGCACTGACGGACACCGAGTACCGGATCGACCCCGCACTGGTCGCCACGATCCGTGAGGAGGTGCGCTGGCTCTGCGCCCGGCACCCCCTGCCCATCGAGAGCCCCAGCAGCATCACCAGCGTCGGCACCACACTGATCGGAGTCGGACCATGATCCACGACCGTACCCACGACGCCTCCCAGGAGGCCTGGGCGCCGGTGCTCGTACCGTCGGACCGCCCGCGCCTTCCGGATGTGGCGCCCCGGTGCTCGGCCGTGGCGCACTCCCAGCTCGAGATCGAGGTCCCGGCCACCGCCGACGGGACCGGCCCCACCGGCGTACTGGCCGCCGCCTTCGCCGCCCTGCTCTTCCGCTACACGGGCCAGGACCGGATCGCCCTGGCCGGCCCGGACGGCGAGACCCGCTTCCCGGTCGACGGGCAGGCCACCCTGCCGGAGCTGGCCGCGGCCGGCACCACCGGCCCCGCCGCCGACACCCCGGTCGTCGCCTTCGCCGCCGACGGCACCCCCGCCCGGGAGCACGCCCCGTACGAGCTCCAGCTGCTCGTCCGCGGCGAGGCCCTGGAACTCCACTACGACGCCGCCCTCTTCGACCGCCACACCGCGGTCCGCCTGCTCGACCACTACCGCACCCTGCTCGCCGACGGACTGCGGACCCCGGCACAGCCCGTCAGCAGGCTGCGGCTGCTCACCGACGAGGAGCTGCAGCGCACCCTGGTCGAGTGGAACCGCACCGAGACCCCGCTGCCGGCCCACGGCACCCTGCACGAGGCCTTCGAGGCCCAGGTGGAGCGCGCCCCCGAGGCCATCGCCGTCGTGCACGCCGGCCGACGCATCGGCTACGGGGAGATCAACGCCGCGGCCAACCGCCTGGCCCACCACCTGCGTTCCCTGGGCGTCGGCCCCGATGTGCGGGTCGGCCTCTGCCTGGACCGCTCCCCCGCCCTGCTGATCGCGGAGCTCGCCGTCCTCAAGGCCGGCGGCGCATACGTCCCGCTCGACCCGGACTACCCGGCCGACCGGATCGCCATCATGGTCAACGGCACCTCCTGCGCCGTGATGATCAGCCGCGAGGACCTCACCTCGAACCTGCCCGAGCGCGACGAGCAGAGCCCGCCGCTGGTGCTGGTCGACCGGGACGCCGAGATCCTCGCCGCCCTGCCGGAGCACAACCCGGAGCCCGTCGCCGGCCCCGAGCACCTCTGCTACATCATCCACACCTCGGGATCCACCGGTGCCCCCAAGCCGATCGCGCTGCGGCACCTGGGCGTCCTCAACAACATCGCCGACCTGAACACCCGCTTCGCGGTCGGTCCCGGGGACTCCGTCCTCGCCCTGTCCTCGCCCAGCTTCGACATGTCGGTCTACGAGTTCCTGGGCCTCACGGCCGCCGGCGGCACGGTGATCGTTCCCGAGGCCGGCCGCACCAAGGACCCCGTCCACTGGGCCGAACTGGCCGCCGCCGAGGGCGTGACGGTCTGGAACTCCGCCCCCGCCCTGCTGGGCCTGCTGGCCGACCAGCTGGAGCAGACCGGCGCCGACCCCCTGCCGCAGCTGCGGCTGGCCCTGCTCGGCGGCGACTGGGTCCCGGTCCCGCTGGCCGATCGGATCCGCGCCTTCGCCCCCGATCTGCGGTTCATCGTGATGGGCGGGGCCACCGAGTCCTCGATCCACTCCACCCTCTTCGAGGTGGAGAAGGCCGACCCGGACTGGACGAGCATCCCGTACGGCCGTCCGATGGCCAACCAGCGCACCTACATCCTCGACGAGGCGCTCCAGCCGGTGCCCCCGGGCGTTCCCGGCGAGCTGTACCTGGCGGGCATCGGTCTGGCCCGCGGCTACCTCAACCAGCCCGAGCGCACCGCCGAACGCTTCATCGAGTGGTCCTACGGCGAGGTCGCCGAGCGCCTGTACCGGACCGGTGACGTCGCCCGGTTCGGCCCGGACGGACTGATCGAGCTGCTGGGCCGCGCCGACTTCCAGGTGAAGATCCACGGCCTGCGGGTGGAGCTCGGCGAGATCGAGAGCGTGCTGCGCGCCCACCCGGCCGTCCGCCAGAGCGTGGTCGTGGCCCGCTCGAACCGGCTCGTCGCCTATGTGGTGCCCGAGGCCGGCGACGGCACCGGCGCCGGCGGCACCGCGCCCGCCCTCGACACCGAGGAGCTGCTGAGGACGGCCGCCGCCCGGCTGCCCGAGTACATGGTGCCCGCCGCCGTCGTCACCCTGGAGAAGCTGCCGCTCACCCCGAACGGCAAGCTGGACCGGAAGGGCCTGCCGGAGCCGGAGCTCGCCACCGCCGCCTACCGGGCCCCCCGTACGGCCGAGGAGGAGACCCTGGCCGGGGTGTTCGCCGAGGTGCTCGGCGCCGCCCGGATCGGCATCGACGACGACTTCCTGGCCATCGGCGGCGACAGCATCCGCGCCATCCAGGTCGTCACCCGGGCCCGCGCCCGCGGCCTGGAGGTCACCCCCCGCCAGATCCTCCAGTCCCGTACGGTCGCCGCGCTCGCCGCGGTCGCCACCGGGACCGACCCGGCGGCGGAGGCGGCCGGTACCGCGCCGCTGGCCTCGCCGGACTCGCCGGAGTTCCGGACCTGGCAGCAGCGCTACCCCGGACTGTCCGACGTATGGCCGCTGACCGCCCTGCAGTCCGGCATCCTCTTCGAGTCCACGCTCAACGACACGGGCTACGACGCGTACCAGATGCAGACCGTGTTCCATCTGTCCGGTCCGGTCGACCCCGCCCGGATGCGGGCCGCCGGCCAGGCCCTGCTCGACCGGTACGCGAACCTGCGCGTGGCCTTCGTTCCCGATTCCGACGACAACCTCGTCCAGCTCGTGGTGGACGGTGTGGCGCTGCCCTGGCAGGAGGTCGACCTGACCGGTCTGGCCCCGGCCGAGCGCGACGCGGCCTTCGAGGCGTTCCTCACCGAGGACTACGCCCGGCACTTCGACCGCACCGCACCCCCGCTGCTGCGCCTGACCCTGGTGCAGTTCGGAGAGGACCGCCACGAGCTGGTCCTCACCACCCACCACGTACTGATCGACGGCTGGTCCGAGCCGATCCTGATGCAGGACCTGCTGCGGCTGTACGCCTCCGGCGGGGATGCCTCGGGGCTCCCCCGGGTCCGCGACTTCCGCGAGTTCCTGGCCTGGCTGGACCGGCAGGACCGTGCGGAGACCGCCAAGGCCTGGGCGGAGGAGCTCGCCGGGGTCGAGGAGCCGACCCTGCTGGTGCCGACCACCGCGCCCCGGGCGCAGGCCTCCGGCGCCGGTTCGGCCGGGCTCGGACTGTCCGAGGACGAGTCCCGCAGCCTGTTCCGGAAGGCCTCCGAACTGGGGGTCACGGTGAACACCCTGGTGCAGGGCGCCTGGGCGGTGCTGCTCGGCGGGCTCACCGGCCGCCGGGACGTGGTGTTCGGTGCCACGGTCTCCGGCCGGCCGGCGGCGCTGCCGGGGGTGGAGTCCATGGTCGGACTGTTCATCAACACCCTTCCGGTGCGGGTCCGGTACGCCCCCGGCGACACCCTCGCCGAGGTGCTGACCGGCCTCCAGGACCGGCAGTCCGTCCTGCTGGACCACCACCACCACAGCCTGGTCGAGATCCACCAGGCCACCGGCCTGGACACGCTGTTCGACACCCTGGTGGCGTTCCAGTCCTACCCGGTGGACCGGGTGGGCATCGCGGAGGCGACCGCGGCGGCCGGGGTGGAGGTGACCGGCATCCGTGCGGAGGGCGCCGCGAACTACCCGCTCGCCCTGATCGTCGAGACCGAGCCGCACGTCCGGCTGAACCTCCAGTACCACCGCAACCTGTTCACCGAGGACGCGGTCGACGACATCGCCGAGCGGCTCCACGGGGTGCTCCGGCAGCTGCTGGCCGACTCGGACCTGCGGGTCGACGCGGTGGACGTGCTGCTGGAGGCCGAGCGCGACCGGATCATCAGGGGCTACCACGAGGCGGTCACCGCCGCGCCGGCCCCCGGGGACACCCTGCCCGCTCTGATCGAGCGGCAGGCGGCCTCGGCCCCGGACGCGGTCGCCGTGGTCTCCGACGGACTGTCGCTGACCTACCGGGAGCTGAACCGCCGGGCGGACGCCCTGGCCCGGCACCTGGTCCGGCTGGGTGCCGGCCCGGAGGCGGTGGTCGGGCTCGCCCTGCCGCGCTCGGCTCAGCTCGCGGTGGCACTGCTGGCGACGCTGAAGTCGGGTGCCGCGTTCGTGCTGACCGGCTCCGGCCGGTCCGGCCCGGAGCGCGATCCGCTGCCGGCCCAGGCGGGCGCCGGACTGGTGCTCACCCAGGCGGACGTGGACGCTCCGTACGCCGTCCCGGGCGACGGGGACCCGGTTGCGGCGGCGCCCTCCGCTCCGCAGCAGCTGGCCTGGCTGCGGCGGGCGCCGCAGCAGGACGGTGCGCCGGCGGGTGCCGCGATCAGCCACCGCGCGCTGTTCGAGGGGGTGACCGGGTTCGCCACCGGGGCGGGTCTGGTGCCCGGAACCCGGCTGCTGGCGGCCTCGCCGCACGGCGATGCGGTGGCCTTCGAGATCCTCGCCGCACTGAGCGGGGGCGCCTGCGTCGAGGTGGTCCGGGATCCCGGGGCGCTGGCGGAGCAGGGCGGCTGGTCGGGCGATGTGATCAGCACGACCGCGCCGTTCTTCGCCGGGCTGCTGAACGGCACCGCCGGTGCCGGCGCCTTCCGGGCCGGGACGGTCGTCCTCACCGGCGAGCCGGTGCTCGCCTCGTTCGCCCGGCGGGTCCGCACGGCGATACCGGGGGTCCGGGTGGTGGGCAGCTACAGCCCCGCCGGAACGGTACGGGCCACCGCCTTCACGGTGCCGGCCGGGGACGAGGACGCCCCGGGCACCGGAACCCTGCCGCTCGGCCAGCCGCTCGACGGCCTGCGGTTCCATGTGCTGAACGAGTCGTTCGCGCCGGTGCCGGCGGGGGTGACCGGAGCCCTGTACGTCGGCGGCGGGGTGGCCCGCGGCTACCACGGCCGGGGGGCCCTGACCGCCGACCGGTTCCTGCCGGACCCGTTCGGTCCGGCCGGGGCCCGGATGTTCCGCACCGGCGACCTGGCCCGCTGGGGCCGCGACGGCCGGCTCGAGCTGATCGGGCGCGGCGGTGCGCAGGTGAAGATCCGCGGACGGCGGTTCCGTACCGACGAGGTCGAGGCCGTGCTGGCCGCGCACCCGGCGGTGTCGCAGGCGGCGGTGGTCGCCCGGCCCGCGGACGGCCCGGACGGCGACGACCGGCTCGTCGGGTACGTCGTACCGCTGCGGGCGGGCGGTACGGAGGCAGCCGCGGCTCTCGGCGCCGAGCAGCTGCGCGAGTTCGCGGCGCAGCAGCTGCCGGACCCCATGGTGCCGGCCACCGTGGTGACGCTCGAGGAGCTGCCGCTGACGGCGGACGGGACGGTGGACCGGGACGCACTGCCCGAGCCCGGCGCGGACACCGCGGCGGACTCCGGCCACCGGCCGGGCCGCACCCCGCAGGAAGAGGCGGTGTGCGGGGTGTTCGCCGAGGTGCTGGGCGTCGAGCGGGTCGGCATCGACGACAACATCTTCGCCCTCGGCTGCAACTCCCTGAAGGCGACCAGGATCATCGGCCGGCTGCGGCGGACCGTCGGACTGGAAGTGTCCATCCGGCTGCTGTTCCAGCACCCGACCATCGCGGAGCTGTCCGGGCACCTGAAGCCCGCGACGGCCAAGAGCCGGCCCGCACTCGGCAAATCCATCAAGCAGACCGTGAAATCCATCAGGAACGAAACGAAGGAATCGGTGATTCAGATGCGCGCCCAGGCCCAGGACCAGGCACAGCAGCTCAAGGAGACCCTGGAGGAGTCCTACCGCGAGCAGTACTCGGGCCCGGAGTTCAACGCCCGGATCCAGGAGGACATCGACAACCGCATCCAGAGCAGCATGCAGTGGGGCGGCAACAAGCCGAAGGACCCCAAGGACGCGCAGCGCCGGCTGAAGCGGATGCTGGACCGCTTCGCCGAGGAGGTCCGTGACAACACCAAGCACCACCAGCTCACCGAGGAGCAGCTGGACGCGGTCCAGGAGACGCTGACCGCGACCCTGGCCACGCTCCGCACCCGGGTGACGGAGAACCGCAAGACCCTCTGATCCGGGCGTTGATCCGACGCAGCCCCCCGGCCGTGACGACGGGCCGGGGGGCTGCGCGTGTGCCGGGTCAGCCGCGGGTGGTGCGGCGCAAGGCGGAGGTGAGGTCGGCCGCGGCGGCCGAGAGCCGCCGGCGCGCCTCCTCGGCCTGGGCGGCGGTCACCCCGTGGTCGCGGGCGGCGTCGCGGACTTCATCGCGGAACCGGTCCAGCAGCCGGTCCAGATCCCGGGCCGGATCCCCGGTGGGGGCCAGATCGGCGGCCCAACCGGAATCACCGCTCCGACGCTCTTCGGCGGCGGGCTCGGTCCGGTCTTCGCTCTGGGGCTCGGCCGGACCGGTAGCGCCGAGCCAGGCCCCGAGCTTGTCCGTGATGTCGGACAGGCCCTCCCGTACGGCGGACCGGGCGAACTGCTCCTGGAGCTGGCCGGCGATCCGCTGGACCTCCTCACGGGCCCTGTCCTGCGCCTCCTTGGCCTGCCGGCGGGCCTGCTGGGCCTCCTCGCGGGCCCGGCGGCTCTCGTCCTTGGCCCGGCGGGCCTGTTCCTTCCACTCCTGGCGGGCCCGCCGCAGTTCCTCCTTCGCCGCGGCCCAGGCGTCGTCCGAAGGGTCCGGGCCGGGAGCGGCGGTGGCGGAAGCGGAGGCCGCGGCCAGCATCTCGCGCCGCAGGTCGCCCGCCGCGCCGCGGACGTCGTCGCGTATCTCGGCGGCCAGTTCGGAGACCGATTCGCGGATCTCCAGTTCCAGGTCGGCGAGTTCGCCGGTGCGGCCGGCCAGTTCGGCCCGGCCGGCGTCGGTGATCGAGTACACCTTGCGCCCGCCTTCGGTGGCGTGCGTGACCAGACCCTCGGCCTCCAGCTTGGCCAGCCGCGGGTAGACGGTGCCGGCCGAGGGCGCGTACAGGCCCTGGAAGCGCTCCTCCAGCAGGCGGATCACCTCGTACCCGTGGCGCGGCGCCTCGTCCAGCAGCTTCAGCAGGTAGAGGCGGAGGCGGCCGTGGGCGAAGACGGGCGGCATGTCAGAGCACCTTCTTGTCGAACGAGAGCGGGGCCGCCGTCCCGGCGTCGGGGCGGCGCAGCAGGGCGATGGCTCCGGAGACGGTGGTGGCGCGGAGCGTACCGGTGCCCTCGCCGAGCGTCCCGGTGATCTTCTTGGAGCCGACCCGGCTGGAGACCTGGAGGTCCTCGAAGGCGTTCGAGATCCTGCCGCTGGTGGTGCCGGCCTCGACCCTGGCGTCGGCCTGGTGCGGGAGCTGGATCGCGACCCGTCCGGAGACGGAGTTGAGGCTGATGTCGAACGGGCGTCCGGCGGCCGGGGCGGGCGCGAGGTCGAGGAGCATGTCCCCGTTGAGGGATTCGGCCCGTACGGTGCCGGCCGAGCCGTCGACGACGGTGAGACCGCCGGAGACGGAGCGGAACCGGAAGTCCCCGTCCACGGACTGGGCCTCGACACTGCCGGTGACGGTACGGGTGAGGACGCTGCCGGCCAGGCGTACGAGGGTGGCGTCGCCGGAGACCCCGTGCAGCTCGGTGCCACCGCGGATGCCGGAGACCACGGAGGCGGCGCCGACCGCGGCGATCTGGACGTGGGCGTCGGCGGGCAGGGTGAGGGTGACCACGGCGCTGCGCTCCCAGGCCTTGCGGCCGGAGGCGGAGCGCCAGTTGTCCCAGGGCTTGGAGTCGAACCATTCCCGCAGGCCCTGGGAGCCGTTCCAGGGCAGGTCCTCGTAGGACACGGTGAGGGTGTCGCCGGTCTGCACGATGTGCAGCGGGGGGCCGTCCACCTCGGAGACCTCCAGCCGGGCGGGACCTTCGTCGGTGCCGACGACGTTGACGGTGCCGTCCAGGATGCGGACGCGCAGGCGCTTCACCGGGGATTCGAAGGCGAGCTTCTGCGGCTCGGCGATGGACCAGGTCTGCTCGGCCATGGTGCGGATCCTCCTCGTCGGAACGCGACGCATATCGCGTCTTCCGCCTAACACGATATATCGCGCCCCACCCAAGTCAAGCCACTCCGCTGGCCGCGGCTCTTGCGACCACCCCGGGCGGGCGCCACCCGGCCGGCCCGAGGACGCGGGCGGGGGCGGCGCGCCCGGGCCGCGGCAGTCGGCGGGGCGGCGCCCCGGACCCGGGGGCCGGGCGCAGTCCCCGGCCCGGGCGGGCCCGGACCCCGGCCGGCCGGCAGGGGCGGGGCCCGGCGCCCCGGAACCCGGGTCCGGGCGGCGCCCGGGCCCGGCAGGGGGCGCTCCCCCTGGAGCCGGGGTTGGGGTGGGTCCGCCCGGCCGCCCTGAGGGCACGGGCGGGTCCGGCCCGGCGCGGGCGCGGGCGGCGGGGCGAAGCCCCGGACCCGGAGCCGGGCACCGTGCGCACCCCGGGCGATGCCCAGGCCCCGGCCCGGCCGGCAGGGGCGGGGCCCGGACCCCGCTGGGATCACTCCCCTGGAATCGGGCTTGGGGCGAAGCCCCCAGGGGGCGGGCCAGGCCGGGCGAGACCCGCATGCCAGGGGTTCGGGGCGGAGCCCCGCACGCCCCACGGGCCCCTGGAGCCGGGACGGCATCGGGCAGAGCCCGTCGGCGGGCAAGGCCCACCCGCGCCCGGGCGCAGTCCCGCGCGGGGTTCAGGTGCCGCGCGCACCAGGGCGCCGGGCGGAGCCCGCGCATCAGGCCGGGCCCGGCACACACCGGCCGGGGGCGGAGCCCCCAAGGGGTCCGGGATGCAACCCCGGTACGGGGTGCCGGGCGCAGCCCTGGGCCGGGTTCGGGCGCAGCCCGGGGCGGCGGGCGGAGCCCCCAAGGGGTCGGGCGGAGCCCGGCGCGTGTGCGGGCCCAGCCCGGGGTGACGGGCGGAGCCCGCGCATCCGGCGTAGCCCGGGGCGGAGCCCCCAACGGGTGCGGGGTGCACCCCGGTACGGGGTGCCGGGCGCAGCCCGGAGCGGGGGCCGGGCGGAGCCCGGGGCCGCCGGAGCGCAGGCCGCGCGGCGCGGGTGGGGGTTATGCCGCGGTCAGGAGGGGGTTGCCCGTGCGGTGGAGCCAGGCTCGGTAGGGGGCCGTCCGGAGCGCCAGCTCACGGTAGGCCGCCCGCAGGTCCGCGTACACCTCCGCATGCGCCCCCGGCCGCGTCGCCAGCAGCAGCCGCACCGCCAGCGGATCACCCTGCAGCGGCCGTATGGCCATGTCGTCCCGCGGCCCGGACGTCGGCTGGCACGGCGCCACCGCCTCGCCCGAGACGATCAGCGACGCAGCGGTGTGGTAGTCGGTGTGCAGCACCGGCGGATCGAGGCCGGCACCGGCGAACACCCGCCGCAGGCCGTCCCATTCGCCGTCCACCGAAGGGTCCACCGTCCACCGGTCCCGCGCGAAGTCCCGCAGGTCCACCACCGGCTGCCGGGCGGCCGGATGGTTCCGGGACATCGACAGGAACTGCGGCTCGCGCTCCATCAGCACCCGCACCTGGAGCCCGGCCGGCACCCGCAGCGGGCTGCCCTCCACCTCGTGGACAAAGGCCACGTCCAGCTGTCCGGCCGCCACCATCCGCAGCAGCGCGTTCGCCGACACGTCCACCACCAGCGTGGTCTCGGTGTCGGGGAACCTCCGGTGCAGCCTGCGCAGCCAGCCCGGCAGGGCCCGGCTGGCGGTGGAGCCGATCCGCAGCCGCTGGCCGTGCGCCTGCGCCCGCGCCTCCGCGACCAGTGCGGCCATCTCCGCCAGCAGCGGCCGGGCCCGGCCGAGCACGGTCCGCCCGAACGGCGTCGGCCGGCAGCCGGTGCGCTCCCGCAGGAACAGCTCCCCGTCCAGGGCCCGTTCGATCCGCTGCAACTGCGTGGTCAGCGAGGGCTGGCTGACGCCGAGCTGCCGGGCGGCCTTGTGCAGGCTGCCGGCATCGGCAATGGCGCACAGCGCGCGCAGATGCCTCACCTCGAGCTCCATGACCCGAGAGTAGGCGCGGCCCGCAGACCGCACCAGCCACTGACACCCCACCTATTCCCGCCATTTTCACGGGAGTTGGCCAGTCCGCCACACCCTGATAGCCCGGTGTTATCGGCCGCTGACATCATCCGCCGGCCGCCCCGGCTCCCCCAGACTCCGGTACCGGAACCACCCACCCCCCGCACCGGATTGAGGAGGAGCCCCCCACCATGCGCCACTCCCGACGCACCAGCAGCTCCCGCAAGGCCGTTCTGGCCACCGTGATCGGACTCGGTCTCGCGACCGCCCTCGGCGTCACCGCCCCCGCCGCCGGCGCGGCCCCGGCACCGATGCCGGCCGGCAATGCCGCGAGCTACGCCGCCTACGAACGGTCGCAGGAGAACGCGGACGCCAACCGCGCCTTCTTCGAGGCCATACAGCGCTCCGTGGCCGAGCAGCGCAAGGCCAACCCGGGCGTACTGGCGGTCACCGTCACCTACAACACCCGCAACGCGCCCAGCTTCCGCACCCAGATAGCCCGCTCCACCCAGATCTGGAACAGCTCGGTGTCCAATGTGAAGCTCCAGGAGGTGTCCTCCGGCGGGAACTTCGCGTACTACGAGGGCAATGACTCGCGCGGTTCGTACGCCAGCACCGACGGGCACGGGCGGGGGTACATCTTCCTCGACTACCGGCAGAACCAGCAGTACAACTCCACCCGGGTGACCTCCCACGAGACCGGGCACGTGCTCGGCCTGCCCGACCACTACTCGGGTCCGTGCAGCGAGCTGATGTCGGGCGGCGGGCCGGGCACGTCCTGCCAGAACGCGACGCCGAACGCGGCGGAGCGCTCGCGCGTCGACTACCTGTGGCGCAACGGCCTGGTCGCCCAGCGCTAGCGCGGGCCGCCGCTACGGCACGTCGTCAGGCTCGCGCGCAGTGCAGTCCGGGTTCCGGCAGGGACCCGGACCCCACTCCGGCACAAACGCCCCGAGAACCTTGCGCCGCCTGATCACCGTCTCGACGGGGCGCCCGCAGGCCGGGCAGACTCGCTGCTCACGCCCGGCCTGCGGGGCCACCGTCAGATGCTGATGCTGGTGCTGACGCTGGTGCTGATCATGGCCAGTCATACGTCTACATTAGTCCGGTTTTCTCCCGTTTACCTGGCCTCCCCGGGACACCCGGCGCAGCCGGTTCAGCGCTTGCGCGCGTACGTGGTGACCACCTGGCCGCCACCGAAGCCCTTCACCCCGAGGAGCTCGACCTCCCGTGCGCCGAACCCGGCCCGGGTCATCGGCATCCCGGACCCGGCCACCACCGGGTAGGTCTTCACCACGAACTCGTCGATCTCCTCCACCAGCTGTCCGGCCAGGTCGGCACCGCCGCACAGCCAGATGCCGAGGCCGTCCTCCTGCTTGAGCTCGCGCACCCGGGCCGCCACGTCCCCGGCGATCAGCTCCACCGCCGGGTCCGGCGAGGTGGTCAGCGAACGGCTGGCCACGTACTGCTTCAGGTGGGCGTAGGGGCTGGTGACCCCCGCCTTGAGGCCGATGTCGTAGCTCCCGCGGCCCTGGATGACCGCGTCGAAGTGCCGGGCCCGGAGGTCGGTGATCCCGAAGTGCCCCTGCACATGGGTGGGGATGGTCTCCGGGTACTCGGCAACCATCCAGTCCAGGTACTCGGGGTCCAGCCACTGGTTCAGGAAGTCGCCGTTCCCGTCCGGCTCACCGATGAAGCCGTCGACCGAGGTGGCGATGAAGTAGGTCAGCTTGCGCAACATCCGGTCTCCCCCTGGATACACAGCACTCCCTCACGAAGCACTCCGCGTAAAGTACTACGGGTGCAGTGGTTACACAAGGGCGCTGCGCCCGCCGAGGCTCAGCCCTGCGGCTTGCGCCACATGGGCCACATCGGCGGCCCGTCCGGCAGCTGTACCGCCGTCCCGGTGAACTCCCAGCCCAGCCGCTCGTACAGCCGCTTGCTGCGCTCGCTGCTCGCCTCCAGGTACGCCGGTACGCCGTCCCGGTCGCAGGCGTCCAGCACCGGCCGCATCAGCGCGGTCCCCAGCCCCGACCCCTGCCGGGCCGGATCGACCGCGATCATCAGCAGGTACTCGTGCTCCTCGGCGGTCGGGTGGACCTCGCCGGTCAGCCGGCCGACCAGCTCGCAGCGCTCGTTGTCCGGATCGGCCACCGCGCGCATCTTCGCCGGGATGTCCTCCCCGTCCTCGTGCTCACCGGCCGGGACCCGCAGCCACAGCGCCGCACAGGAGCCGTCCACGGCGTAGTCGATCCGGCCCTGCTCCAGCGCCACGTCCACGAACACCCCCAGGAACTTCCCGTGCACCGCCCGCCGGTGCTCCGGGTCGGGGAAGACCCAGCTGCTCACCGGGTCGTTCCGGAAGGCCTCGTCGAGCAGCCGCGCCACCGCGTCCCGGTCCGACGGCCCTGCCTGGCGTATGTCCAGCCCCACTGGTCTCACCCTTCGCTCACGTGTCAACAGCCGTGAGCGATCCTAGAGTTGGGCCGGATCATGCGGAAAGGACTGTTCCGGCACCATGAGGTGCCGGAACAGTCCTTGGCCCGCCCGGGCGGTTCTGCTACCGCCCGGTACCGCCACGGCTACCGCCACGGCTACCGCTACCGGGTACGCCGGGTCACGAACTCCGCCAGCGCCAGCAGACCGCCCGCCGCCCCGAGGTCCGGCACCGCCCGGGACAGCTGGTGCACCGCCCGGCCCATCCGGTCCGCGGCATGGGCCTGCGCCCAGTCCCGGCCGCCGGCCCGGTCCACCGCTGCGGCGGCCCGCTGCACGTCGTCCCCGCTCATGGGTCCGGCGTACAGCCCGGCCAGTTCCCGGCCCGCCTCGGTGCCCGAGGTGAGCGCGGCCACCACCGGCAGGGACTTCTTGCGGGCGAGCAGATCGGCGCCGGCCGGCTTGCCGGTGTGCTCCGGGTCGCCCCAGATGCCGATCAGGTCGTCGATCAGCTGGAAGGCCAGCCCGGCCTCCCGCCCGAAGCCATCCACGGCATCGACCTCGTCCGGTCCGGCCCCGGCGTAGAGCGCACCGAGGGCACAGGCGCACCCCAGCAGGGCGCCGGTCTTGGCCATCGCCATGGTCAGGCACTCGTCCAGCGACACCCGGTCCCGCTGTTCGAAGGCGCAGTCCGCCTGCTGCCCGGCGCACAGCTCTACCACGCACGCGGCGAGCCGGGCCGAGGCCTGGGCGGAGGCCGGGTGCGGGTCCTCCGCCAGCAGGCGCAGGGCGAGCGCCATCATGGCGTCGCCGACGATGATCGCGTCCGGGGTCCCGAACACGGTCCACGCCGTCGGCCTGCCGCGCCGCCGGGAGTCCTCGTCGATGATGTCGTCGTGGAGCAGGGTGAAGTTGTGCGCCAGCTCCACGGCCACCGCGGCCCGTACCGCCCGGTCCGGGTCCCCGCCCAGGGCGCGGACCGCGGCGAGCACCAGGGCCGGCCGGATGGCCTTGCCCGCGTGGCCCGCCGCCGGGGTGCCGTCGGCCTCCTCCCAGCCGAAGTGGTACATGGCCACGCGCCGCATGGATCCGGGCAGGCTCTCGACCGCGCGGCGCAGTTCCGGGTTGACCGTTTCTCTCGTGTGTTCCAGGAGTGCCGCGGCCTCCTGGCCCTCACCGGTCGCGATGGCGTTCAGCGCCAGCGGCCGATCTCGACGTTCTCCAGCACCCCGAGCGCGTCCGGGACCAGCACCGCGGCGGAGAAGTAGGCGGTGACCAGGTACGAGATGATCGCCTGCTCGCTGATGCCCATGAAGCGGACGGACATGCTCGGCTCGATCTCGTCCGGGATGCCGGGCTGGTGCAGGCCGATCACACCCTGCTCGTCCTCACCGGTGCGCATGCAGAGGATGGAGGTGGTCCGGGCGTCGCTGATCGGGATCTTGCTCGACGGGAAGATCGGCACCCCGCGCCAGGTCGGCACCCGGCTGCCGCCGATCTCGATGGTCTCCGGGTACAGCCCGCGCTTGTTGCACTCCCGGCCGAAGGCGGCGATGGCCTTGGGGTGGGCGAGGAAGAGCTTGGAGCCGCGCCGCATGCTGAGCAGCTGGTCCATGTCGTCGGGGGTGGGCGCGCCGTCGTGCGGCTGGATGCGCTGGTCGTAGTCCGCGTTGTGGAGCAGGCCGAACTCGCGGTTGTTGAGCATCTCGTGCTCCTGGCGCTCGCGCAGCGCCTCGACCGTGAGCCGCAACTGCTGCTCGGTCTGGTTCATCGGCTGGTTGTACAGGTCGGCGACGCGGGTGTGCACGCGCAGGACCGTTTGTGCAATGGAGAGTTCGTACTCGCGCGGCCGGGCGTCGTAGTCCACGAAGGTACCGGGCAGGACGGGCTCGCCGACGTGGCCGGCGGAGAGGTCGATCTCGGCCTCGCCGTAGGTGTTGGTGCGCTGATCGGGCATCGCCCGGACCCGGTCGAGGTGCGTACGGAGGGAGTCCACGCGGTCGGCGAGCAGTTGGAGGTCCTGCCGGGAGAGGACCAGTGCGGTGCCGGAGGTGGCGGCGCGCGCGGTGTACTCCCAGATGGCCTCGTCGTCGAGCAGGCTGTCCTCGCCGAAGTAGGCCCCGTCGGCGACGGTGCGGAGCACGGCGTCCTCGCCGTAGGGGCCCGGGCCGATCTGGTCGATGCGGCCGTGGGCGAGCAGGAAGACCTGGTCGGAGGGACTGCCGAAGGAGGTGAGCTCCTGGCCGGCCTCGAAGTCGACCTGCCGGCAGCGCTGGGCGAGCTCGCCGAGCACGTCGATGTCCTCGTACGAGCGCAGCAGCGGCAGTTCGCCGAGCTCGGCCGGGATGACCTGGACCTGGTCCCCGGTCTTGACGAACGTGACGCGGCCGTCGCCCACCGAGTAGCTGAGCCGGCGGTTGACCCGGTACGTGCCGCCCTGCACGGACACCCACGGCAGCATCTTCAGCAGCCAGCGGGAGGTGATCTCCTGCATCTGCGGCGCGGACTTGGTCGTGGTTGCCAAGTTCCGTGCGGCCGAGGTGGCGAGACTGCGCTGCGGCAGCGGCTGGGCCTCGGTTTCGGAACCTGCCTGGACCGACATGTGTCATTCCCCTTCGATCACTCCATGAATCTGCGATCGAAGCCTTGCAGGACGGAACGTGACGGGGCCATTACACAAAAGGGTGGGACTACTCCGCGCGGGTCTGGGCACTCTCTTCTGCTCACCGGCCCCTCGGGGACCCACCCCTTTCGGCCACCCGCGAGGTGGAGGCGCGGCGCGGTCGCGGCGGCGGACTCGCGCTCACCGGCGCCAGACGCTGCACTCCGCCGGACCGGGCGGGCCTGCGGACCCCTGAGCAAGCACGGGGCGGATGGCCGATAGCACTCGGCCGCCGGCTCACCCCGGCACCCGTCCCGATGTGATGCCGACCCGCATCGCACACAAGCACGCCTCACTCGGCGCCGCCTGAGGCCGTGCCGGCTGTCCGGATCGGCTCGCTCGGCGTACGAATGCACTAGCCGCGGAAGGGCTGCCTCCGCTACACCCGGTGACAACGGGTACGCAAGGAAGGAGGCGGCCATGGCCGCACCCATGTCCTCGGAACGGTTCATCGACGCACTGCGGCGCGAAGGGCTGACCGTCGTCGAAGTCGGCGCCTGGCGCACGCACAACCGCAACCACAAGGGCCCGTGGGGCCCGGTCCACGGAGTGATGATCCACCACACGGTCTCCCGGGGCACCGCCACCACGGTGTCGATCTGCCGCGAGGGGGACACGAACCTGCCCGGTCCGCTCTGCCACGGCGTGATCACCAAGGACGGCCGGGTCCATCTGGTCGGCTACGGCCGCGCCAACCACGCCGGGGCCGGAGACTCCGACGTACTGGCCGCGGTGATCGCGGAGAAGGCGCTGCCGCCCGACAACCAGGCGAACAGGGACGGCAACCGGCACTTCTACGGCTTCGAATGCGAAAACCTCGGCGACGGCGAGGACCCCTGGCCGGCGGTCCAACTCGACGCGATCGCCCGCGCAGCCGCCGCCGTCTGCCGGGTGCACGGCTGGAACGCACGCTCGGTGATCGGCCACCTGGAATGGCAGCCGGGCAAGATCGACCCGAAGGGCTTCACGATGGCCTCGATGCGCGAGCGCGTGGCGGAACGCCTGAAGTAGCCCCCGGCGGGGCGAGGCCCCCTCGCCCCGCCCGTCCGGCGCCGGGCCGGCTGCGGGACGGCCTGCGACGGTACCGGCGGGGGCGGCACACAATGGACGGGTGAACCGTCCCGCGAACCCGCACACGCTCTTGCAGCCGCGCCCGCCGTCCCCGTTGCAGGAGATCCATGACGAGCGGTTCGAGCGGCACGGGGTGCGGCTGCTGCTGAAGCGGGACGATCTGGTCCATCCCGAGCTGCCCGGGAACAAATGGCGCAAGCTCGCGCCGAACCTGCGGGCCGCCGTCGAGGGCGGCCACCCCGCCCTGCTGACCTTCGGCGGGGCCTACTCCAACCATCTGCGGGCCACCGCCACCGCCGGGCGGCTGCTGGGGCTGCCGACCGTGGGGATCGTCCGGGGCGAGGAACTGGCCCGGCGGGCGCTGAACCCCTCGCTGGCCCAGTGCGTGGCCGATGGGATGCGACTGCACTTCGTGAGCCGGGCCCGGTACCGGGAGAAGGCCGACCCCGCGCTGCCGGCCGAAGCCGGGGCCGCCGATGCGTATGTGATCCCCGAGGGAGGCAGCAATCCGCTCGCCCTGTCGGGCTGCGCGGAGCTGGGCCGTGAACTGGCCGGTGCGGCGGACGTGGCGGGCGTGCCGGCGGACGTGGCGGCGGTGGCCTGCGGCACCGGCGGCACCCTGGCCGGCCTGGCGGCCGGGCTGGGGCCGGGACAGCGGGCGCTGGGCGTGCCGGTGCTGCGCGGGGGCTTCCTCGCCGGGGAGATACGTTCCCTCCAGACGGCGGCCTTTGGTGCGCCGCTCGGCAACTGGTCCCTGGCTGAGGGCTTCGACCACGGCGGCTACGCCCGGGTTCCGGCTGACCTCGACTCCTTCGCGGCCGACTTCGAGGACCGGCACGGCCTGCCGGTGGAACGGATCTACGTGGCGAAGCTGCTGTACGCGCTGGTCGAGCTGGCGGCCACCGGCGCCTTCCCCGCGGGCGGCACCGTGGCCGCCGTGGTCACCGGGTCCCCCTACGACACGGCCTGATCGCCGAACGTCTGCACGACCCCTGTCGCACCTACGCGCGCTGTCCGCACCGGCCGCCACTGGCCTCGTGGCCGCGCTGCCGGCCGTATCGGGCACCCGGCCGGCCCGCGGGACGGCCGGTGCCCGACACCGCGCCGCCCGGACCCTCGGCCTGCCGCGGCACGGTCTCGGTGGCCTTCCTCGGCGAGGACGTCCCGCTGCGGGCCCTGCCGTACGACCTGAAACCGGCGGACACCACCGCCCCCGCGCCGGTCGAGGTGGCCGGCGACGGGGTGCTGTCCGCGATCTACGTGTCGCCCCCGCACCCGGATTCCTGCTGACGCCGGAGGCGTCGCTACGCCGAGTCCTCCCGGTACGCCGCCGCCTCCTCCAGGTCCAGCCGACGGAGCAGCGCGCGGAGCATTTCGTCGTCGATCCGGCGCCGGTCGCGGAGGTCCACGAAGACCTCCCGTTCCGCCTCGATCATCTCCCGCGACAGCCGCCGGTAGACCTCGTCCGCCGACTCCCCGGTCACCGGGTTCACCTCCCCCAGCCGCTCCCACACCGCATTGCGCCGCCGCTCCAGCACCGTGCGCAGCCGGTCCGCCAAGGGCTGCGGGAGCCGGTTGGCCGGGTCCTCCAGGAGTTCCGTCAGGCGTTCGTCCGCCGCCCGCGAGGCCTCGCTCTGGGCCTGTGCCTCCGCCAGCGTCTCCGCCTGCATGTCCCGCGGCGGCAGCCGCAGCAGCCGGATCAGCGGCGGCAGGGTCAGGCCCTGCACCACCAGGGTGGCGATCACCGTGGTGAAGGTGAGGAAGAGGATCAGGCTGCGGTACGGGAAGGGGCTGCCGTCGTCCAGGTGGATCGGGATGGAGAAGGCGATCGCCAGCGAGACCACTCCCCGCATGCCGGCCCAGCCGACGATCACCGCGGACTTCCAGGTCGTGGCCCGCTCCCGGTCCCGGATCCGGGCGGACGCCGCCCGTGGCAGGAAGGTCGCCGGGAACACCCAGGCGAACCGGGCGACCACCACCACCAGGAACACCAGCAGCGCGTACCAGGCCGCGTCGATGCCCTCGTACTCGCCCAGGTCCTTCAGGACCACCGGCAGCTGGAGACCGATCAGGGCGAAGACCACCGATTCCAGGACGAACGCGATCATCCGCCAGACCGCCGCCTCCTGGAGCCGGGTCGCGAAGTCGACCTGCCAGGCCCGGTGGCCCAGGTAGAGGGCCACCACGACCACCGCCAGCACCCCGGAGGCGTGCACCCGCTCCGCCGCCGCGTACGCCACGAACGGGATCAGCAGGGAGAGGGTGTTCTGGAGCAGGGGTTCCCGCAGCCGGGTGCGGAGGTGGTGGATCGGGACCATCAGCAGCAGGCCCACGCCCACCCCGCCGACCGATGCGAGCAGGAACTCGGTGATCCCGCCCGCCCAACCGGCGCCCTCGCCGACCACGGCCGCGAGCGCCACCTTGTACGCGGTGATGGCGGTGGCGTCGTTCACCAGCGACTCGCCCTGCAGGATGGTGGTGATCCGGGACGGCAGGCCGAGCCGCCGGGCGATCGCGGTCGCGGCCACCGCGTCCGGCGGGGCGATCACCGCGCCGAGGACCAGCGCGGCCGTCAGCGGCAGCCCCGGCACCGCCAGGTGGACCACATAGCCGACCACCAGGGTCGCGAAGAGGACGTAGCCGACCGACAGCAGCGCAACCGGCCGGATGTTCGCCCGGAGGTCCAGGTAGGAGCTGTCCACCGCCGCCGTGTAGAGCAGCGGGGGCAGCAGCAGCGGCAGCACGATGTGCGGGTCGAGGGTGTAGTCGGGCACCCCCGGCAGGTACGAGGTCACCAGCCCGGCCGCGACCAGCAGCAGCGGAGCCGGCACCGGGGTGCGGCGGGCCAGCCCGGCCACGGCGGCACTGACCGCCACCAGTGCGACCAGCGGAAGTACCTCCATGAAGGCTCCGCCCTCCATTCCTCGACGCGCGCCCCCGCCTGCGTAACCTGGCCATCATGAGCGAGTGCACGCACGTACCGGAACTGCCGCGCCCCGAGCCTGCCCCGCATGCCCTGACCTGCCCGGAATGCGAGGCCATGGGCAGCCATCCGGTGCAGTTGCGGCTCTGTCTCTGGTGCGGGCACGTGGGCTGCTGCGACTCCTCCCCGCACCGCCACGCCACCGCGCACTACCTCGAAACCGGCCATCCGGTGATGCGGAGTTTCGAGCCCGGTGAGACCTGGCGCTGGTGTTTTGTCGATGCCTCGATCGTCTGAGGTTCGATCGCCCGCGGCGGGGTAGGTCAACCCTCCGCCGGTTCCCTCGATTTGGGCCCGCAGACCTCTAGCCACTGTGCGTACCCATGGGCTTACCATCGGTCACTGACTGCCGTGGGTCTGGGGCGCGGGTGCCACCGGGGGTGCCGCGACACGATCGTCCGGATCGCGATAGCGTCACCGGCGAACAGAGCTCGTACCACCTTGGAGGTGAGGGTGTCCCAGATCGCAGGCGAGCCCGGGACCCAGGACTTCGTGGAAGTCCGGCTGCCGGCCGCGGGTGCCTACCTGTCGGTGCTGCGTACGGCCACGGCCGGTCTCGCGGCACGTTTGGACTTCACCCTCGACGAGATCGAGGACCTCCGCATCGCGGTGGACGAGGCCTGCGCGATCCTGCTTCAGCAGGCCGTGCCCGGCTCCGTCCTCAGCTGCGTGTTCCGGCTGGTCGACGACTCGCTGGAGGTGACCGTGTCGGCCCCGACGACCGACGGGCGTGCACCGGAGCGCGATACGTTCGCCTGGACCGTCCTGTCGGCGCTGGCCGGCAAGGTCGAGTCCACGGTCGAGGAGGACCGCACGGTCAGCATCAGCCTCTACAAACAGCGCGGCGCGGGACCAGGCCCGGCGTGAGCGGCGGGGAGACCCCGGTGCGGGAGGCGGCAGGCGTCCCGGAACAGCACGCCCGCCCCCACCCTGCGGACGGCGTGGCGGTGGACGGCATGGCGGACGCCATGGCGGCAGACGGCTTTTTGGACTCGGCGGAGCGACGGGCGGGCCCTATGAGCGATAACCAGCACGAACAACACGAGGGGCACGATCCACGCGACCGCAGCGGCGCGCGGGCCCTGTTCCTGGAGCTGCGGGAACTGCCGGAGGGCTCCCCGCAGCGGGCCGAGCTCCGCAACCGCCTGGTCCGGATGCACCTGCCGCTGGTCGAACACCTGGCGCGGCGGTTCCGCAACCGGGGCGAACCGCTGGACGACCTGACGCAGGTCGCCACCATCGGGCTGATCAAATCGGTGGACCGGTTCGACCCCGACCGGGGCGTCGAGTTCTCGACGTACGCGACCCCGACGGTGGTCGGCGAGATCAAGCGGCACTTCCGCGACAAGGGCTGGGCGGTCCGCGTCCCGCGGCGGCTGCAGGAACTGCGGCTGTCGCTGACCACCGCCACGGCCGAGCTGTCCCAGCAGCACGGCCGCTCCCCCACGGTGCACGAGCTGGCGGAGCGGCTCGGGATCTCCGAGGAGGAGGTGCTGGAGGGGCTGGAATCGGCCAATGCCTACAGCACGCTGTCGCTGGACGTGCCGGACACCGACGACGAGTCGCCGGCGGTCGCGGACACCCTGGGCGCGGAGGACGAGGCGCTGGAAGGCGTCGAGTACCGCGAGTCGCTGAAGCCGCTGCTGGAAGGGCTGCCGCCCCGGGAGAAGCGGATCCTGCTGCTGCGTTTCTTCGGCAACATGACCCAGTCGCAGATCGCGCAGGAGGTCGGCATCTCCCAGATGCACGTCTCCCGGCTGCTGGCCCGCACCCTGGCCCAGCTCCGGGACAAGCTCCTCGTCGAGGAGTGATCTGACCTCCCGCCTCGTGCTTCCCCCGCCCCGTCCGGCCGCAGCCTGCACGGGCGAGTGAGCCGAAGGGGCGCGTCGGCGAAGGTGGGCGAGCGCCCGGAGGAAACCGCGTGGGGGTCCCCCCGGACGAAGTCTGGGGGAGGACGAGCGGTTTTCGAGGACGCACGCCCGCCTGGAGCCGACAGCAGCGCCCCGGAGGCGAACCGAGCCCTAAGAAGACGGTCCGATGCCCAGGGCCTCGGTGGCCGTCGGGTTCACCAGGAGGACGATCACGGCCAGGGCGGCCAGGGCCAGGGCCACGGCCGCTGCGATCATCGCGCCGCCGGTGGTCCACAGGGTCCAGGCCACCGGCATCGCCATGATCTGGGTGATCAGTGCCGGGCCGCGGCTCCAGCGGCGGCCCAGGCGCAGTCCGCGGGCCGCGATCAGCGGCAGCGCGGCGAGTGCGAGCACGGTGATGCCGCCGGTCTCGGCCTGCTGCGGGGAGTCGGCATCGCCGGAGATGCCGACGAACAGCAGGTAGACGCCGAGGCCGGCCAGTGCCAGGCCTTCGAGGGCGGTGAGCGCCGCGGCGGCGGTCAGCCGGCCGGGGAGGGCGGGCGCGGGCGTGGGCGCGGGGGTCTGCTTCGTACTCACCCCAGCAGGGTAGCCGCGCCTCCCCCGGCGGCGGTGGGGGCAGCCGGTATGGGTGGCGTGCCGACGGGTGGGTACTCTGACGCTCATGCGTGCACTCCTCGTGGCCAACCCAGCAGCGACGACCACCAGTGCGCGCACGCGCGACGTCCTGATCCATGCCCTGGCCAGCGAGATGAAGCTGGAGGCGGTGACCACCGAGTACCGGGGGCACGCCCGTGACCTGGGACGCAAGGCCGCCGAGAGCAAGGACATCGAGCTGGTCGTGGCGCTCGGCGGGGACGGCACGGTCAACGAGGTGGTCAACGGTCTGCTGCACGCGGGCCCGGATCCGGAGCGGCTGCCCGGGCTGGCCGTGGTGCCGGGCGGGTCCACCAATGTGTTCGCGCGGGCGCTGGGCCTCCCCAATGACGCGGTCGAGGCGACCGGCGCCCTGCTGGACGCGCTGCGGGAGCGGCGCGAGCGGACGGTGGGACTGGGGCTGGCGGCGGGCCCGGCGGGCTCGGAGGACGAGTCGGTTCCGGAGCGCTGGTTCACCTTCTGCGCGGGCTTCGGCTTCGACGCGGGCGTGGTGGGCCGGGTGGAGCAGCAGCGGGAGCGGGGCAAGCGTTCGACCCACGGCCTGTACGTGCGACAGCTCGTACGGCAGTTCCTGGAGGAGCCGAACCGGAGGCGCGGCACGGTGACGCTGGAGCGGCCTGGCGCCGATCCCGTGCACAACCTGGTGCTGTCGATAGTCTGCAACACCTCGCCTTGGACCTACCTGGGGAATCGCCCGCTGTACGCGTCCCCGGAGGCCTCTTTCGACACCGCGCTTGACGTGCTGGCGCTGAACCGTTTGTCAACTCCGGCCGTCGCGCGCTATGCGACACAGCTGCTGACCTCGACTCCTGAGCGCGGTCCGCGCGGCAAGCATGCGGTGTCTCTGCACGATCTGACCGACTTCACCTTGCATTCGAAGGTGCCGCTTCCGTTCCAGATGGACGGAGACCACCTCGGTCTGCGGACCAGCGTTCGGTTCACAGGCGTTCGCCGTGCACTGCGTGTGATTGTGTGAGTAGAAGAGCCTAAAAGCCTTTCACTCGAACGTTTAGGCGCCGGTCCACCCCTAAGAAGTACGGCTGTGACCTAGTCGACACCGACGAATCAAAAAAAACTTTCCGGAAGGGGTTGTATCCCCGTCCGAGGTTTGCGAATCTCTACATGGCGATCGGGACAGCCCGCAGCACCCGGCACCCACGAAGACCGCCAGAACCCCTCCACGCATCACGGACCGCCCCGGGAAACTGGGCGTTGGCCCTTCCCTTGCGTAGGGATTCGTGAAAGCGTTCACATTCACAAGCAACGTGCAAGACACACAAGAGAGGTAGCAGCCATGGACTGGCGTCACAACGCCGTTTGTCGTGAGGAAGACCCCGAGCTGTTCTTCCCCATCGGCAACACCGGTCCTGCGCTGCTGCAGATCGAGGAAGCCAAGGCCGTCTGCCGCCGCTGCCCCGTCATGGAGCAGTGCCTGCAGTGGGCGCTCGAGTCCGGCCAGGACTCCGGCGTCTGGGGTGGCCTCAGCGAGGACGAGCGCCGCGCCATGAAGCGCCGCGCCGCTCGCAACCGGGCGCGCAACGCCAGCGCCTGACATCGACTTTCGAGCCTCGAGCCGCAGCGCGTAGTACCCAGCAGCGCTCAGCAACGTGCTCTCGAGCCCCGGACCGGGAACCTTCGGTCCGGGGCTCAGTGCTGCGCCCGCACCCTCGCGGTCGGCAGGTGATCACGCAGCGTGATGATTCGGGTGATCACTCCGGGTGATCGATCCGGTCGGCCGCGCCTACTTCTGCGGGCTGGCCGGGACGTCCAGGACCACCTTGGTGCCCCGCGGCTCGCCGGCCACCATGTCGAAGCTGCCGCCGAGCTCCCCCTCGACCAGGGTCCGTACGATCTGCAGCCCGAGGTTGCCGGCCCGCTGCGGGTCGAACCCCCCGGGCAGCCCGCGGCCGTCGTCCAGCACCGTGATCAGCAGCCGGGAGTCGTCCCGGCCGGTGCCGCTGCGCAGGACGGACACCTCCACCGCGCCCCGCTCCCCCGGCGCGAAAGCGTGCTCCAGCGCGTTCTGCAGGATCTCGGTGAGCACCATCGAGAGCGGGGTGGCCACCTCCGCGTCCAGGATCCCGAACCGGCCGGTGCGGCGGCAGTCCACCTTGCCGGGCGAGATCTCCGCGACCATGGCGATCACCCGGTCGGCGATCTCGTCGAACTCGACCCGCTCGTCCAGGTTCTGCGACAGGGTCTCGTGCACGATCGCGATCGAACCGACCCGGCGCACCGCCTCGTTGAGCGCCTCGCGAGCGTTCTCCGAATCCATCCGGCGCGCCTGGAGCCGCAGCAGTGCGGCCACGGTCTGGAGATTGTTCTTCACCCGGTGATGGATTTCCCGGATGGTCGCGTCCTTCGTGATCAATTCACGTTCGCGACGGCGCAGTTCGGTGACGTCCCGGCACAGGACCAGAGATCCGATCCGGGTGCCCTTGGGCTTCAGTGGAATGGCACGCAACTGGATGACCCCGCCGTTGCCCTCGACCTCGGTCTCCCGGGGGGCCCAGCCGCTGGCCAGCTTGACCAGCGCCTCGTCCACCGGGCCGCGGGAGGGTGCGAGTTCGGCGGTGGTGGTGCCCAGGTGCTGGCCGACCAGATCGGAGGCCAGGCCCAGCCGGTGGTAGGCGGAGAGCGCGTTCGGGGACGCGTAGGTCACCACCCCGTCGGCGTCCAGCCGCATCAGACCGTCGCCGACCCGCGGCGAGGCGTCCATGTCGACCTGCTGGCCGGGGAACGGAAAGGCTCCGGCGGCGATCATCTGGGCCAAGTCGGAGGCCGACTGGAGGTAGGTCAGCTCCAGCCGGCTCGGGGTGCGGACCGTGAGCAGATTGGTGTTTCGGGCGATGACCCCGAGCACCCGGCCCTCGCGGCGGACCGGGATGGACTCCACCCGGACCGGGACCTCCTCGCGCCATTCGGGGTCGCCCTCGCGCACGATCCGGCCCTCGTCCAGGGCGGCGTCCAGCAGCGGGCGCCGGCCGCGCGGAACCAGGTGGCCGACCATGTCGTCCTGGTAGGAGGTGGGGCCGGTGTTGGGCCGCATCTGTGCGACCGAGACGTACCGGGTGCCGTCGAGGGTGGGCACCCACAGCACGAGGTCCGCGAAGGACAGGTCGGAGAGCAGCTGCCACTCCGAAACCAGCAGGTGGAGCCACTCCAGGTCAGTCTCACTGAGAGCGGTGTGCTGGCGTACGAGGTCGTTCATGGAGGGCACGTGTGCGAGCGTACCCCGGGTTCGGGGGATGACATTCCGCACGCCTTTCCCACAGGAATACCCAGGAGTACCGTCGGCCGCGTACTGTTGGAGGAACCGACGGGCGCAGATCTGCCGTCCTCGGTGGATGGACAGAACAGATTGGTCTAGTCCACAATCGATACCAAAGCTTCCGCCCTCCCCGCACAGGAGGACGGATCGAGGGAAGCCCGGCGCGTTCTGCCCTGACCGCGCAGGCCCCTCCTGCCGGCCGCCGGGACCGCACACCCGCCGGCCGCCATACTCCGGGCTGCGGTGCCGGACGGGTTGAGGGTCCCGTCCCGGCACCGTGGCCCTGAGGATTTTCCGGGCCCATCCGGGCCGTCTGGACCACCGGATCAGTGGGTCTCCGTGATCTTGGCCAGGGCACGGGGCGCGTCCGGATCGTGCCCCCGGGCGATGGTCACCTCGTACGCGAGGAGCTGGAGCGGAAGGATCTCCAGCAGGGGCTGCAGTTCCTCGGGGACGTCCTCGGTGGGCAGGGCGAACCCGGCCGAGGCGGCATCCACCCGGGCCTTCGGGCCGATCACGCACAGATCGGCACCGCGCCCGCGCAGCCGGTCCAGCACCGGCTGGAGGGCCTCGCCGCCGCGGCCGTCGGTGACCACCGCGATGACCGGGGAGATGTTGTCGACCATGGCGAGCGGGCCGTGCAGCAGGTCCGCGCCGGAGTAGGCGAGGGCGGCGAGGTAGCTGGTCTCCATCAGCTTCAGGGCCGCCTCCCGGGCGGTGGGGTAGCCGAAGCCCCGGGAGGTCACCACCATCCGCTCGGCGAACCGGTACCGGGCGGCCAGGGCCCGGACCTCCTCGCGCCGCTCCAGGACCCCCTCGGCCAGGCCGGGCAGCACCCGGGCGGGCCCGGCGCCGTCGGCCCCGCGCAGCGCCTCGGTGAACAGCCAGAGGGTCAGCAGGGAGGCGGTGTAGGTCTTGGTCGCGGGCAGCGCCCGCTCCGGGCCGGCCAGGATGTCCAGGTGGTACTCGGAGACGGCGGCGAGCCCGGAGTCGGGGTTGTTGGTGACGGCCAGGGTGAGGGCGCCGGCCGTCCGGGCGGCCAGGGTCGAGGTGATCAGGTCCGGTGAGCCGCCGGACTGGCTGACGGTGATGACGAGGACGTCCTCCAGCCGAGGCCGGGCGCCGTATGCGGTGATGGTGGACATCGAGGTCAGGCCGCAGGGCAGGCCGTGGCCGATCTCCAGCAGGTACTTGGCGTAGAGGGCGGCATGGTCGCTGCTGCCCCGGGCGGAGAGCAGCACGAACCGGGGACTGCGGGCGGCGATGGCCCGGGCCGTGTCGTGGGCGGCCGGGGCGCCCTGGTCGAGGATGCGCCGCCACACCCCGGGCTGCTGGGCGATCTCCGCGGCCATGATGCTGCCGGGCCGTTCCACTCCGGACATGGTGCGCACCTCCGGCGGGTCGGCGGGACCCGTCCCGGGTCGAGTACCGGATCGAGGGGACGCACACCAGTCTGGCCCCGCGCACCGCACGCTGCACCCCCGCACCCCGCACCGCACCCCTGTGCCGCACCCCGTGCACCACCGCCGCAGCTGCTCGGCCGGGAGGCCGGGGCAACCGATCCGGACCACCATGGGAGCAGCGGCCGAAGCACCTCCCGGCCGGGCCCGGCTCTGCTAGATTGGTCTATACCACAACCGGACTTTCTCTCCAGATCGGCAGGCCCAGCGTGGAAGTTGTCATCGTCCCGGACGCCAAGGCGGGCGGCGAGCTCATAGCCGAGGCCATGGCCGCCCTGGTACGCCGCAAGCCCGACGCCCTGCTCGGTGTGGCGACCGGCTCGACGCCGCTGCCGATCTACCAGGCGCTGGCCGCCAAGGTGCAGCGCGGCGAGGTCGACGCCTCCCGCGCCCGGATCTGCCAGCTCGACGAGTACGTGGGCCTGCCGGCCGGACACCCCGAGTCCTACCGGGCGGTCGTGCTCCGCGAGGTGGTGGAGCCGCTCGGTCTGTCCGAGGACTCCTTCATGGGGCCGGACGGCTCGGCCGCGGACATCGTGGACGCCTGCGAGACGTACGACCGGGCGCTCGCCGAGGCCGGCGGGGTGGACCTCCAGCTGCTGGGCATCGGCACCGACGGGCACATCGGCTTCAACGAGCCCTGCTCCTCGCTGGCCTCCCGCACCCGGATCAAGACGCTGACCGAGCAGACCCGGGTCGACAACGCCCGGTTCTTCGACAACGACCTGGAGCAGGTGCCGCACCACGTCATCACCCAGGGCATCGGCACCATCCTGGACGCCCGCCACCTGGTGCTGCTGGCCACCGGCGAGGGCAAGGCCGAGGCGGTCGCGCAGACCGTCGAGGGCCCGCTGTCGGCCCTGGTGCCGGCCTCGGCGCTGCAGCTGCACCGGCACGCCACGGTGGTCGTCGACGAGGCCGCGGCCTCGAAGCTGAAGCTCGCGGACTACTTCCGCCACACCTACGCCAACAAGCCTGCCTGGCAGGGACTGTAGGCCGGCGCGCCGCACCGGAACGGGGTGCGGGGCGCCGCACGGGGCCGGGCTCTCCTCGGGGAGCCCGGCCCTTCGCGTTCCCGCACGTCCCCCGGAACCCGGACCCTGGGCCGGACACAGCGCGGCGCCCCCGGACCGGGCGACCGGGTCCGGGGGCGCCGCGCCGGGCGGGCCGCAGATCACACCCCTGCGATGATCTCCGCCGCCGCTCGCCCGCAGACGCGCGAGGCGCCGTGCGTGGCGATGTGCAGGGCCCCGCGCGGCTCCGCGCGCGGCAGGCCCATCTCGACCACCACCGTGTCGGGCCGGGCCGCGACCAGCGCGTCCAGGGCCTCGGTCATCCACGGGTGGCGGTGCGCGTCGCGGACCACGACGACCAGGGTGCGGTCCGCCGCGGCGGCCAGGATCTCCGCAGCCGGGGAGCCCTCCGCGAAGCGGGCCCAGGCCGTGTCCGGGACCAGCGCCGCCAGCTCGGCCGCCACGCCCCACGGGGTCTCGTCCCCCACGGCGATGTTCGCCACCGGGGCGAGCGTGGCCACATACGGACGGGACAGGTGCACCGGCTTGCCGGTGGCGCGGACCGCGCGGCGGGCCGCGGCCAGGCCGATGCCGGGCGCGCCGGGCGCGCTCCCCTCCTGGTGCGCGCCCGGCGCCACGGCTGCCCGGGAGCGCCGGGTCCAGTCGGCGAGGGCCCGCACCCGGGCGGCTGCGTCGGCGAGCCGCTCCTCGGGCAGGCTGCCCTCGCGTACGGCCTCCACCAGCGCGTCGCGCAGGCGCAGTACGGTCGCCTCGTCGGCGAGTCCGCCGCCCACGCAGATCGCGTCGGCTCCGGCGGCGATCGCCAGTACCGAGCCGCGCTCGATCCCGTAGGTGCCGGCGATGGCGTTCATCTCCATGCCGTCGGTGACGATCAGGCCCTCGTAGCCGAGCTCCTTGCGCAGCAGGCCGGTGAGGATCTGCGGGCTGAGGGTGGCGGGCCGGGTCGGGTCCAGGGCCGGGACCAGGATGTGCGCGCTCATCACGGCCTTGGTGCCGGCGGCGATGGCCGCCTTGAAGGGGACCAGCTCGCGGGCGTACAGGGTGTCGAGGTCCGCGTCGATGCGGGGCAGCGCATGGTGCGAGTCGACGTTGGTGTCGCCGTGGCCGGGGAAGTGCTTGGTGCAGGCGGCGACGCCGACGGCCTGGAGACCCCGTACGTACGCGGCGGTGTGCCGGGCGGCGAGGTCGGTGTCGGCGCCGAAGGACCGTACGCCGATGACCGGGTTGTCCGGGTTGGAGTTGATGTCGGCGGACGGGGCCCAGTTGAGGTTCACCCCGCACTCGGCGAGCCGGCGGCCCAGTTCGCGGGCCACCTCCCGGGTGAGCTCGGTGTCGTCCACGGCGCCGAGCGCGAGGTTGCCGGGGAAGGAGGAGCCGTCCCGGACCTCCAGGCGGGTGACGTCGCCGCCCTCTTCGTCGATGGCGACGAGTACGTCCTCCCGCTCGGCCCGCAGCTGCGCGGTGAGCGCGGCGAGCTGCTCCGGGGAGGCGATGTTCCGGCCGAACAGGCCGACGGCGGTGAGGCCTTCGCCGACCTGGCGGAGCAGCCAGTCCGGGGCGGTGGTGCCCTCGAAGCCGGGCTGGAGGACGGCCAGGGCGTCGCGGGTGACCGAGTCGACGCGGTGCGCAAGGACAGTCATGGTGCCGTTATCCCTTCACGGCGCCGGCGGTCATCCCGCCGACGGCCTTGCGCTGGAGGAAGACGAAGACGAGCAGGACCGGCAGGGCGAACAGCGTTGAGGCGGCCATGGTGGCGCCCCAGTCGCTGCCGAAGGCGGTCTGGAACTGGGTGAGCCACAGCGGCAGGGTCTGGGCGCTCTTGTCCTTGTTGAGGATCAGGACCATCGCGAACTCGTTCCAGGCGGTGATGAAGCCGAAGAGCGAGGTGGACATCAGGCCGGGGGCGAGCAGCGGGAAGATCACCTTGCGGAAGGCCTGGCCGCGGGTGCAGCCGTCGATCTGGGCGGCCTCCTCCAGCGTCACCGGGACGGCGGCGATGAAGCCGCGCAGGGTCCAGATGGTGAAGGGCAGGACCATCACGAAGTAGATCGCGGTGAGCAGCGGGAGGCTGTTCAGCATGTCCGCGTCGCGGGCGATCATGTACATCGCGATGACCATGACCTCCCAGGGGGCCATCTGCGCCATCATCACCGCCAGCACCAGGCCCTTGCGGCCCTTGAACTTCATCCGGGCGATCGCGAAGCTCGCGGCGAGGGCGACGAGCAGGGCGAGCAGCACCGCGCAGACGGTGACGATCAGGCTGTTCTGGACGTAGGTCCAGAAGAGGTCGACGCCGGTGGCGGTGGTGAAGTTGTCGAAGGTCGGGACGAAGAAGAAGACCGGGTCCTTGGTGAGGATCTCGCTCGACGGCTTCAGCGCCGAGGAGAACATCCAGTACACCGGGAAGACGAAGACCGCGGCGAGGAGCAGGGCGCCGAGGTTCTTGGCGACGGCTGCGGGGCGCAGGGGCTTGCGCTTGCGCAGGACCTGCCGGGGCTGCGGGGTCTGCTGGGTCTGCTGGGTCTGCGGGCTCACTGCTCATCCTCCTGCTTCAGGATCAGGCGGAAGTAGAAGGACATGACGACCACGAGCATGAGGATCGTCAGGATGGAGATGGCGGCGGCGAGGCCGTAGTGCTGCTGGGCCTGGCCCTCGATGTAGGCGAAGACCGGGAGGGTTTCGGAGGCCCGGTCCGGGCCGCCGGAGCGCATCGCGTAGACCTGGGTGAACGCCTTGAAGATCCAGATCACCTCGAGGAAGGTGGTGACCAGGAAGAAGGGGCGCAGGCTCGGGAAGACGATCCGCCAGAAGGTCTGCCAGCCGTTGGCGCCGTCCATCTTGGCGGCCTCGTACAGCTCGGCGCCGACCGTGGTGAGGCCGGCGTACATGTTGAGGGCGACGAACGGGACGGAGCCCCAGACCAGCAGGATGGCGATGATCACCAGGGTGGAGGTGCCGGTCTCGAACCAGTTGTGCTGCTCGTAGCCGGCGAAGCCGAGCGTGCGCATCAGCCAGTTGACGACGCCGAACTGCTCGTCGAAGAGCCACTGGAAGACGGTGACGGAGGCGACGACAGGCATGGCCCAGGCCATCACCAGCGCCAGCGACAGGACCAGGCGCATCTTCTTGCCGAGGCGGTTGAGCAGGATGCCGATCAGGCTGCCCAGGATCATGATCAGGGCGACGTTGACGGCGGTGAAGACGAAGGACCGGACCACCACGGTCCAGAACTGCGAGTCGCCGAGCAGCTGGGTGTAGTTGTCGAGCCCGATGAACGGCGCCTTGCGCTGGATCAGCTCGATCTTGTTGACCTGCTGGAAGGACAGCAGCAGGTTCTTGAACAGCGGGTAGAGCAGCAGTCCCGCGATGCTGATGACGGCCGGCGCGACGAGCGCGTACGGCAGCCAGCCCGACGGGAGCGACCTTCGGCCCCCGCGAGGAGACGGCTGGACAGGGTGGCCGGGCTTGGCCGGCGGCGGGGTCGTCGGCCTTCCGGCGGACTTCGGTGGTGCGTCCTCTGGAGCGCCGGTCGCCGCTCCCTGGGAGTGCACGGTCATGATGTGGCTTCCTCGCGGTTGACTGTTTCGTCAATGCGCGACCGGGGGCACGGCGGGCGCGCGGGCGCCTGCCGTACCCCCCGGTGCGTGTCCTGCTGCCCTGCGGGTGGTGTTACTTGTTGATGCGGCTCGCAATTTCCTTGTCGGCCGCCTCGCCCGCCTTCACGGCGTCCTCACCCTTCAGGACCTTGGTCATGAACTCCTTGATGGGGTTCGGCTCGGTCTCGACGTTCGCCCAGCCCGGGGTGATCGGGGTGATCTTGCCGGAGACGGCGCCCTGGGCCATGGCCTCGGCGAAGGAGCCGGCCGGAGCCTTGAAGTACGAGGCCTCCTGGTTCGGCAGGAGCGCGCCCTTGAGCTCGGCGGCGTACTTGGTCATCTGGTCCTTGCCGGCGGCCAGGGCCAGCCACTCCTTGGCGAGGTCCTTGTTCTTGGAGCGCTCGGTGACGGCGAGGTTGGAGCCGCCGAGGAAGGTGGCGCCCGGCTTGTCGGCGGTCTTGCCCGGGATCGGGAAGAAACCGAAGTCGGCCTCCTTGCCCGCCTCCTTCAGGGCCTTCTCGGCACCGGCGGCCTCCCAGCCGAGACCGATCCAGGAGGCGACGCCGCCCTTGGGAACGATGTCGGTGGACTGCTGCGGGGTGGCCTCGTCCTTGTCCTTGGGGGCGGTGGAAAAGCCCTGGAGCTTCTTGTAGAAGTCCATGCCGTTCTTGGCGGCGGGGGTGCCGAGCTGACCCTTCCACTTGTCGCCGTCCTTGACGGCGAGCTCGCCGCCCTCGTCCCAGATGAAGCCGGCGAGGACGTACCAGCTCTGGCCCGGGAGGTAGATCGGCTGGGTGCCCGGGTCGGAGGCCTTCAGCTTCTCCAGGCCGGCGATCCACTCGTCGCGGGTCTTCGGCGGGGTGATGCCGGCCTTGGCGTACGCCTTCTTGTCGTAGACCACGACGCGGTTGGCGGCGTACCAGGGGGCGGAGTAGAGCTTGCCGTCGACCTCGGCGGACGGCAGCATGCCCTTGGACCAGGCGTCGGCGCCGAGCTTGGCCTTGTCACCGGTCAGGTCGGCGAGGCCGCCGGTGACCGCGTAGCCGGCGGTCTGGGTGTTGCCGAGCTCGATGACGTCCGGCGGGGTGTCCTCGGAGAGGGCCGTGGTGACCTTCTCCTGGATGCCCTTCCACTGCTGGACCACGACCTTGACCTTGGTGCCGGGGTGCTTGGCCTCGAACTCCTTGTTGACCTCGGCGATCCAGGCGTCGGGCGCGGAGCCGTCCATCACCCAGACGGTGATCTCCTTGTTGCCGTTCGCGTCGGTCTTCCCGCCCTTGTCGTCTCCCCCGTCGCCACACGCCGCCAGGCCGACAACCATGCCCGCGACACCGACCGCCGCGATGAGCTTGCGCTTCACGCCACCCTCCTCAGGGATGCTGCTTTGCACTTCCCTTGCCCGCCGCGATGACATACGCCAAGTCGTGCCTGTGGGGCTGGGATCTGGTCAATGATTGGTGTAGACCAGTACCGGGAGCTTGGCCTAGACCTTTAGGGGTGTCAAGGGTCTAATAAACGAGTGCTCGGTCCGTTACCGGACCGACACCTGGGGGAGGGGCGGGGTCCGCCCTCCGGCACGTGTCACGATGTGACCGCACAAAACGGAGGAGCCGGTGACGGCAACGAAACTGGAGTCGGGAAGGCGGGCGGCAATGGCCACCGAAGGGGCGCTCACGGAGCCGGACGGAGGGGCAGCCACTCGCACCGCCCGTGTGCCCAAGTACTACCGGCTCAAGCGGCACTTGCTCGAGATGACCGAGACGCTGCCACCCGGCACGCCGGTGCCGCCGGAGCGCACCCTCGCGGCCGAGTTCGACACCTCGCGCACCACGGTCCGGCAGGCCCTGCAGGAGCTGGTGGTCGAGGGCCGGCTGGAGCGCATCCAGGGCAAGGGCACCTTCGTCGCCAAGCCGAAGGTCTCCCAGGCGCTCCAACTCACCTCCTACACGGAGGACATGCGAGCCCAGGGCCTGGAGCCGACCTCCCAGCTCCTGGACATCGGCTATGTCACCGCCGACGACACCCTGGCCGGGCTGCTCAAGATCGCCACCGGCGGCCGGGTACTGCGGATCGAGCGGCTGCGGCTGGCCAGCGGCGAGCCGATGGCCATCGAGACCACCCACCTCTCGGCCAAGCGCTTCCCGGCCCTGCGCCGCTCGCTGGTCAAGTACACCTCGCTCTACACCGCCCTGGCCGAGGTCTACGACGTACACCTCGCCGAGGCGGAGGAGACCATCGAGACCTCCCTGGCCACCCCGCGCGAGGCCGGGCTGCTCGGCACCGACGTCGGCCTGCCGATGCTGATGCTCTCCCGGCACTCCTACGACGCCGACGGCGAGCCGGTGGAATGGGTCCGCTCGGTCTACCGGGGCGATCGATACAAGTTCGTTGCCCGACTCAAGCGCCCCGCTGTCTGATTCGTAGTTGACTCTCGACCGGATTGCGGACGGGGGCTTACGTTCACCGGGACGGTCCCCGTAGATTCCTGCGCTCACGCAGATGATCAACGAGGGGACGAACACCGTGTCGGAACCGCCATCAACAGCAGCAGTCGGGACAACAGGAACAGACGGGGAATCAGGCGCAGTCGGGGCGAACGGCCCCGAACGCCGCATGACGCCCCAGTCGGTCGCCATCTGGGTGCTCGTCGCACTCGTGGGGGCCATCGGCTGGGGTGTGCTCGCGCTCTCCCGCGGTGAGGAGATCTCGGCCGCCTGGCTGCTGGCCGCCGCGCTGGGCTCGTACGCGATCGGCTACCGCTTCTACTCGCGGTTCATCGCCAACCGGGTGCTGAAGGTCGACAAGACCCGGGCCACCCCCGCCGAACGGCTTGACAACGGTGTCGACTTCCATCCGACCGACCGCCGGGTGCTGTTCGGCCACCACTTCGCCGCGGTGGCCGGGGCCGGCCCGCTGGTCGGCCCGGTGCTCGCCGCACAGATGGGCTACCTGCCCGGCACCATCTGGATCGTCGCCGGTGTGATCTTCGCCGGCGCCGTCCAGGACATGGTCACGCTGTTCTTCTCCACCCGGCGCGACGGCCGCTCCCTCGGCCAGATGGCCCGGGACGAGATCGGCCCGGTGGGCGGTGCCGCCGCGCTGATCGCCGTGTTCGCCATCATGATCATCCTGCTGGCGGTGCTCGCGCTGGTCATCGTCAATGCGCTGGCGCACTCGCCGTGGGGTGTCTTCTCCATCGGCATGACCATCCCGATCGCCCTCTTCATGGGCTTCTACCTGCGCGTCCTGCGGCCCGGCCGGGTCACCGAGGTCTCCGTCATCGGTGTGGCCCTGCTGCTGCTCGCCATCGTCGCGGGCGGCTGGGTCGCCGAGTCCTCGCTGGCCGGCACCTTCACCCTGGAGAAGGAGACCCTGGTCCTCTGGATGATCGGGTACGGCTTCCTGGCCTCGGTCCTGCCGGTCTGGATGCTGCTCGCGCCCCGGGACTACCTCTCCACCTTCATGAAGGTGGGCACCATCGCGCTGCTGGCCCTCGGCGTGGTCATCGCGATGCCGACGCTGAAGATGCCCGCGGTCACCGACTTCGCCGCGGGCGGCGACGGCCCGGTCTTCGCCGGCTCGATGTTCCCCTTCGTCTTCATCACCATCGCCTGCGGCGCCCTGTCCGGCTTCCACTCCCTGGTCTCCTCGGGCACCACCCCGAAGATGATCCAGAAGGAGACCCAGGTCCGGATGATCGGCTACGGGGCGATGCTGACCGAGTCCTTCGTCGCCGTGATGGCGGTGATCACGGCCTGCATCCTGGAGCCCGGGCTCTACTTCGCCATCAACTCCCCCGGCGGGGCCATCGGGACCACCGTGGAGTCGGCCTCCCAGGCGGTGACCAACTTCGGCTTCGCCATCTCCCCGGAGGCGCTGACCCAGGCCGCCAAGGACGTGGAGGAGGCCAGTCTGCTCTCCCGCACGGGTGGCGCGCCGACCTTCGCACTCGGAATGTCGGAGATCTTCTCCGCCGTGATCGGCGGCTCCTCGATGAAGGCGTTCTGGTACCACTTCGCCATCATGTTCGAGGCGCTGTTCATCCTGACCACGGTGGACGCGGGCACCCGGGTGGGCCGGTTTATGCTCCAGGACACCCTCGGCAATGTGCACAAGTCCTTCCGGAACGTCAGCTGGAAGCCTGGCGTGTGGTTCGCGAGTGCCATCGTGGTCGGCGGCTGGGGCTACTTCCTCTGGGTCGGCGTCAAGGACCCGCTGGGCGGCATCAACCAGCTGTTCCCGCTGTTCGGCATCGCGAACCAGCTGCTGGCCGCGGTGGCCCTGGCGGTCTGCACCACCCTGCTGGTGAAGTCCGGGCGGCTCAAGTGGGCCTGGGTGACGGGTGTCCCGCTGGTGTGGGACGCGGCGGTGACCCTCACCGCGAGCTACCAGAAGGTCTTCTCCGAGGACCCCAAGGTCGGCTTCTTCGCCCAGCGCGACAAGTACCAGGACGGCATCGAGGCCGGGAAGGTGCTGGCGCCCGCCAAGTCCATGGACGACATGCACACGGTGGTCCTCAACTCCACCGTGGACGGGGTGCTGTGCGCGCTGTTCGCGCTGCTGATCCTGGTGGTGCTGGCGGACGCGGCCCGCACCTGCTTCAAGGCCATCGCCCGGCCGGAGTCGGTGAAGCTGTCCGAGGTCCCGTGGTCCGAGTCGAAGATCGTCGCCCCGGCCGGGATGTTCCCGACGCCCGAGGAGCGGGCGGAGCTCATGGCGGCCGGCCTGGACTCGGGCGGCGGCAAGGTCAAGGAGCCGGTGGGATGAGCTCCGCGCGGCGGCTGTTCGCCCGGGTCCGGTACTTCGTACGGGAGTTCTCGGGCGAGGCGGCGTACGACCGCTATGTCGCGCACGCACGGACGCACGACCCGGCGGCCGAGGTCATGACCCGCCGCGCCTTCGAGCGGGCCCGGGTCGACGCCCGCGAGGCGGACCCCCGCGAGGGCTTCCGCTGCTGCTGAGCCCCGTACCCGTACCCACGCAGGGCCCCGCCGGTTCCCCGGCGGGGCCCTGCGCGGTTGCAGGTCAGCGCACCCAGTCCTTGAGTGGCTCGGTCGAGAACGAGAAGCCGACGGGGTCAGGCAGCTCGACGTCCCTGCCGTAGGGGACGGTGCGCACGGTCTCGTACCGCTGGCCGTCGGGCTCGCTGTGGACGACGACCAGGCCGTTGTCCCGGTCGATCAGGAGATAGACGGGAATGCCGGTCTGGGCGTAGGCACGCGGCTTCTCCTTGCGGTCTCGTGCATCGGTGTCGGAGTCGTAAGAGGTCACCTCCACGACCATCAGGACCGGGGTCGGGTCCACCCAATCGCCCTGCCCGCCGATTGAACCGCTGGGTGCCAACGCCCCGTCCGTTTTGGCCCGGCCCTGGCGATACTGCTCGACCTTGATCCCCTGCTCGCCGTAGAGCCACAACTCTGGCCGGTGCTGCATGCAGATCCGGGTCAACCACTCGATGATCAGCGCGTGGTCCGAGTCCGCCACCGCCTTGACCCCCAACTTTCCGTCGATGAACTCCAGCCTCAACCCCTCTACCTCGCGGGCGGCTATACGGGCGAGGGTTTCGAACTCTTCGGTCAGGATCTGGGGACGTTCGGCCATGACGCTCATGCCTCGCTCGCCTTCCTCGACGGTGCTGTCTCCGACGATAGCGCCGCCCACCGACACCCGTCGCGCACACTCGACCCCATGGACATCGTGATCAGGAAGGCGCTCCCCGCCGACTACGCCGAGCTCGGTGACATCACCGCGCAGGCCTACCTCGGGGACGGGCTGCTCGACGACAACGGAGACGACAACGCCTACGAGAACGCGCTGCGGGACGTCGCGGGGCGGGCCGCCGACGGGGAGGTGCTGGTGGCCGAGCTCGGCGGGCGGCTGCTCGGCGGGGTGACCTTCGCCTCGCCCGGCAGCCGGCTGGCCGATATCGCGGGGCCGGGAGAGGCCGAATTCCGGATGCTCGCGGTCGCCCCGGCGGGCCGCGGCCGGGGCGCCGGCGAGGCCCTGGTGCGGGCCTGTATCGAGCGGGCCCGAGCCCTGGAAGGGGTGCGGCGGCTGGTGCTCTCCACCCAGCCGGGGAGCCCCGCGGCGCACCGGATCTACGAGCGGCTGGGCTTCATACGGACCCCCGAACGGGACTGGGCCCCGCTGCCCACCGTGCCGCTGCTCACCTACGCACTGGAACTGAACGCGCCGGGACAGTAACCACGCCGACCGACACGGACACAACATGTGGGGGGTCACGCATCAACGGCCCCCCACATGTATGCTCATCCCTGCTGTCGCCGCAGGGGAATCCGGTGCGAATCCGGAACTGTCCCGCAACGGTATGAAGTGCACCTTTCGCCAGGCCGGAAGGGGCGCGCAAGTCCGAGCACCTGCCGACGGTGCGCCCAGACCGACCGGTCGGGTGCCGAATCGTCCGGGCCTCGCGGTTGGGCCGGTGGATGCCATGCGGCGATGAGCACGATCTCGTCGCGCCCGCATGCGCTGCCTCACGCCCCGCCGCCGCAGGCGACCGGAGCCGAGTGAGGGAGAGCTCCCCCGTGACCATCGCGCCTGCCGCACCGCGAGCCGAGTCCGACCTGCCCGAGACTGCGCCCGGGGGCCCTGGTGCCGCGCTGCTGCGCACCCTCACGGAGCTGACGGCCGACCTGCCCGACACCGACCCCGGCCGGGTCGCCGCCGCCGCCCTGCGCGGCCGGAGCTCGGCCGCGGACGAGGCCGAGCTGCGCGGGCTGGCCACCGAGGCGGCTGCGGGGCTGATCTCCGAGGACCCGGCGTACTCCCGGCTCGCCGCCCGCCTCCTCACGCTGGCCATCGCGGAGGAAGCCGCCGGGCAGGGCGCGACCTCCTTCGCCGAGTCCGTCGCCGTCGGCCACCGCGAGGGGCTCATCGCCGACCGCACCGCCGCCTTCGTCGAGACCCACGCCACCCGGCTCGACGCGCTGGTGGAGCACTCCCTCGCCGAGGGCGCCGACGACCGGTTCGGCTTCTTCGGCCTGCGCACCCTGCACAGCCGCTACCTGCTGCGCCACCCGATCACCCGTCAGGTGATCGAGACCCCGCAGCACTTCATGCTGCGCGTGGCCTGCGGTCTGGCCGAGAACGAGACCATCGAGGCCCTGGAGGAGGTCGCCTCGCTCTACCGGCTGATGAGCCGGCTGGACTACCTGCCCTCCTCCCCCACCCTCTTCAACTCCGGCACCCGGCACCCGCAGATGTCCTCCTGCTACCTGCTGGACTCCCCGCTGGACGAGCTCGACTCGATCTACGACCGCTACCACCAGGTCGCCCGGCTCTCCAAGCACGCGGGCGGCATCGGCCTGTCGTACTCCCGGATCCGGGCCCGCGGTTCGCTGATCCGCGGCACCAACGGGCACTCCAACGGCATCGTGCCGTTCCTGAAGACCCTCGACGCCTCCGTCGCCGCCGTGAACCAGGGCGGCCGTCGCAAGGGCGCCGCCGCCGTCTACCTGGAGACCTGGCACGCGGACATCGAGGAGTTCCTGGAGCTCCGCGACAACACCGGTGAGGACGCCCGGCGTACCCACAACCTGAACCTGGCCCACTGGATCCCGGACGAGTTCATGCGCCGGGTCAACGCCGACGCCGACTGGTCGCTGTTCTCCCCGGCCGACGTGCCCGAGCTGGTGGACCTGTACGGCGCCGAGTTCGACGCCGCGTACACCAAGGCCGAGGCGGCGGGCCTGGCCAAGAAGACCATGCCGGCCCGCGAGCTGTACGGCCGCATGATGCGCACCCTCGCGCAGACCGGCCAGGGCTGGATGACCTTCAAGGACGCCTCCAACCGGACCGCGAACCAGACCGCGCTGCCCGGCACCGTGGTCCACTCCTCCAACCTGTGCACCGAGATCATCGAGGTCACCAACGACGACGAGACCGCGGTCTGCAACCTGGGCTCGGTCAACCTCGGCGCGTTCGTGCTGGCCGAGACCGGTGAGATGGACTGGGAGCGGCTGGACGAGACCGTCCGCACCGCCGTGACCTTCCTCGACCGGGTCGTGGACATCAACTTCTACCCGACCGAGCAGGCCGGCCGCTCCAACGCCAAGTGGCGTCCGGTGGGCCTGGGCGCGATGGGCCTGCAGGACGTGTTCTTCAAGCTCCGGCTGCCCTTCGACTCCGCCGAGGCGCAGGCGCTGTCCACCCGGATCGCCGAGCGGATCATGCTGGCCGCGTACGAGGCCTCCGCCGACCTGGCCGAGCGCAACGGCCCGCTGCCGGCCTGGGCCGAGACCCGTACCGCCCAGGGCGTGCTGCACCCCGACCACTACGACGTGCAGCGGCACTGGCCGGAGCGCTGGGACGCGCTGCGCGCCCGGATCGCGAAGAGCGGCATGCGCAACTCGCTGCTGCTCGCCATCGCCCCGACGGCAACCATCGCCTCGATCGCCGGCGTGTACGAGTGCATCGAGCCGCAGGTCTCCAACCTCTTCAAGCGCGAGACCCTCAGCGGTGAGTTCCTCCAGGTCAACGGCTACCTGGTGGAGGAGCTGAAGAAGCTCGGCGTGTGGGACGCGCAGACCCGTGAGGCGCTGCGCGACTCCTCCGGCTCGGTGCAGGGCTTCGGCTGGATCCCCGCCGAGGTCCGCGAGCTGTACCGGACCGCCTGGGAGATCCCGCAGCGCGGTCTGATCGACATGGCGGCGGCCCGTACTCCGTACCTGGACCAGAGCCAGTCGCTGAACCTGTTCATGGAGACGCCCACCATCGGCAAGCTCAGCTCGATGTACGCGTACGCCTGGAAGCAGGGTCTGAAGACCACCTACTACCTGCGGTCCCGCCCGGCGACGAAGATCGCCCGCGCCGCATCCGGCACGGCCACCGTCCCGGCCACCGCCACACCGCTCCCGCAGGCCGTCGACGCCGAGGCGCTGGCCTGCTCCCTTGAGAACCCCGAGTCCTGCGAGGCCTGCCAGTAATGTCCGCCGAGAACAAGAACCTGCTCGACCCCGGGTTCGAACTGACCCTCCGTCCGATGCGCTACCCGGACTTCTACGAGCGCTACCGGGACGCGATCAAGAACACCTGGACGGTGGAGGAGGTCGACCTGCACTCCGACGTCGCCGACCTCGCCAAGCTGACCCCGGCCGAGCAGCACATGATCGGCCGCCTGGTGGCGTTCTTCGCGACGGGCGACTCGATCGTCGCGAACAACCTGGTGCTGACGCTGTACAAGCACATCAACTCCCCGGAGGCGCGCCTGTACCTGTCGCGCCAGCTGTTCGAGGAGGCCGTGCACGTCCAGTTCTATCTGACGCTGCTGGACACCTACCTGCCCGACCCGGAGGACCGCGCGGCTGCCTTCGACGCGGTGGAGAACATCCCCTCCATCCGCGAGAAGGCGCAGTTCTGCTTCAAGTGGATGGACTCGGTCGAGAAGATCGACCAGCTGGAGACGGCCGCCGACCGGCGCCGCTTCCTGCTGAACCTGATCTGCTTCGCGGCGTGCATCGAGGGCCTGTTCTTCTACGGCGCCTTCGCGTACGTGTACTGGTTCCGGTCGCGCGGTCTGCTGCACGGCCTGGCCACCGGCACCAACTGGGTGTTCCGCGACGAGACCATGCACATGAACTTCGCCTTCGAGGTCGTGGACACGGTCCGCAAGGAGGAGCCGGAGCTCTTCGACGACAAGCTCCAGGAGCAGGTCACCGACATGCTCAAGGAGGCCGTCGAGGCGGAGCTCCAGTTCGGCCGCGACCTGTGCGGTGACGGCCTGCCGGGCATGAACACCGAGTCGATGCGCGAGTACCTGGAGTGCGTGGCCGACCAGCGCCTGGTCCGGCTGGGCTTCGCCCCGGTGTACGGCTCCCAGAACCCGTTCTCCTTCATGGAGCTCCAGGGCGTGCAGGAGCTGACGAACTTCTTCGAGCGCCGGCCCTCGGCCTACCAGGTCGCGGTGGAGGGCACGGTCGACCTGGACGAGGACTTCTAGGTCCGAACCGCTCTTGCTAGCGTCCCCGCCCATGGGAAGAAGTACCTGGCTGACCAGGACCTTGGGCGGGGGCGCACTGCTGTGTGCGGGGGTGGCGCTGTGGCGGGTGCTGTTCCGGGCGGGGCCGCCGCTGCCCGGTCCGTGGCTCGCGGTGCTCGGGTCGGCGGCGGTGCTGTGCGCGGCCGGCTGGGTGGGGGCCGCCGTCCGGCCGGTCCGGCCGCCGCGGGCCGTTCCCGCGGAGCCGCCGCCGGGTCCGCCGGCCCGGATGCCCTGGCGGGCGGCCGGCCGGCTCCGGGTGGCGGGGCTGGTGTGCTGCGTGCTCTTCCTGCCGATGCTGCTGGTCGATCTGGGGCTGCGGCCCGATGGTGCCGAGGCGCGGCGGATCGCCGTACTGCGGGAGGCCGGCGCCATCGTGGACGAGGCCCGGATCGAGGCGGTGCACCGCCGGAACCCGCGGACCGACCTGACCGTACGGGTGCCCGGACTCGCGGTGAGCGGCCACGAGTCGGTGCGGGTGACGGGTGCGGTGGTGGACGGCCGCCCCGCGGTCGGCGGCCGGGTGCAGGTGCTGCACGTCCCCGGCTCCCCCGGGCTCGGCGGCTACGTGGACGAGGCGGGTGTCCTCGCCCGCTATGCCGCCGATGCCCCGGCCGGCTGGGCGCCGCGCTTCTTCCCCGGCTCGGAGCTGCTGTTCTTCCTGCCGGTGATCGGGCTGCTGGGCACCGCCGTCCTGGCCCTGGTGGTGCTCCGGCCGCCTGCCGGGGTCCGGGCGCTGCGCGCCGATGCCCGGACCCCGGGCAGGCAGGTGTGGGGGGTCCGGGCGGAGGTGCGCGTCGCCCGGCGGACCGTCCAGCCGGCCACCGGCCGCACGGGCCGGACCTGGCTGGCGTTCACCACGGCCGACGGCGTCGAGTTCAAGGCGGGCGGGGAGCCCGGTCCGGTGGACCACGACCTGGCCGCGGTGGCTGCCGAACTCACCGGCCGGCCCGGCTGGTTGTGCGGCCGGGCCCATCACGGGAAGCTCTCCGGCCCGCAGCCGGTGTGCTTCGCCACCGATACGGGCGACGCGGTGTGGCTGCTGCTGGACCCGAGCACCTTCCGGCGGGTCCTGCGGGGGCGGGTGGCCAGGGTGGCGACGGAGCACCGGGTGCGGCTGCTGAGGCCGCGCGCCGAGGTCCGGCTGCGCTCCCATCTGCCCTGGCTGGCGGGGGTGTTCGCGGCCTGGGTGCTGCTGCTGCCGGTGCTGCTCACTCCGTCCGGCCACGGCCGCTCATGGCTGCTGGCCGGGCTGTCCGCGGCGGCCTTCGCCGGGGCTCTGGCGCTGCTGTTCCACGGCCGGTCGGCGGGGCGGGCAGCGGGCGCGGGCTGGGAGACCGTCCCCGCCCGGGCCCGGAGGGCGCCGCGCCCCCGTACGGAACCCCGCGCTTCGGTCGGGCCGTAGGGGCGCGCAACTGCCGGTCGATGCGGCGTTCGTGCAGGATTCCGTGGAGGGCGGGGCCGGCGAGCAGGGTGGCGACGGTCAGGACGGTCAGGTAGTTCAGGAGCGTGTTCATGACTCCACTCTCGGCCGTACAACTCCCGGCGGACAGTGGCAGGACTGTCATGGAAGAGCGAATTACTGCCACACTGGGATCATGTTGAAGAACGTGGCCGTGGTGCTGATGAACGGCGTCGCCCCCTTCGAGTTCGGCATCTTCTGCGAGGTGTTCGGGATCGACCGGAGCAGCGCCGGACTGCCGGTGTACGACTTCGCCGTGTGCGCCGGCGAGGAGGGGCCGCTGACCCTGGCGGACACCGGGCTGACGCTCACTCCCGAGCACGGGCTGGAGCGGCTGGCCGAGGCCGATCTGATCTGTCTGCCGGCCGACCGTCAGGCCCCCGTACGGGACTACCCGGAGCCGCTGCTGGAGGCCCTGCGCCAGGCCGTGGACCGGGGCGCCCGGGTACTGAGCGTGTGCAGCGGGGCCTTCGTACTCGGCGCGGCCGGTCTGCTCGACGGCCGGCGCTGCACCACCCACTGGATGCACGCGCCGGCCCTGATGCACCGGTACCCGCGCGCCCTGGTCGACCCCGAGGTGCTGTACGTCGACGAGGGCCGGGTCGTCACGGCGGCCGGCACCGCGTCGGGGATCGACGCCTGCCTGCACGTGGTCCGGCAGGAGCACGGCGCCGAGGTGGCCAACACCATCGCCCGCCGCATGGTGGTCCCGCCGCACCGGGACGGCGGCCAGGCCCAGTACATCCGGCGCCCGCTGCCGCGCACGGCCTGCGACACGGTCGGAGAGGTGATCGCCTGGATGGCCCGCCACCTGGCCGAGGAGATCACCGTGGAGCAGCTGGCGGAGCGGGCGCACATGTCCCCGCGTACCTTTGCCCGCCGCTTCCTCGCCGAGACCGGCACCACCCCGTACCAGTGGCTGCTGCGCCAGCGGGTGCTGCTGGCGCAGGAGTTGCTGGAGTCCTCCGACGAGACGGTGGACACGATCGCGGGCCGCTGCGGCTTCGGCAACGCCGCCGCCCTGCGCCACCACTTCCTGCGCACCCTGGGCACCACCCCGAATTCCTTCCGGCGCACCTTCCGGGGGCCGCAGGCGGTGGCGTGAAGTCCGCTGCGAGGGCTACTTCTTGCAGGTGACCGGGACGTCCAGGCTCTTCGACTGGCCCTTCGACGGGCCGCTGTCGATCACGATCGCCGCGGTGACCGGGCCGGGGGGAGGATTGGGAACGACCACGGTGTGCGTCACCTGCTGGGCTTCCTGCGGTGCCGCGAACGTGACCGTGCCGGAGGCCTTCTGGCCCTCCCAGTGGTACCGCACCGTACCCGCCGCGCTGCCCGTGAGCCTGGCGGTGACCTTCAGGCCCTGGGCGCAGTCGAGTTCGCCGCCGACGACGCCTTCGGCATTCAGCACCATATTGGTGATCGCCACGTTCTGCGAGGTGCCCTTCCGCCGGTCCTCCTTGCCCTCCTTCTGGCCGGCCTTGCCGCCCTTCGCCTTGCCTTCCTCGAAGCCGGTCTCGTACCCCTTGGTGTATCCGGCCGTGTACCCCTTGCCCTCCAGTGCCTTGCACTCGTCCGCGGTCAGCCCCTGCCTCGACTTGGACGCGTCGTCGTAGCTCTGCTTGTACGCATCGGCGAAGCCGTCCTTCCGGCCGTCCTCCAGGCCCTTGGTACGGCCGTTCCGATAGCCCTGCGCCTCGATCGTCACGGGATCGCACTCGGTGGTCCCCGGCGGCACGGGCGGCGGGTTTCCCGGGGGCACGGCAGCCCCGTCCGTGACGGTCAGTGTGGCGGTTTTGGTGTCCGTGCCGACCCCGTCGGGCTTGCCGGGGGTGAGGTTGACGGTGATCGTGTGCGGGCCGTTGGCGGCGCCCTCCTTGACCTGCACAAGAGTCTCGTTCTTCGTCGGGTAGGCGACCTTGTTCAGGGGGATGCAGGTCTTGGGTTTGCCGAAGAACAGGCCCGGGGACGAGATCTCGATGCAGCTGAGATGCTTCTCCGGCAGCTGGTGGTTCACCAGGGTCGTCCGGACGACGACGTTGAAGCCCGGTTTGGCGGTCCCCAGGGGCTGCCCGGTGGGGTCGATGATCTCCACCCCAGCGATCGCCACGTTCTCGTCCGCCACCGCCCCGGGCGCGTACGCCAGGGCCATACCGACGGCCAGGGGCAGGGCGACCGCCCCACGGGCGATCCTTGTCCGAGCGGAATTCCTCATGACCAAGCCTCCGCGTCATCCTCCCCTGCCGGTGCTACTTCTTGCAGGTGACGTTCGCGGTCGCGGTTGCCGACTTGCCCTTCGAGGGGCCGTTGTCGATCACCATCTTCTGGGTGATGGTGGCCGAGGCCGCTCCGGCCGGTACGGCCGCCTGGTCGGTCACGTTCTTGGCCTGGAGGGCGTCCGCGTCGGTGAACTCGATCGAGCCCGGAACCTTCCCGGAGGTGCGCTCCCAGTGGAACTGGACGGTACCGGTGCCGCGTCCGACCAGCGTCGCGGTGAAGGTGACGCCCTGGGCGCAGTCGACCTCACCGGACTTCGGTGCAGGTGTCACGGTCAGCTTGAAGACGGTGACGTTCCGCGAGACGTTGCCCTTCCGGCGGTCTTCCTTGCCCTCCTTCTCGCCGACCTTGCCGCCCTTGGCCTGGCCCTCCTTGAAGCCGGCTTCGTAGCCCTTCCCGTAACCGTCCCGGTGGGCGGCGATGATGAGCTCCGTGCACTGCTCCGCCGTGAGGCCCTTCTTCGTCTTGAACGCGTCGTCGTAACTCTGCCGGTACGAGTCGGCGAAGCCGTCCTCGCGGCCGTCCTTGAGGCCCTCCTCGTGGCCCACGCGGAAGGCTTCCTTGTTTATCTCGAGCGGGTTGCAGGCGGGTGGCGCGGCCCCCACGGTGGCGGGGGCCGTCTTGGTGTCCTTCCCGATGCCTTGGATGGTGCGCGGCTGGAGGGACACGTTGAGCGTGGTGGGGCCCGGCTTGGCGGTCTTGCCGACGAACGGGGTGGAAACGTGGGTGACCGAGGTTCCCGGAGGGCCGAGGTCGAAGCAGCTGGTGAGCCCGCCGTCGCCGAACGCTTCACCCCCCACGCTGACGCAGGACCGCTGGGCGGTCGGAGCCTTGTGGTTCATCACGACCACGTTGATCTTGGCGGCCTTTCCGGGGATCAGCTCGCCCACGGCCTCCACCGAAGTGATCGACACGTTCTCGTCCGCCGCCGCCCCCGGCGCGTACGCCAAAGCCAGTCCCGCGACCACGGGCATCATGACGGCCGCACGCATGCAACGCTTCATGACCGTTCCTTCCGCGTCCCCCCGGTGGGAAAGTTCGCGGCGTGCGTCAATTCCATGCTGGCCCGGCGGTGGAACGGTGTCCACCGCGGGCGCAGGGCGCTTACTCGTTCGGCACGGTCGCGTAGCGCGGGGTGTTCTCCGCCATCTGGCGCAGCGCGTCCTTGCGGTCGCGCTTGGAGAGCCGGTCGATGTACAGGTAGCCGTACAGGTGGTCGGTCTCGTGCTGGAGGCAGCGGGCGAAGTAGCCGGTGCCACGGACCTTGATCGGGTTGCCCTGGGCGTCCTGGCCGTGCACCTCGGCGAAGTCCGGGCGGGCCAGCGAGGCGTACGCGGTGGGGACCGACAGGCAGCCCTCGTTGGAGTCGTCCAGCACCCGCGCGGCGGCCGGCAGCTCCACCAGGCGCGGGTTGACCACCACACCGGTGTGGTAGACGCCCTCGTCATCCGGGCAGTGGTACACGAAGACCTTCTGGTCCACGCCGATCTGGTTCGCGGCCAGGCCCACGCCCTCGGCGGCCTTCTGGCTGGCGAACATGTCGTCGATCAGCTGGGCGAGCTCCGGGCCGAACTCGGTGACGTCCTTGCATTCGTGGTGCAGGACCGGGTTGCCGACCACCGTGATGGGGCGGGCGGTGCCGCGCTCGCGGTAGGCGAGTTCGCGCGCCTCGCAGTCCTCGGTGTCCACGACGTAACCCTCGTCGTCCACCGTGACAACCTCGTTCTCCTGCTGCGCCATCTCCGCCGTACGCCTTCCCTCAGGTCTGTGGTGTGCGCGTACAGCCTACGGCCCACCCTCAGCAGACCTCTTCGAGATCCCGCCACTCACGGCTGTCCGGGCTGTCCGCCACCCAGCCGTCCAGCAGCCCGCGCACCAGCCCGGCCGGGGCCGCGATGCCGCATTCGCGTTCGGGCACCCAGAGCGAGCCGGAGCCGGCCGTACGGTGGCCCAGCGGGCCGGGGTGGCCCGGTTCGCTGTGGTCGTGCGGGTCCAGGTGCTCGCCGTCGCCCTCGTCGCTGGGCATGGCGCTCTCCGAGCAGGTACGGCACAGCAGCCGCACGGAGGAGGACCAGTCCTCGGCGGCGAAACCGGCGTCCGAGGCCAGCTGCTCCAGCGCGTCCCGGTCGGCCTCCGTGGCGGCCTCCAGCAGCACCACCCAGGTCGGTACCGGGGACGGCGCCCACAGCTCGATCTCGTCGAAGACGGGGTACGCGGGGCCGGCCGCGGTGATGCGCTCGCCGTGCGGGACCCCGTCGTGCAGCACGACCTCGCCCCAGCGCCGCCCCGAGGAGGGCAGCGGAATCGACAGGACCTCCATCCGGGCCGGGTCCAGCCGGCGGCCCCAGACCACCTCGGCCTCGCCCTCCGGGGACAGCCGGACGGCCGCGCTGCCGAGCTCCATGCCCACCGGCTCGGCCGAGCCGCCCGCGGCGTGCGGGTCGCCGGGCACCTTCAGTCCGTATGCCTGCCAGGCACGGCGGGCCAGCGGCCAGTCCTGCAGGGCGGTCGCGGCGATGCCCACGTTCCACCAGTCGGGAGCGCCGGTCTCCCGGTCGAGCAGGGCGACGGCGCGCAGCCCGGCGGCCCGCGCCTGCTCCCAGTCGTGCCGGAACTTGTGCAGGAGGGCCAGGTTGAACCAGGACTCGGACAGCCAGGGCTCCAGGTCCGCGGCTCTGGTCAGCAGGGCCCCGGCGTCCTCGTACCGGCCGTCGCCGATCAGCGTGAACGCGCGGTCGGTGGCCTGCCGCCAAGAGGCGGAGGGCCTGTGCCGTACCTTCCCGAAGATCCTCACGATTCCCGCCTGCCTGGGGGCACCTCCCAGCGGTAGCTGGGGGACAACGATGCAGCCTTGCGGACACTCTCCACTTCGCATCCAACCATGCCCACTCGGACGACCGCTCATTACCCATGGGTTACCCCGGCCGAACAGCAGTGATTCCATCACGTCGGAGAATCCGCGCCAGGCATTCGACCACCTCCGGCTGGTACTCGCGGCCGGTGCCGAGCCGCAGCTGTTCCAGCGCCTCCAGGGAGCCGCCGGGGTGCCGGGCGCCGCCGGCCAGGTCGTCGTACGCATTGGCCACCCGGACGATCCGGGCGGCCACGGGCTGCTCCCGGTAGGGCTCGGCCTGCCGCTCCACGACCACGGCCACCTCGGCGGGCACCCCGGTCTGCCGGACCACCTCCCCGCCCAGCCCGGCGATCCGGCGGGCCTCGGCGGCGGGCAGCGCGGCGGTGGCCCCGGCCGGCACCGGGTCGACCAGGGAGAGCTGGCCGATGTCGTGCATCAGGGCGGCGTACTCCAGGACGGTCAGCTCGCGCTCCGACAGGCCCATCTCCCGGCCGACGGCGCAGCTCAGGGCGGCGACCCGGCGGGCGTGGCCGGGCCGGGTGCAGCCCGCGATCTCGGTGGCGCGGGCCAGCGAGGTGATGGTCTGCCGGCAGGTGGTGCGGATCGCCGAGATCCGCCGGAAGGACAGCTGGGTGAGCAGCAGTGGCACGCTGAACACGGGCAGCGCCCACAGGCCCGCCACGGCCGCGCCGAGGGCGATCACCACTCCGGTGGCGCAGATCGCCGAGCCGATGCCGAGCAGGGCGCGCAGCTCGTCGCGGAGCAGCGGCGCGTACGGCCGGCCGGTCCGGGCACCGGCCAGTGCGGCGGCCAGCATCGCGTCGCAGAGCGCGGTCAGGCCGAGCAGGCAGAGCAGGAACGGCACCAGGGCCGGGCCCTGGCCCAGCAGCTCGTCCAGCCGTCCGGAGTTGTAGAGCGGCTGGAAGCAGGCGGCGGCGAAGGCGACGGCGAGGACCCGGCGGACCACGTGGTCCAGGGCGGGTCCGCGCCCGCGGGCGATGTGCGGGACGGTCCCCAGCAGGGCGGCGGCGACCACCACGGCCACGACCTGGAGCACCCCGTGGTGGGTGGGGTTCCCGGCGTTCTGGCCGAGCAGCGCGTACCCGAGGGCGCCGGCGGAACCGAGCGGCGCGGGCTGCCGGTCGTCGGCCCGGACGGGTCCCGACCCGGGTCCGGCTCCGGCTCCGGGTCCGGGCCCGTCCAGGGTGTCCCGGCGGGCCAGCTCGCCGAGGGTGATCAGTACGCCGAAGGCGAGGGCGATACCGGGTTCCACGACGCCGTTCCACAGGGTGTGGCCGAGCGCGAAGGCGGTCAGCACCCCGGCAGCCAGGCGCACGGCCCATGCGAGGGCCCGCCTCATGGTCCGGCCTCCGAGGGCCGACGGGCCGGCGGCGGGCCGGCAGCGGCCTGCCCTGCGGTCCCGGCCGCCCCGGCGGCGCCGCGCGGCCGGCCCCCGCCCCGCACGGACGCGGAATGCACCCGGCCGCCGGACTTCCCGGGCTGCCCGGGCAGGCCCGGCAGGCCGGGCAGGCCGGGCAGGCCGGGCAGGCCCGGCAGGCCGGGCAGACCGGATGGACCGGCACCACCGGCGTGACCGGCGGAGTCCGCAGGTCCGACGAGACCGGACGGTCCGACACGATCGGCCGGACCGCCACGACCGGCGTGACCGGCGTGACCGGCGGAATCCGCAGGTCCGACGAGACCGGACGCTCCGACACGACCGGCCGGACCGGCCGGGCACGCTGGAGCGGCCGAGCCCGCCAAGCCCGAAGGACCCGGCGGACCCGGCGGACCCGC